>NZ_JAGIPX010000005.1 GCF_017814945.1 Paraburkholderia sp. LEh10
AAAGAAAGTAAGTGCCGCCCCGCACAGGGGCAACGCCCGCGCCGCGAGGCGCTATCGCGGATGCCAGCGACAGCGGCAAAGCGAACAGCGGATGCCAGCGATAGTGGCAAAGGCGACCCGCATCGCGGATGCAGCGACAGTGGCAAAACAGACTCCCAGCGACAGCGTTAAATCCCACTCCTACTGCAAATTCACAAACAGTCCACCATCCACCAGCAAGGCCGCACCCGTCACATACCGTGCACGCTCCGAAGCAAGAAACACAACGCACTCCGCGACATCCTCAGGCTGCCCCAACCTTCCAAGAGGAATGCGCTTCTCGAAGTAGGCTTTCTTCGCCTCGTCGGCGAGATCCTCGGCGTTCAGATCAGTGGCGATCGTCCCCGGCATCACCGAATTGCAGCGGATACCATACGGCCCAAGCGCAATCGCACACGACTGCATCAACGAATGCACGCCAGCCTTGGTCGGCGTGTAATGCGTCTGCATTGCGCCGCCGACAAGCGCACTGATCGAACTCGTCGCCACGATCGCGCCGCCCGTGCCCTGCGCTTTCATCTGCTGCGCAGCGGCCTGCGTGACAAGGAATGCACCGTTCAGATTCACCGCGACAGTCGTTTCAAGCACTTCAGCAGGCATGTCGAGAAACGCATGGAACGGGCAGATACCCGCGTTACTCGCAAGCACGTCGACCTTCCCGAATGCATCAACCGTGCGACGCACGAGTTCGGGGCCCGTCTCCTTCAAGGCAACATTGCCTTCGACGGCAATCACGCGCCGCCCCAGCGCCTCGATCTCGCCTACCACCTCCTCGACAGCGGAACGCCGGTTATACGATGCGTCGTTGTCGCCCCAGTAGTTGATCGCCACATCGGCGCCCTCTCTCGCGCAGGCCACGGCAATCGCGCGGCCGATCCCGCGCGAGCCGCCCGTCACGATCACCGACTTGTCTTTCAGCAGCACAGGCTTCTCCTTCACGGGTTCATGTTCAGTGCTGGTAAGGCCGATCGAGCTTGCACTCGGGATTCAGACGCACGCCGAAGCCCGGCGTATCGGGCACCTTCATGCGGCCGTTGACGGGCACAGGCTCGTCCAGCAGCAGCGGCGTGAACATCGGCACGACCTGGTCCGCCTTCGGCGCCATCATCAGGAACTCGGAAAACGGCGAGTTGTGGCGCGTAACGACGAAGTGATAGCTGTACACCGACGAACCATGCGGCACGACCATCACGTTGTGCGCATCGGCAAGCGCGGAAATCTTGATCAGCTCCGTCATGCCGCCGCACCAGCCGACGTCCGGCTGGATCAGGTCGCAGCAGTTCATCTCCAGCAGCATGCGAAAGCCCCAGCGCGTCGCCTCGTGTTCGCCCGTCGATACCATCATGCCGCGCGGCACGTTGCGGCGCAGTTCGGCGTAACCCCAGTAGTCGTCGGGCGGCAGCGCTTCTTCGATCCACTTCAGCCCATGTTCGTGCGCCGCCTTCGCAAGCTTCGTCGCGTACGTGACGTCGAGGCTCATCCAGCAGTCGTACATCAGCCAGAAGTCGTCACCGACGCGGCTGCGCATATCCGCGAGCTTGTCGATGTTCTGCTTGAGCCCCGCCTCGCCTTCGGCGGGTCCATGCTGCAACGGCAGCTTGCCGCCGATAAAGCCCATTTGCTTCGCGAGATCAGGCCGCGCACCCGTCGCATAGAACTGCAGTTCGTCGCGCACGGGGCCGCCCAATAGCTGGTACACGGGCTCATTGCGCACTTTCGCGAGCAGATCCCACAGTGCAAGATCGACGCCCGAAATCGTGTTGAGCACGACGCCCTTGCGCCCATAGTAGAGCGTCGCGAAGTACATCTGATCCCACATCTTCTCGATGTCGGTCACATGCTGGCCTTCGAGGAAGCGCGCCAGATGCTTCTCGACGATGAACGCGCCGATCTCGCCGCCCGTCGTCACCGCAAAGCCGACCGTGCCGTCGCTCGCCTCGATCTCGACGACGAGTGTGCCCAGCACGTTGATGCCGAACGATTGCCGGCTTTGCCGGTACTCGGGATAACGCGCCATCGGCGTCGAGATGTGGTCGTCGATCCAGTGTCCTTCGGCCTGGTCGTGATAGTCCGCGCCGCCGCCTCGGACGACGAAGGCACGCACGTGCCGGATAGTGGGCATCGCCATGTTCTAAAGCTCCGTTCGTGGTTGCGCGCGCCAATGTGTCAGCGGGCGCGATGTATCGGTTGGGAGAAAGCGGAAGTCTCGCGCGCGGCGCCGAGCCGGACAGTGGTGCCGATCAGCAACGCGGCAAGCAGGCTCGCGGCGCCGAGCAACAGCAGGCCACTCGATGTCGACTGGAATGCATGCTCGGCGCTCGTGCGCAGCGTCGGCGCGATAAAGCCGCCCAGACTGCCGAGCGAGTTGATCAGCGCGATGCCGCCCGCAGCCGCCACGCCTGTGAGGTAACGCGTCGGGAACGTCCAGAAGAGGGGCTGCGCGGCGATAAAGCCGCTTGCCGCGCAGCACAGCGCGAGCAACGCGACGAGCGGACTCTGCGCGAGACCCGACACGCCGATCCCGCAACCGGCGAGCACCAGCAGCGCGACAGCCCAGCGCCGGTGCGCGCCTGTGCGGTCCGCGCGGCGCGGCACGTACCACGTGAGCGCGAGCGCGCAGATCCACGGCACGGCCGTGACCATGCCGACGCGCAAGCCCACCGACTCGCCCAGCAATGCGGCCACCTGCTGCGGCAGATAGAAGATCACGCCATAGACGCTCATTTGAATGAGCAGATAGATCGCGGACAACAGCAGCACGCGTGCGTCGACGAGCGCCGCGAGAATGCGGTGCGGGCCGTGCGCTGAGGCTGCGCGCGCATCATCGTCGAGCGCCGCGCTCAAGATCTTGCGAGAGGCCGGCGTGAGCCATTGCGCGTCTTCGGGCTTGTCGTCGAGATAGAAGAACGCCCACACGCCGACCACCGATGCGAGCGCGCCTTCGATCAGAAACAGCCACTGCCAGCCCGCGAGATTCAACCTGCCATGCAGATCGAGCAGCAAGCCCGACAGCGGGCTGCCGAACATGAACGCAAGCGGCGCGCCGAAATAGAACACGCCGACGGCTCGCGCGCGCGCCGCTTGTGGAAACCAGCGCGTGAGGTAATAGATGACGCCCGGAAAGAAGCCGGCTTCCGCGACACCCAGCAAAAAGCGCAGCGCATAGAAGGCCGTAGCCGTGTGCGCAAGACTCATCGCCGCCGACACGATGCCCCACGTCACCATGATCCGGCACATCCACAAGCGCGCGCCGACGCGATGCAACAACAAATTGCTCGGCACCTCGAAGAGCGCGTAGCCGATGAAGAACACGCCCGCGCCGAACGCGAAAGCCGCGTTCGAAATGCCCGTATCGTGCTGCAACGCCTTTTGCGCGAAGCCGATGTTCGCGCGGTCGAGAAACGCGAGCACGTACATCAGCAGCAGGAACGGCAACAGCCGCCGCATGACCTGGCTGACGATGCCATCGAGGGATTGCGTTGGTGTTCGCGTCATCTCGTCTCCTTGACGGGCCGTGCCGCCCGTTGGCGTGCCTGCTGAATTGGCCTTCGCGGGGAAGGCTCGGCATGCGTGTGCCGCCGTTTTCCGCGTATTGACTCGCGATGTGCGTGATGCGCCCGATATGTCTAATAGGTCGCGCGGCCGCCCGACAGATCGAACACCGCGCCCGTGCTGAACGCGCAGTCTTCCGACGAGAGCCACAGAATCAGCGACGCGGCCTCGTCGGGCAGCAGGAAACGGTTCATTGGGATCTTCGAGAGCATGTAGTCGATGTGCTGTTGCGACATCGAATCGAAGATCTCGGTTTTGGCGGCGGCGGGCGTGACGGCATTGACGAGGATGTTCTTCGTCGCGAGTTCCTTGCCGAGCGATTTGGTGAGACCGATCAGTCCCGCCTTCGATGCGCTGTAGTGCGATGCGTTCGGATTGCCCTCTTTGCCCGCCACCGACGCGATATTGACGATGCGCCCATAGCCCTGCTTGAGCATCTGCGGCACGACCGCGCGGCACACGAGATACGGGCCGATCAGATTCACGTCGATCACGCTGCGCCACACATCGGGCGCGAGTTCCCAGGTCGTGCCGTTGCCGCCCGTGATGCCCGCGCAGTTGATCAGCACATCGATCGCGCCGTGCGCGGCGAGCGTCTTGCTCACGGCCGCGTCGATTTCGGCTTCTTTCGTTTGATCGACGGTGATGGCGGATACCTTGCCGAGTTCGCTCAGCTCGCGTTCGCTGCGAGCAAGCCGCTCGCCGTCGACATCCCATAGCGAAACCGCCGCGCCCGAGCGCAGCGCGCGTTGCGCAACCGCGTAGCCGATGCCCCGCGCGCCGCCCGTGATCACGACGACACGGCCCTCCAGATCGATTCGATTCATCGTTGCGCTCCTGTACTCCTGATGCGCGGTTTGACATTGCCGCACATTCGTCGTTGTCGGGGCCCTGGATGAATGCAGGCCCTCGGTGTACGCAATATAAATCGGTCGCCGATACGGGAACAATCCGACTGTTGGATGGGGCGATAACAAAAACGGATCGAAGGCGGCGGCCGGATACGCCGCAACGGCCGGCGCCTGGGGCCGTCGCGCTTTGGACCTCGCTGGACGCGTGAGTCCCGTGAATGCGGGTGCGCATATCGGCATGCGGCACCCGCGACGCATTTACTGCATGCCTGAAGACTCGTAGTTCACATCGGTGACGACGCCGTCCTGGCCGACCGTCACGATCAGATCCTTCTTCGCGAACTTCAGATTGAATGCCGAACCGCTTGTCGTGTGATACGAGTACACGAGCGCCTGACCGTTCTTGTCCTTGATCGCCGGATAGATCGCGTAACCCGCCGGGCGCCCCAGAAGCTCGACCACTTGCGCACGCGCCGTCTTGCCCTTGACGATGGCGTCACGCTTCGAAGCATCGAACGCGCTGGCGTCGTCCTTGAACGACGAGACGAAGACATTGGAGACCAGCGTGTCTTTCCAGAAGGCAAGCTCGAGGGACCGGGCGGGAATCACGCCCGTTTCGAGCGACGTGCCGCCCGTCGTTGCATACGCATAAGAGAGCAGCGTCACGTCCTGATCGTTCTTCACGACCTGGCTTTCACGATACGGCTTGCCGTAGCTGGTCCGCACCTGTCCGATGGTTGTCTTGCCATCCCGCAACGCCGCGTCATCGGGACGTGTGAAATTCGTTCCTGCACAACCGGCCAGCGAACCGGCCAACACCACACCAACACATGTCAATAACATCTTTTTCATCTTGCCCCCGGAAATTACAAACACCTTGTCAGCTTCGGATTCATCGTGCGGCACGTTTTCCTTCAGTCTTCCTTCAGTCCTTCTTCAGTGACGCAAATGCAAATGACGGCACACATGAACGAATCTTTAGAAGCGCGACGCAATGCTGACAAGCATTGCAAAACCAGACGCAAAAAAATGCCCCAGCCTCTTTCGAAGCCGGGGCCAATCCCATGTCAAGGAGTTTTCATGGAGGAGATGGCTCGATCGTAGCGCCACAACGCGCGCGTTCAAACGAAGCCTTTCGCACAAGCATTCCACGTCGGCGCGCAAGCGCGGATAACCCTTACGCCGTTATATCGTTAGAACAAAAAGTCGTTTCGTGCTGTTACCATCGGTCAATAAGATGGTGGTTCCGGATCTGGGCCCGTTAGCATGGCACACATGTCGAACATGCACTCGGCCCGCCGCCACAGCAGCCAGGAGCTTCAAGTTGAACCGTTTCGATCAGAACCGCCGTCCGCTCGTGATCGGCATCGGCGGCACCACGCGCGCTGCATCGTCCACCGAACGCGCGCTTGCCTTCGCGTTGCGCGGCGCAGAGCAGGCGGGCGCGCGCACGCGCCTGTTCGGCGGCGCATTCCTGCATGGCCTGCCGCACTACGCACCCGAAAGCGCGCACCGCACTGAACAGCAACTCGAACTGATCGAGGCCGTGCGGCATGCGGATGCCCTCATCATCGCCACGCCGGGTTATCACGGAGGCGTATCCGGCCTCGTGAAGAACGCGCTCGATACGCTCGAGGAACTGCGCGCCGACGAGCGCCCCTATCTGGACGGACGCGCCGTCGGTTGCATCGTCACAGCCTATGGGTGGCAGGCGGCGGGTTCCGTGCTGACCTCGCTGCGCGCCATCGTGCATGCGCTGCGTGGCTGGCCGACGCCGTTCGGCGCGGGCATCAATACACTCGAGACGCGCTTTGACAGCGCCGACACCTGCTCCGATCCGAAGGTCGTCGAGCAGCTTGCCACCGTGGGCCAGCAGGCCGCGCAGTTCGCGCTGGCATTCCGCACTCATCACGAGGGCCTCGCATCGGCAGCGTCCGCGCCAGTGGCGAGCCCCGCCGGCGACGAGCCGCGCGCAAGCCACGTCCTCGCGCTCGCGAACTGACCGCCCTTCGCGTATCGACGCGATGCGCCGCATCATGCGGTGCATCGCGTTCCGGATTGCCGTGCGGCCAGCCGACGAAGGCGCGCGATCATCAAGCGGAAAGGCCCGGGTTTCGAAGGCTCGTCGATCGTGCAGTTCACCGTGCACCGACCAATGCCAAGGCGAAATTGTAGGTGGACGCGCCGACAGGACTCGAACCTGTGTATGCGGCTTTGCAAACCGCTCCCTTGCCGTCTTGGGTACGGCGCGCCAGCAAAGTCAGTCTATGCAAGACTGTCGATGGTGACGAACACCTGTTACTTCACGTTACGAAGTTCTTAATAAGTTACAGAAGTTCTGCTAAGTGGCGGACACAACGGTAGATGCGCCTGGGTACACCCTGCCGCGCAGGCGGCGTAAGTAAGAGCACCGGCCGCGCGTGGTACGCGCACGTGATAACACAGCGGCTTTCACGGTCATCGAAGACAATCTGGAGCGCAGTCAATGGCGGCTCGACTTCGAAGCGGAGATCCGACAGATCACCGAAGTCATGCAAATGCTCGGCATCGACGTGAGGCGCTCATTGCGCCAACGAGACCTGCTGCCGAGGACGACGAGCAATGGATGCTGGCGCGGACCGAGCTAGAACTCGCGACGCTCGCCATGCGGCCGCCCGCGCATAGTGAATGGTCATATGAATTTACGAGCACCGCGGCTGTCTCATATCGGCCACGCACGGGGACTATATCGACCGAGCGAACTTCCGCAACTGGACCCAAAAGGGACATCGACAATTCTCCAAAGTGGTCATTGGTCGGTGCTGCAAATAGGCCAATCGTCACTGATCAGCTACCGGCAACCCCTGCGCGACACCACACTGATGGCAATGCGGGAAAAAAAAGAAATTCCGGCCCCCGCATCCGCACACATTGAAGAGTCGCAATCCACAATGCACGCAGAACGTCGAATCGTCGCCGCCGAGATTCCATTGTTTGTCGCATGAAGGGCAGCTCTTTTTTTCGAGTGAGCGAACGGCCTTTTCATATCCAATCGTGCGTGCGCGTTCTCCCTGGTCCTGCTGTAATTCGAGCCGCTTGCGCTCGGCATAGCGCTGAAAGGCCCTCATCATGTAAAGGCCGGTGAACACCGTGAGCGCGATACCGACGAGGACCCTGATATAGCCACCGAAATCCGGAAGATACGGGACCAGTTCAATGAAGAACGCGCTCAATGCGAACAGGCCAAAACCATACACGAATGGCCAGTACCGCACCTTACGGTAGCGAATGAACAGCCAGCTCGCGACCAGTAGAATTGGTAGTGTCAATGCGAGACGCAGGCCGAATACCTGCAACGCGTAATGCCGCGTCGCCTCGTCGAGGCGCCGTTCGGCCACCGCGTCGGCGTCGGCGATTTGCGTGTCCAGTTGAGCTTGTTGCGATGCCAGTTTCCGTTGCTGGTCACCGATCACATCGATCCGATGCTGCCAGTCGATGGCCGCCGCCTGTAGCGCATCGAGTTTCCGCGTTCGCGCGACGATATCGGGGTCCCTCGTACTATCTCCCGTCACCGATCGCGTTGCCAGCCAGTTGCGGAAACTCTCCTTCTCGTCCGCGTACGCTTTTGCGGCGCGTGCGCGCGTCACCTCGATGGTCTCGGCCTTCTCATCGAGGGCGTCGCGCTGCGCCTGCAGGTCGTGTCGCGCTGCGTCCAGCCGCGCTCTAGCAGGAGCATCCGCGAATTGCCCGATGGCGGGCGGGCCGCCGCTCGGTGCAAACGCCATGTCGCGAATCACAAGACTGCCGAGCATATTCAGAAAGACTGCGAAGACGATCGCTATCACCCATGAAGCGAATCGCAGGAGCCGCGCCGGGCCGGTCAAGCCGTCGCTGGAAGTGAGCATTGCTTTTGCCTTTGTAGAAATGGGTTTTATCCGTACTTGCTTCGAGCTTGCGTAGCTATGCGGGCATTGCCCTGATGCTTTCGGTTAGGGCAGGTGTTCACGTAAATGCGGCTGTGCGCTGTCTGCTGCGATTGGGTGTTGCGCGATGATGATGTCCCAGTGAAATACCGCGAGGGAATTGCAGCGGCTTTAACCAGGTCCGGTTCCCTTTTGAAGCTGCGCCTTGAGGTCGATGAGCCATCATCAATTCTGGCGTAGGACGAAGCCCCTCCCAACGTTCCGCGTACACGATCTTCTCATCAATCGTTTCCGCGTTCACGTTATCTTGAACAAATTTTGCGGATCGACTTCGCACATCAAATCCCAATCGGGCCGCCAGAAGTATCGCCGGATAGCGGAAAACAAGAGACAGGAGCGAAGGCAAAGGCAAGGTCGCAAGTGTGAACAGATGACCCCTGTCCAAGGTTGAATCGAGTCGCTGGAATTGGGGAACAAGGTACGACTCTCGCTTCCCTGGCGGATCGTCCGAAGCCTGCGTGCGTTTCGGATGGCCGAATCCGCGCATGCGCCGCTCGCGTGCCTTGTCCTGTCCTATGTACTCGTCGACGGATTCGGGAAGTAGTGCGACCGCGTTGTTGATGTGCAGCATCGAAACGTTCGCGCATCCACGACACGACGCGAGGCGCGAGCCGACGCTCCTTGCCACCACTTCAGCCGTGCTCTTCACTGCAAGAAGCAGCTGCGCCAACCGGATGCACCGGTTACTCACGGTTCGCCGCAATCCACTCGCTTAGGGTCTTCATCTTTGGCTGGCAAGCGACACAGTCAGGATATACAAGGTAGTAGCGCGACCCCGTTTCGACAAAGGTATCGAACGGCATGACGAGGCGCCTGGCCGCGACATCTTCACTGACCAGCGTCCGGTCGCTGATGGCCACCCCGAAACCCTGCATGGCCGCGTTCGTTGCCAGGTCGAGTGTGTCGAAACTTGGCCCGAGATTCGCATCGACCCCGGATGCGCCCGCATGACCAAGCCACAACTTCCAGTCCCGATGGTCTCGCGTCGGATGCAGCAGAGTGAATTGCGCGAGATCGTCGACGCACATGAGTGACGTATTGCTCAGCAATTCAGGAGCGCAGACGGGTGTGATCTGCTCCTCAAACAGCGGCACGGCGTGAACATCGACTCCCGGCGACGACCCATAGATGATGGCGGCATCGAACGGCTCGGCCTGGAAGTCGACGTCATGTTGCCAGGTCGTCGTGATCTGAAGCTGCAGGTCGGGATGCTCGCCCTGAAAACGCATGATCCTCGGCAGCATCCAGCGCATGACACACGTCGGCACCTTCAACGCCACATCCGTGCGCTGGCGCGTGAGCCGCAGCGAGACTTCCTCGATGCGCCCAAAGCTCTCCCTGACCGTCGGCAACAGCATCTCGCCTTCAGCCGTCAAGGTGAGTCCTTTCGCGCCCCGGATGAACAGCGGAAACTGGTAATAGTCCTCCAGCGCAAGAATCTGACGGCTGATCGCTCCTTGCGTCAGGCAAAGATGCTCGGCCGCGCGGGTGAAGCTGCGGTGGCGAGCCACGGTCTCGAAAACCTGGAGCGCGTTTAATGGAGGAAGTCGTCTCATGGATGCAGTCGTCCAGCATGAACCGGATGTATGTAAACGTCCCGCGGCGTCATGTCATCGCAATTCTGCATAAAAGCACAGCGCGGCCGTTTCGCGCGAGCCATCCAGCGGGGCGTCACAATCTTGCGTGTGCTCATCCGCGCGTCTAATGCAGGATCTTGCCCAGAAAATCTCTCGCCCGCTCGGACCTGGGGTTCGCGAAGAACGCTTCCTTCAGGTCATCCTCAACAATACGCCCATGATCCATGAATATCACGCGGTGCGCGACCTTCCGGGCAAAGCCCATCTCGTGCGTCACGCACATCATCGTCATGCCTTCCTGCGCGAGTTCGATCATCACGTCGAGCACCTCGTTGATCATCTCGGGATCGAGCGCCGAGGTGGGTTCGTCAAACAGCATCGCGACCGGGTCCATCGACAGAGCGCGCGCAATGGCCACACGCTGCTGCTGGCCGCCGCTCAGTTGCGCGGGATATTTGTCCGCGTGCGCGCGCAGGCCGACACGTTGAAGCAGCCGCTGCGCCTTGTCGGTCGCCTCGTCCTTCTGCCTGCCCAGCACCTTCACCTGTGCGAGCGTCAGGTTTTCGGTGATGGACATGTGAGGGAAAAGCTCGAAATGCTGGAAGACCATCCCGACCTTCGAGCGCAGCCTGGACAAGTTCGTTCGCCTGTCGCCGACGGATTCGCCATTGATCATGATGTTCCCGCTCTGGAACGGCTCGAGTCCGTTGACGGTCTTGATCAGCGTCGATTTGCCGGAGCCGGACGGGCCGCAAACGACCACGACCTCGCCCTTCTTTACTTCGGTCGTGCAGGCGGCCAGCACCTGAAACTGGCCGTACCACTTCGATACATTGCTGATGGAAATCATGTTCAAACCTGCTTCTGGAAAGAGGAAAGCCGCAAGAGGAGCGCCGCGCCGGCCGCTCAGCGGTGCCGGCTACGCTGGTAGTGGCGCTCGAGCACGCGGGCGTACCAGGTGAGCGGAAAGCACATCGCGAAGTAGAGGAGCGCGACCATACCGTAGATCGGAAACGGCCGGAATGCCGCGTTCGTGATCATCGTGCCTGTCTTCGTGAGTTCGGTGAGGCCGATGATCGACGTCAGCGCCGTGCTTTTTACGACCTGTACGAGAAAGCCGACCGTAGGCGGCACGGCGATCTTCCACGCTTGCGGCCAGACGATGTAGCGCAGCTGCTGGGGCCAGGTCATGCCGAGGCTCGCTGCTGCGCTCCACTGCCCGCGCGGCACCGCCTCGACGCAACCTCGCCAGATATCGACCAGATAGGCGCTCGTGTACAGCGTGAGCGTCACCGTCGCCGCGAGCCACGGCGATACGTCGATGCCCATCATCGGCAAACCGAAAAACCCCAGGAACAGCTGCATCAGGAGCGGCGTGCCCTGAAACAGCTCGACATAAAGTACGACGACGCGGCGCAGCCACGGCAGCGGCGACACGCGCATGGCGAGCAGCACGAAGCCCGCAACGCCTCCCCCTACGAAGGCGATCAGCGAGAGAGCAACCGTCCAGCGCGCAGCGAGCAGCAGGTTGCGCGCGATATCCCATAGCGTAAATTCGATCATGACGAACGCTCCGTCGGAATGTCGGCCGCCGTTGCACGGGCACGGGTCGAAAACAGTTCGCGCAGTCTGCCGCGTGGCGCACGGCCGGCGTCCCGGGCCGCCCGTCCTGCAAAGAGTCCCTTGCAGAGCCGGTTGATCAGAAGGCGCAGCGTGATCGACAGCAGCAGATAGACCGCGGTGATGATGATGTAGCTTTCGAACGAGCGGAAGTTGCGCGACTGGATGAAATTGGCCGCGTACGTGAGGTCGGGCACCGAGATTTGTGAAACCACCGCCGAGCCGAGCATCACGATCAGCACCTGGCCGAGCAGCGCCGGGAACACGTTCGCGAGCGCCTGCGGCAGCACGACGTGGCGGAACACCTGGCGGCCTTGCAGGCCGAGGGCCATCGCAGCCTGAAGCTGACCGCGCGGAATCGAGTCGATCCCGGCGCGGACAATTTCAACGGCGTACGCGCCGAGATTGACCGTCATCGCCAGCACCGCAGCCTGCATCTCATCGATATGCACGCCGAGGCTCGGCAGCCCGAAGAACACAAAGAAGAGCTGCACGAGAAACGGCGTATTGCGGATCAGTTCGACGTAGGCCGCCACGAGCGCGCGGATCCCCTTCCCGCCCGCGACGGCAACCGTCGCGCCCACGATCCCGACGATGCCGCCCAGCACCGTCGAGATGGCCGTCAGGAAGAGCGTCACCACGAGGCCGCGTGCGAGCATGCCCGCGTAGAGTCCGAAGTCGCTGAAATCAAACGTGTAGGTCATCGCGGCGCCACCCGTTTTTCCGTTGAATGGGAAGCCAGACGCATCAAAGATCAGCCGGCAGCGGCGCGCGCAGCCACTTCTGCGAGATGGAGTTCATCGTGCCATCCTTCTTCGCCGTCGCGATGGCGTCGTCGACCTTTGCTTTCAGGCGCGGCTCGTTCTTGTTCAGGCCAACGTGGTCCGGCGAGCTGAAGAGCGAGAACTTTTGCTCCGGATCGTTCGCAGGATGACGGGCCATGATCGTTGCGCCGACATCGTTGCCGACCACCAGCAGCTGCGCCTGACCGGACAGGAATGCGGAAATCGCGCCGTTCGGGTCGTCGAAGCGCTTGATCGTCGCCGACGATGGCGCCACCTTGCTGACGCTCAGATCCTCGAGCGTGCCGCGCGCGACAGCGATTGTCTTGCCCGCGAGGTCGTTCGCGTTCTTTACCGCGAGCGACTTCGGCCCGAACACGGCAAGGTAGTACGGCGCGTAAGGCTGCGAGAAGTCGATCACCTTCTCCCGCTCCGGCGTCTGACCGACCGAAAGCAGCATGTCCGTCTTGTGGTCCGCCAGGTAAGCCATGCGGTTGTCGCCCGTGACCTGAACCAGTTCGACCTTCGCGTTGAGCGTCTTGCCGATCAGATTCGCCACGTCGATGTCATAGCCTTGCGGCTTCATGTCCGGGCCGATCGAGCCGAACGGAGGATAGTCTTCGAACACACCGATACGCACCACACCAGACTTCTGGATCGTATCCAGCGCATCGGCATGCGCGAGCGGCGCGAATGCAAAAAGACCTCCGATGCCGGCGAGCGCGACGGCAACCGTCGTGCGCGCAAAGAGGCATTGCAAGCGATGATGGGCCTTGGTACTCATGGCGTGTCTCCTGTTGCTGCTTTCTCGTGGTGAAAGGGATTCAATGTGCGGTGCGCGCCGCAATGAGCTTGCATGCATGCGCCGGCAATTCGGCCAACACCCGCATGCCGACACGGAGGTCGGGGGTCTCGCGCGGCGTGGTGGCCGCCGTCAGCGTGAAGCCTTCGCAGTCGATCGTGGCCTCGATCGATGCCCCGACATCGCGCACGAATGTCACCTTGCCTGGCAAGGTGTTCTGGCCAGGGTTCGCGGTCGCGGGCCTGACACACACGTCCTCGGGGCGGATCAGAAGCCGGATGTCATCGGGCGCGTCAGGGGCTCGCATCGCGGAGTTCACAGCGATCGATTGCCCGCCGGGCAGCCCGACCTGGCCGCGATCGAACGTGACGGGCAGGATGTTGCCGAGCCCGATGAAGTCCGCGACGAACTCGTTGACGGGATCGCGGTAGATATCGAGCGGCTTGCCAACTTGCGCGATGCGGCCTTTTTCCATCACGACGATTTCATCGGCCATCGTCATCGCCTCGCGCTGATCGTGCGTGACCATGATCGTCGTGATGCCCAGTCGCTGCTGCAGCAGGCGGATTTCGACCTGCATCGCTTCGCGCAGCTTTGCGTCGAGTGCGGACAGCGGCTCATCGAGGAGCAGCAGCTTCGGCGAGGAAGCAATCGCTCGCGCGATCGCGACCCGCTGCCGCTGTCCGCCGGACAGTTGCGTGACCTTGCGCTGCGCCATGTGCGGCAACTGGATCATCTCGAGCAACTCGGTGACGCGCCTGCTCTGTGCACCCCGGTCGACGCGGCGCAGCCGCAGCGGATAGGCGACGTTCTCCGCTACCGTCATGTGCGGAAACAGCGCAAGCGACTGGAACACCATGCCGAAGTCACGGCGGTTGGCGGGCACTTGCGTCAGATCGCGGCCGGCGAACGTCACCGTGCCCGCCGTGGCCGTTTCGAGACCGGCGATGATCCGCATCAGCGTAGTCTTGCCGCAGCCGGATGGCCCGAGAAAGCAGACGAGCTTCCCGTCCGGTACGGTCAGGTCGACGTGATCGACCGCGTACGTGGTGTTGAAGCGCTTGGTGATGGACTGGAGTGTCAGATGGGTCATGGAAGATCCTTGTGCTCGCGTGCGCCGGGGCGGTAGCGATTACAGTGCGACGCCTTCATCGCCAACCAGCCTTTCGAGCAGCCAGATCAAGGCAAAGTCGATCAGCACGATGAAAACGGCAAACGAAAACACGGTCGGGTCGAGCGACGACACCGTGCGGCTGTAGAGCCAGACCGGCAATGTCATCGTATTGATGCTGTACAGGAAAAACGTCACCGTGAATTCGTTGAACGAGATGATGAACGCGAACAGCATGCCGGCGAGAATGCCCGGCCGCATCAACGGCAACACGACATCGATGACCGCCCGCCACGGACTCGCACCCATCAGGCAGGCGGCTTCCTCGAACTCGGGACCGATCGACGCGACGGATGCCGCGCAGTTCTTTACGGTGAACGGCAAGGCCAGAATCACATGCGCGACGACGAGGCGCAGCATGCCGAGCTCCACGGGAAGCACGTTGAACACCAGCAGCAGCGACAAACCGAGCATCACGAGCGGGTACACCAGCGGCAGCGCGACGAGCTGTTCGATGATGGCCTTGCCCCGGAACCGGTAGCGCGACAGCGCATACGCGGCCGGCGCCGACACGGCGGTGGCGATCACCATCGTCGAGACCGCGACCAGCAGGCTCGTCGTAAGCGCCGTGCCCATCGATAGCGTATCGCTCGCATCCGGCGACACGAACGTTTTCCACGCGGCGTGATACCAGTGCAGGCCGAAGCTCTGCGGCGGGAATTGGAGCGTTTCCGAGTTGCCGAATGACATCGTGATCATCGTCAGGATCGGCAGCGCGGCGAGAAACAGCACGATCGTCGCGAGCAGACCTGTCGTGCGGCTCAGCCGGCCTGGCATGATCGACGGAAGGCGTAAGGTGCTCATGGGCGGGACTCCCCGTTGTATTTCGTGCCGCGCGCAAGTCGCTGCGAAAGCGCCATCACGGTGAGCGTCGCGACCATCAACACGACGCCGGACGAAGCCGCAGCCGGCCAGTTGAGCAGCGGCGCCACCTGGTCGTGCACCAGCACGGCGAGCATCGGCACGCGTCGGCCACCCAACAGCAGCGGCACCGCAAATGCGCTCGCGTTGTACGCGAAGACCAGCAGCGCGCCCGAGACGAGCCCCGGCATCGCGAGCGGCAACATCACGTGGCGCAGCGTTTGCCAACGGGTCGCGCCGAGTGTCGCGGCGGCTTCTTCGTAGGAGCGCGACACCGCGCGCATCGCACTCGATATCGGCAGCACTGCCAGCGGGAACGCCGTCTGGATCAAGCCGAGCAGCACCCCGTTCTCACGATAGAGCCATTGCAGCGGGCGCTGGATGAGACCGCCGCCGAGCAGCGCATGATTGAGCAGTCCCGCGGGCCCAAGGATCACGAGCCAGCCGTAACCCTGCAAGAGCAGATTCACGAGCAGCGGCAGGAGCACGCCCGCGAGCAGAAGCCGGCGCGCGAGCCTCGACTCGGTGCGCGCCATGGCGAGCGCCACGGGAATCGCGAGCAATACGGCGCAGATCATGCTCTGGAACGCGAGCCGAAGCGTCAGCCACAGCGAGTGAAGAAAGTACCCGTCGAGAAGATCCGCGTAATTCTGGAGCGTGAGCGCACCCCACTCGTTGCCCGATACACCGAAGCTCATCCGCAGCACCGCGAGCGATGCGGCAATGAGCACGGCCAGAAAGACCAGGATCGGCGCGAGCAGCAACAGCGGCGGCACGCGCGGCAACGCTGGCGCATCGTTGCATCGCGCGGCGTCGGCTGCGGCTGCCGCTGTCCCCACGCGGCGGGAAGAAAGCGCTGACATGATCGTCAGGCCGAGAAGATCTCGGTATAACGCTTGATCCACGCCGCCTGCACGAGCGCGAGCGCCTTGTCGTCGTGCAAGACGGCTTTCTCGGCGATCTGCTGAGGCGAAGGTACGAATGCGCGGCTCTCGGCGGGTATCTGCGCTTTTGAGTTGACCGGGCCGTTCAATACATCGGCAGCCATGCGGCCTTGCACGCCGGCATCGAGCGTGTGGTTGATGAATGCATGAATCAGATCGATGTCGCCGGGATGAGCCTTGGGAATCACCGAGAACATGAGCTGCGTCGCAAAGCCTTCCTTCATGCCGTACGTGACGCCCATCTTGTACTCGGGCTTCCTGATCTGATCAGGGAAGAATGCCGGTGAATAGATACCGCCGATATCGAGCGAACCCGTGCGGAACAGGTCCGCAACCTGATTCGGATTTTCGCCGAGCGTCATCACCCGCTCTTTCAGCTCCGCCAGCTTCTTGAACCCCGGCTCGATGTTCTGCTGAGAGCCACCCGCCAGCTTCGCGGCGATGATCGCGAGATCGACTGCTTCGGCCCACTCGGGCGGCGGCAGGAACAGACGCCCTGCATACTTCGGGTCCCACAGCGCTTCGTATGAGGTCGGCGCTGCCTTCACAGTCGATGTGTTGTAGATGAGGCCGTCGGACCACAGCAGATAGCCAATGCCGAAACCGTTTGCGCCCGTGCGGTACTGCGGCGCGACGTCCTTGAGGTTCGGCAGCTTGTCGAGATCCGGCTTGGCCAGCAGGCCCGCTTCGCCGAGACCTGCGGCGCCCACGCCCGCGAGCGTGATCACGTCGTAAGTCGGACGGGCACCCGCAGCCTTCACTTTTGCGACCATGCCCGAGGTGCCGTCCGCGCGGTCGGCAATGACCTGCGCGCCCGTCTTCTGGCTGAACGTATTGGCGATGTTGCGCAGCGCCGCCGCGCCCGTGTCGTCGGACCACGTCAGCAATCGCAGCGTCTTGCCCGCGAAGCTGCGCTGCTGCGCTTTAGCGGTACTAATGAAGGGCATTGGCAGCGCCGTTGCAGCCAGCGCTGTGCCAATGGTCTTGATTGCCTGCCTTCTGCTGCGCTTGAACTCCTGCATGGTCTTCTCCTGTGCGTCTTGTCGCTGTGGGTCCATCCGGCATCGGCCGCCTGGAAGGTGAATGAACTGTATGTGCGTCAATATCCGCCAACAATCGAAATCTCTGCATGCGGACCATGACGTGAACTCATGAGGTCGGGTTTCCCCGTGATCCCTCAGGCGGTTCCCGCTGCCGTCAACACCTGCTTGATTTCCTGGAAGGCGGCGAGCCCGAACGGGCCCAGCTCCCGGCCGATGCTGCTGCGCTTGTAGCCGCCCCACGAGGTCTGCGGAAAGATCACCTGAGGCGCGTTGACCCAGACCACGCCTGCTTCCAGCGCGTCGGCAACGCGTTTCTCGCGGGCTGTATCGCCCGTGACGACCGTTGCGACGAGTCCGTACTCGGTATCGTTCGCGATGCTGACCGCTTCATCCTCGGTGTCGAACGGGCGCACGCAGAGAACCGGCCCGAAGATTTCCTCTCGCCACACCGCGCTATTCGCGCAGACATCGACGAAGATCGTCGGCTTGACGAAATATCCCGGACCGGCGGGCACTGCACCTTCGATCACCTTGCCCGCTCCGTCGGCCTTGCCTTGGGCAATGTAGCGCTGCACGCGCTCGTACTGCGCACGGTTCGTCAGCGGCCCCATCTGCACGCCGGGCATGAAAGGATCGCCGACGACAAGCTGCGTCACCCGCTCGGCAAGACGCGCGATGAGCGCGTCCGCGATCGGGCGCTCGACGAGCACGCGCGAGGTCGCCGAGCACATCTGACCGGCGTTGAAGAATCCGCCGCTCGCCACCAGTTCGACGGCAAGGTCGAGATCCGCGTCGGCGAATACGACGATGGACGACTTGCCACCCAGTTCCAGACTCACGCCCTTGATGGTTGTGGCCGCCGTCTTCATCACCTGCTCGCCGACCCCGGTGCTGCCCGTAAACGACACCTTGGCGACCAGCGGATGCGCGGCGAGCGGTGCGCCGACGTCAACGCCCGTTCCCGTGACGACGTTCAGGACCCCGCACGGCACGCCTGCTTCGGCCGCGATTGCGGCGAGCGCCAGCTCCGGCAATGGCGTGACTTCAGACGGCTTCAGCACCACGGTGCAGCCTGCCGCGAGCGCTGGCGCCAGCTTCCATGCGGTCGTGACCATCGGGAAGTTCCATGGCACGATCAGGCCGACCACGCCCGCCGGCTCGCGGCGGATCACCGCCCGGTAATCGCCGCTCGGGAGCGCAACCGCGGATTCGCCGGTTTCATCCAGCTGCTCGGCCAGTCCCGCGTAGTAGTCGAATGTGGCGACCACGTCGCTTACGTCGATCTGCGCTTCGGCAAACGGTTTGCCGTTGTTGCGCGACTGGAGTGTGGCCAGGTCATCGCGGTGCGCCTCCACGCCGCGCGCAATCGCACGCAGAAGCGCGGCCCGCTCGGCACCCGTTGTCTTTTTCCAGCTCCGGAATGCCTTCGCGGCAGCGCGCACCGCCGTGTCGACATCCGTCGCGCTGCCGGCCTCGACTTCGGTAATCGTTTCTTCCGTCGACGGATTGATGATCTGCAAGCGCCGCCGGCTTTCGCCGCTGCACCAGATGCCGTCGATGTAGAGCTGGGTGTGCAATGCGCCGTCAATTCGCGGTGATGGCATCGTCGTCATGCCGGCACCCGAGCGAACCACTCGGCCTCGACAACTTCGATCACGGTCGGGACGTCGCGCGAGTTTGCCTGCTGCAACTCGGCGGCAAGCGATTCGCACGTATTGACGCGCCGCGCTTCACATCCAAAGCCTGTTGCGAGCTTCAGGAAGTCCGGCGTATAGATATCGACGCCGACGGGCGTAATGTCGCGTGCCGCCATGTACTTGCGAATTTCGCCATAGCCGAGGTTGTTCCAGAGCAGCACGATCACTGGCACCCTCGCTTCCACGGCGCTCGCGAGTTCAGGCAGCGTGAACTGGATGCCGCCATCGCCGATCAGGCAGACCACCGGCCGCTCGAGCGCCGCAAGCTTGGCACCGATCGCGGCGGGCAGGCCATAGCCCAGCGTGCCGTAACCCGTCGACGAATTGAACCAGCAGCGCGGCCCCGGCGCGTCGTACACGAAATTGCCAGCATAGACAGGGCTGGTCGAATCGCCGGCGATGATCACGCCAGGCAGCGCACCGGCTATCGTGTCAATCAGATGCTTCTGCGAGCGCGTTGGCGCATCGTATGACGCCCAGACGGCACGCCGCACCTTCTCGACACGCTGCGCGCCCCAGTCGGGCTGCGGAACAGGCGCCGGCCGTTCATGCAGCCGCACCGAGAGGCTGCTCATTGCATGCTGCGCATCGCCCGTAATCGCCAGGTCCGCGCGGAAGTTGCGCATCAGCTGTTGAGCGTCAATATCGATGCGAATCAGCTGGCCCCTGATGTCGAAGCCCTGATCGAAGACGACGTCGTAATCCGTCTCGCCCAGTTCCGTGCCGACCGCGAGCACCACGTCGGCATCGCGCACGATTGCACGCGTATCCGGCAACGATTGTGTCGAACCGATGAGCAGCGGATGACCGCACGGCAGCAAACCCTTTGCGTTGATCGTGAGCGCGACGGGCGCTTGCAGATGCTCGGCGAGCTCGCGCAGTTCGGCTGCCGCGTGCACAGCGCCACCGCCCGCGAGAATCAGCGGCCGGCGGGCGTCGGCGAGCAGGTCTGCGGCAACGGCGAGCGCGTTCGCGCTCGCTGCAGGTTTGGCGGGCAATATGGCAGGCGCCATGTTCATGCCGTCAGCCGGCGCGACGATCACATCGAGCGGAATCTCGATATGCACCGGCCGCGGGCGCGCGCTTTCGAATACGGCGAACGCGCGGGCAAGCACCCGGGGCAACTCGGCCGCGTCGAGCAACGTGTGCGAGAACGCGGCGAGACCCGCGAACACGTCGCGCTGCGATGGCAGCTCGTGCAGCCGCCCATCCCCACTGCTCAGCTCGCGCCGCGCATTGACGCTCGAGATCACGAGCATCGGCATCGAGTCTGCGTAGGCCTGCGCCATCGCCGTCGCGATGTTGGTCATGCCGGGGCCGGTGATGATGAAGCATACGCCCGGTTTGCCCGTCACCCGCGCATAACCGTCGGCCATGAAGCCCGCGCCCTGTTCGTGGCGCGGCGTCACGTGCTGGATCGAGGAGGCTGCGAGACCCCGGTAGAGTTCGACCGTATGCACGCCCGGAATGCCGAATACGTACTCGACGCCGTAACCTTCGAGCAGGGTGACGAGCGCCTCGCCACAAGTTGGAATCCGCATGGCAGGCCGTTCGGTTATCGTCGCTGCTGCTTCATCGAAGCGGACAGATGTTTCGGGATGGTTCATCGATCGTCGCGTTCCTGGTTGGTTTCGGACCCGTGCAGCGTTGCCGGGGTATTGGCCAGCGCTGCCCCGGACAGTGCCCGAGCCAGCGGCAGCATGAGTTGCTTCAACACGCCGTGCGTGCACGAGCGCAGTCATTGAATTTATTCTCGGCGCTAGTGCCGGCTGCGAACAATCGATAAGTTTTCATGACGCGCATGACCGTCGTTCATGACTCGACGTGAACCCGTATGGATTCCTTGCTAATCAAATGGGAAAGCAATGCCATCGCTGCCGATGGCTTACCTTGGTCAGCGAGCTTTGTGTCGAGGAACTTTGTGTCGAGGAATGCGGGAAGATCCGGCGTTGCGTCAGGTGACGTCTGCAACCCGTCTGGCGCGGCGGCTGGCATACCCATTTCGGACTGCGCCGGATGGCGGGCTGCATCACGGGCTGGGAGTCGCCGCATGTAGAGAGTCGCGGAGTCTCCGATGACGAACTATGGGAGGCTCCCGTCGCATCGTGAGAACGCTCGATGTGAAGCGGTTACTTCTTCGCGCAAACGCCGACGTCGCCGCAATGCACGGCCGCTTCGTTCAAACGGTTGCGCAGCGTATCGGCACCCTTGCCCGCACCGGATGCAATGCCGCTGTGGTTCTTGCCCGATACGCAAGGCCATGGCGACGCCCTTTGGGCAAGGGATCGCGGCACGGAGCGCGAGCCGGCTTGAGCGCGGCGGAGCGCCGTCGGCGCCCGGCGCATACGAGCGATCAGGCGCGGCGCTTGACGCCGGGCATCACGCACAACGCTTCGTACGCGAGGTTCGCGCCGAGCAGCGCGGTGGTGCCGAACGGGTCATACGGCGGCGCGACTTCCACCACGTCTGCGCCCACCAGGTCGAGCCCCCAGGCGCCGCGAACGATCTCGAGCGCCTGCGGCACGGTTAATCCGGCGATCTCCGGCGTGCCCGTACCAGGCGCGTAAGCGGGGTCGATACCGTCGATATCGAAGCTCAGATACACCGGTCCTCCTCCTATGCGCTCACGCACCTCCGCCATCAGCGGCGCCAGCGAGCGGTTCCAGCACTCCTCCGCCTGCACCACGCGGAAACCCTGGTCGCGGCACCAGTCGAAGTCTTCCGCAGCGTAACCCGTGCCGCGCAGCCCGATCTGCACGACGCGGTTGCAATCGAGCAGCCCTTCTTCGACTGCGCGGCGGAAAGGCGTGCCGTGCGCAATCTTTTCGCCCATCATCGTGTCGTTGACATCCGCGTGTGCATCGACGTGAATGAGGCCGACCTTGCCGTGCTTGCGATGGATCGCACGCAGGATCGGCAGCGTGATCGTGTGATCGCCGCCGAGCGTGATCGGCTTCGTGCCGTACTTCAGGATTGCATCGTAGGCAGTTTCGATCCGGGCAATCGAATCGAGCAGGTTGTACGGATTGATCGCGACATCGCCGATATCGGCGACGCGCAGCGAATCGAAGGGCGCGGCGCGCGTCGCCATGTTGTACGGACGCAGCAGCACCGATTCGCTGCGGATCTGGCGCGGCCCGAAGCGCGCGCCGGTACGGTTCGACGTACCGAGATCGAAGGGCACGCCGACGAAGCACGCGTCGAGCCCTTGCGCCGACCCGACGTTCGGGAGTCGCATCATCGTCGCAATGCCGCCGCAACGGGGCATTTCGTTACCGCCCAAGGGTTGGAAATATTCGGTTGCCATGACTTCCTTCATCTGGATTGGGCCAGCCGTACCGTTCGGCAAGCATGCGATTGTTCAGCCCGTCGTTAAGACACGAGCGCAGTCGACGAGGTCATTCTCGACGCAGGAGCGTGAGGCGAACAACCGATAAGTTTTCATGAGACGCATGTCGTTCGCTCATGACCCGGCGACAATGCCCGTCCCCGCGCAACCGAAAACGTCCGCTCGAATGGCCAGCAAACCTTCGATCCGGCGGTCGATTGTGCTGCACTTTATTGAACGGACGCAGGCCGCAATCCACTGGACGTCTGAGAGGTTGCATGTCCGCCGCCATGAGGCAACTGCCAGGCGCATTGCCACCGTTCGCGTGGTCGTAGCCGCGAATGTCAGGTGCGCGGTTTTCAGAAAACAACCGGTTGGCCAATCGATCGGAATTCGGGTTTGGGCTAAGGTATTACCCCAGATGCAGGAACGCCCGATGCAGGAACATCCGCGCAAGTGACAGTGCCGTCGTCCAGCGTAATGCAGTACTTTCCAATGGTAGGCAAGCCGTTTTTCTTGAGGTAATCGTTCTGGATCTCCGTCGCTTCAACTTCGTCCTGGAAGATGGACGGGTTGGCCGCCGTCTTTTCATTATTCATCTCGCCAGACTGCATCTCAAAGGCATGATAGAACTCATGAGGCAGTTCCGAAGTAGCGTCCCGAGGCGTGCCATCGCGGTAAGTCCCGCCCTCGTTTGGATTCCACTCGATAATCGCGCCGCTCCCGCTTCCGTTGCTGGCGCCTGCCGGATCAGTGGGAAAGGTGCTTGAACTTTCAGCCCGCATAATGACGAAATCGAGCTGAGTGTCTGACTCAAGGCTCTCGATCAGCCCCTGGTCGGCCGGTGTTCCGTTCGTTCTCACTTGCTCCAGGGCGGGCTGGCAATTCGTATCGGCAAACTCCGGATCCAACGGGTCGCAGATCAGGCCGTCCCCGTGCTCGTGCTGTGTGCCGCGCACGCGAAAGCTAACCGGGTTAGATAAAAGCTCGCCGTGAAAGACATCGGGGTGACCATTGTCAGGCCCACTGTAATGGTAGGCGAATCGGAACGTGTAGAGACCCGGTGATTTCAATGCATACGAAAGCGCCAGGTTTCCGGTCCCCGGATGGAGCTCCTTCGTAACGAGCAGCGATCCATGCCCCGGAAGATGCGCGACAGTGAACGGTATCGTCACACGATCCCCGCTTTGAATGGTTTTTAGCGAGCGAATCTGAATGCTCACCGGATCATCCACGAAGCGCAGCGGCGATACAGTCGGACGGAGCGGGTCACTGTTGCGCGTGGCCAGGACGACGCTAACTGTTCCTGCATTAGCGGTCGCGACAGTAACCTGATCCCGGTCTCTCGACTTTTCCCTTTCCTTTTCCTTTTCCTTTTCCGCCTTTTCATCGTGGACATGGCCGAATGGCATTACGGTTGTTTCCTCCTCCGCGCCGCCCTTGAAAATCGTAAGCTTTAAAACGATTCGTTCAGAGACGTCATATTCATGTTTGGCGGAACTGACTGAAAACCGCAGCCGCTGTCGAGCAGCATGAGTGTGGTCAGCGTCATCGGCTTGGCCGCCGGACACGAACACCAACGCGAAGAAAAGCCAATAGGATTTTCTGCGAAATAGTCGTGCGCGCATACGTTCCTCCAGGCTATTTTAACTTGGAGATGAGATGATTTGCTTTGCGAAATTCCATTCGCGTGGATGGAAAAGTGCCCGCTTTAGCGGACCCATTGACGCATATTCTTTTTCGTCATTGTTTTGCACGGTCTTGCGCAAATGGGAGTCAATGGAACTCCCCAAAAAATGATCGGTGGACAAACACAACATCCATATTTTTTTGCGCACTTCACCGACGTAAAGATCTCATAGTTCGGCGACACGCCAAGACGGTGATTACATTCGATCGACGAACGTTTAAATCACGTGTACCGGTCGCTTTCGCTTTTCTACCTGGCAGAATAGAACACGTCACGATAAAAGCAAGCGAATTGTACCCTTACCTGTAAGCTTGGCGTTGCCATGATTGCGTTGAATAATTTTCGTATGGGATCGGCTAATAAATCATTCAGGCGTGGATCACTATCCGATTCCCAAGGCAGGCCCATTTTTTATAAGATATTGAATTAGTAATCAAAAGCCGTCGATGAACGCTTATTCTGCCGCTTGTTCGTCCTTCCTCTCTTCCCTACCGCGACAAAAGCTCCACCCTGCCAGATAGCCGCCGAACATGAAGCGTTCACGCGTCCTTTATGTCACGCCATGACGTAATGCGTCAAAGGACGGCGGAAGCGGATCGTCAATGCGTCAGCGCACCCTCGCTAGCACACCCGATCAACGGGACCCGCCTGGCTTTAGTCGTTTCAACCAAAACTTGCCTCAATTACATGAACAACCACTACCATCTCATCGATATGATTGTGTAAATCACTACAGATAGCCAACGCATGCGATCCGGTACGCGACCCGTCTTCACGCTGGATACCGCCCGAGCGCACGGCAACCGTGCTGCGTTCAGGTGCCTGGCGGGTAGCCAGTGCCGATCGCTTCTTGCGGGCCTGCGTGCGCTCGCGAAGCCTCCACGACCAGCGCTCGTCGATCGTCCTGAGCATCTGACGAATCAGATCAATTCGCGGCAGACAGACAGTCCCATAAAGGAGGCGATATGCACATCGGCATTCCGAAGGAGATCAAGAACCACGAGTACCGCGTCGGTCTCACACCATCGTCGGTGCGTGAGATCGTCGCGCATGGACACAGCGTGAGTGTCGAAACGGGAGCGGGTGCCGGCATCGGCACAACGGACGACGCATACCGGACCGCGGGCGCGCAGGTTGCGCCTGACGCTGAAGCGGTGTTTGCCGCCGCCGACATGATCGTCAAGGTGAAAGAGCCGCAACCGCGCGAGCGCGCGATGCTGCGCAAAGGACAGATCCTTTTCACCTATCTGCACCTCGCGCCGGACCCCGAGCAGTGCGCCGATCTCATCAAGAGCAACGCGGTCTGCATCGCATACGAGACGGTCACGCAGCGCGGCGGCGGGTTGCCCTTGCTTGCGCCGATGTCCGAAGTCGCGGGCCGCATGTCGATTCAGGCGGGCGCATGCTGCCTGGAGCGCGCGCATGGCGGCAAGGGCATTTTGCTCGGCGGCGTGGCAGGCGTGCCCTGCGCGAAGATCGCAATCCTCGGCGCCGGCGTGGTGGGCAGCAATGCCGCGCAGATCGCGGTCGGCACGGGTGCGCAGGTCATCGTGATCGACCGCAATGTCGATGCGCTGCGACGCATGGACCGGCTGCTGGGCGGGCGCGTAATCACCGTGTTTTCAAATCAGGACAATATCGAGCAACACGTGCTCGATGCCGATCTCGTGATCGGCGGCGTGCTCGTGCCCGGCGCCGCTGCGCCCAAACTCATCACGCGCGCGATGGTCGAGGCGATGAGCCCGGGCTCCGTCATTGTCGATGTGGCGATCGATCAGGGCGGATGCTGCGAAACCGCAAAGCCTACGACTCATGCGGAGCCCACGTACAAGATCGGCGAAGTCGTGCACTACTGCGTGGCGAACATGCCCGGCGGCGTGCCGCGAACCTCGACCTATGCGCTGAACAATGCGACGCTACCCTTTGTGCTGCAGATTGCCGACCAGGGCTGGCGCAAGGCGCTCACCGATGACGAGCATCTGCGGCGCGGTCTGAATGTCGCGTTCGGCAAGGTGACGTGTCCCGAGGTCGCTGAAGCGCTGGGCTACATCTGCGAGGATGCTGACGTCATCGCCGCTGAATCGCAATAGCGTGGGGATGGCGGTTTTAAAACGGACAACTTTTGTTCGGCAACACGAAAACCGTCACCCTTCTTTACCTGATCGCACGCGCCTGGCGATATTCCGCACTGGGGCTAGCGTGGGTCCGCGCGACGGCTCGGCGCAATGTTCGTCGCAACTACTTAACAAGTCCAATCGCACGCTGCTCTCCAGCCACCCCGCAAAGCGGTGCGAAGCCGCGTGGACAAGTTGCGCCACGTCGCCGATGATAGCGTTGGATGGGCACTCCAGGGACGCAGCAATGACCGACGATCTGGCGACATGGTTAGCGCAGATTGGCCTCGGCGCGCATGCTGCGAAGTTCACCTCCCAAGGGATCGACTGGGATGTGCTCGGCGATCTTTCCGAGGGTGACCTGAAGGAACTCGGCCTTACGCTTGGCGACCGCAAGCGGCTCGCAAAAGGACTTGCGGCGCTGGCCGAAGCCCACGCACATTCGCTTGAGCCGGCGGACCAACGCGGAGGCTTGTCTTCGTCACCTGCGTCCGGAGCCATCGAGGCTGAGAGGCGGCAAATCACAGTGATGTTCGTCGACCTGATCGATTCGACAGCGCTAGCGGAGCGATTCGATCCAGAGGACATGCGACGTCTGCTAGGGGTCTACCATCAAGCTTGTGCGCGCGCGATCGAAGCGCATGAAGGCCATATCGCGCTTTATATCGGTGACGGCCTGCTCGTCTATTTCGGTTATCCGAATGCCCACGAAGACGATGCCATACGTGCTGTACTCGCCGCGCTTGCCGCCATCGCTGCGCTTCGCGAGGCCAACGAACTCATCGAAACGGAGTACGGCGTGCGCCTGCAGGCGCGGGTCGGGATCGAAACGGGACTTGTCGTAGCCGGTGCGATTGGCGCTGGATCTTCGCTGGATCACCGCGCGATCGTCGGAGAGGCGCCCATCATCGCCGCAAGGCTTCAGACGCTCGCTCCTGCCGACGCGATAGTCGTGGGACCGGCCGCCCAACGCCTGATCGAAGGATCGTTCAAGCTTGAAAACCTTGGCTGGCGCGAACTGAAAGGGGTCACCGGCCTGGTCCAGGTTCAACGTGTGCTCGCGCAAGCGGATACGATCGACCGCTTCGAAATCCGGGCGGTCCAGGGGATCACGCCACTCGTCGGCCGGGCTGAGGAACTCGGGATGATCCAGCGGCGCTGGAAGCAGAGCGTCGATGGCGAAATGCGCTGCGTGCTGTTGACCGGCGAGCCAGGCATCGGCAAATCTCGCGTGCTCCGAGCGCTCTGTGACGGCATTGGTGACGATACACATGAGATCGTTTCGCTTCAGTGTTCAGCGTACTATCGCAACAGCCCTTTTTGGCCGGTGCAACGCTGGCTACAGCGCACCTTCGGCGTCGGCCCCGACGCCTCGGATGCGTCGGATATGGAGCGGCTAGAGGCCGGAATTGCGAGACTCGGGGTCGATGCCGACGAATCACTTCTGGTCCTTACGAACCTGCTCGGGATTCCAACAGGGCCGCACCATCCGCCCGTTGACACATCTTCCCCTTCCTTCAAGCGCCGGACGCTGGACATGCTGGTTGCGATGCTCGAAACGTCAACGCGCGTTCAGCCGGTACTTTTCGTTGTCGAAGACGCGCACTGGATCGATCCGTCATCCCTCGAGTTTGTACGGCTCGTGATTGAACAACTGGTGTCCGCGCGGCTACTGGTACTTATCACGGCGCGGCCCGAGTTTGAACCGGGATGGACTTATCCTCATCTCGTACAACTCAATCTCGACCGGCTGTCGCGCCGCGAATGCGTTGCGATGATCGGACGGCTGACGGGCGGCAAGCGGCTTCCGGCTCTCGTACTCGATCAAATCGTCTCGAAGACGGACGGTGTGCCGCTCTTCGTCGAGGAACTGACCAAGGCAGTTCTCCAAGGCGATCTATTGCAGGATGCCGGCGTCAGCTACGAATTGAAAGGCATGCCGCAGACGATCGCGATTCCGGATACGCTGCAGGGCTCGCTGCTGTCGCGGCTCGACCGGCTGGAGCCAACCGTCAAGGAAACCGCGCAGATCGCAGCCACAGTGGGACGCGAATTCGACAGGAAGCTGCTTGGGTTGATTGCGTCCAGATCAGAGCATGATATGCAGCAAAAGCTCGATCGCCTGATCGCAGCAGAAATCATTACTCCTGCTTCAGGGAAACTCGCTGAAGGTGACGCCTATTTGTTCCGGCATGCATTGATCCAGGAAATTGCATATCAATCCCTGCTGCTCGCGCGCCGCCGCCACTACCACGCGCGAATCGCGGCCGCCCTCGAAGAACATTATCCGGACATCGTCGAGCGGCAACCCGAGCTGATCGCTCAGAACTTCGCTGCAGCCGATCTGCCCGATCGCGCCATCATCTATTGGCAACGTGCCGGGGAGCGGGCACTTGCGGGCGCCGCCTACGACGAGGCTATCGCCCATGTGCAGCGCGGACTTGAACTGGTGAATCGATGCTCCTTCAGTGAGCAGACCCGTACCCGCCACCTGTTGACGCTGCTGCTGACGAGAGGCAGAGCAGAGCTCAGACTGGCCCAGCGCGAAGCGATCGCGACCTTCCGCGAAGCGGCCCGAATTGCCCGTGAACAGAAGCTCGCGTCGTATCTCGTGCAGGCAGCGTTGGAATTCGACACCGCAGAGACGTTCCTCGAAGGCTCCGGCGATGAATCGCTTGCGTTGCTGAAGGAGGCGCTCACGCTGATTGGCACCGAGGAGTCAGTCGAACGTTGCCGCCTGTTGAGTCGCCTCGTCCGCACTGTTCATATGACGGGTGCACGGGAACAATATCGTGAATTTGCGCTGGAGGCCGTCTCTCTTGCCAGACGCCTGAACGATCTGCCGAGCCTGTTCGACGCATTAGCGTGCGAATTGATGCATGTAGGGGCGCTCCCTTTGCCTGCGAACAGGTTTGCGGAGCGTGAAAGCGTGTTGCTGGAGCTGAGGCAGATGGCGGAAGATCTCGGCGATGCGCATACCATCGGTCATGCATGCGCGCGATGTCTTGCCGGCTACCTGGAGATCGGCGAGGTGGACAGTTTCGAGAGCGCACTGGAACGGTATCGGCAGATTGCCGCCAGTGGTCAGCACTTCGTCGACAGGTGGTGCGTTACCGGGGCGCAGGCAATGCGGGCCATACTCGTCGGTGACTTCGCCGAGGCGGAGCACAAGACGCGCGACTCGTTGCAGATGGCGCAGAACGCCGATGCGAATCTCGCAACGGGTGTCTACGGCATGCAGATGTTCACGATACGCCGCGAACAGGGCCGGCTCGCCGAGGTAGCGCCGATCTTCAAGCGGTTTGTCGACGAGCATTCCGAGGACACGACGTGGCGGCCAGGCTTCATGCTGATTTGCAGTGATCTCGGCTTCGTAGCGCAGGCCCGCGACAATCTCGATCGGCTCGCGGAATCGGAATCCAGTATCCCCATGGACAGCAGGCGGCTTGTCACGTTGACATACCTGGCGGAGGTTGCTGCCCGCCTGCGGGCCGCCGAACATGCCGAACGTATTTATGCCCTTCTCTCGCCGTTCCGGGATCAGGTCGTCACGGTACCCGTCTTTACGCTGTGCTGCGGTTCTGCGGCACGGTTTCTTGGCATGCTCGCCCATGCCCTCGGCGACTGGTCAGCCGCGGAACAGCATTTTGAATACGCGCTGCACATGGATGAGCGCTTGCGAGCGTGGCCCTGGCTAGCGCATGACCGGCACGAATACGCGCTCATGCTGGCGACCCGCAATGGACGCGAAGATAGGGCACGAGCGCAAGATCTGCTCTCGATGGCGGCCGCCGCAGCCAAAAAACTCAAGATGTTGGCGCTCGTCGAACGCATCGGTGGCGCGCAGACGGGAGCCGGGCCCAGAAATTAGCGCAGGCTGGTGCACAATTTGACGTGCAACCTGGCCGTCGCTACTCAAGGAGAATCACATGCCGCGTTTTATGATTGAACGTAATTTTGCGGAACAACTCGAGGTCACGGGCGAGAGTGCCGCAACTGTGAAGAGAATCAACGACGAGGAAGGCGTGGAGTGGCTCTTCTCGTTTCTCAGCGCGGACAAGAAGAAGACCTATTGCCTGTATGAGGCGCCCAACGCCGACGCCATCCGCGCCGCCGCGCGTCGAGCGAATTTGCCGGCGGATGTGATCATCGAGGTAAGCGACTTGCGGCCGGAAATGTTTAGCTAGAAGGTGCAATCGGACAACCGAACGACTGCCGCGAGGACGTTACGGAAACAATTCAGCGAACCGTGTGCAACCCTTCTGGCCTGCTAGACTGGAAGTGCCTATGCAAGCCATGGAGGGAGACATGACAACCGTCTATGTCGTGAAGACTGGCGAGAAGTTCCTCTGCACCGCGGAGGACGGCGATATCGGCATGGCACCGGAGATCAAGGAAGCCACGTCCTTTCTCTCGTATGAGGAAGCGGACAAAGTCGCGAATGTCCACGCCGACCCCGGATACGAAATCGTAGCCGTCAACGTTACGAGACGCTGATGAGGAGTCGCACCCAGGCGTTCGTCAGGCCGCGCGCAAACGTCCGCCATTCGGCGCAATCGCGCGGCCGCGGCGGGCCCGTCAAGCGCGGCCGGCGGCAGAACATCGCCCGGTAAGCGATTACATCGCCGGTCGTGAGCGACTTGAGCGTGACGATTGTAGAACCTGCGTCGCGAGTGCGAAGCAGCAACTGCACGCGGCACCTGCTTCTGTACAGACCCGATATCTGGACGCCGAAGTGCTGGCAAACCATCCTGGAAGTGTCTTGGGCGGCTCGCCGCGCCCGGAACATTGGTTTTTCCGAAGGATGAACTGCGTCAAGCTGTTTCTGTGTGGGGACGTGATGCTAGGACGCGGTATCGATCAGATACTGCCGCATCCGAGCCGGCCCCATCTCTTCGAGCCCTATGTGCGTTCGGCAAGAGACTATGTGCGCCTCGCCGAAGCGAAAACCGGCCCGATACCGGAGTGTGTCCCGTTCGGCTACGTGTGGGGCGATGCGCTGCGCGAACTCGAGCGCATGAGTCCTGCCGCGCGCATCATCAACCTGGAGACGGCCGTCACATCCAGCGAGGACGCATGGCCCGGAAAGGGCATCCACTACCGCATGCATCCCGCCAACGCGCCCGTCCTGAGCGCCGCGAAAATCGACTGCTGCGCGCTCGCGAACAATCATGTGCTCGACTGGGGCTATCGCGGCTTGAAGGAAACGCTGAACGCCTTGGCTCGCGCCGGCATTCATATGGCTGGCGCGGGGCAGGACGACGTCGAGGCGGCCGCGCCAGCGTTGATCGAACTGGCGGGTGGCGGCAGAGTGATGATCTTCGCCTTTGCCACGGAATCGAGCGGCGTGGGCGCGGACTGGGCCGCCCGTCGGGGCCGCCCCGGCGTAAACCGGCTCTCTGATCTTTCGGCTGACACCGTATGCACGATCGCGGCGCAGGTGCGAGCGGTCAGGCAGGCAGCCGACATCGTCATCGTCTCGATTCATTGGGGCGAGAACTTCAATTTCGACATACCTGCTTCGCAGCGATACTTCGCGCACGAACTCATCGATTCGGCGGGCGTGGATCTCGTACACGGCCATTCGTCGCACCATGTGAAGGGCATCGAGGTGTACCGAGGCAAACTCGTCCTGTACGGTACCGGGGACTTCATCAACGACTATGAAGGTATCAGCGGTCAGGAAGCGTTCCGCAGCGATCTTGCGCTGATGTATTTTCCGACGCTCGACCTTGCAACGGGCACGTTGGCCGAGTTGTCGATGACGCCGACGCAGACGCGCCACTTCCGGATCAACCGGGCGCCTGAAGAAGGCACTCGATGGTTACAAGAAACGCTGAATCGACAGAGTCAGCCATTGGGCGCCACTGTGAAGCGCCGCGCTAACGACACGCTCGTGCTGCATACGGGCGCCTAGGCGCCGAGATAACGCTCGAACCACTGCACCGCGTGCCGCGCGACCGCTTCTAGCGTGCCGGGCTCCTCGAACAGGTGAGTTGCACCGGGGACGATCACAAGATCCTTCGGACATTCGAGCAGAGCGAAAGCCTCCCGGTTGACTTCGATGACATTGACGTCGAGCCCGCCTACCACGAGCAACGTAGGCGCGTTCACCGCCGCGAGGACGTCGCGTCCGGCGAGATCGGGCCTGCCGCCTCGCGAAACGATCGCCTCGATCGGCACCGACGACACGCGCGCCGCGCGGATCGCCGCAGCCGCGCCCGTGCTCGCGCCGAAGTAACCAAACGAGAGGCGTGTCGTCTGCTTCGCCGAGATCCAGGCCGTTGCTTGCGCGAGACGCACCGCCAGCAACTCGATGTCGAAGCGGGGTGCGGGGCCGGTGTCTTCCTGCTCGGAGAGCAGGTCCATCAGCAGCGTTCCGATGCTGGCCCGGTTGAGTTCGGTGGCCACGTACTGGTTACGAGGGCTGAACCGCGAACTGCCGCTGCCGTGCGCGAACACAACCAGTGATTGAGCGTTATGTGGCAGTGCGAGCGTGCCCATCAGCGACGCGTCTGCCACCGGAATGGTGACTTCCCGCATTTGAAGCCGAGGTTCCATGACATCCTCATGCCGGGTACGGCGCTTTTCCGACCCGATATGCGACGCGCTCGCCGTCGGCGGGCGCGCTGGTGCTGAGCAAGACACTAGATCGCGCGGCAGGCCTCTGCACACCTGCGGCACGCATCGCTGCATGTGCCGCAGTGCTCGGGTGGGTGCCGCGCACATTCATCGGCGCACTCGTCACAGATACGCGCACAGAGTTCGGAAAACTCGGGTGCGAAATGGCTCTGTCGAGCCAACGCCGCAGATGTGAGACGGCATAGCGAAGCGCAATCGGCGTTGAGGCGAATACATTTGGCCATGTTCGCCCGGCCCGGTTCATCGAGGCAGGCGGATGCGCAGCGATCGCAGGCAGCGGCACAAGCATCGCAGGCTTCAATAGTCGGCTGATAGATTTCGGGGTTCATCGACGAAGCTCCAGACTTGAATAGAATTGTTCGGCGTCCGCCAGTTGCTCTTCTCCGACAAGGCGCAAGGTGTTGCGATAACTTCAGGGCCGATCAGCGCGGCTCTCCTAGCAGCGTAGTCGCTGGTGTCGGCGCCGTAAAGCGATGCTGCGAGCCGGATTTCTCGCGAATAGCTTCGTTAAACATTTCGAGTCTGTTGGGCCAGCTTGTTTTAAGGGGCGCCACTGTCGGAGTAGTAGTGTCGCAATAAGGCGTCGTGGGTAGAATTCGCGAACCGACTTCGTTGACGAACATGATTTGCTCCACAAACGCCCTGTCGGAAGGATCTGGAGGATGGATGGGACCTACGTCAAGGTCCAGGGGCAATGGGAATATCCGACCGCGCAGTGGACACGGACGGCACCGTAACTAATACATCAGGAACGGTATGTCAGAGGCGCTTGCACATGCAAACGCCAGTAGCCGGACAAAGTAAGTCTCACCGTTTCGCAATACACCAAAGCCACAGCGAGACCATGAATACCTGTGGCGCGCCGACCATCGTCGTCGAGGTATCTCGCCAGCCAAAGTTTCTCGCGTTTCGGCAAAACAAGCCGGCGCGCGAGAGGTCACAGCGCCGCGATCACGCGATCGATTGAATGATCCGCAACGTTCGGCACGGGCAGCGACGGTTTGCCGATTGCGATCAGCGGCGCCGGATGTTGCCATGTGTGAACCAGCGACGGCGGCACGAGCGGGACGATATCCAGGCCGTTGCGATACAGATGCAGTTGCACGCCGCGCGCCTGCAAAAGCGCCGCAATCGTTCCATCCACACTGACGCGCGGTGGCTCGAACGCGTACACCTCTCGCGGCGGCCGCCCGATCTGGCACAGCAGCGCCGCGTGTAGAAGCGCGAGCGCGGCCCCTTCGCTATGCCCTACCGTCACATCCACGCATGGCAGCGCGAGCAGTGGCCCCACAATCGAGCACAGCGCCTGCCAGAACCCCGCGTGCAGATATCCGAGGCCTTCCACCCGCGTGATCGCAACCTCGACGTCTGTGCGCCAGCACGCGCCGTTGTTCGTGCCGGGGAACGCGACGGCATTCCCCTCCGTGATCGCACGCGCCGCACTCGCCTCAAGGCCGATCAGCGGCAGCGTCGTATATGCGCGCTGCGCGAGCAGCGCGTAGTCGCGCGGCGTCATCGTTGGACGGGGCCGCCAGCACTCAAGGCGGTCGCCGTGATGGTAGTGACATAGCCTGCCCCGGGCAGCATCAGCTTTTTCATTGCATGTTTTGTTTGGGGTTGTGCGCCGCGAATCTATGGATAAAAAAAAGCCCCACCGGAATGGGGCTGTCAGAACCCTTTTGGGGTGGGACCAAGTGCGCCACGTGGGTAGCGCACGCGTTCAGAGTAGGTGTCCACCGCGGGGCCTCGCCATCGAAGGAATCCGAAAAGCGCCCCGCTACGGCGGGCATCGAGCCAGGTCGGCCCGCCGGCGAACAAGGTGTATGCGTTCGAGCCGTCGCGCGCGAGTGCGGACGGCGAGCTCGCGGCGCGCTTCTCTGCGCATGACGTGGTGCGGAAGCTTTACAACGCGGAAGCCGTCGTGCCGCTCGTGCCGCGCTGTAAGAGCAACAGGGCGCTGTCGATACAAAATCGCGGCTCGGCCATCTCACAGAATCTTCGTCCGCACTGTACGAAAACGCACGCGGAATCGAGCCGATGCGTGTCAAGATCGGACCGTAACTGGCGGTTCCCGAAGCAGACCCCTCGCGATAATTCCAAGCGCCCCCGGCCTGATTTGCTTTCGACGAATCGTTGGTTCAGTCGTCGAACGGGGTCGTTTACGCTTTGCGTGACGATCAGCGGCAGGGAGCAGCACGATGAAAATTCAAAACAGATTCCGGGCAAATTCCGAACACCCCACGCCAGACAAGGCTCTCCGGGCGAACCGGCACATCCGCTACAAGGGCTACGAAGTGGCCCCGGTGGCACAGCGGCTGCCCAACGGGCTCTTCGCCGCAAACCTCACCATCGAGAAAACCCCGGCCGCGAGCGGCGGGCACGCCTACTCATTCGACGCGCTCGATTACTTCTTCGACGAAGAACACGCGCTCGCCTACGCGTGCCGTTGGGGGCGCCTGTGGATCGATAGCCATCAATGAGCGCATTGGCGGATCGCAATTTTTGACGCGACGCGGTCGCGAAACGCGTATGCAGCACGGCGCATGGCCGTTCGACGCCAAAAAATGACGGGTTATGACAGAATAGGCGGAATAACTATCCAAAGTTTCGCCTGACATGTCAGACAGCCTGATAACAGAAGCCGAGCATGATCATGCGCTGCGCCACTGGACATTCCGCGGACACGCGCGCATGCCCGTCGGCTCCGAAGAACACAAGCAGATGTTCTGCCGGATGCTGCTGGAAACCCATAACCCGTATAAACCAGCCGTCATCGATTGGCCGGCGCTGCCGCCCGACGCGCTGAAACGCATCACATCGCTGCCCATCTGGGACATCGCCGTGCAGACGGAAGGCCGCGCGTCGATCCGCGTCGCCACCTATGCGGCGCAGGTGCAAGATCCTTTGGTGCGAGAAGCGATCGAAATGGATGCGGCTGAAGAAGCACGCCACAAGCACGTTTTGTCGCGGCTCGTCGCAGCATACGGCATCAAGCTCGCGCCCGAGCCCGACTATCCGCCGCCGCGCGACGCGCAATGGGCGTGGATGTTCACCGGCTACAGCGAGTGCATCGACAGCTTTTTCGCCTTCGGCCTGTTCCGTTCCGCGCAGCTTTCGGGCTACTTCCCGGAAGAACTGGTCGAAACCTTCGAGCCCGTCATTCAGGAAGAAGCGCGCCACATTCTCTTTTTCGCCAACTGGGTCGCGTGGTATCGCCGTACGATGCCGTGGTGGCGCAGGCCGTGGCATTCGCTGCGGGTCGGCGCGATCTGGGTCAAGCTGATCTGGGACCGCGTGGCGATCGCAAAGGGAATCGATGCCGACGGCGTCGCGCACGACTCGAACTTTCTGCCCGCCAACAGCTCGACGATAGGCCAGGCGCTGTCGACGCGTCAGTTGATCGAACTCTGCCTCAAGGAAAACGACCAACGGATGAGCGGCTACGACAAACGGCTCGTACGCCCTACGCTCGTACCGAGGCTCGCGCGCCTCGCGCTGCGGTTGATGCGCAAGTAGGCGCATCCGCGCCCGGGCGCATTCACGACACGCTGCGCGGCGCGCCGCGCAGCCCAATCGAGGGAGGCAGACCTCATGCGATGGACGGTCGACGAACAACTCGCGCTGACGGCGACGCAGGCCGTCGCGGCCATCCAGTCGGGCCGGCTGACGGCCACCGACTACGTCGCGACCCTGCTCGCGCGCGCCGCCGCGCTTGCCACGCTCAACGCGTTCACTGTGCTCGACATGGAAGGCGCGCTTGCCGCCGCCAAGCGCATCGACGCGCTGCCGCCCGACGAAAGGGCCCGTCTTCCACTTGCGGGCTTGCCCGTGGTCATCAAGGACAACATCAACACGGCGGGTCTGCTGACCTCGGCGGGCACGCCCGCGCTCGACGGCTTCAAGCCGCAAACCGACGCGCCCTCCGTGCGCAGGCTGACCGACGCGGGCGCGATCGTGCTCGGCAAGACGAACATGCACGAACTCGCGTTCGGCATCACCAGCACCAATCTGGCCCCGCATGCGGGCGCCGTGCGCAATCCGTATGATCCGTCGCTGATCGCGGGCGGCTCGTCGGGCGGCACGGCCGTTGCTGTCGCCGCGCGCATCTCGCCCGCCGGGCTCGGCAGCGACACGGGCGGCTCGACGCGCATTCCCGCCGCGCTCACGGGCATTGCGGGCTTTCGCCCGTCCGTGGGCGACGGCGGCACGCAGCGCCGCTATCACGACCCGCAGGCCGTCGTCCCCATCAGCCACACGCGCGACACCGTCGGGCCGATGGCGCGCACGGTCACGGACGTCGCGCTGCTCGACGGCGTGATCACAGGCGATGCCGCGCTGCCGGACGTGCAGTTGTCCGCGCTGCGCATCGGCCTGCCCGAGCCGCTGTGGGCCGATCTCGAACAGGCAACGGAAGATGTCGCGCGCGCCGCGCTCAGCAAGCTCGAAGCGGCAGGCGTCACGTTCGTCCCCGTCGCGATGCCCGATCTTCTGCGCCTGAACGACCAGACGGGCGGCCCGATCGCGATCCACGAAGCGCTCGACGACGTGCGCGACTACCTCGCCGCGAACGGCGCGCCCGTGCAGACAGTCGGCGAACTGGCGGCCCGGATCGCGAGCCCCGACGTGCGCAATATCTACGACGCCGTGCTGGCGGGCGCGCTGACCCGGCAATACCCGGACGCGCTGGGCGTCTGGCGTCCGCAATTGCAGCGGCACTATGCGGACACGTTCGCCGCCTCGCAGCTCGATGCGCTGCTTTTCCCCACCACCCGCCTCGTCGCCGTGCCCGTCGACGAGATCAACGGTTCGTCTGTCGTCTCGATCGACGGCGCGCCCGCGATCGACGAAATGGCCGCCTATCTGCGCAATACCGACCCCGCGAGCAATGCGGGCATTCCGGGCCTGTCGCTGCCCGCCGGCCTGACGAACCACGGGCTGCCCGTGGGCATCGAGCTGGACGCACCGCTCGGCAGCGACCGGCGGCTGCTCGCGATCGGCATCGCGTTCGAGGCGGTGATCGGCGCCGTCCCTGCCCCGACCATCTGAAGACCATGTTCAGACCATGCATCAGGCAATGCGCAAGGCGCATTGCGGCGCTTGCCGTCGCGCTGCTCACCTCGGGCTGCGCGATCATCGCCGCCGCCGATCCGAACGCGCTATGGAAGATCGTCGATCACCAGTGCGTGCCCGCCGCGCGCACGTCGGGCAGCCCCGGCTTCTGCACGAGCGTCGATCTGTCAAAACGCTACGCGATCCTCAAGGACATCAACGGCGACACGCAATATCTGCTGATTCCGACCGACCGCGTGACGGGCATCGAAAGCCCCAGCGTGCTCGACGCCGATGCGCCGGACTATTGGGTCGACGCATGGGCCGCGCGGCAGTATGTAGGCTCGCGCATCGGCCTGACGTTTCCGCCGAACCAGCTCGGCCTTGAAATCAACTCGAAGTACCGCCGCACGCAGAATCAGTTGCATATCCATATGGATTGCATGCACGACAAGATCATCAAGGATCTCTCGCGCTACCGCACGGCGCAGCCCGGCCAGTGGCACTGGGCGACGCTCGACGGCAGCCGGTATCGCGTGATGCGCGTGTTGTCGCTGACGGGCGAAAGCGACCCGTTCCGGATCGTTGCACGCGATCGTCAGGGCAGCGACGCGATGGCGCAGCAGACTATTCTCGTGACGGGCGCGGGACCGTCCGACAAGGACGGCTGGCTCGTCGTGAACAGCGGGCTCGAGCTCGATGATGGCAGCGGAACGGCGGAAGGGATGCTCGATCATGCTTGCGAGATCGGGATGCATCAGTAAAAGCGCTGCGCATCGGCTCCCGAGCGCTTAACCCGCTTTGCTCACATGCTTTGCCGAACAAATTGGTTCAACTGCGCCGGCCCGGCATTTACGATCGGTCGAACTGCATTACGATCGATCCGCCGATGGCCATCTATCTCGACGACGCGCAACGTCGCGCTCTTTCGCAACAACGCGCGAGCTTCACATGGCGCACCGAATGGCCGACGTGGCTGCTGATCGTCACGATCTACGGCGGATGGTTTTTCGTCGCGAGCCACGTACGCGCGCTCGGCTTGAGCGTCGCGATTGCGCTGCTCGCCGTGATCAGCGCGTGGTACATGTCGCTGCAGCACGAACTGCTGCACGGACACCCGACGCGCTCCGCATTCGTCAACGGCCTGATCGGCTTCGCGCCGCTTGCCGTGTGGTTTCCGTATCCCGTCTATCGCCAGTTGCATCTGCAGCATCATGACGATTGGCATCTGACGCATCCCGAGATCGATCCCGAAAGCTATTTCGTCAGCGCCGAAGCATGGCGGCAGGCCGGGCCGCTGACGCGCGCGCTGCTGATCGCGCGCAACACATTCGCTGGGCGGCTTCTGCTGGGTCCGGCGTTCTCGATTGCCGCGACGGCGACGGGCGCAGCACGCAAGCTGTTGCGCGGCGACTGGCGCGATGTGCCCGCATGGCTCGCGCACCTGGCCCTGCTTGCCGTGCTCGTCATATGGCTCGATCGCGGATGCGGCATCGCGCCGTGGCTCTTTTTTGCGGGCGTCGGTTATCCGGCGCTCGCGTTGAGTTCCGTGCGCTCGTTTCACGAGCATCGCGCCGCCGCGTCGCACGAGCAGCGCTCCGTCATCAACGAGGCCGGATGGTTCTGGCGGCTTTTATTTCTGAACAACAACTACCATGCCGTGCACCACGATCTGCCTGGCGTGCCATGGTACGCATTGCGCGACGTGTACCGCGCGCGGCGCGGCGACTATCTCGCGCGCAACGGCGGGTTCATCGTGCGCGGCTACTTCGAGTGGCTGCGGCAGCATGCGCTTCGCCCCATCGTGCATGCGATGCACCCGCTCGCCGACTCATTCGGTCCGGGCGCGCGCAGCATGAGCAAGATCGGGACTGTGGCAGGCGTCGAGCGGCCCGCCCGCAACGCGGACAGAATGCGCATCACGGGCTGAACCGCGTTTAGAATCGCCTGCATGAACTGGATCGCGGCCCTGCCGATGTACAACGTATCGCCCGCGCTCGCAGCCGACTGGCAGGGGCTGCTCGCGGACGTGCTAAGCCGCGTCGAGCCTTCGGCCGCGATCGCCGGTCCCGATGATCTGCACGCATTCTGGCGGCGTCCCGATTTGCTGTTGTCGCAGACATGCGGCTATCCGTTCGTGCTGGGACTGCACGAATACGTGCAGCTGATCGCGACGCCGCAGTTCGACGCGCCCGGCTGCCAGGGCGCGAGCTATTCGAGCGTGCTCGTCACGCGCGCCGATGCGCCGTTCGATTCGCTGCACGCTTGTCGCGGCGCGCGCGCGGCCTACAACGCGGCCGATTCGAACAGCGGCTACAACGCGTTTCGGCACGCCGTCGCACCGCATGCGCGCAACGGCAAATTCTTCAGCGCAACACTCGAAACAGGCTCGCATCTCGGCTCGCTGCGCGCCATTGCCGAAGATCGCGCGGACATTGCCGCGATCGACTGCGTGACGATGGCGTTCGTGCTCGATGAGTATCCGCAACTCGCGGGCGTATTGCGCGAGATCGGCTACACGCGCTCATCGCCGGGCTTGCCGTTGATCGCATCGAAGCAGGTACCGTCCGAACAGATCGGCGCATTGCGCGCCGCGCTCGAACAAAGCCTCGCCGCACAGCCTGCGCGCGCGCTGCGCCTGCGGCTCAAGGGCTTCTCGCACTTGCCGCGCGAAGCGTACGAAAGCATTGCCGAAATGGAAAACGAGGCGCGCGTAGCGAACTACGCGCGCCTCGCATGACGTCCGGCGCTCGTGCCGGTTGGCGCGTTATTCGACGTCGAGCACGAGCAGCTGTGCGCCATCGGCGACCTGATCGCCGACGCCATACAGCACCTCCGCCACCTTGCCCGACGCGGGCGCGCCGATCGTGTGCTCCATCTTCATCGCTTCCATCACGATGAGCGGCTGCCCCTTCTCGACGACTGCGCCCTGCTCGACCAGCACCGCAATCACCTTGCCCGGCATCGGCGCGGTGAGACGCCCTTCGCCATGCTCGGCATCGGCGGCATGCGCGAGCAGGTTCTGCCATTCGAATGCGAGCGCTTCGCCGCGGCAGAACACATGAAACGTATCGCCGTCGATGAACACGCGGCCCGTCACGTGCGCATCGCCGATCGTCGCGCCGTACTCATGCTCGCCCGCGCCGCGCCACCATTTGAACGCCTCCGTCTGGCCATCGTGCGAGAGCGTCTGCGATGCGCCGTCGCGCGCAAAAACCACTGTAAACGCAGCTTCTTTCTCGACATCGCGCCAGTTGAGCATCTGCGTATAGCCGCCATTCAGACGCCAGTGCGACAACGCATCCCACGGCGACGCGCCGTGCGCGACGCCGCCTTCGCGCGTCATCAGCGCCCCGCACGCGAGCGCGAGCGCTTCGCGCAACGGCTTCTTCACGGGCGCAAACAACGCATCGTGATGACGCTCGATCAGCCCCGTATCCAGATCGCCCGTCGAGAACGGCACGCTCGCGACGATACGCTGCAAGAACTCGACATTCGTGTGCGGCCCGACCACTTCGCAGCCGCGCAGCGCATGCGCCATCCGCTTGAGCGCTTCGTCGCGGCTCGCGCCGTGCACGATCAGCTTCGCGATCATCGGATCGTAGAATGGCGTGATCGTGTCGCCCTCGCGCACGCCGCTATCGACGCGCACGGGCGCACGCTCGCCGCCCGCGCCCAACGAGAACTCGACGCCTTCCGGCATGCGCAGATGCTTCAACGTACCCGTCGAAGGCAGAAAGCCGCGCGCCGGATGCTCGGCATAGATACGCGCTTCGATCGCGTGCCCTTCGATCGTCAACTGGTCCTGCGCGAGCGGCAGGCGCTCGCCCGACGCGACTCGCAACTGCCATTCGACGAGGTCGAGCCCCGTGACCATCTCCGTGACGGGATGCTCGACCTGCAGGCGCGTGTTCATCTCCATGAAGTAGAACTCGCCGCCCGCCGTCATGATGAACTCGACCGTGCCCGCGCCGACATAGTTCACTGCGCGCGCGGCCGCGACGGCCGCCTCGCCCATCGCGCGGCGCACATGCGGTTGCAGGCCGGGCGCGGGCGCCTCTTCCAGCACCTTCTGGTGGCGGCGCTGCACCGAGCAGTCGCGATCGAACAGATACACCGCGCCGCCGTGCTTGTCGGCGAACACCTGCACTTCGACGTGGCGCGGACGCGTCAGATACTTTTCGATCAGCACGCGGTCGTTGCCGAAGCTGCTTGCCGCTTCGCGCTTGCATGACGCGAGCGCGGCGGCGAAATCTTCTGTGCGCTCGACCACGCGCATGCCCTTGCCGCCGCCGCCCGCGCTCGCCTTCAGCAGCACGGGATAGCCAATCGAATCGGCCTGGCGATGCAGCAGGTCGGCGTTCTGATCGTCGCCGTGATAGCCGGGCACGAGCGGCACGGCGGCCGAATGCATCAACGCCTTGGCGGCCGCCTTCGAGCCCATCGCGGCAATCGCCTCGACGGGGGGCCCGATGAACTCGATGCCCGCCTTCTCGCACGCGTGCGCAAAGTCCTCGTTCTCCGACAGAAAGCCGTAGCCCGGATGCACGGCCTGCGCGCCCGTCGCGAGCGCCGCTTCGATGATGCGTTCGACGCGCAGATAGCTTTCCGCCGCCGTCGAGCCGCCGATATGCACGGCTTCGTCGCACGCGGCCACGTGCTTCGCGTTCGCGTCCGCATCGGAGTAAACGGCGACGCTCGTGATGCCGAGCCGCTTGCAGGTCGCGGCGACGCGGCAGGCAATCTCGCCCCGGTTCGCAATCAGGATCTTGTTGAACATGAGGTGTCTCGATGGGTGTTGTTCTGTGCGTGGACCGTCATCACGCGATCACGCGCGCCAGGACGGCGAACGCTTGTCGAGGAACGACGCGACGCCTTCGCGCCCTTCCGCGCCCGCGCGGGTCCGGGCGATGCGCGCCGCCGTGTCTTCGATCAGAGCCGCGTCGATTTCGCGGCCCGCGACGTCATGCACGAGCTGCTTGCACGCCCGCACCGCCTGCGGCCCGTTCGCGCACAGCGTCGCCGCAATCTGCTGGACCGCTTCGTCGAGCTTGTGGGCGCTCACGCATTCGCTGACGAAGCCCAGCCGATATGCCGTTGCGCAATCGAACGCCTCCGCCGTCATGAAGTAGCGGCGCGAAGCCTGCTCGCCGAGCGCGCGGATCACGTACGGCGCGATCGTCGCGGGAATCAGCCCGAGGCGCGCCTCCGACAGGCAGAACTTCGCGGTGTCGACGGCCACGACGATATCGCATGCCGCGATCAGGCCCATGCCGCCCGCGTATGCATCGCCGTTCACGCGTGCGATCACCGGCTTGTTGCAGCGATAGATCGACGACAGCATGCTCGCGAGCTGCATCGCGTCGGCGCGATTCTCGTCGTCCGAGTAGCCGGCCATCTTCTTCATCCAGTTCAGGTCCGCGCCTGCGCAGAACGCCTTGCCGTTCGCCGCGAGCACGACGGCGCGCACGTCGTCGCGTTCGTCGAACGCGCGAAACGCGGACGTGACTTCCGCGATCATCGCTTCGTTGAACGCGTTGCGCACGTCGGGACGATTGAGCGTGACGGTGGCGATCTGGTTGTCGAACGCGACGGTCAGGTTTTCGTATTGCATGGGCGATGCTCCTTTCGCTGCGCCGACGTTACATGCGGAACACGCCGAAGCGCGTGTCTTCGATCGGCGCATTCATCGCCGCCGACAAGCCGAGGCCCAGCACATCGCGCGTCTGCGCGGGGTCGATCACGCCGTCGTCCCACAAGCGTGCGCTTGCGTAATACGGATGACCCTGATGCTCGTACTGGTCGCGAATAGGCTGCTTGAACGCCTCTTCCTGCTCGGCCGTCCATGTGCCGCCCTTCGCTTCGATGCCGTCGCGCTTCACCGTGGCGAGCACGGATGCCGCCTGCTCGCCGCCCATCACCGAGATGCGCGCGTTCGGCCACATCCACAGAAAACGCGGCGAGTACGCGCGGCCGCACATGCCGTAATTGCCCGCGCCGAACGAGCCGCCGATGATCACCGTGAACTTCGGCACCTTCGCGGTCGCGACTGCCGTCACCATCTTCGCGCCGTTGCGCGCGATGCCTTCGTTCTCGTACTTGCGCCCCACCATGAAGCCCGTGATGTTCTGCAGGAACACGAGGGGTATCTTGCGCTGCGCGCACAGTTCGATGAAGTGCGCGCCCTTCAACGCGGACTCGGAAAACAGAATGCCGTTGTTCGCGACGATCCCGACCGGGTGCCCCCAGATATGCGCGAAGCCGCAGACGAGCGTCGTGCCGTAGCGCGCCTTGAACTCGTCGAACGCGGAGTCGTCGACGATGCGCGCGATGACTTCGCGAATATCGAACGGCTTGCGCGTATCGACAGGAATCACGCCATAGATGCTCTTCACGTCGTAGCGCGGCGGCTTCGGCTCCTGCATCGTGACGGGCACGTCCTTGCGCCGGTTCAGGTTGCCGACGATGCTGCGCGCAATGGCCAACGCGTGTGCATCGTTTTGCGCGAGATGATCGGCGACGCCCGACAGACGCGTGTGCACGTCGCCGCCGCCCAGGTCTTCCGCGCTCACTTCTTCGCCCGTTGCCGCTTTCACGAGTGGCGGGCCGCCCAGAAAGATCGTGCCTTGATTCTTGACGATGATCGACTCGTCGCTCATCGCGGGCACATACGCGCCGCCCGCCGTGCACGAGCCCATCACGACGGCGATCTGCGGAATGCCTTGCGCCGACAGGTTCGCCTGGTTGTAGAAGATGCGGCCGAAATGATCGCGGTCGGGAAAGACCTCGTCCTGATTGGGCAGATTCGCGCCGCCCGAATCGACGAGATACACGCACGGCAAATGGTTCTGTTCGGCGATCTCCTGTGCGCGCACGTGCTTCTTCACCGTGACGGGATAGTAGGTGCCGCCCTTCACGGTTGCGTCGTTGCAGACAATCACGCACTCCTGGCCCGCGATGCGCCCGATGCCCGTGATGACGCCCGCGCCCGGCGCATCGTCGTGATACATGCCGAACGCGGCGAGCTGCGAGAGTTCGAGAAACGGCGTGCCCGGATCGAGCAGTTGCGCGATCCGCTCGCGCGGCAGCAGCTTGCCGCGCGACACGTGCTTGTCACGCGCGGCGGGGCCGCCGCCCAGCGCGAGCTTGCTGATCTTGGCCCGCAGGTCTTCGACGAGCGCTTCGAGCGCCGCCGCGTTCGCGCGGAAATCGTCCGAGCGCGGATTCAACTTCGATTCGATGACGGGCATCGCTTTGTCTCCTCGATTGCCTTGATCGACTTACATCGTTTCCGCGAACAGTTCGCGGCCAATCAGCATCCGGCGGATTTCGCTCGTGCCCGCGCCGATTTCATAGAGCTTCGCATCGCGCCACAGACGGCCGACGGGATACTCGTTGATATAGCCGTTGCCGCCGAGAATCTGGATCGCCTCGCCCGCCATCCACGTGGCCTTTTCAGCCGTGTACAGGATGACGCCCGCGCAGTCCTTGCGCACCTGCCGCACGTGCGCCGAGCCGAGCGTATCGAGTTGACGGCCGACCGCGTACAGATACGCGCGGCAAGCCTGCAACGTGGTGTACAGATCGGCGACCTTGCCCTGGATCAGTTGGAATTCGCCGATCGACTGGCCGAACTGCTTGCGGTCGTGAATGTACGGCACGACGGCATCCATCACCGCCATCATGATGCCCGTCGGGCCGCCTGCGAGCACCGCACGCTCGTAGTCGAGGCCGCTCATCAGCACCTTCGCGCCGCCGTTCAGCTCGCCGAGGATGTTCTCTTCCGGCACTTCGACGTTATCGAACACCAGTTCGCCCGTGTGCGAGCCGCGCATGCCGAGCTTGTCGAGCTTCTGCGCAACCGAAAAGCCCTTCATGCCCTTCTCGACGATGAACGCCGTAATGCCGCGCGGACCGGCTTCGATATCCGTCTTCGCATAGACGACGAGCGTGTCGCAGTCCGGGCCGTTGGTGATCCACATCTTCGTGCCGTTCAGCACATAGCGGTCGCCCTTCTTGTCGGCGCGCAGCTTCATGCTGACGACGTCAGAGCCTGCGTTCGGCTCGCTCATCGCGAGCGCGCCGACGTGCTCGCCCGACACCAGCTTCGGCAGATACTTTTCTTTTTGCGCCGCGTTGCCGTTGCGGTGGATCTGGTTCACGCACAGGTTCGAGTGCGCGCCATACGACAAGCCCACCGACGCCGACGCCCGCGAGATCTCCTCCATCGCGACCATGTGCGCGGTGTAGCCCATGTTCGCGCCGCCGTATTCCTCGGAGACGGTCATGCCGAGCACGCCCAGATCGCCGAACTTCTTCCACAAGTCCATCGGGAACTGGTCGGTGCGGTCGATTTCGCCCGCGCGCGGCGCAATCTCCTTTGCCGCAAACGACGCGATGCTGTCGCGCAGCATCTCGATCTCTTCACCAAGCGGGAACTGCAAACCGGGCAGGTTGGTCATGTGTGTCTCCAGGAGTTCGTCACGGGCGGCTTACGATGAGGTAGCGCGCCACATCGCATCAACATTTTTTCTGAGCCGGGCTCAGCCGGCTCGTCGGCCACGCAGCCGGCAGCACGGGCCGGCTCGACCGGCATGTGCCGGCGCGCGACAGCACAGAGCGCATTTCACTCCAGATTCACGTATGCGTCAATGAGTATTTTTGAGTATCACTCAGAATCGTTAAACACGCGCTGAACGGCTATTTGCCGTGGTAGTATCGGCCGCAACGGGGCATCCGCGCTCCAAAATCTGAACTGGACTCATATGATGGGCGTAGCAAGGGCCGAGGTGCCGGGATCGCGCCGCCAGCCGGCGGGACGAAAATCGCAGCAGCGCGTGAAGGAAATCCTTCAGGCGGGCCGCGACGTCTTCTCCGAAAAGGGCTACGAGCGCGCGACGACGGCCGAAATCGCGCAGCGGCTCGGCGTTTCCGAGGCCACGGTGTTCAGCTACTTCCGCGGCAAGCGCGAACTGTGCGCGCGCGTGATCGGCGACTGGTACGACGAGATCATCGAAGCGATCGAGTCGGGCTTGCCTCGCGACGGCAGCATCCGTCAGCAGTTCGCGTTCATCGTCCGCACGCACTTGCGGCTGATGCTGGTCAATGGGACGGGGCTATGCGCGCTGGTGCTCTCCGAAGGCCGCACGCGCCAGCACGAACTCAGCGAGGAGCTGACGGGCCTGCAGCGGCGCTACACCGCGCCGCTGATGCGCGTGCTGTCGCAGGGCCAGCAGACGGGCCAGATCCGCTCGGACATGCCGCTGCGCCTGTTGCGCTCGCTCGTGTTCGGCCCGATGGAGCATGTGCTGTGGGACGCGGCGCTCGGCAACCGGCGCACCGATATCGACGCCACCGCCGATCGCCTGATCGACGTGCTGTGGTCCGCGTTGCAGCCGCCCGATGCGTCGCTGAGCGCGCTCGTGCAGTTCCGCCAGGAAGTGAGCGAAGCGGCGCGCCGGCTCGCCGAAGCGGAAGCCGCGCACAAGCGCGCGTCAATGCAGGCCGCCACGGCCGACGCCGCCAGGCATCGCGACGACGCCTGAATCTGCGCGCGGGTTCGCGCGAGGCCGGGAGCGCAATTTGCTGCGAACCTCATGCCAGCAACGCCCCGGAGGACCGGCCATGTCAACCACGCCCAACAAAGGCGACAATCCCATCCGCCCTGACCAGTCCGATGTCGTGCAGACCGATCTGCCCGATGTCGGCCCACCGCAGGACCCCGATGCCGCGCCGCTCGATCCCGACGTCGATCCCGACCACGACGACGACAAGCCGTAGCGCCGGCGGGCATCCATGCACAAAGGCATCGAATCAGGGAGGTTCCCCGTGCAGCAAGCACTTAACAGAACACTTCAGCTCGGCCTCGCGAGCGTCATGGCCGCGCTCATCTCGACATCGGCGCTCGCGCAGGGCGCGCCGCAATCGGTCACCGAACGCCGCACCGAAGTCTTGCAGACAGGCACCGGCTTTCGCGCATCGAAGCTCGCGGGCACGGTCGTGTACAACCGCGACAAGGACAAGGTCGGCATCATCGACGATGTGATCGTCTCGCCGTCCGACCACAACGCATTCGCGATCTTGTCCGTGGGCGGTTTTCTCGGCATGGGCAAGCACTATGTCGCCGTGCCGCTCGGCGCTCTGCAGATCACGAGCAAGCAGGTGATGATGCCGGATGCGACGAAGTCGTCGCTGGAGGCATTGCCCGAATTCAGGTACGCGCCGGATTGACGCGTGCGTGAGTCACTCGCCGCGTGATGCAAGACCGCGACCGCGAAAGCGGATGGGTGTCAGTAGTACGGATACGGCGAATAAACCACGCCCGGCGGCGCGTAGTAATAGGGACGCGGCGCGTAGTAGACAGGCGGCGCCGAGTAATACGCGGGCGCCGGCCGTTGCGCGATCGTGTTGCCCTTCGACACCATGCACTGCGCGTAGGCCGCGTCGTAGCGGGCCTGCAAACCATAGGCCGAATACGACGCGCCATTCGCACCCGTCGCGCCGCCGATCAGCATTCCGCTGCCCGCGCCGATGGCCGCGCCCGCGCCCGCATTGCCCGCCGCCGCGCCGAGCAGCGCGCCAACCGCGGCGCCGCCCAGCGTGCCCACCGCCGTGCTCCCCGCAGCGTTGTTGGTGGCCGCCTGCGAAGCGGCGTTTGCGTCCGTGCTGTGGTACGCATAGTCGCGACACGCGTAGTCGTCCTGCTGGAACTGTTGGAGTGGTTGGCCGTTGCGCGGCAGCGCCACCACACTCGGCCCGCTTGGCGGCGCGACGGCGCAGCCCCCCAAGGCGAGCAGCAACCCGACGGCGAGCGCCGGCATTGCGATATGGGTCTTGTTCATCTTCGTCGACATGCCAATGTGTAAATCCAATGTCCAATACACGAACAATAGTCGAATCGACTCATGAATGAGTTACGAATCCGTTACTGGATATTTCCACGCAAGACGCTGAATAGCGTAAAAAAGGGTCAACCGGATTCACCTTGAAATCCACCGTCGATATGTGCAGCATGCACATATGCACAGTGCACACATCGAGGTGTCGCGATGACCCCGCGCACAGGAAATCTGCTCGGCGTGCTCGCCCTTCTGGTGACCGACGAACTGAACGCCCAACCCACCATTCCCGCCCTCGCCGGCCTCACGGCACGTGCGATGCTCAATGCGATCGGCCAGTATCCCGATTCGTCCATCGAGTTGCTGCGCGATGCCGTCGACCTTTCGCATCCCGCCGCGGTGCGCGCCGTCGCGGGACTCGTCGACGCGGGGCTCGTCGAAAAGAAAGCGGGCAGCGATAAACGCTCCGTCGCGCTGGCGCTGACAGCCGCCGGGCGGCGCGAAGCAAGCCGTTTGCGCACCGCGCGCTCACGCATGCTGGAGCGCATCGTTGCGCGTCTGAACGACGACGAGCGCGCCGTCTTCGAGGAGCTGCTGATCAGGATGCTCTGGAACGAAACGCGCGACGCGTCGCATGCCATGCGGCTTTGCCGCTTTTGCGACGACAAGCCATGCCTGAAGGCCGGGTGCCCTGTCGAATGCCGCGCGCAAGGGCTGCCGATGCCGGAGGGAAGTCCGTCATGAGCGCGCCCGCGCGCTGGCGTGCAGTGGCCGCGCTGACCGTCGTCCCGACGCTCTCGCAGATCGGCCAGTTCGGCATCCGCTTCATGGCGCTGCCCGTCTGGCTCGCGCATCAGGGGCTCGGCGCGCCGCGCGCTGGGCTATTCGCGGCGGCGCAATGGCCGGCATGTTCGCCGCGCTTCTGGTCGCGCCGCGCGTGATGGCACGCATGGGATCGAAACTGACCGTCACGCCGGGCCTCGCGGCTTCGTTGATCGCGTATCTGCCGCCGGGCGCGTTTTCGTGGCGCACCCGGATCGTGCCGGGCGTGCCCACGGGGCAGGGCATCGGCATGCGCTGGATCGCGAACAAACCTGGCTCTACAGCCTCGTGCCCGCCGACAAGAGCGGCGGGCCCGCCCGCATTCACGAGACGCTGATCGCATCGGCGGGCGTGCTTCGCCCGCTTCAGGCGGGTTGCCCCGCTTAGCGCAGACGCACGAGCGTCGACTTCAGCTCCGTGTACTTTTCCAGCGCATGCAGCGACTTGTCGCGGCCGTTACCCGATTGCCGGTAACCGCCGAACGGGAAATTCATGTCGCCACCTTCGTCGTAGCAATTGACCCAGACCGTGCCCGCGCGCAGACGCCTCGACACTTCATGCGCCGTTGTGAGGTTGGCGGTCCACACGGCTGCGGCGAGACCATAGTCGCTGTCATTGGCGATCTTCACGGCTTCGTCGACGGAATCGAATGTGATCACGGACAGGACCGGCCCGAAAATCTCTTCGCGCGCGATCTTCGCATCGTGTGTCGACACATCGAAAACGGTCGGCTCGATATAGAAGCCGCCGCTTTCCTGCTGCACGCGGGAGCCGCCATGCAACAGCCTTGCTTCGGCGCGCCCCGCTTCGATATAGCCGAGCACGCGATCGAGCTGCACCTGATCGACGATCGCGCCCATCGAAGTCTTCGGGTCCAGCGGATTGCCCGGCGTATAACTGCGCGCCGCCGCGACGAGCCTGTCGATGAACACGTCCTTGATATCGCGGTGCACGAGCAGACGCGAACCCGCCGTGCACATTTCCCCCATGTTGTAGAAGATCGCGCCCGCCGCCGTCTTCGCCGCGCGATCCAGATCGGGACAATCGGGCAGCACGATATTGGGCGACTTGCCGCCTAGCTCCAGCCATACGCGTTTGAGATTCGACTGCCCCGCGTATTGCATGATCAGCTTGCCGACATTCGTCGAGCCCGTAAATGCAACGCAATCGACATCGTGATGCAGCGCGAGCAGCTTGCCCGGCTCGCCGCCGCCCGGCACGACGTTGAACACGCCGGCGGGAATGCCCGCGTCGAGTGCGAGTTGCGCGACGCGGATGGCCGTCAGCGGCGACTTCTCCGAAGGCTTGAGCACCACGCTGTTGCCTGCTGCAAGCGCCGGCCCGAACTTCCACGATGCCATCAGGATCGGGAAATTCCACGGCACCACGGCGGCGACGACGCCTAGCGGCTCGCGCGTCACAAGTCCGACGAGGTGCTGATCCGCCGGCACCACTTCGCCGCCGACCTTGTCGATGGCTTCCGCAAACCACTCGACGCAATACGCGGCGCCCGGCACGTCAACGGAGGTCGTATCGCCGATGGGCTTGCCTGCGTCGAGCGTTTCGAGCAGTGCCAGTTCGTCGAGGTGTTCGCGCATCAATGCAGCCCATTTGAGCAGCTTTGCCTTGCGCTGACGCGGATTGAGTCCGGACCACACGCCCGCGTCGAATGCGCGGCGCGCCGCGCTCACGGCCGCATTCACGTCCGCCTCGCCGCAATCGGCGACGCGGGCGAGTACCTTTCCGTCGATGGGGCTCACGCAGTCGAAGGTACGCCCGCTTGCGGCCGGCCGGTACTCGCCGTCGATAAACGCGCGTGCTTCGATTGCAAGTGCCGCTGCCTTTTCCTGCCAGTACGCCAATGTCGTCTTGTCCATCAGGATGCCTCAATGTTATGCGCTCAGTGCGCCGCATCCGACTCGCTTGGTCTGACGCAGCGTTGATCGCGTTGGCGCGAAGCGGTGTGCGAAAGAAGTCAGAAAGTAGGCGGCGAATTGGCCGACACGACTTCGCATACCTGCTGCGCGCTGGGATTGCGAAAACGATGGGGTAAGCGGCTTTCGAAGTAATAGCTGTCGCCGGGTTCGAGCAGCCAGGTGGTGCCGTCGACGGTCAGTTCGAGCTGGCCATCGACGACCACGCCGCCCTCGTGCCCCGCGTGTTGCAGCATTTCCGGGCCGGTGTCCGCGAGCGGCTGATACACCTCGCGCATGATCCCCATATTCCGGTCCTTGACGCCCGCTCCCGCCAGATAGAACTCGATCTGCTCGTTGCCGAGATTCGGCATGTCCGCGCGGCGCGACACAACGGCTCGGTCGGCCTCGATCTCGAAGGTGAAGAATTCCGCGAGGCTCATCGGTATGCATTCGAGCAGCTTTTTCAGCGACCCGACGGAGGGACTCACGCGGTTCTGCTCGATCAGCGAAATCGTGCCATTCGTCACCCCCGCCCTTTTTGCGAGTTCGCGCTGTGAAAGGCCGTGCTTCTTGCGGATGTACTGCAGGCGGGTCGCGACTTCAATAGACATCGATGCCCTCATGGAAGCGGAAAGAACTGCATTAAGAACCCGCATTTCAATAGCACGCGCGTGTGTTGAATATTCTAATCACTTTAGATCGAATGCTTCTCGGGAAAACCCTGAAGGCGAAACGGAATTTTTACGTATCGACGTCATTCAAAGTTGACTTGAATAGGTATAGATGGCTCAGGGAAAGCCCTCATAAAAGAATTGCAAAAAGACTTTGACGGCCTTTTTGACTCGTATATGCTGGACTCAGGTTGATGTTCCCGCATTTGACCACTTGATGCGCGGCGCAATTTCATTTCGCTACGCAAAGCAAAGAATGCCTTTCGAACGACAACCTGTCGTCCCGTTTCTTTAAACGTTTGAAATCGTTTTTCGAGCGGGGCGTTCAATACTTTCAACGTGCCAGTCGAGTGTAATCGTGAGAGTCCGAGGCCCTTTGGTTAGGTGGGATCGTAGTCAGTTCGCGAGGTGTCTTCGCGCTGACCACGCCATCGCCGACGGCAGCAACGGCAGGCTTGCGTTTCGCCGCTTTCTGTCCGTCTTCACGATCCTGTCGCGCCGTTTCGTCCGTCGTCATAACGCCATCTCAGCGCGTGCGTTCATCGCGGTGCATACCGACGAAGTCGCATCGCTCCTGCCCTAGCGCCTCTCCGCCTATTGCTGCCGAGCCCGCTTGCGGGTTAGTGCTTCGCGCGCGTCGCCGCGCCGCGTCATCGGTTGCGCTCGCCCCTACGCCGGGCGCGCGCCGTTGCACGCCCGCGATCGCGCGCAGCGGAGCAAACCGGACAGCGTATCTGATCGCAACGCGCGGCGCGGTCCGCTGACGACCGCGACCAGCTAGCACTCATCCAGTGGCTTTGCGCCCCGCGCATGGCCGCGCAATCGTGCCGCGCGTACGCATCGCAATACATGCCGCGCTTTCGCAATCAGCAACGAATACAGTTAGTCATGCAAACGAGACCTCTGGTCGGCATCAGCGCCGACAGAACGATGATGGGCATGCATCCGTCGCATGTGGTCGGCGAGAAGTACATCGCGGCCGTGGTCGATGGCGCTCAGGCGCTCGCGATGCTGCTGCCCGCGCTGGGCGAACGGCAGGCGCCGCAAGATGTGCTCGCGCATATCGACGGCGTGCTGTTTACGGGCAGTTATTCGAATGTCGAGCCGCATCGCTACGGCGCTCACGCGAGCGCGCCCGGCACGCTGCACGATGCCGCGCGCGACGCGACGACGCTGCCGCTGATGCGCGCCGCCATCGACGCGGGCATTCCCGTTCTCGCCATTTGCCGTGGCTTTCAGGAAATGAATGTCGTATTCGGCGGAACGCTGCATCAAAGCGTTCATGCGGTGGACGGCTATGACGACCATCGCGAGAACAAGGAAGACGACCTCGACATGCAGTACGCGCCCTCACATGCGCTGCATCTTGTGCAAGACGGCCTGTTGCACAAGCTCGCAGGCGGCGCACGTGAAGTACGTGTCAATTCGCTGCATGGACAAGGCGTCGAGCGGCTCGGCGACGGCCTCACGGTTGAAGCCCGTGCGCCCGATGGTCTGATCGAAGCGATCAGCGTGACGAATGCGCGTGCCTTCGCGCTGGGTGTGCAATGGCATCCGGAATGGAAGCATGCGAGCGATGCGCTGTCGACGGCGATCCTCCACGCGTTCGGCGCCGCGTGCCGCGATCGGATGCGCAAGAGGACGGGTTCTGCAACAGTTGCAAGCGCACACGTCTGAGATTCGTCCTGCGCAAAAAACAGAGAGAACGATCATGCAAGACATTGATGAATTTCTGAAGAAGCATCACATCACCGAAATCGAAGCAATCATTCCCGATATGGCCGGAATCGCGCGCGGCAAGATCATTCCGCGCAGCAAGTTCGAGTCCGGAGAATCGATGCGCCTGCCGCAGGCCGTGATGATCCAGACGGTCACGGGCGACTATCCCGACGACGGCACGCTGACGGGCGTCACCGACCCCGACATGGTGTGCGTGCCCGATCCTTCGACGATCCGCATCATCCCGTGGGCCGTCGACCCCACCGCGCAGGTGATTCACGACTGCGTGCATTTCGACGGCACGCCTGTCGCGATCTCGCCGCGCCGCGTGTTGCGCCACGTGCTGGACCTGTACAAGGCCAAAGGCTGGAAGCCCGTCATCGCGCCGGAACTGGAGTTCTATCTGGTCGATATGAACAAGGACCCCGACCTGCCTTTGCAGCCGCCCGTCGGGCGCACGGGGCGCGCCGAGACGGGCCGCCAGGCTTATTCGATCGAAGCCGTCAATGAATTCGATCCGCTGTTCGAAGACATCTACGAGTACTGCGACATTCAGGAACTGGAAGTCGATACGCTGATCCACGAGGTCGGCGCCGCGCAGATGGAAATCAACTTTTTGCACGGCGACCCGCTCAAGCTCGCGGACCAGGTGTTCCTCTTCAAACGCACCGTGCGCGAAGCGGCGCTGCGCCATCACATGTACGCGACGTTCATGGCGAAGCCGATGGAGAACGAGCCCGGCTCGGCGATGCACGTGCATCAAAGCCTCGTCGATGAAGCGACGGGCCAGAACCTGTTCACGGGCAACGACGGCAAGCCGACCGCTCTGTTCAACCAGTACCTCGCGGGACTGCAAAAGTACACGCCCGCGCTGATGCCCATCTTCGCGCCGTATATCAACTCGTATCGTCGGCTGTCGCGCTTCATGGCTGCGCCGATCAACGTGCAATGGGGTTACGACAACCGCACGGTGGGCTTTCGCATTCCTCATTCGGGTCCACAGGCACGCCGCATCGAGAACCGCATTCCGGGTGTCGACAGCAATCCGTATCTGGCGATTGCGGGCACGCTCGCGGCCGGTTATCTCGGCATCATGCAACGCCTGACGCCCACCGAGCCGCTTTCAAGCGACGGCTATGAACTGCCGTATCAACTGCCGCGCAATCTCGAAGAGGGCCTCACGTTGATGGGTGCGTGCGAGCCGCTCGCCGAGATCATGGGCGAGCAGTTCGTCAAGGCGTATCTCGCCCTGAAGGAAACCGAATATGAGGCGTTTTTCCGCGTGATCAGTTCGTGGGAGCGCAAGCATTTGCTGCTGCACGTGTGAGTCGTATTCATCCCAATCACCCGACGCAACGCGCAACGGCAAAACAACTGGAGGCAACATGAGCTACAGGACAGAAGAAATCGCTTACGTGCAACCCGCGCAAACGGCCGCCACGACTGGCGCGACTCGACAGCAGCGCAGCACCGCTGAATACCGCGCGCTCGACGCCGCGCATCACATTCACCCGTTCTCCGACATGGGCGCGCTCAATCGCGCCGGCAGCCGCGTGATCGTGAAAGCGCAAGGCGTTTATCTGTGGGACTCGGACGGCAACAAGATCATCGACGGCATGGCGGGACTGTGGTGCGTGAACGTCGGTTATGGCCGCAAGGAACTCGCCGACGCAGCCTATAAGCAATTGCAGGAACTGCCTTTCTACAACACGTTCTTCAAGACCACCCATCCGCCCGTGATCGAGCTGTCGGCGCTGCTCGCCGAACTGACACCCGCGCCGTTCAATCACTTCTTCTACTGCAACAGCGGCTCGGAAGGCAACGACACGGTGCTGCGCATCGTTCATCAATATTGGGCGACACAGGGCAAGAAGCTGAAGAAGTTCGTGATCTCGCGCAAGAACGGCTATCACGGCTCGACGATCGCGGGCGGCACGCTGGGCGGCATGGGCTACATGCACGAGCAGATGCCTTCGCAGGTCGAGCATATCGTGCATATCGATCAACCGTACTGGTTCGGCGAAGGCGGCGACATGACGCCGGAAGCGTTCGGCCTCGAACGCGCTCGCCAGCTCGAAACGGAAATTCTCGAGCTTGGTCCGGAGAACGTCGCCGCGTTTATCGGTGAGCCTTTCCAGGGGGCGGGCGGCGTGATCTTCCCGCCGTCCACGTACTGGCCGGAAATCCAGCGCATCTGCCGCAAATACGACGTGCTGCTCGTCGCGGATGAGGTGATCGGCGGGTTTGGCCGCACGGGCGAATGGTTCGCGCATCAGCACTTCGGCTTCGAGCCCGATCTGATCACGATGGCCAAGGGCCTGACGAGCGGCTACGTGCCGATGGGTGCCGTCGGCCTGCACGACCGGATCGCGAAGGCGATCATCGAGAACGGCGAGTTCAATCACGGGCTCACGTATTCGGGCCATCCCGTCGCCGCCGCCGTGGCCGTCGCGAACCTGAAGCTGTTGCGCGACGAGAAGATCGTCGAGCGCGTGAAGAACGAAACGGGACCGTACTTCCAGAAGAGCCTGCGTGAAGCGCTGGCGAATCACCCGATCGTCGGCGACGTGGCGGGCACGGGCCTCGTCGCCGGCATTCAGCTCGCCGAGAACCCGAAGAAACGCAAGCGCTTCGACAACGGCGGCGACGTCGGCACGATCTGCCGCGACTTCTGCTTCAACGGCAACCTGATCATGCGCGCAACGGGCGACCGCATGCTGCTCTCGCCGCCCCTCGTGATCACGAAGAGCGAGATCGACGAGATCGTGTCGAAGGCCAAAAAAGCCATCGACGCCACCGCACAACAACTGGGGCTTTCGTAACGGCAGTCAGACCACCGGCGCGGGCGCCGTGACGCACTAAGAACGCGAAACCACCGCCTGTGGGCGCAACTGAAAACGGTCATTGAACATATGGACGCCAGACGCTTCGTGGGTCGACGCGAGCGAAGTGCGTGCGCGGATCGCGTCCGGGCGCTATCTGGCGGGCGTCCATGATGCGCTGTCCGGCCACCTGCATCCGCTCAAGTACTGCCTGGGTCTTGCCGATGCCGCGCGGCGCGATGGCGCGCAACTGTTCGCGCCTTCGCCCGTGCTCGAAGTCGTGCGCGGCGCGCGGCCTGTCGTGCGCACCGCGACGGGCGAGGTGCGCTGCCGCTTCGTCGCTGCATGCGGCAACGCGACGCTCGGCGACGTGCTGCCCGATCGAATCGCCGCGCGCATTGCGCCCATCGCGTCGTATATCGTGGCGACAGAGCCGCTCGGCAAGGAACGCGCCGATGCGCTCATCAAGGACCGCGCCGCCATCTGCGACAACAACTTCTTTCTCGAGTACTTTCGCGTATCGGCCGATCATCGTGTGCTGTTCGGCGGCCGCGCCAGCTCGACGGGTGCGTCGCCCGCACAGCTCGCCGACGACATCCACGCGCATGGTCGCCGTTTTTCCGCAGATCGCGGACGCGAAGATCGAGTATGCATGGGGCGGCTTCGTTGACATCACGCGCAAGCGCGCGCCCGATTTCGGCTACATCGATCCGAACTATTTCTACGTGCAGGGTTTTTCGGGTCATGGCGTCGCGCTGACAGTCATCGCGGGGCGCATCGTCGCGAAGGCCATCGCAGGCGATACGGCGGCGCTCGATCTGTTCGCGCGGCTCAGGCACGCGCGCTTTCCGGGCGGCCCGGCGCTGCGCGGGCCCGCTCTCGAACTGGGCATGCTCTATCACCGCATTCGCGAGCTGTTCTAAGCCGCGCTGCAACACGCATCGCACATGACAGAACAGGTTGGACAAGGGCAGAATGTGCTCCTCGCCTTTGACGCGCCAGGACGGCAGCATTGAAGGCTTACCGTAACCTCCATGTCTACGACGAGGCGTCGATGACTGCCGTGCTCACTTCTGAAATCGCATCGAAATTCGCTGACCTCGCGCTCGCTCACCTGACGCGCGAGTATCCGAACAAGCTCACTCATTCGCTCGCCGGCCCCGAAGACGTGCAGGGGCCACGTGCGCTGCATCCCGTCTTCTATGGCAGCTACGACTGGCACTCGTGCGTGCACGGCTACTGGTTGATCTTGCATCTGATCGAACGCTTCCCCGAGTTGCCGCAAGCGCAACGCATCGTCGCCGTGGTCGACGAGCACTTCACGCAAGACAAGGTCGCGGGCGAGCGCGCGTATCTCGATCTGCCGCACAACCGCGGCTTCGAGCGTCCCTATGGATGGGCGTGGCTGCTCGCGCTGTCGGGCCAGGTCGCGTCGCTGAAGCTGCCGCAAGCCGAACGCTGGTCGAGCACGATCGCGCCGCTGACAGCCGCATTCGTCGAGCGCTTCGAAGAGTTCCTGCCGAAGGCGACGTATCCGCTGCGCGTCGGCACGCACTTCAATACGGCGTTCGCGTTGGCGCTCACGCTCGATTTCGCGCATCGCACGCAACGCGATTCGCTTGCAAAACTGATCGTCGATACGGCGAAGCGCTGGTATTTGAACGATGCCGGATGCCAGGCATGGGAACCGTCGGGCGACGAGTTCCTGTCGCCTTCGCTGATGGAAGCGGAGTTGATGCGCCGCGTCCTGCCGCCCGCCGAGTTTGCCGGCTGGTTCACGCGTTTTCTGCCCGATCTCGCGCAGCATCGGCCCGCGACGCTGTTCGTGCCCGCTACCGTCACCGACCGCAGCGACGGCAAGATCGCCCATCTGGACGGGCTGAACCTGAGCCGCGCATGGTGCCAGCGCTCGCTTGCGCGCGCGCTGCCGAACGACGATCCGCGCCGCGCCGTGCTCTTCGAAGCAGCCGACGTCCATCTGGAAAGTGCATTGGCGCATGTCGCGGGCGACTATATGGGTGAGCATTGGCTCGCCACTTTCGCGACGCTCGCGCTGGAAGCGTAGCGCTCGCCTGACAAGCGTCACCGCAATAAAAATGGCCCGTGTCCATCAGGACACAGGCCATTCCGTTGAGCCAACGATGATCGCGTCGATCAGCGTGAAATCTCGTCGAGTGCGACGCCTCGCGTGCGCGGCCCCATCAATCCGATCACCAGCATCACGATCAGCATCGCGCCCACGATAAACACGAACACGCCCGCCGATCCGAAGTACTTGAGCATCTGTGGGCCACTGGTCTTGTCGCGCACTGCACGAACTCTCTGAGCGCTCGACAGATGGACAGAATGGAAAAATGGCAGACTCGCGTCGGCGCGCGAGCGCGATCGGCTCATGCGTGCGGCTCTCGCGCAGCGGACGCGATCATGAAGGGAAGGCGGTTTGCCCGCGGTGACGCGGCCTGGGCGGAACCTATGTACGCAAGCCGCGCACGCGCACGTGCAGGCGTGCTCAACGGTGCTCGAAATCCTCAGCCGTAATCAGCACGTGCGTGGCGCCCTTTGCAAGCGCCTTGCGTTCGGCGACAGCGGCAATGCGGCGCTGGCCGTTGCCGAATGCCTTCGTGAGGTGCGATTCGTCCGCGCCGCGCTCCAGCCAGAAATGCTGTTCCAGCGCATCGCGCGTAATCGCACACCCTATCGCACGCTTTTGCACGACGATATCGAAAGTCACGGACTGGCCGTTGGTCGAAAGTGCGAAGTTGCGTAAGGACTGTTCCATTTTCAGCCTCTCGTGAGCTGCGATGTACCTTTGTTTCGTGTTGCTTTCATGAAACATGCGCCGATATTCGCGCACTCGAACTATCTCATTCCGCTCGGCACCAATCAGTTCGGGCGAACCCTCGAACCTGGCGAAGCAAACGTTTGGTTAGCCGGTGCGTGCCTGTTGTCCGTGCAAACGGCTGGCGAACATCGATAAAAACGTGCGGCAAGCTGGCATTTTGAAGGGCCGCGCGAGCAGCCCTCATTGCCATCAGACAGACGATTTTATCGGCAGTTGCACCTCGCGTAAGGCAGCGAATTGCACGCGAACCACACGCAAGTTGCCGGCGAATCGCACGCTTTCCGTCTGACGAAAACCGAGCTTGATCAACGCCGCGCATGCTCTCGTATTCAAGCATACAACGCAATCGTTTGCGGCATATGTCAGGTTGCACGCGGGTCGTTTCGTCGTATAAGCCCGTATGATCGGGGCTCTTAAAAGAACGCATACGAAACACCGATGAAGCATGCACGCTGGGCAGGACTCTTCTATCTGCTCGTCACGGCGACAGGATGGGCGCTCAACTGGCCGGCGATGAAAGTACTGTTGCGCGAGTGGCCGCCGCTTTTCTCACGCGGCGTCGCGGGCGTGACGGCGGCGCTTTTGCTCGGCGTCGTTGCCGTCAGCATCGGAGAACAGCTACGCGTGCCGCGCGAGTTCATCCCGCGCCTGATTCTCGCGGCAGGCACGAATGTCTTTGCATGGATGGGCTTCTCTACGCTATCGATGAAATGGCTCAGCGTGAGCGAAGGCGCGCTGCTCGTCTACACGATGCCGATCTGGGCGATGCTGCTCGCGTGGCCCATGCTCGCGCGCAGGCCGTCCGCGATGGAATTTCTCGCGCTGTTGCTCGGCCTCGCCGGAGTGGTCGTGCTGCTCGGCGGGCGCGGCGTTGCATTCGACGCCGGCAAGATCGCCGGTATCGCGTTCGCGCTGCTCGCCGCTGTTCTATTCGCGCTCGGCACCGTGATCGCCCGTACGCCGATTCCCGTTGCGCCGATCAGTCTGGTTGCGTGGCAGGTCGGACTCGGCTGCGCACCAATGATCGCCGCGGGGCTGTTGATCGAGCGTCCCGTTTATGCGTCGCTGCATGCGGACGGCTGGGCCGTGCTGATCTATATGACGCTCGTGCCGATGGGCGTGTGCTATCTCGCGTGGTTCGCGACGTTGCGCCGGCTGCCGCCGCAGATTGCGTCGATCGGCATGCTGCTCGTGCCCATCATGGGAATCGTCGCCGCGGCGCTCGCGCTCGGCGAGCCGCTGGGCTGGAAAGAAGCGCTCGCGATGGCGCTGACGCTAAGCGGCGTCGCGCTGGCGTTGCGGCGCAAAGCGCCGCAGACAGAAGCGGAGTGAAACGCAGCCGCGCGCATGTGTTCGCGACGGCGGTGGACGTGGTTCGCTTCGTCCGTCGCGGCATGCGCTCGCGGCAAACATCGCGAACCACGCGTCAGCACGTTACTTCGCGACAGGCATCGTGAACTCCGCGCCCTTCGCGATGCTGTCGGGCCAGCGCTGCATGATGCTCTTGTAGCGCGTATAGAAGCGTACGCCCTCTTCGCCGTATGCATGGTGATCGCCGAACAGCGAGCGCTTCCAGCCGCCGAACGAGTGCCACGCCATCGGCACGGGAATCGGCACGTTGATGCCGACCATGCCGACCTGGATCTGCCGGCCGAACGCTCGCGCCACGCCGCCGTCCGACGTGAACAGCGACACGCCGTTGCCGAACTCGTGGGCGTTGATCAGTTGAACGGCGCTGGCGAAATCGGGCACGCGCACCACGCACAGCACCGGCCCAAAGATCTCTTCCTTATAGATCTTCATCTGCGTGCCGACCTGGTCGAACAGCGTGCCGCCAATAAAGAAGCCCGCTTCATTCGCGACGGGAAGCGCGCGGCCGTCGACGATCAGCTTCGCCCCTTGCGCTTCGCCCGACGCGATATAGTCCGTCACTTTCGCCCTGTGCTCAGCCGTGACGAGCGGGCCCATTTCCGCGTCGGCATTTTCACCGTTTTTGATCACGAGCGACTTCACGCGCGGCACGAGCTTGTCGATCAGCGCGTCGCCGATATCGCCCACGGCCACCGCCACCGAAATCGCCATGCAGCGCTCGCCAGCCGAACCGTAGGCCGCGCCTATCAATGCATCGACGGCCTGGTCGAGGTCCGCGTCCGGCATCACGACAAGGTGGTTCTTCGCACCGCCCAACGCCTGCACGCGCTTGCCGTGCTTCGTGGCTTCCGTGTAGATGTATTCGGCGATCGGCGTCGATCCGACGAACGACAGCGCGGCGACATCGGGATGTTCGATCAGCGCGTCGACGGCAACCTTGTCGCCCTGCACGACATTGAACACGCCATCGGGCAGCCCCGCTTCCTTCAGCAGCTTCGCGATGAACAGCGACACGGAAGGATCGCGCTCCGACGGCTTCAGCACGAAGGTGTTGCCGCACGCAATCGCGACGGGGAACATCCAGCACGGCACCATCATCGGGAAGTTGAACGGCGTGATGCCCGCGACCACGCCGAGCGGCTGGCGCAGGTTCCAGTTGTCGATGCCGCCGCCGATCTGATCGGTGAAGTCGGTCTTCAACAGATTCGGAATGCCGCACGCGAACTCGACGACTTCGATGCCGCGCACCACTTCGCCTTGCGCATCGGAGAACACCTTGCCGTGTTCACGCGTAATCATCAGCGCGAGTTCGTCGTGGTGCCGGTTCAGCAGCTCCTTGAACTTGAAGAGCACGCGTGCGCGCTTGATCGGGGCCGTCTCGCTCCATGCGGGAAACGCGGCCTGCGCCGCGGCGACGGCGCGCGCGACCTCGTCGGTGTCCGCGAGCGCGAGCGCGCCCGTCACGGCACCCGTCGCGGGATTGAAGACGTCCTTGAAGCGGCCGCTTTGCGGCTCGACTACGGCGCCACCGATAAAGTGGCTGATTTGTTGCACCGACAGCTCTGCGGTTTCGGTGACGGCGTTCATGTCTGGGCCCCTGGCTCGTTGAAGACCCGCCAACTGTATCGGCGCAAACGCCGCTATTCCCGATACAGCCGGATACGAATGCACCTCACTGTATTGCCGTTTGCCAGACGACCGTGCTGGATCGCGCCTGCTTCCGATGCTCGCTCGATGCACGTTTTCGCTTTCGCTACGGCGCTTCGAGCAGATCCTTGAGCCGCGCCACGGCTTCGTCGGACTCCGCCTGAATCTTCGCGCGCAGCCACGCCGCGTTCAGCAACGCGAACCAGAGCGTCGGCGAGCGGTAGATGAAGGTGCGCTCGAACTGCGTGCCGTCCGCGGCGGGCCTCAGCGCATAGCTGACGGTGCCGGCGGGCCGCCCTTCGATCATGCCGTCGATCGTCCACTTGTCCGGACGCTTGCGCTCGACGACCGTCCATACGACCTGTCCGCGCCGCCCCGCAACGCGAAACTCTTCCGTCACCTGCTCGCCGATGTCGAGCGAATGATCCGTCGCGCCCGTCACCGACAGCGACGACGGGTGCCACGCCGGCCAGTGAAGAGGCGTGGTCACGAAGTCGAAGACAACGGTGCTCGGCCGCGCGATCGGCATCAGCGAGACGATGCGCGTCGACAGATCGAGCGCGCGCGGCAACGGGATGAACAGGATCCCGAGCGCAGCCGCCATGCACGCCAACGTGACGATCGTTCGCAGTAGCGTTTTCATCGTTGTTCGCGCCGGGTCGGCGCGCGCCAGAATGCACGAGGGAAAATGCCGGCGCTTGATGGGATAAAGGGGGAAGGTGGGCAGCCGGCCTCGCAATCTTACTGCCGCTGTCTCGCAGCGGTAGCAGCGAATGCGGTCCCCGGCACAATATGCACAAATACGCGCGCACGCGCGCAGACGCGGACGAACGCCGCAGCGCACATTCACGTCATGCCGTCACGCCCAGGCGATTGTCACTGATGCAAGCTCTCCCGTTACGTCTGCACCCCGGCCAGGACCTGCGCGACGCTATCGAAGACGCCACGCGCCAGCTTGGCGCTTGCGCCGCGTTCGTCGTCCAGGGCATCGGCAGCCTCAGCGCCGCGCAACTGCGCTTTGCCGGCGTGGACCAGCCAGCCGCACTGCGCGAAGACCTCGAAATCCTGACGCTCGCTGGATCGGTAGCACGGGAAGGCGCGCACCTGCACATGTCGGTCGCCGACGCGCAGGGGCGCGTCTATGGCGGACATGTCGCGCGCGGCTGCGTCGTGCGAACGACGGTTGAAGTTCTGCTCGCGCTGCTGCCGGATCACACGTTCTCGCGGGAGCCGGATCCGCAAACGGGGTTCATGGAACTGTTCATACGCAACCGGCCACATGGCATCGAAGGGAAATAGCCGCCCGGGAAATGGAAGCAGCGGGACGCAGCGGGACGCAATGTCACGCGCGCGATGCCGCACGGTTGCGCATCTGGCGGCCTGGAACGTTCTTCGCTTGTCTGTTCGATCGACCACAGTCCGCGCGATATAGGAGCGCGCGCGGCAATGCCTTACACTTGTCGGGTCGGAAACGCAGGGTCATTAATCCGTTTGTTCCAGGAGGAAACGTCCGTGGCAAATGATCAAATGTTGGCGCAGATTTCTGATAAGGCGGGCTTCATCGCCGCGCTCGACCAGAGCGGCGGCTCCACGCCGGGCGCATTGCGGCAGTATGGTATTTCGGACGACGCGTATAACGGCGACGCCGAAATGTTCAAGCTGATTCACGAAATGCGCGTTCGCATCATCACGGCCCCTGCATTCACGGGCGAAAAAGTCATTGCGGCGATTCTGTTCGAAGCCACAATGGACGGCCAGGCGCAAGGCAAGCCCGTCCCGTCGTTCCTGTGGGAAGACCGAGGCGTCGTGCCGTTCCTCAAGGTCGACAAGGGGCTCGAAGCGGAAAGCGACGGCGTGCGCCTGATGAAGCCGATTCCCGGACTCGACGCGCTGCTCGATCGCGCACGTGAACTCGGCATTTTCGGCACCAAAATGCGCTCGGTGATCGAGCAGAATTCGCCGTCGGGCATCGCCGCCGTGGTCAAGCAGCAATTCGAATACGGCGCGCAGATCGACGCGCGCGGGCTCATGCCGATCCTCGAGCCCGAAGTGTCCATCAAGACGCCGGACAAGGCCGGCGCGGAAAAGACGCTGCGCGACGAAATCATCAAGGGTCTCGACGCGTTGCCCGCCGACAAGCAGGTGATGCTCAAGCTGACCATTCCCGATGTGGCGGACTTCTACAAGCCGTTGATCGATCATCCGCGCGTCGCGCGAGTCGTCGCGCTTTCAGGTGGCTATACGCGCGCCGAAGCATGCGAGCGGCTCGCGAAAAACCACGGAATGATCGCGAGCTTTTCGCGAGCGCTGATCAACGATCTGAAGAAGCAGATGAGCGACAGCGAATTCAACGCGAAACTCGCAGAAGCGATCGACGAGATTTACGAGGCCTCGTCCGTCAAGGCCTGACACGCTGGCCGGGAGGCCGCGCTTGCGGACCGCGAAATCCAAGGGCCGCGGCTGCAGTGCCGCCGGACGGCACTGCAGCGCAACCGTGCGCGGTTCTATCTGCGCGGCCGGACACGAACAGCGTGTGTCACATCAATGCGCGGTCGGCGGGACGTCAGGATCGACATAGTCGCTGCGCGAGCGCCAGTACGGATCGCGGTTGTAGTACGTGTGCAGCGACTCGCCCCACTGCGCCTCGGCCATCGAGGGCCAATGATCCTTGTCGAAGCCCGGTTCGTCCTTCAGGCGCTGCGCGCTGATATCGACGTGGAAGCACTTCTGGTCCGTATCGAGCGTCAGCGCGCTCCACGGAATCGCGTGCAGCTTGGCGCCCATGCCGAGAAAGCCGCCCTCCGACAGCACGGCGTAAGCGATTCTTCCACTGCGTACGTCGAGCATGATGTCGGAGATCTTGCCGACGTGCTCCCCGTCTGACGAATACACCTTGGTCCCGTCGAGCGTCGACGCGGCCATCACCTCCGGCCCCGGCCCCTCGCCGACGCCGCCACCCACGATATCTGCACCGCCTGTTCTGCGCGTTTGCGGATTGATCGAACCCATGGTTCACCTCCTTCGAAAGTGAGTGGGTAAATCGCGCGCAAGGCGTGTACCCGGGGTACGCGTGCTCTCCGACCGCCTGCAAACTTTACACATCGCGCAACCGCACGGGTCGTTTTTCCCGTGCATCGACGCCGCCTGGCAGTGAACAGCGCCGGCGCGACACGCCGCCGCACGGCTGCTGCGCCTGAAACGACGGCAACTGCTTCTTACGTCAACAACCTCGCGCGCCTACGATAAACCCATGAAAGCGCGCGATCGACGCGTGCTGCAGGAGAACCAAAATGGCTTTGCTGAACATGATGCGCATGGTGTTGTGGAGTTTCTTCGGCGTGCGGCGCGGCGCCGCGCACGAGGCCGATCTCGCCACCGTCAACTTGCCGCTGCTTCCCGTGATGGCCGTTGTGCTCGCGATGTCGTTCGGCGCGCTGCTGTTTGCATTTGCGAAGATCGCCGTGACGATCGCGCATTGATTACGAAGCGTCAGCGCGCCCGCCGGCTGCCGCCTTCGCGATCAGTTCGCCGAGTATGCGAATCGCGCGATCGATGTCCGCGCTCCATGGATGTCCGAAGTTCAGCCGCACGCAATGCCTGAAACCGCGCGATGCCGAGAAGATCGGTCCCGGCGCGAGACTGACGCCCTGTTCGATTGCCTGTCTGTGCAGCATCAACGCGTCGATTTGCTCGGGCAATTCCAGCCACACGAAATAACCGCCCGACGGACACGTCCATTTCACGCCCTTCGGCATTGCGCGCCTTAGCGCCAGATTCACCGCATCGAGTTGCGCACGCAGCGCGGCGCGCAATTTGCGCAGATGCCGGTCGTAGCCGCCATGCTGCAGATAGTCGGCGATGCCAGCCTGTACGGGAATGCTCGCGGAGAGCGTCGTCATCAGCTTTGCGCGCTGCACTTTCTCCGCGAATCTGCCTGCGGCGGCCCAGCCGATCCGATACCCCGGCGCGAGTGTCTTTGAGAAAGAACTGCAATGCATGACGAGCCCTTTGCGGTCGAATGCGATTGCGGGCAAAGGGTAATCCGCCTGGAAATGCAGTTCGCCATATACGTCGTCTTCGATCAACGGCACCTCATGCCGCGCGAGCAGTTCGACGAGTGCCTTTTTCCTTTCCAGCGGCATCGTCGCACCCGTCGGGTTCTGGTAGTTGGTCATGAACCAGCACGCGCGAATCGGATGCTTGTCGAGCGCTTGAGCGAGCGCATCGAGATCGAGTCCGCTTTGCGGATCGACAGGAATTTCGACCACGCGCAAATCGAGTCTTTCGATCGCCTGTAGCGCGGCATAAAAGCCGGGCGACTCGACGGCCACTACATCGCCTGGACGCGTCACTGCCATCAGGCAAAGATTCAGCGCTTCAAGCGCGCCATTGGTGACGACGATTTCATCCAGTGGTTGCGACAGACCCATGCCCAGATAACGCAACGCAATCTGCTGGCGCAACGCTTCATTGCCGGGCGGCAAATCGACCACCGTGCTCCACGGATTCATCGACCGTGAGGTTTGCGCAAGCGACTTGGCAAGGCGCGGCAATGGAAACAACACAGGCGAAGGAAACGCGGACCCGAGCGGCACCACGTTCGTGTGCTTTGCCGCTTCGAGCACGCTAAACACGAGCTCGCTGATATCGACCTTCGCGGACTCGGCAAGCGCGCGCCTTGCAACGGCCTCCTGCTTGCCGCGAACGGCCGCGCCGGGCGCGACGTAATAGCCAGAGCGCTCCTGTGCGCGAATGAGCCCCCACTCTTCAAGCAGATAGTAAGCGCGAAACGCAGTCGACTGACTCACGCCATGCTGAGCGATGACCTGACGCAACGACGGCATGCGCGCGCCTACGGCGAGGCTGCCCGAGCGTATTTCGGCCGCCATCGTATTGGCGAGTGCTTCATATCGAGTCATCGAACCTTGCGCGCTGCGGGCGCTCCTTTTTAACTGAAGCTTTTTATACTAATCGGTCAAGGCCCGAGCGATCAACGTCTGCTGATTCTTCCCTCCTGCTCTCACCTCCTGCCTTTCATCGACAGATATACGACAGCTGCGCATACGGCCGCCACCATCGCGGCAGCGGCAAAGGCTCGCGAGAAGCCCGTGCCGTAACTGGAGCGCGCAATGCCGACCAGTGCATCCGTCAATGCCGGCGGATATAGCGTGAAGGCTCGCGTGAAATCTCCCGCCATCACGCGCTCGGCGAAACCCGGCACGAACGGCAGATGCATGCGCGACATCTGTTCGGCCAACGCGCCTCGCACCCCCTCGGCCAGCACCGCGCCGAGACCGGAAAACCCAAGCAAAATGCCCGTGAAGCGCGATGTCGTGCTGATGCCGGAAGCCATGCCCGCGCGCTCGCGCGGCACCGTGCCCATGATCGCCTTTTGCGTCTCGCCGTTCAGCAGACCGCCGCCACTGCCGAGCAGCGCCATTGCAACGATCAGCCACGCGGAATTCGCACTGCGAGCCGCCACCATCATCGCCAGGTTGCCGGATGCGACCACTGACAACCCGAGCGCCAGGATGCGCCGCGAGTCCAGATAAGCGCCGAGCCTGCGGCCGACCTGCGGCAGGATCAGCATCGCGAGCGCAAAGGGCAGCATCCCCGCCCCCGCGCCGAGCGCGCTTTCGCCACGCGCGTTTTGCAAGAAAAGCGGCAACAGGGAAGCCATCACCTGCGCCGACGATGCATAGGCGAACATCGCAACGATCGCCCCGACAAACGGCAGCGAACGGAACAGCGCGAGATCGAGCATCGGATGCGCGCGCCGCTTTTCGACCGTCGCAAATACGGCGAACAGAACGACCGCGCCACCCGCGCGCGACACAACGGCTGTGCTCAACCAGCCGTTGTCAGGGCCGAGAATCAGCGCCCACGTCAACGAGAACATCGCGGCCGCGAACAGCGCGATGCCGGGAAGGTCGAGCGCGCGCGGCGTCGGATCGCGCGATTCCTCGACGATCCTGATCACGCCCGTGGCCAGCATCGCGCAGATCGGCACATTGATCGCGAATGCCCATCGCCAGCCCAGCCACGCGTTGATCAGTCCGCCGATCAGCGGCGAGAGGACCATCGTCAGGCCCATGATGCCGCCCCACACCGCCCAGGCCCGCGCGCGTTGGCGCTCGTCATGGAATGCGTGTCCGATGATCGCGAGCGCGGGCGCAAGCAGGAAGGCCGCACCGACGCCCTGCACGGCACGCGCGATATACAGCAGCGCCGCGTTCGGCGCGACGCCGCATGCTAACGATGCGATCGAAAATAGCGCTATGCCTAGCAGAAACACGCGCTTGCGCCCGAAGCGGTCGGCCAGCGATCCCGCAGGCAGCAATAGCGCGGCGAAACACAGCACGTAAGCGCTGATCACCCATTCGATATCGGCAAACGAAGCGTTCAGATCGCGCGCGATGGTCGGCAGAACGATGCCGACCACGTTGGTGTCGAGCACCGTCATTGCGCAACCCATCGACGCGATCAGCAAGAGCGGCGTACCGCGAGAGGCAGAACGCGTGGTCGTGATCGAGCTCATCGGAATGGCTTCGTGTAAACGGATGGAAGTGCGTATTCCACCAGCTTTTTCTATTCCGTTCATTGCCCTTCGTGCTGAATATAATTAGGCAACACCTAATACGGAAAGTACGGCTCATGGAACTCCGGCATCTGCGTTATTTCATCGCCGTTGCGCAACGGCTGCATTTTGCGCAGGCTGCGGAGGCGCTCGGCATTGCGCCGCCCACGCTGACCGTGCAAATCCAGGAAATGGAGCGCGTGTTGCAGGTGCAACTCTTTCGCCGCACCAAACGCTCGGTCGCGCTCACGGCTGCGGGTGAAGCGTTTCTCGTCGAAGCACGCGAAACCATCGCACAGTTCGAACGCGCGCTGCATATCGGCCAGCGGGCCGGGCGCGGGGAACTGGGGCGCATCCATATCGGCTATGTCGGCTCGGCGGCTTTTTCGGGCATCCTGCAAAAGCAGATTCGCGCGTTCCGCAAAGCGCGGCCAAACGTGCTCGTGCAGGCAACGGAGCATGCGATGGGCGAGCTTCCCGCGCTGCTGGAGCAAGGCCGCGTCGATGTCGCGTTTGTGCGCTTGCCCGTCGAGCTGCCGCCGTCGCTGCGCGCGCATGTGCTGGCGCGCGATGCGTTCTGCGCAGCGGTTCCCGCCGAACATACGCTGGCGTCCGCGACGGGCCCGATCAAGGCGCGCTCGCTCGCGGGCGAAACGTTCGTCGTGCCGGAGCAGGATCTCGGCACGCGGGAAATCGCGCGTCGCGGGCGGTTCAGTCCGCATATCGTCAGCGCGCCGGGCACGCTGCTCGCCGTGCTGACGCAGGTTTCCGTGGGCGCGGGCATCGCCATCGTGCCGAATGTGCTGACGCGGGCCGTCAACCTGCCGAACGTCGTCTTCAAGACGCTGGCGGGCGAGCCGATCGTGTCGGAGGTCGCCGCCGTATTCCGGAAACACGAGCACTCGCCCGCGACGAAGCGGCTGATCGGACAGATGACAGGCACAGCCGACTAGCGAATGAGTACTTTCCCGGGCTTTTACGCCGCCCGCGTCCTATCATTGGAGAACGATGCTGCCGCCCGACGCCATGCCGTCACCATCGGAATCGCGCGAAGCGGACTGGATCGATCCTTGCTGCACAGCACCGAAGCGAATGCCCCAGACCGGTCTGCCGGGCCCAGGACCGCGCAAAACGCGCCCGACAGGCGGCACGAGGGTGCGTTCGTGAATCTCACTGGCACTCACGGAGAAATCAAATGACCATCGAATTCACCAGCCGCCGGCATGTCGTTGCCGCATCGCGAGTCGCATTCGAAGCGACCGTCGAAGGAAAAGAGGTATGGTGCAGCGTATCAATCGACGCCCTGAACGACCACTTCGGCAATACGGGTACGTCGTCTCACGATCTGATCGCAGCGTTCGAAGGTAACCGGAAGGCAATTGAAGCGGCAGCGCGCCGCGTGCTACAGCGAAATGGGGGACAGTCGGTCGAACTGGAGACCCGTGACTTTCACTAGCTAAAGACAAGTGCGGCATCCGCGCGCCGGAAAGCAAGGCCGGCGCGCGATGCCGCCGGGTACAGGCGAACGCCGAAACCTCGGCTAGTGCCGAAGAGGCAATTTCTCCTCTCATTCGCTTGAAACACCGCGCACAAGGGCGTTAAAGACCGCCTCTACGGTACTCGAACCGAGTCGTCGCTCTAATCGGGATCGACGTAAAAAGAAGAGCGGCAGTCCGCTCGCCTCCCGTTCCATTGGCGCACATCTGAAACGAGTCGTTTTCATCGCAGACATTGACTTGTCTTCGCGTCGAAACTTATCCACTGAACCCAAAGCAGGCAACCTGACAAAGTGTTGCCAACTTGCCAATCGCTTTCAAGGAAACTTGCCCCTTGGCAATAACGGATTTTCCTTGGTCGTCGCAAGCCACCCGGTCAGACGGAAAAGATACGGCTCACGGCGACGCTCAGCACGTCGCCCTTGTGCGCTGCGGAGAAAAGAGAAGCGTTGACGCGCGCCCAATCCGCAAATGAATCAGGCACAAAGAAGCGGACGAGACCAAAGCCTCGCCCGCTTCTATCTTTTATGCGCGGGACTTTCTTGCGGCTTTCGTGGCAGCCGTTCTTTTTCTGGCAACGCCGTTCGCGCCGGCGGCCTTTGCACCTCCGACCAGAAACTTGCTGCGGTCCTTTTCGGCCGCCAGCCACGCCGGAGCGGGACCACGGCCGCTCCAGGTCGCCCCTGTTTCAGGGTGACGATACTTGGCAGGCTGCGGTCCCTTCGGCTGACCATTGCCCGCTGCGCCCTTCACGGCTACGCGCTTGACCGCCTGGGCCGACGCGCCGCCAACGAGGTACTTGTTGCGGTCTTTCGCCGCCGCGATCCAGGCAGGTGCCCGGCCATGTCCCGTCCAGGTCGCGCCCGTTTCAGGGTTCATGTATTTGGCGACACCTTTTGTCTGCACACCTGCCGACTTCAGCGAAGGACGACCACGTTTCTTATGGCCGAGATGCGCAGCGATGTCCGCCGTGGTCAAATTGTGCTTTGCCATCAATGCCCGAATGTTTTCCAGCGCGACCGTCGACTTTTGCGAGGCGATCGCCTCCGCCTGGGCCTGAAGCTTTTTTATCTTTGCTTGAAGTGCTTCGAGTGTAGCCATCTTGATACTCCTGATTGAAGATACCGGCACTATGCCATGGACAAGTCATATATGGCTAGAGTTCATCCATTACATGAAAACACAAACGCCTTTCGTTCTGCCACCTGAGTTCTGGTGGAAAGGTTAAAACGGCAACCGGAAGAGCGTGCCGCGAATGTCAAAAAGCTTGCATCGGAGTTGATTGTCCACAAAGTCAAACTGCCCAATTATCCACTCAATCCATAAGAGCCATCGTTATACGAAAGCGCTGACTCGGCAATTGAGAAAGTTCCTGGCCCATCTTTTGAGCCGTCGATTTCCAAACGACCAGGGCCAAGCATTAAAATTCAGAGCTGATGCCTGTTTTTATTAAAGATCAATCTTGAACCGTGCGTATGCGTTGATTTGCCATCACGTTGGCATCCCGATAACCCATATTGCATGACATAGCCGGCTTCCTGCGACTGAGTTTGCACTGTACGCAAAATGAATGGAACGGCAGCGCCCGGAACAATGCAAAAGGCCGGGCCTGCACTTTACAGGACCCGGCCTTACGTCTTGCGCCGAATAGCGAATGGGCTCTTGCGTTTATCCAGCGGACTCGATATGTGCCGCCAGTTCCCTTCAGCCAGCCAGTTTGCGGAACGTTTCGAGCACTGCATCGCCCTTGAACGGCTTGACGATCCAGCCCTTCACGCCCGCCGCCTTGCCGCGCTCCTTCATCGCGGGACTGCTTTCCGTCGTCAGCATGATGATGTTGACGCTCGTATTGGCCAATTCACTGCGGATCTTTTCGGCCATTGTCAGGCCATCCATATTCGGCATATTGACATCGCTGACGATGAGACGAATGCCCGGCGACGCTTTCAGTTTCGCGAGCCCATCTTTGCCGTCCACTGCCGTATCGACGTCGAGGCCGTTTTTCCGCAGAAAGCCCGCCACTTCATCGCGAACCGCGCTCGAATCGTCCACTACCAGAACCTTTGCCATTGCTCACCCCGTCACGCCTTTCAAGCGGCGCATTGATTGAAAATATGATCTTTGCCGGTTTCAGAAGAGTTCCAGTTCGCCGGCGCTTTCCTCGACCTGAGCCGCCTGCGCGGCAAAATCGACGGGCGCGCTCGCGCATACACACAGCGTCGCGCCCAGTTGTACGTTTGCGCCGACGGTCACGCGAAAAGCAGCGAGGTAATCCGGCTTCAACTCCGTCAAATGGGAAACGCAGGCGCCGCTCAGCTGATATGGCGTCGACATTCCGAGATCCGGAAAGTACTCGACCAGTCGCTGATTGATCGCGCCACAACACAGATTGCCGACTTCCATCAGCGCTTCTGGCAACGCACGATCTTCGGCGTCGCGCAAATAATAGTCGCGCGTTGTCTGATCGTCGTCGAAATGCAGTACGAGCAGAAAGCGAAATGCAATCGATGAAATGGTCAAAACAACGATATGGCTCGCGAGCGCGGTATTGGCCTGATGCGCGTCGAGTGCCGTGATTTCGCACGCGTCGCCGGCATTGACGGGCAAACGCGTGCGTGCGGACTGGAAAAAGATCCGTTCGAGACTGTCTTTCGCTTGCTGACTGATCACGTCGTCGCCTGTTCTATCCGGGATTGAATCTGGCCGGCGAGCGACTCGACGCTTGCCAGCGAAGCAGTGATCATCTTGCCGCCCGCCTGAATGTCCTGAAACGTGGCCGTCGTGATGAGGTCGTTGCGGTTCAGGCTGTCGTGATAGCTCTTCGACAGTTCCTGCGAGCGCGCCGCCAGCGCGCGCACTTCACTCGCGACGATCGAGAACCCGCGTCCCGCCGCCCCCGCGCGGGCCGCTTCGATCGACGCATTCAGCGACACGATCAGCACGTGACGCACGATCGACGACAATTCATTGTTCTTCGTGTGCATGTCGTGGTTCTGCGCCATCAGCGAAATCATCTGCTCATGCCAGCGCTCGAACGTCGCCGACAGATTCCGCAGGCGTGCCGCCTCGGCGCAAAGGCGCGTCGCCTGATGCAGCCATTCGTCTTTTTGCTGCAGCAACGCGTTCAAGGCGGCGCGCGCCTGTTCCGCCTGCGCCGACTGCTGCACGAGATCGCCACGCAACGTGTCGACGAGCGCGTGCAACTCGCGCGCCCGCTGCTCGTGCTGCCGCACTTCGGCTGCATGATGCTCTTCGGCCTGCGCAACGCGCTTGCCCTGCGACGCCACCGCCATGCACTGCTGCGCAATGACGTTTCTCCTGTACCACCACCGATGCGCGAAAAGCGCCGCGAGCGCGCTCAACGCGCCGCCCGCCACTGCCGCAATCACATACTGTTCAACCACGACATATCCCCGTCATGCTATTCGGAAAGCGCGTTGGCCTGAATCGCCGTCACGGTTCGGGCCGCATCGTCCATCGATGTGCCGACGCTATCGACGGCGGCATTCTCCGGCAGATAGACGATCGTCTGGAACTGGCGGAAGTCCGCGCCTGCATGATCGTCGGTAAAGCGCAAATCGATGCGCCCGCCTTCGCGCTTGATGAAATCGCGCACCGCATCCATGCCGACGCCGCGACCTGAGACTTCCGTCACATTTTGAGCCGTCGAAAAACCCGGACGGAAAATAAACTCGGCCACTGCTTCGTCGCTCAGTTGCGAATCCGGCTGGAGCCAGCCGCGCTCGGCCGCGATGCCGCGAATGCGCGACAGCGCGAGGCCGCGGCCGTCATCGCTCAACGTGATCTGCAATGCCCCTTCCGCGACGCCCACTTCGATATCGATCACACCCGCTTCGGGCTTGCCGAGCGCCAGGCGTTGTTCGGCCGTCTCGATGCCGTGATCGACGCAATTGCGCAACAGATGCATGAAGACATTCTTCAGTGCCGTGCCCGCTTGCGACCGAACGCGATAGCCGTTGTCGTCGATGCGCACGGCGGGGGCCGCCTTGCCGAGCTCGGCGGCAAGCGAAGGCAGCGATTCGAGCACGCCCGCCAGCGCGTCTTCGATCATTTCCGTGCCGAGCAGACGCAAGGTTCGGCGCACCGAATCGCGCGCCGACAGCAGATCGCGCATGTCGGCCGGGTTCGCCGCGTCGAGCAGGCGCAGGCTTTCCTGAATGTGCTCACGGTCGACCATCAGATAGCGTTCGACGCTGCCGCCACGGCCCGCCTTGCGGCCAAGACTGACTTCGTTGATCGTCGCGTAGTGCTGAAGCGCTTCCTTGACGCGCGCGAGTTCGGCGATCAGTTGCTCCTGATCCCATTCGTGCGCCGAATCGGGACGGCGCAATGCGTCATACCGCTGCTCGGTTTCATGCACGATGCTCGTCAGATGCTGAAGGCTATAGGTGCGTGCATTGCCTTTGATCGTATGCATGTTGCGAAATAGCTCTGCAACAGCCGAACCGTCCGCCTGCGTATGCTGGCGAATGATGCGCTCATTCTCGTTGATGAAGCCCGTCGCGCTCTCGACGAAATGATGGAACTTCTCCTCGCTCACTGCGAGAATCTCGCCGATCATTTCCAGGCGGCGCTTTTGTTCTCCCGCTTCTGCCGCGAGCTGGCGCAGTTCTGTCACGTCGCGCACGCACAGCATCAGACGCATGACGATGTCGTTTTCGTCGGTGATCGCGGACCAGCTCATATCCAGCGTTTTCATCCCGCCATTGGGCATCTCGCGCATCAGTTCGTTGACGAGCAGATGCTGGTTGAATTCGAAGTTGATGCTGTCTTCACCAATGCACGCCGCTACGGCCGCTTCGACTTGCGAAACCGTGTCGGCGCCGAGATTGCTGTCGCCGAATACGAGATCCATCAGTGGACGGCCGGCAATGTCCTTCGTTTCGAAGATCTCTTCCAGATATGCCGAGTACTCGGAGTGAATCACGGCACCGTCGACGACCGTCAAAATGCCTTGCTGCATGTTCTGCAGCATCGCCTGAATGTCGGCCGTCTTTTGTTTCAGTTGCGCGCAGCTTTGCTGAATCTTCTCGATCATGCCATTGAACGCGACGATCGAATGACCGATTTCATCCATGCGCCCGACAGGCACACGGCGCGTGAAATCCTGGCTCGACGCGATCTCGCTCATCATCGACTGCATGCGCGACAGCGGCCGTGTGATCTGGCGATACAGCAGCAGGCCGATCGCGATCAGCACGAGAATCGCCGCGCCCGATGCGCTTGCAATTGCCGTCGTGGTCGTTGCGAGGCCTTCGTTGAGCCCTTCGATTGCATCGTCTTTCTGGCGGTTCTTCTCGATGCGCAGCGTTTCGACGATGCCTTCCAGTTCGTCGCGGTACTGTGCGACATTGGCGAACAAATAAGCCTGCGCCATGTCATTCTTGCCTTCGGCCTTCATTTTCGCGGTATCGTTGATCGCCGCGAAGTAGTTCGCGAGGCTGTCGCGCGCCTGCGTGACGAGCCCTTTTTGCGCGTGACTCGCGGCCGCTTTCGCCTGCACGTCGAGGGCGTCGCGCAACGACTTCTGTTTCGTCGCGAGTTCCTTTTGCGCCTGCTCGACCATATTCGCATCGGGTGCATAGACGAGCGTCATCGTTGCAAGCTGGACGTCCTTGACCTGCGATACGAGATCGGCCGAAGCGAGCGCGCTCGGCACGACGCCCTGCGTCACTTGCCGAACGTCTGCGGCGCTGCCGCGTGTCTGATAGACGGCGTATCCGCCGATTGCCGATAAGGCAACCAGCATCAACACCACGAGTAAAGTGATGCGGTGACGGATGCTCATGTGATATTCCCCGTGGTCTGTCACTGCTATGCCGCAGTGCTACCCGTCTTGAATAGTCGATTTAACGGGCGACGGGATTATCATCGGCGGGTCATGACGAAGCTGTGAACAACGCGCATTCTTCTGCCAATTGAGAAGCGCAATAGTACTTGTACGCAAATGGGCCTAAAGTTTTCGGATTACCCGCCGTTAACCGCAGGCTTCGTTTTCCGGGTGCGGCTCGACCGCATGCTCCATTTCAGCCTCAGTTCGTGACAAACGGCTGTGCGGCCGGCCCTTTCGGACTCACATTGAGACGCTCGTATTCGGCAATCAGCTGCGCGCCGAACAACATTAGCGTCGCGAGCGCTTCGAGACTGAATAGCACGATGATCGCCGTCGTCAGCGAACCATAAACGACGCTCACCTGCGATAACGTCGCAAAGTACCAAACGAGCACGCGCCGCGTGATTTCCCACAGCACCGCGGCCGCCACTGCGCCGACGAACGCGTGCCGCGGTGTCGTGCGCCCCGCAGGTATCACCAGATAGATCGCCGTCAGTACGAAGATTTCGCCCGCCAGTCCGAACAGATAGAGCATGACGCGCATCGGGCCCGTCAATGAGACTTCGTGGTCGAACAATACGATGCTGTCGCTTGCGACAGACTGAAGACTGCTCGTGACGATAGTCACGAGCAGCACGCCAATGCCAAGCGAAAGGCTGAACAGGTAAGGCATGATTGCCGACAGCAAAAAGTGCCTGCGCCGAATGGCGACGCGATGCACGAAGATGATCGACAGCGCATTTTCCAGCACCGTGAACGCGAGCGAACTGAAGAAGATCATCGTGACCACGAGGAACCAGCCGATCACCGCGCGATGCGCGAGAAAGTTGGCAAGCTCCCGGACAATCGCTTTCGATTGTCCCGGCACCAGCCATTCGAGCAGACGCGCAAGTGTATCGAGCAGCAGCTGCTCGCCGACGAAATGACTGAACGCGATCGCGACGAGTATCAGCAGCGGCACGATGGACAGCAGCGCGTAATAGGCAATGGCGCCTGCCAGCAGCAACCCCTGGTTCTTGCGGAAAGCCTTGAATACCTGCAATGTGAATTGCGCGGGATGCGTCGCGACGAAATGCAGCGCGCGGTTGTGCATCGTCCTCACGTCGACCTCCGCTCGCGTCGTTTGCCGGCGGGCGAGACGCGCGTCGCGCGTTGCGGCGCCGGCTTCGAAAGCGTAGCAAGCGGCGGTCCTGCGCTTCTTCGAATGGTCTTGCGCTTTGTCCCGAATATCGAATTGCCTTATTCGGGCTTCGTGTTTCCTCTAAAAAAAAACCGCCAGCGAGCAGAGGCTGGCGGGCGAACGTCGGCAGGGACAGGACCTGACGGCGTCTCTCGGAAAAGAGACTGATACTGACTTTATATCCACTCGCTTCGTGATTCTGCGTACATGTTCTGTAAAGAGCGGATGTCCCAGGTGGGGAGAGCGCGTTCCGCTGTTTGAATATGCAGATGACGCGCCACTCTCCCCGGTCCAGACTTAGTGAACGACTTGCAGGCCACCGAAGTTCAGGATCGTCGGGATGTCGACCTTCGTCTCGGTTTGTGTGACGGGTGCCACGACAATCGCCGGGCTGGCGAAGCCGCCGCCGAACGCCGCGTTCGTGTTGAACGCGTTGACGTTGGCGCCACCGCGTACCGTCGAGAGTGCTTCGGCCGAAAGTTCTTCGCTGTGGGAAATGTCTTTGATGGTGAGCGTTGCCATGGTGAATCTCCTGATAGGTGTGGTTCAGTTGAACTGGAAAGTGATTGCTTTGCGCGGCTTAGAGCAGCACGCCTTGCAGGCCGCCGAAGTTCGCGATCGTCGGGATCGAAACCTTCGTGTCGGTCTGCGTGACGGGTGCTACCACCGCGGCCGGGCTGGCGAAGTCGCCGCCGAATGCCGCGTTGATGTTACCGACGTTGTAGTTGCTGCCGCCACGTACCGTCGAGAGCGCTGCGACGGAGAGTTCGGCGTTGTGCGAGAGGTCTTTGATGGTCAGCGTTGCCATGATGAAGCTCCTGATAGGTGTGGTTCGGTTCAACTAGAAGAGTGATTGCTTTGTGTGGCTTAGAGGGCGACGCCTTGCAGGCCGCCGAAGTTCGCGATCGTCGGGATCGAAACCTTCGTGTCGGTCTGCGTGACGGGTGCCACCACCGCGGCCGGGCTGGCGAAGCCGCCGCCGAATGCCGCGTTGATGTTGCCGACGTTGTAGTTGCTGCCGCCACGTACCGTCGAGAGCGCTGCGACGGAGAGTTCGGCGTTGTGCGAAAGGTCTTTGATGGTCAGCGTTGCCATGATGAAGCTCCTGATAGGTGTGGTTAAGTTGAACTGGAAAGTGATTGCTTTTTAGGGCTTAGAGCGCGACGCCTTGCAGGCCGCCGAAGTTCGCGATCGTCGGGATCGACACCTTCGTGTCCGTCTGCGTGACGGGTGCGACGACAATCGCCGGGCTGGCGAAGCCGCCGCCGAACGCCGCGTTCGTGTTGAACGCGTTGACATTCGCGCCACCGCGCACTGTCGAGAGTGCTTCGGCCGAAAGTTCTTCGCTGCGGGAAATGTCTTTGATGGTGAGCGTTGCCATGATGAATCTCCTGATAGGTGTGGTTCGGTTCAACTAGAAAAGTGATTGCTTCGTATGGCTTAGAGCAGCACGCCTTGCAGGCCGCCGAAGTTCGCGATCGTCGGGATCGAGACCTTCGTGTCCGTCTGCGTGACGGGTGCCACCACCGCGGCCGGGCTGGCGAAGCCGCCGCCGAATGCCGCGTTGATGTTGCCGACGTTGTAGTTGCTGCCGCCGCGCACTGCGGAGAGCGCCAGGACGGAAAGTTCTTCGTTATGCGAAAGATCTTTAATGGACAGCGATGCCATGATGAATCTCCTGATAGGCTTTTGTTTCGGTTGGAAGAGCACTATTCGTTGCGCTCGCCCCTACATATGCATGGGCTGTGCCAATCTTGCTCCGCGCGCTTCGCTTTTTGTCAAACGCTTGAGAACAAAGGGTTTTGGCCGCATCACCAGGTTTCCACACCGAAATTCAGGCATTTCATGAGCCGCCGACAGGCTGTCATTGACCAACAGATAATCGCGGAGCTGTCTGTTTTGATCGAACAACGGTCCGAGTGACGCCGCGATGAACCGATAAAGCACAGCCGCGCTCGACCCGGAGCACCGCGCTCGCGTTTCCGATCGCAGCGCACGAAAAAAAGCCCGCCAGCGGAAGAACCGCGTGGCGGGCGGGAGCCGGCAGGGACAAGACCTGACAGCGGCTCGGAAGAACGACTACTACTGGTTTAGGTCCCCTTCAACTGCTTTCCCCGTCTCGTAGTTTTTGTTGCGATCGAATTCAAGCGACGCTTTGCGGCTGCTATGGATTTACAGGCCCTTCAGCCATTGCAGACCACCGAAGTTCAAAAGCGTCGGAATATCGATCTTCGTATCCGTCTGGATGACGGGCGCTACCACGATCGCCGGACTTGCAAACCCGCCGCCGAAGGCAGCGTTCATATTGCCGAAGTTGAAGTTGCTGCCGCCGCGCACCGCGCTCGATGCCGCAGTGGACAGCGTTTCGTTGCGCGAGAGATCGGTGACTGTCAGCGAGGCCATGGTAGTGCTCCTGGTATAGCGTGTCGTGGTTGGGAGAGCGCGATCCGGATGCATTTGAGCGTGCAGAAGAAGCGCCGCTCTCCCTGGCCTGGACTTAGTGGTGGACGTATTGCAGGCCACCGAAGTTCAGGATCGTCGGAATGTCGACCTTCGTCTCGGTTTGTGTGACGGGGGCGACCACGATCGACGGGCTGGCGAAGCCGCCGCCGAACGCCGCGTTCGTGTTGAACGCGTTGACGTTGGCGCCGCCGCGTACCGCTGAGAGTGCTTCGACGGAAAGTTCTTCGTTATGCGAAATATCTTTGATGGTCAGCGTGCTCATGATGAATCTCCTGGATTGGAATGGCTTACGGTTTAACTATGGACGTTGGGCTTGCCGCTTACAGTACGGCTTGTTCGCCGCCGAAGTTCAGGATCGTCGGGATCGAGACCTTCGTGTCGGTCTGGTTGACGGGTGCGACCACGACGCCTGGGCTGGCAAAGCCGCCGCCGAATGCCGCGTTGATGTTGCCGACGTTGTAGTTGCTGCCGCCGCGCACTGCGCAGAGCGCTTCGCCGGAGAGTTCTGCTTTGTGCGAGAGATCTTTGATGGTCAGCGTTGCCATGATGAAGCTCCTGATAGGTCGGTTTCGGTTGGAAGAGCACGATTCTTTTGCGCTCGCTGCCATATATGCACAGGATGTGCCAATCGCTGCCCGACGTTTGCGTCCTGTCCGTAACCCGTTGAAAAGTAAAGAAATTATCCGCCCACGACCGGCTCATCCATCGCGCTCGCTACGACCCGGCGGCGAAAGCGCGCCCCCAGGCGACCAACAGATCAGTTGAAACCTGTCTGTGTCGACCGAACAGCGCCTTGCCACTTTCGATCGAATTCAACGCTCGAATTTGCTTGGCGATCAATTTTTCGATCTTTTGCTCTTTAACAGAGCATTTGATCTACAAAACGACGAAAGAAGGTAGGAATTACCCCTACGACAACGACCGCATGTTGCGTTGCAAACCTAGGTATTTCGCGGTGCGGACGTCATCCATCTCCTAACGACGAATAAATCTGCTGCGACGCACAATTCATGATTCACCTTGACACTCAGCCGAGCCGAATCTTAAATAAAGCCAATTGATTTAGTTATTCGCCGCGTCGTCACGTGCGACCCAGAAGGGGCGATCAGCGCCCCAAACGTCAAACCGATTTGCTGTACATAACGTCGTTGTCAATCATCCGGAGGAGCGTCCCATGAACCCCAATTCCCGCAGGCAACTGCGCCGCGCGTCCCGTGTGCAACCCATCGCTAAGGGCGTCGCGGCCGCGTGCTTCGCCGCATCGGCGCTTTGGTGCGCCGGCGCAAGTCTCGCGGCCGATCAGCCCATCGTCGGCCTGATCACGAAGACCGACACCAATCCTTTCTTCGTCAAGATGAAGCAAGGCGCGGAATCCGCCTCGCAAAAGGACGGCGCAAAGCTGTTGACGGCCGCCGGCAAGTTCGACGGCGACAACGCGGCGCAAGTCACGGCGATCGAAAATATGATCACCGCGGGCGCTAAGGCGATCCTCATCACGCCGAGCGACACGAAGGCGATCGTGCCGAGCATCAAGAAGGCGCGCGCGGCAGGCGCGCTCGTGATCGCGCTCGATACGCCCACCGACCCGCAGGACGCCACCGACGCCCTCTTCGCCACCGACAACTTCAAGGCCGGCGTGCTGATCGGCGAGTATGCGAAGGCCGCGATGGGCGGCAAGCCCGCGAAGATCGCGACCCTCGATCTCGCGCCGGGCGTCTCAGTCGGCGTGCTGCGTCACAACGGCTTCCTGCAAGGCTTCGGCGTGAAGGAAGGCGATCCGTCGATCGTTTGCAGCCAGGACACGCGCGGCGATCAGGCGAAGGGTCAAACGGCGATGGAAAACTGCCTGCAAAAGGCGCCCGACATCAACGTCGTCTACACGATCAACGAGCCCGCCGCAGCCGGCGCCTATCGCGCGCTGAAAAACGCGGGCAAGGAAAAGAGCGTGATGATCGTCTCCATCGACGGCGGCTGCGAAGGCGTGCGCAACGTGAAGGCCGGCGCGATCGCCGCGACGTCGCAGCAATACCCGCTGAAGATGGCCGAGCTCGGCGTGCAGGCGGGCGTGGATTACGCGAAGTCGGGCAAGAAGGTCTCGGGCTATCACGATACGGGTGTCACGCTGATCTCCGACAAGCCGCAAAACGGCGTGAGCAGCAAGGACACGAAGTTCGGCCTCGACAACTGTTGGGGCAACAAGTAGGCGCGCAGGCCAGCAGCAAAGACGCAGTGACCAGGCAGTAGCGGAGGTGCGCGCGACGCGCATCTCCATGAGTTCTCCAGCGTGAGCACGGCGGGTCCCCACGCCCGTCTTGCACCAGACACGCATTGCATCGAGGAAACACACCATGTCGACTCCCACCGCTCCCATTCCCAACCATCGCCGGCTCACCGATCATCTGCCGACACTTGCCGAAGCCGGTCCATTGATCGCACTCGTGCTCGCGTGCGCGTTTTTCATCTCGCAGAGCAGCCGCTTTCTGTCGTTCCAGAACCTGTCGCTGATCCTGCAACAGACGATGGTCGTGGCCGTCATCGCAATCGGTCAGACGCTGATCGTGCTGACGGGCGGCATCGATCTGTCATGCGGGATGGTGATGGCGTTCGGCTCCATCGTGATGACGAAGTTCGCCGTCGTGATGGGCGTGCCGCCCGTCGTCGCGATCCTGTGCGGCGTCGGAGCGAGCACGTTGTTCGGCTTGCTCAACGGCGTGCTGATCACGCGCATCAAGCTGCCCGCGTTCATCGTCACGCTCGGCACGCTGAACATCGCGTTCGCGCTCACGCAGATCTATTCGAGGGCGGAGAGCGTATCGAACCTGCCCGACGCGATCATGTTCTTCGGCAACACGTTCAGCGTCGGCCCCGCGACGGTCACGTACGGCACCGTGCTCACGCTGCTGATGTATCTCGGCACCTGGTTCGTGCTGCGCGACACCGTGCCGGGCCGCCATCTGTACGCGCTCGGCAACAATCCGGAAGCCGCGCGTTTGATGGGCCTTTCCGCACAGCGCATCCTGATCACGGTCTACACGCTGTCGGGCGCGATCTACGGCATCGCCGCACTGCTCTCGGTCGCACGTACGGGCGTCGGCGATCCGCAAGCAGGACAAACGGAGAACCTCGACAGCATCACGGCAGTCGTGCTCGGCGGCACGAGCCTCTTCGGCGGACGCGGCTCGATTGCGGGCACGCTGCTGGGCGCGCTGATCGTCGGCGTGTTCCGCAATGGCCTCACGCTGATGGGTGTGTCGTCGGTGTACCAGGTGCTGATCACCGGCATTCTCGTGATTCTCGCAGTCGCCGCCGACAAGCTGTCGCGCCGTGGCGCACGTTGATCGTTATCTGAAGGAGCCCGTCATGTCGACAACCCCCTCTTCCGCCAACGGCAAAACACCCGTTCTGCAAGCGCGCGGTCTCATCAAGCGCTACGGCCACGTCACCGCGCTCGACGGCTGTGACTTCGAAGTGATGCCCGGCGAAATCATGGCCGTGATCGGCGACAACGGCGCAGGCAAGTCGTCGTTGATCAAGGCGCTGTCCGGCGCAGTCGTTCCCGACGAAGGCGATCTGCTGCTCGACGGCAAGCCCGTCAAGTTCCGCAGCCCGATCGACGCACGCCAGCAAGGCATCGAAACCGTCTATCAGGATCTCGCCGTCGCGCCCGCGATGAGCATCGCGGAGAACCTGTTCCTCGCACGCGAGCTGGTGAAGCCGGGCTGGCGCGGCAAGATCTTCAAGATGATCGACAAGCGGCGCATGCTCGACGAAGCGACCAACGCGATGAAGGACCTGCAGATCGGCATCCGCTCGATGCGCCAGGCCGTCGAAACGCTCTCGGGCGGCCAGCGCCAGGGCGTCGCGGTGGCGCGCAGCGCGGCGTTTGCGCGCCATGTCGTGATTCTCGACGAACCGACGGCGGCGCTCGGCGTCAAGGAAGGCAACATGGTGCTCGAACTGATCCGGCGCGTGCGCGACCGCGGCCTGCCCGTCATCCTGATCAGCCACAACATGCCGCACGTGTTCGAGATCGCGGACCGCATCCACATCCAGCGGCTCGGCCGGCGCGCGGCGCTCGTGAACAAGAGCGACATCCATATGTCGGACGCCGTCGCGATCATGACGGGCGCAAAGCAGGCCGACGTCCGCGCGATCGCATGACGCACGGGCCGAATGAGCACGACTAACCAGGTAGCGTCGATGGATACGGGCACCCGTTCACCGCTGAAGCGCACGGTCGGATCGAACCAGGTCGGCATGCGGCAGTTCAACGAACGCATCGTGCTGCAGGCGATCCGTTTGCATGGCCCCCTGCCGAAGGCCGACGTGGGCCGGCTCACGCGACTGTCGATTCAGACCGTGTCGATGATCGTCGAGCGGCTCATCGACGACGGGCTGCTCGAAAAGCAGGCGCGCGTGCGCGGACGCATCGGGCAGCCTTCCGTGCCCATCGCGTTGCGCGCGGAAGGCGCCTATACGATCGGCGTGAAGGTCGGGCGGCGCAGCCTCGACGTGCTCGCGATGGATTTTCTCGGCCGTGTTTGCTGCCGCGAAGTGCAGGAATATGCGTACCCTGATCCGCGCACGCTCTTTCCCGCGCTCGACACCAAGCTCGCGCGCGTGAACGATGCGCTCGGCGCCCGGCGCGAGAAAGTGGTCGGCGTGGGCGTCGCGGCGCCGCTGTGGCTCGGCGGCTGGCGCGACTTTCTCGGCGCGCCGCATGAGGCGCTCGACGCATGGAACGACATCGACATCCGCGCGCGCATCGCGTCGATGACGGGCCTGCCCGTCGAGTTTGCGAAGGACACGACGGCCGCCTGCGCCGCCGAGCTCGTGATGGGCCAGGGGCGCGGCATTCACAACTTTCTATATCTGTTCGTCGGCACCTTCATCGGCGGCGGGCTCGTGATCGATGGTCGCCTGCATGGCGGCCCGCACGACAACGCGGGCGCCGTCGGCTCGATACCGATCATGGGCGGCGGCGCGCGTCAGCCTGCGCGCCAGTTGCTGCACGCGGCGTCGGGTTTCGTGCTCGAAAAGATGTTCGCCGATGCGGGCGCGCCCGTTACCGCCGCACACGATCATCGCGCGCTGTCTGCCGACCTGTGGCGGCTCACGGAACAATGGCTCGACAGCGCGTGCCCCGCGATCGCGGGCGCGCTGACGAATGCGGCCGCGCTGCTCGATCTCGAAGCCGTCGTGATCGACGGCGAAGTGGACCGGCAACTGGTGCGCGAAATCATCCGGCGCACGCAGCGCGTGCTCGACAGGTTCGAATGGGAAGGCATCGTGCGGCCGCAGTTGCTCGAAGGCACGATCGGCTCCGATGCGCGCGCGATGGGCGGCGCGATCCTGCCGCTCTACGCGCACTTCGCGCCCATGCACGAGCTCTTTCTGAAGCCCGCCACCGAAGTCGGTTACTGAACGGGCGGCGCGGTGTCCTTGCCGGGCGCCGCGCTGTCCGCGACTTTCGGCGCGTTCTTCGCGGCGGGCTCGTCGAGCAGCGGTTGCAGCGCGGGCGCCATCGACTTCAGCAGTTGCACGGCAAGCGCGCTCGTGAAGTCGTAGCGCTTCGCATACGGCTCGTGCACGACGGCCGTCAGCGTGCCGAAGAAACGGTCGCCTATCACGAACACGAACGTCGCCGTGCGATTGACCTTGCGCGACTCGATCAGCCTGCGGCCCTTCGCGTAGATGTTCAGGCGCTGATCGCCCGTGCCCGTCTTGCCGTAGACCTCCATCGTCTTGCCGTTCGGAAACGTCATGCCGCCCGCGAGACGCTTCGCGGTGCCGCCCGCGACGACATCGCGCAGCAACCCCTGCACGACGCGCGCGATGTCCGTCGACACGGCTTCGTTCGGCTGCGGGGTCGCGCGTACGAAGCGCGTTTCATACGGCGTGCCCTTGGCGAATTCGAGTTCGGCAATGCTTTGCGTCGGCGCCATCTCGCCCTTGTTCGCGATCACGCCGATCAGCTGCGCGAGCGCCGCCGGACGGTCGCCCGATGCGCCGATGGCGGCCGCATACGACGGCGTCAGATGCGCGAACGGATAGCCGAGCGCCTGCCACGACCGGCCGATCGCGTCGTACGCATGCTGCTCGACCATGCGGCGGATGCGGCGGTTCTGGGTCGCGTGATAGCGCGTCTTGAAGAGCCACTTGTACGCATCGGCGCGCACGTCGCGGCTCGCCTGCATCACTTCGTTCGCGCTTGCATCGGGATGCTCGTGCAGATAGTTGACGAGCCACAGTTCCAGCGGATGCACACTCGAAATATAGGCGCGGTCGTTCAGGTTGAACTTGTCGATGCCGTACTTTGTATAGAGCTGCGCGAGCGCGTCGTCGGGCGGATTCGCTTTTGGCGTGTTCTTCAACGCGGCGCGCATCTGGTCGTTGAACCAGGCCTGCGATGCGTCGGGCCGCACGCTGCGCAATACGGTCGCCACCTTGGGCGGCGACTTGCGCACGCCGCGCAGCAGGATCGCGAGCATCTCGTCCTGTGGCTTGCCGTGGTACCTCGTGTAGAAGCGGTTCATGTACACGATGCTTTCCTGGTCGGCGAAGCGCGTCAGGTACATCTTGCGCGTGTCGGGATCGTCGAGCCATTGCGACGACGGGCCGGACGTCCTGATCGTTTCGTAATGGACGATGTCGCGCATGATCCGCACGAACACGAGGTTCACCGAATGCTGGAAAGCCTGATGCACGGTGAGAATGCGCGAGTTTTCGTCGGCTTCGAAGTTCGTGAAGGTTTGCGCGCCGCCGCCCGTGAAAAACGTCTCGCCCGCGTTCGCCGAATACTTGCGCTCGACCGACGCATCGAGCAGCGCGGGAAGCGAGCGGTCCTTCGTATGCATGAAGTAATCGACGGCCCAGCGCGTGAGCGCGTCTTCGCGCTCGGGCTTCACGGCGCGCAGCTCGTCGACGCTCATCTGCCCATAGCGCGTATGCAGCTCCGTCATGATCTGCAGATACGTGATCAGCGTGCGCAGCTTCGCCGTCGAACCCAGATTCAGGCGCGCACCGGAGTTGATGTCGAACGGGCGGTTGACGCTGTCCGTCTGCACGCGCAGCAGGTTCGAGCCGTCACGCTTTTCGAACAGCGTGAAGCTGAACGCGATCTTCGACGGGTCGTCTTTCGGCTGGAGCATGTTGAAGCCGTAAAGGCCCGCGGCCTGCGCGCCGTCTTTCGTCGCCGCGTCGGCGAGCCGGTCGCTGATGTCCTGCTGGACCTTGTTGTTCATGGTCGACGTGGCGCGCAGATCGAGCCGGTCGAGATCGTACAGATTGGACACGCCGAGCGACGACAGCAGATGCGTGCGCAGCGACGTCACCGCCTTGCGTTCGACGAACGAGCCTTCGGGCGGCACGAGCTTCGCGCGCATCAGCACGAGCTGCTGCGACAGCGCGGCGTCGCGCAGTTGCGTCGTGATCACGCCGTTCGTCGCGAGCAGGCGCAGGTAGCTTTCCGTCAACGCATTGAGATCGCCGTTGTTGCGCAGCAGGAAGTGCGACGGACCGCGCTGCGCGATCATCAGCGACAGCACCTGACGGAACGCGAGCCCCTGTTCGTCGAGATTGTCGGAGGTCGGGGTCGCCTTGAGCACGCGGTTCACCTCGTCGAAGTCGCGGCCGTACCATGAAGCGAGCCCGTCGCCGATGCCGTTGATTTCGCCGAACCCCGGCTGCGCGGCGAGCGGCACCGAATTCAGATAGCGCACCACGATCTGCTCGCGCGCGGGCATCGTGCGCGGACCATCGAGATACGCGCGCACGGATGCCGACGCGATCTGCCGGAGCTTTTCCTTCGGCGTGGCCGTGCGGCCGCCCGGCGAATGGCGGAACTTTTCGATCTGCGTGGCGAGCGTGCTGCCGCCGGGCTGCGCCTGATGGCTGTTGAACATGCGCGCGCCCTGATCCATCATCGCCCGGCTCAAGCGCCCCCAGTCGATCGCGGGATTGCGGTTCGGCTGATCGGCATCGAGCAGATGCCGGTCTTCGATGAACAGCAGCGCCGCCACCACGAGCGGCGGCACCGACTCGAAATCGTCATACACGCGCGCCGGATATTGCGAACCGAACAGGCGTGTGCCCGTCGAGTCATACAGCATCAGGCCCGCCTGATCCTTTTCTTCGTAGGGAATGAAGAGGCCGTCGTCGGCGAGCGCCGCCATGCGCTCTGAATCGCGGGCCTGCGATGCGACGGCATAACCGCGCTCTCTCAGGCGGCGTTCGAACGACGGCAGCAGCGCGTAGCCAAGACGGATATCGTACGGGCCGTCGGTGGGAAAGCGGATGTTGTCGCTCGGGCCTTCGGAAACGGTAAAGCCGACGTCGCGCGTGAGTTCGGACAGGTAGCGCGCCTGTAATCTTGACGTGTCCATTTCGATCTGGACAAAGCGCACGCCGATTGCAATCGCCACGAGAAACGCGACGAAAAAGAGCCACTTGAACCACTTCCAGGCGAACGTGGTGCCGATTGCGCGTAGCGGAAACCGTAGTGGCCGGTTCATGGCGGCGTCTCCTTGCAGATGCCTAACCACATCAAACTCGACTAGTCTCAGTCTAACGCGTAAAGCGGCCTTGCGATGGTCAGAAGCGGCCCGTTTTAGCGCGATGAGTACGCCACGCAACACAGCCGTCATGAAGCGCGGCGAAGCGGCGCCGCGCGTCGCCGGGCGCCCGCCGTGCACCGTCGTGAGGCCCCGCAAAAAGGCAGCCGATACTTCGATGTCCATGCAACCTCCAGCGCCGCGCATCGGCCGCGAGCCCGCCGCCCAATGACTGCAAGCTGCCTGAAATACCGAATATGACATCGGCGCGAATTTGAGTAACATAGCCGCGCACCGATAGCCCCACGCTCATGACCGCGAATCTCCGTGACCCGACGCAGGACATGCTCGCCACGCTGCTCGAACGCGTTGCCCGCGAAGACGGCGGCGCGCTGCGCGAGCTCTACGACGCCGTGGCGTCGAAACTGTTCGGGCTTGCGCTTCGTATATTGAACAAGCCCGAGTGGGCGGAAGAGGTGCTGCAGGACAGCTTCATCAACATCTGGCGGCATGCGCGCGACTACCGGCGCGATCTGTCGGCGCCGATGACGTGGATGTCAACGATCGTGCGCAATCGCGCGCTCGACCATCTGCGGCGGATCGACGTCGAGGAAACGGAATGGAGCGATGCATTGGACGAGCTCGTCGCCAGCGACGCCCCGAACCCCGAAGCGCTGACGCAAGTGAGCGACGCCGCGCGCCTGCTCGCCGGCTGCCTGCAGCAGCTGGAGCCGGCGCAGCGGCAGGCCGTCGCGCTCGCGTATCTGCGCGACCAGAGCCATAGCGAGATCGCCGCGATGCTCACCGTGCCGCTTGGCACGGTCAAGTCATGGATCCGGCGCGGCCTCGCCAGACTGAAAAGCTGTCTGGGAGGCGCATGATGAACCTGCATCGCTATCCCGACCTCATCGAGCGGCTCGCGGCCGAACACGCGCTCGGTCTCGTGCGCGGTGGCGCGCGGCGGCGTCTCGAACACTATGCGCAACGCGATGCCGAACTGCGCCGCGCGCTCGACGACTGGCAGCGCCGCATCGAACCGCTCGCTGAACTGTCGCCCGCACGCGTGCCGCCTGCGTCCGCGTGGCAGGGGATCGAGCGGCGGCTGGGTCTCGGCGGCGCGCCTTCGAGTTCGGCTTCGACTTCGGGTTCGAGTTCGGCTTCGCCCTCGCCTGTCCGTGAAGCCGCAGCGCAACCAACCCCGTCGCAACCGCGCCGCGCCGCCGATGCCGCCACCGCTGCCGTCCAACCTGCCCGCTGGTTCGAGCGCCTGTCGTTCTGGCGCGGCTGGGCCATCGGCGCGACCGCGCTGGCGGCGCTGGCCGCCGTCGTCGCGATGCGTGCGCTTTTGCCTGCCGGACCCGCGACATCGGGCGCGCCGACGCTAGCCGGGCAGCACGCGCCAGGCCCGACGCGTGTCGCGGTGCTCAACGATCAGGACGCGCATGCCGTGATGTTCGTCGCGTGGGATGCGCAGCACGGCTCGATCACGATCCAGCGTCTCGCCAACGCCGCGCCGCCCGAAGGCCGCGCGCTGCAATTGTGGGGGGTGCCGCCGGCCGGCCATCCCGTCTCGCTCGGCGTGCTGCCCGCGAGCGGCGAGATCAGGCTGCCCGTTGGCGAACAGCGCCCGGAAGGCTATGCCGCGCTCGCGGTTTCGATCGAACCGGCGGGCGGCTCCCCGAATCCCGACGGGCCGTCCGGTCCTGTCGTCTATGTGGGCAAATTGCAGCCCGTCTCCTGAACCTTATGCATAGCTACTACGAAGCGACCGTCGAGCGGCCCGCGCGCCCCGCATTGACCGAGAACCTCAGCGCGAATGTGTGCATCGTCGGCGGCGGGTTGGCGGGGTTGTCGACTGCGCTCGGACTCGCCGAGCGCGGCGTGCGCGACGTCGTCGTGGTCGAGGCGAACCAGGTCGGCTTCGGCGCGTCGGGCCGCAACGGCGGCTTCGTGTTCGGCGGCTACAGCCTGGATTGCGCGGATCTGCTGAAGATTCTCGGACCGTCGCGGGCGCGCGAACTGTACGCGCTGACCATCGATGCCGTCGATCTGATGCGCGCGCGCATCCGGCGCTACGCAATCGACTGCGACATGACGGACGCGGGCGTGATACTCGCGAACTGGTTCGACGATCCTTCGAGGCTCGACAGCCAGCGGCGTCTGATGAAGGAATCGTTCGGCGTCGAGTGGGAAACGCTGAGCGCGGCGCAACTTGCCGAGCGTCTGAAAACGACGCGCTATTTCGGCGGCCTTTTCGAGCGCAACGCATTTCACTTTCATCCGTTGAAGTATGTGCTCGGTGTCGCGCGCGCGGCTGAAGCGGCCGGCGTGCGCATCGTCGAGCAGTCGCCCGTGACGTCGCTGCGCAGACAAGGCGCGGGGTTCGCCGTCAGGACCGCACAGGGTTCTGTCGATGCACGCCATGTCGTGATGGCGGGCGGCGGCTACGCACGCAATGTGTACCGCCGCGTGGAGCGCGCGGTGCTGCCGATCGCGACCTACGTGATGGCGACGGAGCCGCTCGGCGCGCGCCTTGCCGAAGCGGTCGATTGCCGCTGCGCCGTCTACGACACGCGCTTCGCGTTCGACTACTATCGGCCGCTGCCCGACACGCGCATCCTGTGGGGCGGACGCATTTCGATCCTCGAACGCGAGCCCGAGACCATCGCGCGGCTTTTGCGCCGCGATCTGCTGAAGGTGTATCCGCAATTGCGCGACGTGCGCATCGATCATGCATGGGGCGGCCTGATGAGCTACGCGCGGCACAAGATGCCGCAGATCGGCCAGAGCGCGGACGGCGTCTGGTACGCGGTCGGCTTCGGCGGACATGGGATGGCGCCGACCAGCGTCAGCGGCGAACTGCTCGCGGCCGCCATCGCGGGCGAGCGCGCCGTGCCCGAAGCATTCGCGAGCTTCGGCCTCACGCACACGTTCGGCGCATTGGGCCTCGCGGCTGCGCAACTCACGTACACGGCGATGCAGACACGCGACGCGCTCGCGGACCGTCCGCGGCGCTCGACGTGAGCCCCGCATCCGTCCTCACGCCGGCCCGCACGAGCCTGCCGCGGCGCTCGTGCGCAAGCCGCCAGGCCGCGCGGGCTGGCGGTTTCGACATGCTAGAATGAATCGTCATCGCCGCCGGAACACACAATGAAAAAGGGAAGCCGAGCTACCACGCCCGAGCCTGTCGACAATCCCACCCACTCCGGCGAACCGCGGCGCAAATACGATCCCGAAGAAACCAGGCGCAACATCCTCGAGGTGGCCACGCAGGAGTTTTCGTCGATGGGGCTCGCGGGAGCGCGCGTCGATGCAATCGCCGAGCGCACCAACACCACGAAGCGCATGCTCTACTACTACTTCGGCAGCAAGGAAGGGTTGTACGAGGCCGTGCTCGAAAAGGTGTATGGCGACATCCGTTCGCTCGAACAGGACCTGCAGATCACCAACATGGACCCTGTCGAGGGCTTGCGCAGTCTCGTCGAGTTTACGTTCGACTATCACGACAAGCATCGCGACTTCGTGCGTCTCGTGACCATCGAGAACATTCACGGCGCGAAGTACATCGAGCAGGTGAAGACCTTCAAGAGCCGCAACTCAAGCGTGATTCACACGATCGAAGATCTGCTCGCGCGCGGCATCGCGTCGGGCGATTTCCGCGAGGACATCGACGCGATCGATCTGCATCTGCTGATCAGCTCGCTGTGCTTTCACCGGATCGCGAACCGGCATACGTTCGGCACGGCATTCGGACGCGATCCGTCGCATGCGAGGCTGCGCACGCGCCATCGCGCGATGATCGTCGACGCGACGTTGAGATTTGTGAGGCGGCAGGCCTAGCGATTCGGCTTCCGCTAGTTTGTACGATCCAGTTAGCTCTCCTTCTTCCACGCCGAGGCGCTGTTTCGTGCCTTGTTTCCGGCGCCAGGTCATGCGAAGCAGTAACCAGATGGTGCGGAATCAGCTGGGCCGAACGCGCCGCCAACGCGCGCGCCGCGGCCGAAAATCCGGGCACATGCGTTGCGCCGATATAATTTCCAGCATGTTTTCGCGGCATTCCGCACGCGGGCGGCCATGCCGCCACGCCGCAGCCGCCCACACAAAGGAGACTTATGAAGAAGCTGACCGTCACCCTGTCGATTCCGCTGTTTCTCGCCGCCTGCGCGCAATATCAGGCGTCGCACAATCCGGACGCCGGCGATCCGATGAAGGACAACATGACGAATCGCCCCGTCAACGACGTCGTCCAGTGCATGACGCAGGCAGCGGCGAAGCACGAGAACGCCGTCAAGGCCACGCCGATTCCCCAAGGCCAAATGCTCGATTTCGGCGACTCCAATATCGTGAAGGTCCGCGCCGACAACGGCGGCACGACGTTCCGCTACTACGCGGGCAAGCGCACTACGTCGAACCTGTGGATCGAAGTCGCGAGCAAGGAATGCGCGCCCTGACGCAGCGACGGGCGGCGCTGGCGGTGTAACTGCTTGAAATAACTCTTTCACCATGCGGAAAGACCAGCGGTCCGACTTAAGAGTCATTTAAGTCTTGGCCGCGATGATTCGTCTTCGACACTGACCCGCGTTCCGCCCAAGGTGCCCTGGATGGATTACTACAACGACCGCAACGACCTGACCAAGCGCATCGCTGCCGAAAGTCCGGCCGCACCTGCGCAGGCTGCCGCCAATCCGGCAGCGCCGCCGAAAAGAACGACCATTCTGCGCCGGCTCCTGAGCCCGCATGAACTCGCCACGCTGCTGCTGCTGTTGCACGCGCCCATTACCGCGTTTGCCAAGCCCGAAATTCCGATGTTGCAGGAAGCCGGCCTCGTGGAAGCCATCGCTTCGGATGCGGGCGAATCGCACATTCGTCTAACGCCCGAAGGCAACGCGGTTTTACGCGGATTGGGCATCAAGTAAGCGTCAGCCGCCCAGCGCGCCGCGGCTCATGCCTGCCATACGGCATAGCCGGCTTCACGCAAGCCGATCGCCAGTTCGACTTCCATGTCGCGCGCGCCTTCATACGGCATCGGGTTGAACACTTCGTACAGTTCCGGCATCAGCCGCAAGCCGTAGTCGCGCACATAGCGGTTCGACTGGATGCCTGCCTTGTGACGGTCGAAGCGCAGATCCGGGTCCAGTCCCGTCATCCCCACATACACGCACGAACGTTCGAAGCGATAGTCAGGATTCGCGCGTCTGAAGCGCGCCTCGTTCCAGACGGTATCGTCGAGCGCGACCACATACACGTAATAGCGAAATTTTTCGCGGCGAGCGGACATCTTTTTCCGGTCTTTTCCGGCTCTGATCGGTGATTCCAGTCATCGCCCGGCTGCATGCCGCGTTGGCCATGCGGCGCGGGCGCAGCGCGGGACTGACAGTTAGTTGCGCGATGTTCCGTGCAACAGCATCCGGTATTCGGTCGGCGTCACACCGACGGTCGCCTTGAACTGCCGCGTGAACGCGCTGTGATCCGTATAGCCGCACAGCGCGGCGACATCCGTGACCTTGTCGTGCGACACGAGCAGCGCTGTCGCCGCGTCGAGGCGTGTCTTCAGCAGCACCTGGCGTGGCGTCAGGTGAAACACCTTATGGAAGTACCTTTCGAGCTGCGCCACCGACATATCCGCCATCGCGGCAAGCTGTTTGAGATTCAGCGGCTGCACGTAGTTCTCTTGCAGATACTGGACGACCGTCGCGAGCCGGCTATACGCGGGATGGCTGCTCTCGTCGGCGCGCAGATCCCGCGAGATGCCGGCAAGACCGACCACGCGCCCCGTCGCATCGCGCAGCGGCTGCTTGCAGGTGAGGCACCAGCCCGGCTGTCTTCCGGGATACAGATGCAGTTCGAGCTGATCGACCATCTGGTTGCCGACATGAATCACGGCCTTGTCCTGCGCCGTATAGATACGGCCGAAACGGCTCGGAAAAACCTCTTCGGCCGTCTTGCCGAGCAGCTTTTCTTTGTCCTTGAATCCGCAGCGCGACACGAGCGTGCGATTGACGAGCGCATAGCGCGCCTGCGCGTCCTTCACGAAGAACACGATGTCGGGCATCGCGTCGAAGACGGGTTCGAGCAGCGCGAAATGCGAGAGCATTCCGGCAAGCGACGTCTCGCCCGGATCGAGCGCGTCGAGCGTATGTGCGAACGTGTTCATCGTGCGGGTTCCGTGCATGAGCGGCGACGCAGGTGAAGGTTGCCCGGCGAGCGCTCGCGGGGCTGAACGATTATAGGGGCGGCACGATCCGCGCGAATAAAACGCGTGGCGCCGCGCGGCGTGGGAACAGACGACCCGATGACCGTCGATGCGTGCATCCGGCGCGGGCACTTTCCGTGCGGCGCGGCGCGTCAGCCGGCGTCCGTCGCTGTATCGTCAGCGAGCATCAGCGTGCCGATCTGCGCGGGACTGATGGGCGGGCGGCCTTGCGCAATGTCCCAGCCGAACAGGGCCTGCACCGCGCCGCCGCAGATACGCCCCTGACATGCGCCCATGCCGCAACGCGTGTGCAGCTTCGCATCGCGCCAGCAAGCATGCGCGCGAACCTCGCCGACGGACACGTCTTCGCAGCGGCACAGCAGCGTATCGTCCGCGGGCAACCGGCGCGCAAGGCCGCGCAACGCGAAGGCCGTTTCGACGCGCGTTGCGAAACGCCGCCAGTGCTCGCGCTCGCTGACCAGCGCATCGATGCGAGCGTCGCGCTCGATCCCCAGCGCGCGAAGTCCCGCAATGCGACCTTCCACCTGCGCGAGCTCCATCCCGCCGACGCCTGTGCATTCGCCCGCAGCAAACACGTCATCGACGGTCGTGCGTTGCGCGTCGTCGACGACGATTGCGCCGTCGTCACGCGTCGCGCAACCCAGCGTGTGGGCAAGCGTCGCGTTCGGCACGAGCCCATAGCCGCAAGCGATGCGTTCGCAATCTATCGACTCGATACGTCCGTCCGCACGTTCGATGACAGCGCGCTCGACGCGTCCATTGCCCTGTGCCGCGCGCACGACGCTCGACGTCAGCCAGGCAAGCCCGGCGAAGCCACGCGTCAACTGCGCGGCCTGCACGAGCTTCGCGGGCGTGGCGGCGAGCGACAGGCCAAAGCGCAGCACGGCCATCCAAGCCGCCTGCTCCACCACGGCGACAACTTGCGCGCCCGCCGCGCGCGCCGTCGCGAGCGACGCGAGCAACAGCGGACCGCTGCCCGCTATCACGACGCGCTCGCCGCGCACGGGCACGCCGCCTTTGATCAACGCCTGCAAGCCGCCTGCGCCCGTCACGCCGGGCAGCGTCCAGCCTTCGAACGGCAGCAGCAGTTCGCGCGCGCCCGTCGCGAGAATCAGCCGGCGGTAGCCGATGCGCGCGCCGCCGCGTTGCGCCGATTCGATCAGCAGACGGCGTTCGTCGAGCGACGCGACGATGCGGGTCGATAGCGCGAGCGTGACGTTGCCGCGCGCGCCGATTGCCTGTAACTGCGCGGCGAGCGCGGCAGCGGGTGGATGCACCGGTCCGTTGCGCCATATCTGGCCGCCCGCGCGCGGATTGTCGTCGAGCACGGCGACGCGCGCGCCCTCCTGCGCGGCCACGCAGGCAGCCGCGAGGCCCGCCGGTCCCGCGCCCGCGACGACGATGTCAAACCATTCGCCGTTCATCGCGGCCTCGTCGTGCGGATGTTCTGGCCGTCGCTGCATAGCGTCTGACAGGCGAGCACATGCGCGCGCCCATCGACCGTCACGCGGCATTCGTGGCACACGCCCATCCCGCAGAACGCGGCGCGCGGCTCGTTGCTGACGGATGCACGCGTGCCGCGTGCGCTCGCGCCGCAGATCGCGAGCGCGGCGGCGATCGTCGCGCCTTGTTCGATATCGACGGGCTCGCCGTCGATCACCACGCGAACCCGCGAACGAAGCGCGTCAGACATGGCACGCTCCCAGTTCGAAGCGCGCGGGCAGGAATGGATCGATGGCGATGGCAGCCTCCGTCTGCGTGATCTGCGCGGCGAGCAGTTGCGCGGTGCCGAGCGACGTCGTCACGCCCAACCCTTCGTGGCCGACGGCGAGCCATACGCGCGGCGATGCACCGCTCGCGGGACCGATCAGCGGCAAGCCGTCAGCCGATGCGGCGCGAAAACCCGTCCATGCACGGATGCCGTTGAGCGTCGGCAGTGCGGGCAGATAGCGTGCCGCACGCTGCAGCATTCGCGCGAGCACGGGCATTTCGACGGCGGCATCGATGGTGTCGAACTGACGCGACGAGCCGATCAGCAGTTGTCCCGTCGGGCGCGGCTGCGCGTTGAAAGCGACCGACGTGCCCGTCGCGTGATGCGCGCTCCTGATGTAGCCAAGCTCGAGCAGTTGATGACGAATGAAGCTGGGATAGCGGTCCGTGATCAGCAGATGACCTTTCTTCGGCTGCAAAGGCAAGCTTGGCACGAGCGCCGCTGCCTGCAATCCGTTCGCGACGACGACATGCGCGCCGCCGATGCACTCGCCGTCCGCCAGCGTGACGCGAGCCGCGTCGACGGCGATGGCTTGCGCGCGCAACCGCACGTCGATCCGCGCGGCGCCCGGCGATTGCGTCAGCAGCCATTGCGCGACGGCGGGCGCGTACACGATGCTGTCGTGCTCGACGAGCAAGCCGCCCGCCATGCCCGGCGCGAGCGACGGCTCGCAATCGTACAGAGCGCGCGCATCGAGCAGTGCCGCACTGACGCCCTGCGCCGCGAACGCCGCGTGCATCGCGCGCGCGGCGTCGAGTTCTTCGGTGTCGGCCGCGACCCAAAGCGTGCCGCAGCGCGCGAACGCATCGCGCGTGCGCAGCTGCGGCGCAAGCTCGATCCACAGCTCGCGCGAATAACGGCTCAGCGCAAATTCCGCCGGCGAATCGTTCATCACGACGATGTGCCCCATGCCCGCCGCCGTCGCGCCGCCGCCGATGCCGTGCGCGTCGAGCACCGTCACGCGCAGGCCGCGCGCCGCGAGCTCCGCCGCGCACGCCGCGCCGACGATACCCGCGCCGACGATCACGACATCCGCCGTCATACCGTGCGGATGCCCCACGCGAACGGATCGCGGCCGTCGAAGCACAGACGGCTTTCGGCCATGATGTGCGCGTGTCCCGTGATGGTCGGGATAACGGTCCGAACGCCGTCCTGCTCGCCGCCTTCGGCGTAGCTCGCGTCGAACACGCTGCCGATGATGCTCTCCTGCCGCCAGAGCTCGCCCGCCGCGAGCTTGCCGTCGGCGGCCAGGCACGCGACCTTCGCGCTCGTTCCCGTGCCGCACGGCGAGCGGTCGTATGCGTTGCCCGGACAAAGCACGAAGCTGCGGCTGTCGATGCCTTCGCGCGAACCGGGACCGAACAGCTCGATGTGATCGATCAACGCGCCGTTCGCGCCTGTCACGCCCGACGCGATCAGCGCATCGCGGATCGCCGAGCTGAAGGCCGTGAGTTCGGCAATGTTCGATGCGTCCAGCGTGCGGCCATGATCCGCGACGAGGAAGAACCAGTTGCCGCCCCACGCGATATCGCCCGTCAACGGGCCTGCGCCGGGCACGTCGACGGTTACGTCCTTGCGATGGCGGTAGGCGGGCACGTTGCGCACGGACACGCTTAGGTCGTCGTTGAGCGTCGCCTCGACGATGCCGACGGGCGTGTCGATCGCGTGCCGGCCTGGTCCGATGCGTCCCATATGCGCGAGCGAAACGACAAGACCGATCGTGCCGTGCCCGCACATGCCCAGATAGCCGACGTTGTTGAAGAAAATCACGCCCGCCGCGCACCCTTTATGATCGGGCTCGCACAACAGGGCACCGACCACGACATCGGAGCCGCGCGGCTCGGTGACGATGCCCGCGCGCCAGTCGTCGAAGCGCGCGCGAAACACGCCGAGCCGTTGCGCGAGGGTGCCGCCGCCCAGATCGGGGCCGCCGGACACGACGAGACGGGTTGGCTCACCGCCCGTGTGCGAATCGATCACGTTCAAGGTTTTCATGTCGCTCATGGTAGAAACGCGGGGCGGCGCAGTCTTGAAGCGGCTGCGCGTGGATTGTGACGATTTCGGCATAACCCGGAGAACGCGGATCGCGCGTGCATACATCTGGTTTCATACCGTCGGCGAACTGGACGTGCATTGGACCAATAGCATGCCTGGCGCACCGGCGAGCAGACAGCGCCGAAGCCTGGATGAGCATCCCGCGCCGGGCGACATGCGTGCAATCCATTGAAAGCATCGTAAAACATGACTCACTTTCGCACAGCGACTGTGCCGAAATCGTCACGCACGACGCGCGATTCGCGCAAGACACCCGAATATTCCCTGCTTACACTGCACTCGACTCATAACTTTCAGGAGAGCAGTCGTGGCGCATATCTGGGAAGGCGTATGGCCAGCAGTCACCACCAAGTTCAACGCGGATTTCAGCATAGACCGCGCGGCGACCAACAAGCACGTCGAGGCGCAGATCGACGCGGGCGTCGACGGCATCATCGTTTGCGGCTCGCTCGGCGAAGCGTCCACCCTTTCACTCGATGAAAAGCTGCAGGTGCTCGACGTGGCCGTCGAGGCATCGCGCGGACGTGTGCCCGTGCTGCTGACGATCGCCGAGAACAGCACGCTAGACGGCTGCCGCCAGGCCGAAGCGGGCGCGAAGCGCGGCGCAGCGGGCTATATGGTGCTGCCGGGCCTGCGTTATCTGTCGGACGAGCGCGAAACGCTGAATCACTTCCGCATGGTCGCCGACGCGAGCCCGCTGCCGCTGATGATTTACAACAATCCGCTCGCGTATGGCGTCGACATGACGCCGGCGATGTTCGCCGAGATCGCCGATGAGAAAAAGATCGTCGCGATCAAGGAGTCGTGCGGCGACGTGCGCCGGGTGACGGATCTGATCAATGCAGTCGGCGACCGCTATGCGATTCTGTGCGGCGTCGACAACCTCGCGATGGAAGCCGTGCTGATGGGCGCGCACGGCTGGGTGGCGGGTCTCGTGTGCGCGTTCCCGCACGAGACAGTCGCGATCTACAGGTTGCTAAAGGCGGGTCGGCTGGAAGAAGCGCGTGCGATCTATCGCTGGTTCGCGCCGTTGCTGGCGCTCGATGTTTCGCCGAAACTCGTGCAGAACATCAAGCTCGCGGAGGCGATTGTCGGTTTGGGCACGGAGCCGGTGCGCCCGCCGCGCCTGCCGCTTGCCGGCAATGAACGCAAGGCTGTCGAAACGCTGATCCGTCACGCGCTCGAAACGCGTCCGGCACTGCCCGCGCTGTAAGCGCAGGCGAAGATTCGAAAAGCACAAAAAAGAACCCGCCGTCTTCACACGAAGCCAGGCGGGCCGTCAACACGCACCCGAAGCGGGGGATGTCTCAACCTCGGGAGCCAAGATGCTACCGAAGACCTTGCGCGACATGCAATAAACCGTTACAAAAATGCCACAGTTCTCAATTTTGCCGGCGTGCGGTAACCAACACCCCGCGCAGGCAAAAGATCCGGCGGAGAAAAAACGGAGCACAAAAAGCAAGCGGCGACAGAAGTCGCCGCTTGAAACACTCACAATGCCCGAGCGCGATCACGCTGCCTGCGCATGCGTCACAACGGTTTCCTCACTGCGCAAATGCAACAGCCGATACCCGCTCTTGTACACAGGCTGCAGACGGAAATCGTTGTGCGGCTCGATCTGCAGTAAAAGGCGCAGACGCGACACATGGCTGTCGATCGTGCGCGTCACTTCGCGAAATTCGCGGCCCCAGACCATCGCGAAGATGTGATCGCGCGACAGCACGCGGCCAATGTTCGAAAAGAACAGCGACGCCAGCCGATACTGCGTGCCCGACAGCTGCACCGGCGTGCCGCGCAGCGTGACAAGCTGGCGGCGCGTATCGAAGTGTTAGAGCCTCAAGAACGGCAAAAAACAGCAAATAATCAATTCCTTACGTGTTGTTCCTGCGTTGAATTTCAGGTGCGAAAACCTCCTATCACGCCCTAGTGAAATCAAGAACTTACGTAGGGTTTTGAACACAGGTCGCACGCCTATTCTTCATAGAGCCAAGTCGCCAATCGGGCGACGCAGATGTCGTATATGCCACGCACGATGGGAGATCGGTAATCTAACTGCCATCCGTGATCGAACAGGAGTGCGAGATCGTCAGCGCCCCGCAGTGGCTCGACTGCCCATATTGAAGCTGCAAGGTCGACAGACACACGCCGCAAACGCGCGCCTTCGATCCAGTCCATTGACGCGCCGTTCCCGGCGAGCCAAATCCGCTGCGACTCGACAAAGTGATCGGTCCGTAACCATTGGCCCGTCTTGGCGCATGCGATTAGCTGTGACACGACCATGTGACACAGCAATTGTGCGCGGCTCTGGCCGTTGAGTTTCCGTTTCATAGGCGTGTTCTGAGATCGATGGCGATATTTAACCTGATTCAGAGCGACTCTGCGGGACCAGCATCCCTGCACCCCATGCGGGGCTTCACTCGCCCGCGAGACGCTTAACTGTTAGCGATACAGATAGTCTGTCTAATGCCCGCTTAAAAATCGCGCAGCCAAAACCCGCTTACAGCGGACTTCCCTGTCTAGGTATTAGACGGAAATTTCCGGATCGGTGTAGCATCGATACTGTATGGATATACAGGTGCCAAAATGGGGCTCAGCGACGCGTACGGGACGAAACATCCATGCCGCGAATGCGAGCATTGGGGCGGAGACATGGCAGGAACGACGCACTCGGTTTGCTTGCGTAACGATCAGGTTCAAGTGCAAGCTGATGGCGAGTACGGCTGCGTATTCTGGGTCCGAGCGATCGGTTCAGATGATGAATCGGGTCCGAGTAATGCTCGCTACAGGCCACCGCGGAGGTGACTATGAGCTTTGGAGATCCCGACGAGATTTTGGCCGGCATACTGAGTCGCCCGCTCAAGCCGAACGAACTCGGACACACAGCGCTCGAAGACTTCGAGCATTTTTGCGCGTACACAGGCTGCTCGCTGGAGCGGATCGGACCGGAAGCGTTTGCCTGGGCAAAACTGGCTTTTCTCAGCGCCCGTGATTGATGCCTCGGATTTCATGCACGCAACGCTGCGATCGCACCTGTTTTCTTCGCAAGGAACGGCGGAAGTACGATAGTTTCCGGTGCATCCCGCGAAAGCCGAGCGATCGCGTAGAGCTGATCAGTCGAACCGGAAGTAAAAAAGCCGGGGCTTTTGGCCCCGGCCTTCGCCAGCTAGAGAAATACTAGACTAGCCGCTGTTTTACGCTTGGAAGTGGATGTGGCTCAGGTCAACCGTACCGGTCAACTTGACAACAGTGTCCGTCCCCGAGAAGCCAGTGTCACCGGCGGCAGCGTGAACGACATACGTGTTGCCCTGGTACTGGAACGATGCGACTTCGCTCGCAGCAGCATCCGCCGTGGCGGCAGCACCTGCCTTGGCAGCAGCGGCGTTGAGGAAGTCCGTGAACGCAGCGGTCGATGCAAGAGCAACAGTACCAGCGTTGGCAAGCGCTGCAGGAGCGACGGCAGTACCAAACTGGATCGTATCGCCTGCATGTGCGCCATTGAACGTGGTGTAGATGTTGCCGTTCGTGTTCGCACTGCTGATGATAAGAGTGTCGTTGCCGGTACCGCCGTTCACCACGTTGAGGCCCGAGCCAACAGTGATGGTATCGCCGCCGTTGCCGACCGTGATGGTGTTGTTGCCGTTGCCAACCGTCACGACATCAGCTGCGCCATTGCCCACGACGATCGTGTTGTTGCCATTGCCAGCCGTCACAACATCACCTGCGCCATTGCCCAGCGTCACGCTGTTGTTGAGATTCGAAGCCGACAGATTGACGCTATCAGCCGCGCCGTTTCCAGCGGTCACCACCGTCGTACCGGCGCTGCCCGTGATGGACAGCACGCCGTCGCTAGCGGTGATCGAGTCGGTGTGCGTTGCATCCGCGTTGCCCGAGAAGGTGAAGTCAGCCGCCCCGACGTTGACCGATGCGCCGCTTGCGGACGTAGCACCAGCGCCAATCTTGACCAGCTCGCCCGAAGCGACACCAGTGGAATCAATAGAGGTCAGCGAACCCAGCGTGCTACCGACCGACAGATCCAGACCTGCCGCACCGCTAACGACGAGCTTCGTCGCGCCGGTGTCATGCAGTGCCAGCTTGTCGGTGAATGCACCACCCGTGGTATCACCCAGTGTCGCCACGTTGACCGTTTCGAAGCCATCAGCCGTCGTCAGCTTGCCGCTAGCATCCAGCAGAGCAGTCGACTTTGCAGTGCCCAAGGTCAGGTTCAGAACGTCAGCCGAGCCCGCGGCCTTCAGATTGACGGTGACGTTTTCGGTCAAGTCCGAACCATAGGTGAGCGACGTCGTAGCCGCAGCCTTGTTCAACGTCAGATTGTTAGCGCTCGTCGCGTCGATAACAATGCTCGAATTGAAGCTCGACGGCAGTGCCGACAGGTCCAGCGTGCCGTTCGTTGCGCCCACGGCGCCAGTCAGTTCCAGCACTTGGAAGTTCGTTGCATGCGCCAAAGCCGTGGCCGTCAGGGTCGACAGGTCAGCGATGCTGTCCAGTGCCAGCGTGTTCACGCCTGCGCCGCCGTCGATAGCAACGGTCGGGATTGCGCTCAACGTGACAACGTCTGCCCCAGAACCACCCTCATACGTCGCAGCGACGCTTCCCAGGTTGACCGTGTTGTTACCGGACGTAGCCGACGCGTTGACATCGGCCAGGTTCGTATCACCCGACAGGTTGGCCGACAGGCCAGCCGAACCCGAAACGGTCACGTTCTTCAGCGAGTTAACCGTAGCGTCGAACGTCAGCACGTTCGTGCCGCTCACCGCCAGAGTCTTCAGGCCGGAATCAGTGACAGCGAGTTCGGAATCCTTACCCGTCGTCGTGACGTTCAGCGTGGTGATTTCGTCGTTCGTATCGACCAGTGACGCGCCAGTTGCCAAGTTGTTGACCGTCAGGTTCAGCGTCGTTGCAGTCGGCTTGGCCAGGTTGTCCGTCACCGTCACGTCCACTGCGGAGTTCGCCAGCGTCAGGTTCGTCAGTGCATTACTGAGGATCTTCGAGCCTGCGCCATAACCATCCAGGGACACCGTCGAAATGGTGTCAGCCTTCGTGGTGTTCGCGGCACCGGATTCGTTCGCGTCAGTGACCACCACCTTTCCAGCCGTTGCAGCTGCGCCGAGCGTTTGCGCAACCGAAACCGACGTCGTACCTGCAACACCGTTGACCGAAACTTGACCGGCGGCAGCAGCTGCAGCGACCGTGTCGTGAATCGTGACCGTCGAGCCACCGTTCACAACGACAGTATTGCCCGCGCCAACGCTATCGTTCACCGTTACCGCCGTCGTCGCTGCAGCCGTGACAACGTCGGAACCCTTTGACGTTGCAATGTTCAGGGCGGTCAGGCCAGTCCAGCCGCTAGCATCGATCGTTTCGCCGATGGTGGATTGAACATTAACCGTCTGAACACCGCTCACCGTAATCACGGGAAGTGCGCCTACGCCTTGATCAACAATATTCAGCGTGTTGTTCGCACCTTGCGCCTTGATGCTGTCAAAAGCGTTGAGCGTGCTGTCGTTGGTTGCGAGCAATGCGTTGATGACCGCATTGCCGCCGGTCACATTGACGCCGTCTACACCGGTCGTGAGCGTGACCGTCTGACCAACCGTACCATTTCCGATGTTACCGACGGTCGCCGGCAGCTTTGCCGAGGCAGTGGCTTCCGAGGCCGTGTCAACCACTTCCGCCAGTGCTGCACGTGCGTTGTTCGATGCGGCATCGCCCGAGTACGCAACTTGAGCAGCCGTCGATTGGCCGATTGCAGCCGTGAACGCATCAGCGTACGACAGCTTTGCTGAGAGTTCCGTTGCGTCGTTGCCCGTCGCGCCGTTGTAAATGTTCAGGGCAACCGAAGCCAGCGAGAACGTGCCGTTGTTGATGCCTTGAACGTAGAAGCTCAGACCTGCCGAGTCCGCATCACGGCCGAACAGCGTTTGATAGATCGCGTTGACTTGAGCGGCCGTGTTCGAACCACCATAGAGGTGCGTCGATTCAGCCGAATTGCCGAACGCGTTGATGATGACGTTCAGGTTGCCACCTGCCTTGTCCAGTTGCGTCGCCCAGTAGTCCTGGCCTGCCGGATCAGCCGGACGGCCATAGTAGGCGATGTATGCCTTCTGAATCTGTTCGTAATATTGTGCTGCGGCCATTTATAAGCTCCAAAATTATTTATACACGTGTTTGCGCCATCAACTGTTGGGGCCCCTGCGCTTTAGTACGCCCCTCAACATCAAACGCGAACGCATTTTCGGATGACTTTCAGCGACGTATTGTGATGGTGCTCACAAAGCTTCAAATAGTGACGTCGAAATGTTGGCTATAGAACTGCGCGATTGAAAAGGATCGTGAACACGCAAAGCGCGTAGCCGGCGCGAGTTGCCAGCGAGGGTGTGAATGGGGCGCGAGAAGGGAGGATTAGCTAGTCCTGTAGCGGGCTGGAGGCCGCCAGTTCCGGAGGGAGGGAGCTGGCGGTGTACATCTGCTACTCTATGGCCGCTCACAATATGGAGCGCCACGATCTTAGTGTAGTGCCCGAATCATTTGTGTGACGGGCGTCACAATGAAATCGCAAAAGAATCTGTAACTTTCGCCTCGTCCGCTCAGAATCCTTGCACAGATGCAGATTGACTTTCCGCCTACCACCAAGACGCTTCTCGGAAAGCGCACCCTCAGAGATGTTATCAATCGCTATACCGATGAGTTCATGCCAGAAAAGAGGGGGGCGGCATCCATTGCGAAGAGCCTTCACGACATCGGTTTGAGCTGCCCGTTTTTGGGCGACCCGCTCGAACGCTTAACAGTGGAGATCATTTCAGAGTGGCTTGCGCAGCGCCTATCCGGAATAGCGGCGTCGCACGCCACGTATGAACTGAATTTGGTAACTGCCTTGCTGGAGGTCGCCCGAGCCGAATTGGGCTGGATTAAGAATAACCCGGCACTATCGATCGCGCGCCCACCCATCCCCGCTAACGATCGAAGTGCACCGGTCCCGCGCCGAGTGTCAGACGTGGAGATCCAGACCATGTGTGAAGCGATGGGATACGAAGACGGATCGATGGCAGCGAGCGGGTCTCAATATACGGCAGTCGCGTTCATTCTTTCGGTTGAGACAGGAATGAGGAAGAATGAGGCTCTCGCCCTCCGATGGTCTGATGTATTTCTAGATGAGGGTTATATCAGCATCATGGGAAGCGAAATCGAGGAAATCAGAAAAATCCCGCTCTCAAAAAAGGCCACCGCGTTGTTTTCTCAGCTTTTCAGGTTCGAAGACGACGAGCGGTGCATACCCGTGGCGCATCACTTCGCCAGTAAGACCTGGACTATGGCCAAAAAGAGGGCGATGCAGAGACTTCCTTCGCTTGAGGATTTGAAATTTACTGATTCTCGATATGAGGCAACGGCTCGAATGGCGAAAAACTTCAGCCTCCTCTCGCTATCGAAAATTCTAGACCATGCAAACCTGCCAACCCTTGTGCCCTACTACCTCGAGCCGGAAGTCTAATTTGGTGGACCAGTGAGCGCCGCTGGCGAGGAGGTAGATTTGAGCGCACGGTAAGCGAGCGGCGCAAAAAGACGTCGGGCGCGAAGCCCGACGCAAGAATTCCCGCGACAAATCCGAGGGCCAAGTCGCGGGCCGAGAGGCGAAATTATCGAGGGTGTTAGCCGCGCATGTTGTGACCAAAGTCACAGCCATATGCACTTTCGAGCCATTACCTTGCACTGTCTCCCTCAATGAATCCCTGCACCTGCATCGCGCGCACGTAATCCTGCAACGCCTTCAGCTTGTCGATCTCGCGCTGGTCATCGCCCGCTACTGCTGCAACGACGGCTTAGCCCCGGTTGTCGGTCGCGACCGCCGGGTTCGCCTGCATCTTCCCCCGGAAGTAGCTGGCGATGCCGAGCACTGGCGCCATCGTGCCCATCACCGCCGCTTCGGATCCGAGCATGCTGGGGATATAGCCGAGGACGGCCGGGTCGACGCGCGCGAACATCACGCCGATGTATGCCCCCGCGACCGTTAAGCCCGCGAGCACCGCAAGCAATCCGAAGCAGAAACCGACGAACGGACGCCAGCTGTAAGTGGGCCAGTGATCGGCCCTCGCCTCGGTCTGCATCGTCTGGTTGACGGCCTGCGTGTTAGCGGTGTCGGCGGCCAGCTCGGCCTTCTCGATGTCGGCAGCAATCTGCGCGAGCTGCGCCTGCTGGTCGAGCACCGCCTTCTGGAACTGCATCGATAGGTTCGGATCTGCCTGAATCGCGGCGAGCGCCGCAGCGGGCGCGGACTGGCCGGTAACGGTCTGGGCGATGCCGACAACGTGCTTCGCGACGTCTTCGGCCTTCGAGCCGCCAAGCCACCCGGCGATCATCGGCGCAAACTGTGCGAGCGCCATTGCGATAGGGATAAGCGGCATCATGCGGCTCCTTTCGTGAGATTGTTGGCGATGCGATTGGCCCACCCCTTACCGAAGGTCGACCAAGTCTGCAGTGAAGTGAAATAGCGCAGGCGCAGCGCGTTCCAGCGAAGCATGAAGCGCAGTGGATCCGTAGCCTGTACGGCAGCGATGGTTGCAGGCCCGATCAGCCCGTCGACCTTCGCGCCGGCGGCGCCCTGCATCCAGATCACCGCATGGCCGCCGTTGTAGTTCGCGTCGAAGATCTGGAACGCCACGCGCGCATCGAGCTCGTCGAGCCGCAGCGGATCCCAGTACAGCCTTTTTGCGATCGCCTTGGCGGTGTCGCGCGGCAAGTCCTTCATTGGGCCGGCATAACCGGCCGCACGTGCGACGCGCGCCGTGACGCCCCACATCGTTTCGCCGCCCGGATCGGCAGAGTTATTCGAATAGCCTCCCTCGTTCCCGATCAGCGCGTCGAAAGCATCATCAAAGCTGGGCATGGTGTTACTCCAGTTCGTGCAGCCGCGCGTCGGATTCGCGCTGCTCACGTTGATCCTTGCGCCACATGAAAAAAGCGTTCAGCGCGAAAGTCAGAATCGCGGTCGCGATACCGACGATCACCCCGATGTCGGTCAGCGTCAGAGATGACCCGAGCGCCACACCGCTGCCGGCATAGCTCGCTGCTTCGGTTGGACTGATTCGCATGCATCTCCCGGAAACGAAAAAGCCGCCCGAAGGCGGCAGATTGCAGAGGTGAGGCTTTACAGGATTCAGTGCGGCAGCGTGGCGTTCGCCAGGCAATGGCCCTTCTGCATCATCAGGAAGTCGATGCACGGCGCCGCGATCTTCGCCCAGCGCTTGCCCTGAATCAGCGCATTCCCGGTGCGCGTCGAGATCGTTTCGCCGCGCGTACCACCGAACAGCGCATTGCCGCATTCGTCCTGAGCGACCGCCATCGACAGCGCGCGGTCGGTCGAGCCGAACGCAGCCTGGCACAGCATGGCGATGGACAAGATCGGCGAGGCCAGCGTGCACAGCGCCCACACCATCAGCAGTTTCAGTCGACTCATGGGTTGCTCCATTGGATCGCCTGCACGGCTTCAATCGTCGTTGCGGCGTCGATCTGGTCCGCGAGCTGCTGGTTCTTTGTCAGGCACGCGAGGATGGTTGCCTTGCCGTCCCGACCCGCCTGCTGGATCTGCGCAGCCGTGTGCGGCAGATATGCCCATGTGCCGTCGGCATCCGCGCACCAGAACGGCGTGGTCCAGTCGGCCGGGAGTCCCGGCAGCAGCGATGCGACGACCGACGCATTGAGGTTCTGCTGGTCGGTGAACTTCGCCGGGTAGCTGTGCGGTGCGCCGAGCGCCGACGACGTGAAGCCTGCGAAGATCGCGTCTTGGCAGGCTTGCGAGACGACGGCCTTCTGCGTGGTCTTCGCGGCGTCGAGGTCCTGCGTGGGCTTTGAGAATGCCGAGTCATTCCACAGATCGCCGATCGCCGCATCAGCGGCGTCGATCCACCCTTGCGACTGCGCGAAGTCCGCGTCGGCCTCGACGATGTTGGCGACCGTGCCGCCCTCAATGATTGCAAAGCGAGCCATCAGATCACCCCCCAGATACGCAGTTCACCGCGGGCGCCGTCGCCGCCTTTTGCACCATTCGATGACCCGCCACCGCCGCCTGCGGGCGCTGCGCCATTTGTGCCGGATGTGCTATTGCTGCCGCCCCAGTTGCCACCATTGCCACCGAATACCGACTTGCCGCCATTTGCGCCTCCGGCGCCGCCACCGCCTCCATAAACCGAATTGCCACCATTGGCGTAGCCTCCACCTGCACCACCATACGCAGAATTGCCACCCGTGACGGCACCGCCGCCACCGCCAAACCCATGATTGTCGATGAGATTCGTCCCGCCTGTATTGCCGGGCTGTCCGCCCCCCGCCTGACTGCTTCCGTTGGGGCCGGGCGACCCTGCAGACAAGGCGCCCCCACCACCGCCGCCATAATAATTGGCGCTTGTTGTCCCCGACCCGCCACCGCCACCGTAAGCCGTGACCAGCGTGCCAAGCGAGCTTGAACCGCCGGTGCCGCCCGCTGCGTTTGCCGCCGATGACCCGGTGCCCCCCGATCCGACCGTGACGGCCTGCGACGCGCCGAGCGATGCAACCGGAAACTGGAACGGAACACACGCCCCACCCCCGCCACCGCCGGCAGCAAAGGACGTCGTTCCAGCCTTTCCGCCTCCCCCGCCCCCGGCCCATAGGAGTCCGCCGACCTGGTCATAGCCGGGCGGAGTCGTGAACGTGTCGCTCACCGTGAACACACGGAAAAACGGATTGACGACCTGCGAATAGAACGCCGCGCCGTCGCACAGCACCAGCCGGCACTCGCCCGGATACATGACGTAGCTGGTCAGCCCGTCGATCAACTCCGAAGCATTCGGGTCGAGCGTAATGTCACCGCTGCCGCTGTTTCGCAGCCAGCACATCCACCCGTTGCCGAGCGTCGCGGCGGCGGCGAACGTCTGGGTAAAGGTGCCACTCGTGATGTCGATCAGTTTCCCGGCATCAGCGACACCCAGCACCGTGTTAGCGGTACGCGCGGAGCGCGTGCTCACGGCGGCTGGGCCGGCTGGACCGACAGGCCCTGAGATCGCCACGGTCCAGGCCGCAAACGTGCCGGCGCCTGCGACCGAACCCACATTCACTGTCATCGCGCCCGTGCCGCTGTTGTAGGCGGTCACGATTCCCGCCATCACGTTGGACGGCGATGCCGTGCTGGCGATCGACACCATCATGCCGACGACAAACAGCTTGCCGGCCTGCACGGTCAGCGCCTGGTTGCCCGTGCCGATCGTCAGCGATGTCGTCGACGCCGCGCTGGTGCCGGGTGCATTCGCGGCGGTCGCGGCGCTCGTTGCCGCGTTCGCCGCGCTCTGTGACGCCGCCGTCACCTGCCCCGTCACCCAGCTGGCGATGTTGATGATCTGCGTGAACATCGGCAGCAGGCGCGCGCGGAAGCCGCCATTCGCGAGGCCGGTCGTCGGATTGCTGTCGTCAGTGACGGTCGAGCCGTCGCCGCCGACGTTTGCCGGAAAGGTAACTTGATTCGTCATCAGGATGTTTCCTCAATTTCAAAGGCGTTGCTGTTGAAGCCCTGAATCACGGTCGTGATTGGATTGAGTGCACGCATGCGCCCAAGGAACGACTGTCGAATCAGGTTGAGCGAGTCGGCCGGATTCCAGGCGACGAGTAGCTCGCCATCAACGCCGAGTTTTCGCTGCATTTCGAAGACTTGCGCCTTCGCCTCCGCGTCGTTCAAAAGTTCCAGCGTGAACTTGTCGACGCGCCGCGGGGCCTTGCGATCAAAGTACGGCGTGCCGCCGAGCGAGCGCGCAACCCTTGTGTCCGCCTCCCACCCCATTGAGGCACCGTATGACATGTTGTGGGCCGGTTGCCAGCCAGGCGACATGAACAGGCGGCCGAATTGCAGATAGCCAGCCGGGTTCAATGTGTCGCTGAACTGCACCTGCACGTAGCGCGCAAGCGCGATCGCCGGCAGGAGGTTAAGCAGGATGCCCGGGTAGCCTGCGCGATCATCCTGCGATACCGTTCCATCCCACCAGTTATCGTCTTCCCATTCGAGCGTGCCAAACGGATAGACAACGGACCATGCAGGCATCCATCCAGAGTCGTACTTCGTCGTCGCGAACGTCGGATCGTCGCCCATCAGCACGCGCCACTGCCCCTGCGTGCTCATGTTATGGCTGACGAGCGAGACGACCTGCAGCTTGCGGTCCTTGCCGAAATCGACCGTGAACTGCGTATTACCTGCAGCGCAATCGGTCGTGCGAGCAACGCGCGCGAGGCGCCGGTCCTGCAGGTTAGTGAGCGGTGCCTGCCAGCCGCCACCCGACAGCGTAGAACTGTCTGTCAGATTCGGAAATGCCAGTAAGACGTTTGCCACGTCACCCCCATAGCGTGAGTGTTGCGAGGTGTGTGTCGGCGCCCGCATCCACGCCGACGACCGTCATCAGTTTTGATGGCAAGCCATAGCGCGGATATGTGAAACCGACCACGCTGCCGAGGTCGAGCGTGCCGAGTTGCGACAGATCGATGTCGACGGTCATCAGCATGCGGCGACTGAATAGCGCGAGCCGTCGGTTGGCCTCCGCAGTCGCGTCCGCTGCGTTGATCAGCGCCGTGTCGAAGGTCTGGTCGGTCGCTGACGGCCAGGTCGTCTGCACGGTCGCACTCTTCGCCACCTGACTGCGCGACGCCTGTGACAGCCACGTGCGCCGGTCGACGCTCACGCTGCCGGCGGGCTGGCTCTGTACGGTGTAGTTCTTCGCGTAGTTGACCGTGACCTGATAAACCGGGATGCCCGCCTCGCGGATATTCACTGCCTCGAGCACCACGTCATCGAGCGTCACCGCCGGCGACCCACTCGGCGCGCTCACGCGCCCCATGCGCAGTACGCCGAGCCGGTCGAACGAGTAGAACGCACCAATGCTGAGCGCGATCGTATCCATCAGCGACAGGCTCGTCACCTGCCCATCAGCCCACACGCCGCACGGTGCCGAGGTCAGCGCATTAAGCGCCGCCACGTCTGCCGCGCTGATGTCGCCCGCCGTGAATCCCGCGTCGAGCGCGATCTGCTGCATGAGACTCGCCGCGCTCGTGACGCCGCTCGTCGCATCGCACGTCACCTGCGATGCGGGACTTGATCCAAGTCTGAAACGGCCTTGGAACGCACGCGCATGGCCTGCAGACGGCGCGGTCGATTTCAGCGTGGCGAGGTCGGGATACGGCGCGTCGAGCGTGAGCGCGACGCCGTTGTCATAGACGGCCGTGATCGTGCAGTTCGACTGGTCCGACGCCTGATAGATCAGCAGCGACGTATTCGCGCACTTCGGCGCGACGTTCATCACCTGACCGTACACGCGCGGCACGTATTGCCCCATCAGGTCGTTTGGCGTGCCGTCGATACCGTTCGGCAACACGTTCGTGCCGCCATATGTCGGACGCTGCTGCGTGAGCGCGAGCATCTTCTGCCGGTCATTGACGACCAGCGAAAGCGTCGTCGTGTTGCTGACCTTGACGTCGCTCAGCGTGCCGGATGCCGTGACCGTCCATTGCGCGAACGGCGTGCCGAGCGTCCCGACTCGCATCGTGAACGGTCGCCCGTCAAACGCGTAGTCGGTCAGCAGGTAGTCGATGCCTCCGTCGCTGTTCTCCAGCACGATTTCACCGGGCGTCGATTGCGACGCACCGAATGAAGCCTGTGCTGTGTTGAAAAGGGACCGCGCAAAGTGAGGAGGGGCACTCAGGCGCGGCTCGTAATAGACATTCGCCGGCGTGTCGGAGGGCAGCGTCATAAACCCGTCGTCGGAAAAACGAAGGGTCTGGACGCTGCTATCCGACAGCCGGAAGCCGGTCACTTCGATAGCGATCGTCATCGTTGGTTTGCAATCTTCCCGGTGTTGTCGGCTGTGTTTTGCAGGTGACGGGTCTGCTTGCTCATGTCCACGCGGTTCTCGGCTTGATGCTGGTCGGCCTGCTGCATCTGCGCGACGCCGACCGTTGCAACAGTGCCCTTCAGGCTCGACACTTCCGCCCGCAGCGCCTTGATCTCGTTGAGCAGCGCCGTGTTATCGCCGCTGCCAAAGCGCGACCAGTCTATATTGAGCATCTGCGACAACTTCTGGTTATTCGCAGACGTCACCACCGCCTCGCCCTTGTGAAGCTCGGCGCGGTAGCCATCGAACGGCACGCTATCGAGACCGCCAGCATGCGAGCCATGAAGGGCCTTGAGTTCAGCAATCCACGGGTTTGCAGCAAGGAATGCGGCGGTCGGGCCGGCTGCATTCGCCGCATCCCATTCGGCGCCAGTGATGCCACCCATCGGGCCGTACGGATTTGCGTCGCTGTACGGGATCAACCCTGTGATCGGGTCTGCCGTCGCCAACACTTGCGCCCGGTTCATCCCTGCGCCGGCCGCACCGCCACTGCCAGCGCTACTAGTGCCGCCTGCCGCAAAGTACGCCTTCACCGCATCCTCGAGCGACTGCGCCGTCTGGTTCAGGTCGAGAATGCCCTGCACCATCTGGTTGTCCGCCGCGAGTTGCTGCTGCGCCGTGCTCAGCTGCGCCTGCGCCGTCGCGATGTTGCTGTCGAGCGCCGACTGCACCGCATTGAAGTCATCCACATACGCCTGACTGCTGGCGTTGTACGCCTTCGACGCATTCAGGAAGTCCTGCGCCACCTGCGGCAACTGGCCCTGCGCCGTCTTGTCGCCCGCGGCGGCCGCCGCCGACGTCTTCCCGAACTGTTGCTTCTCGGCGAGGTACTTGTCCTGCGGCGAGAGCGTCGACAGATCGCCCAGCGTCAGCGACTGCTTCAGGCCCTTGAGCGAATCAATGAACTGGTTGGTCGCGTCGATATTCGACTGGAGTGCCTGCACCTGATTGTTGTACGCCGTCTGCACATTGCCGAGCGCCGTCTGCACGGCCTGCTGGGCGGCCTGCTGCGCCGCCTGTGCGGCCTGATCCGCCGCCGACATCACCTGCCCGAACGCGGGCGCCAGCGCGAGCAGCGAGTTCTGCAGCGCCTTGACCTTAGGGTCCGACGTGTCCATGTTTTCGACCAGCGCCTGGAACGCGGCGTTGGTTTTCGGCATCGACACGCCGAGCGCGTTGAACCGGTCCTGCAGCTGCTTCGTGCTCATCGCGAGCTGCTGGCCCGACGTATAAACCGCGCCGAAGTAGTTGTCCCACAGCGACTGCTGCGCGTCGGCCGCCTGCTGCGCGGCCTGCGTCATCTGGTCGAACGCGGGCGCGAGCGCCAGCATCTGCACATACAGCTTCTGCCCGGCATCCGTGGTCAGGTCGATGCCCTCGACGGCCGCGCGGAACTGCTCGTTGGTCCTGATGCCCGACATGCCGAGCTTCGCCAGCTGGTCCGTGACGGACTTCGCCTGGTTCGCCACCTGCTCGGTCGCCGGCACAAAATGCTGCTCGAAATAGCCCGCGTTGCTGGCGAACTTGTCGACGCCGCCCGACAGGTTGATGACGGCCAGCTGCGCCGACGTGCTCGCGTTCTTCAGGTTGTCGAAGTCCGCGCCCATCGTCTGGATCGAGTCGAACAGCGCATGCAGGCTGTTCAGCGTCTGCTCGATCTGCGTCACCTGGTCAGCCGTCAGCGTCGACGCGTTGAACTGGCCCAGATAATCGGCATACGGCTTGTCGAGATTCGCCTTCTGCAGGCTGGCAATAACGGACTGCTGCAACTTCAGGCTGAAGTCGTTCAGCACCGTCGTCGGGTCCTTCACGCCCGACAGGTCGGTCCGGTCCGGATACGCGTCGCCGCCCGTCGTGAAGCCGGCCGACACGAACGAGTTACCCTTCTTCGGGCTGACCTCATACGACGCCTTGAACTGGCCCAATCCCGAGAGGTCGCCGCCGAGCTCGCCCGCCATCTGCTGGATGGTGTCAAACGTGCCCGTGATCTGCTGCATCGTTTGCGATGCGGCCGGGTCGCCGCCTGACGGTCCCGCGAACTTCGTGAGGTTGCCCGACGCGTCCGACACATACGACGCACCGGAGCGCGTTTCGCCGCCACCGAACAGCGAGCCGACCAGGCCGCCAAGAGCGGCACCGACCAGCGTGCCAATACCCGGCAGCACCAGAGAACCGGCGAGCGCGCCCACCGTGCCGCCCACCTTGGCGCCCGTGCCACCGTAGAGACTGCCGATCGCGAAACCCGTGCCCGCCGAACCGACGACGGCCCCGAAGTCGCCCATCCCGCCGTTGGTGCCCGCACGCGGCAGCGACGACGAAGCCTCGCCGGCCGACGATCCCACGTTCCCCGAGAGATGCAGATAGTTGCCGAGCACATCGCCGCCTTCGGCATTCGCAAGCGACGCTGCCGAGCCCGAGGACAGGCCGCCGAACAGGCGCGACACATGGGCGAGGCCGTCGTTCACGCCCGAGAAGGTGCCGTTGCCGAACGCCTTGGACAGCATGCCGAAACCACTGGTCCCATCGCTGACGCCACCCACCCCGGACGCGGCATTCGCGCCGTTTGCGCCGAGCAGGTCATTGCGGATCGTATCGCCGCCCACCATCCCGGCGACGTTCGCCACGACGTTGATCACGAACTTCTGCGCGAACGCCTTGTACAGCGCGTCGACGACCGTCACCTCGAACGTGTTCTTCAGCGACTGCGTGAAGCTCTTCCAGCCCTTCTCGCCGTTGCTCAGCATCTGCAGGAAGCCGTCATGGAAGTCGCGGTCGATCTGGCTGACCGTGTTCTTCCACTGGTCGAGGACCGGCTTGTTCGACTGGTCCGCGTACCACTGGTTGTACTGCTCGATCAGCTTCTTCTGCGCTTCGGTGCCGTCGCCCGCATTCGCGATCAGGTCCTGCCACTTCTTTGCGTCGATGTCCCGGATCGCGGCCGCGCGCTGCTTTTCATCGAGGATGCTGTTCGCCGCAAACTTCTCATTCTCCTGTTGCAGCTGCTTCGCGCCGGCGAGCGCATCGCGTTGCGCCTCGATGCCGCCGACCACCTTCGCGCGCGCATCGGCTTCGGCGAGCAGGTCCTTTTGCTGCTGCTCCGACAGCGGATGGCCTTCGCGTTGCGCCTTCGTGATCGTCTCGCGCGCCTGTGCTTCATACTGAAGCTGCACGGTCATCAGCTTGCGCGCCTCGCCCTCGGTGCCGTAGAGGGCGACGTCCTGTGCGAGCGCATCCTTCGCGGTCTGTTCGGACTGGGCCCACTTCGTGACCTGATCGTTGTAGTCCTGCTGCGCCTGCTTCGCGCGCGTCACTGCATCGATCTGCTTGTCGAGGGCTGCCAGCTGCTGGGCGTAGCCGAGCTGCTCCTTCAGCTGCGCATCCGTGACCTTGCCGATGCGATCTTTCTGTGCGAGACCGAGCTGCTGCTCGATCTGCAGCACCTTCTTGTCGCCCTCGCTGACCTTGTCCTGCTTCAGACCGTACTGGTCGATCAGAGCCAGCTGCTGCTGACGCGCCTGAATTTCGGCCTTCAGCGCCGCGACATCGCGGTTGCTGGTCGAGTCCGCCGTCGACTTCGGCGACTTCGGGTCCTTGTACTTGTCCGCGATGTCCTTCTGCATGCGGGCATAGTCGGAGTCGGAGAGCGTACCGCCGTCCGCAAGGATGGCCGCGCGATCTTTTGCCAGCTGCTTGAGCTCCTTGGTGCGCTTTTCCTCATTGCTCATGATCGCGTCGCTCATCTTTTCGATGCGCTGCGCGGCCTCTACGCCGGCCTGACGCCGTTGCGTGTTTGCTGCCTGAAGGGCGGCATTGTCCGCCTGCGCCCGTTGTAGGCGCTTGAGCGCTGCGATCCGGTTATCGATTTCCGCAATGCGCCCTGCGGAAAACATGTTGCCTTGGATGTCCTGCCGCTCGCCGAGCAGCGTATCGATCTGGTCCTGCATCGATGGGCCGGTGCTCACGCCTTGCTTGATTTTCTTCCAGAAGGTCTCGATTTCAATCGACAGGTCGTGCCAGGCCTGCGCGGCCTTCGTCAGATGCTGTGCGCTTGAATACTCAACCTGCTTCGCCGACGCCTCGATCACCTTCTGGACGGCGTCGGACTTGTCGCCGACATCCTGCATCGACTTGATTAGCTGGTACGTCGCCGTGTCCATGAAGTGCATGGACTCGGTATGCGCCGTGGCCCATTTCACCGGGTCGTCAGCCAGCCCCTCGTACATCTTCGAGACTTCGTCAAGCGACTTTCCCGAGATTTCAGACGTTCGCGCAATGACGGTGGCGAGGCTTTCCATCTGCGCGGCCGTGTACTTGCCACTTTCCGCGAGCCCCAACAACACATCGCTGGCCCTGCTGAATCCTGAATTGGTCGCCTGTGCGACACGCTGCGCCATTTCCTGCATGGACGTTGCGGTCAGGCCGGCGTAGTTGTTCGTCAGCGCAAGAGCGGCATTAAATGCCTTGGCGTCCTGCGCGGCTTCATAGTAGGCATACGCGAGGCCGGCCGCAGCTGCCGCGCCAAGCGTCATCGGCGTCACGAGCGACGCAATGTACGTGGCCAGGCCGCGCGCGGCGGCCCCGATGCCGCCGAACATATCCTTCAGCTGACCGCCCTGCTGCATGAGCACTGCCATCGGCCTCTGGCCATCCACAAGGCCAGTGACGATGTCGGTGAACTGCGCCGGCACTTCCCGCATTGCCGCAGCCAACGCCCGCGCGGACATGCCCGTCCTCTCCATCGAGGCCGAGCCACTCGACATCGCGGCCGAAGCTTGCTCCTGCCTGGTCCGCACCGCCTCGAGCTGCTCGAGATATGGCCGAAGCGCATCGACGCTCACGCCGCGCTGGTTCGCGAGCACCTCATAGTATTGCGCGCTCGATCTGCTTCCAGCCTCCATCGCCGCCGTCGTGCGCTGGATGGACTGGATCATGCTGCGCGTCGCGCTTTCGACCTTCTGCGACGATGCGCCACTACCGTTGCCGATCGAATCGATCGCCTTGCCTGCGGACGCGCTTTCGGTGACGACCGTGCGCGCCATGTCGCGTGCGCTGTCCTTCACATCGCTGAAGCCCTGGCGAGCCTCAGTGGCGTCCACGCTCACACCAAGCTGGACTTTCCGTTCATCAGTCGCCATTGCTCACCACAAAGGAAAAGGACCCGCCTGCGGCGAGCCCGTAAAGAAGGAGCCCGCCACAGCGGGCGCACTGCAGGTATTACTTCGCACTTTCGCGGAGCACCTCGAGCGCTGCCGTTTCGAGGTGCCGCACATCCTCGAACATGTCGTCGGCGGCTTCTGCCGAAAGCCCGAGCCGGTCGATCAGCGCGAGCACGGCGCAATAGTCCAGCCCGGTCGGTCCCGCCATGCCGGTGCGCCATTGCGTGCCGAGACGGCAGAACAGCAGCACCGCGTCGAAGTTCTCCGGCCAGATCTCGACCTCGTCCTTGCGGAACAACTGGCCGAGATCGAACGCGTTGGACGGACCGGCATTGGGCGGCCGATACAGTGCGTCGGCCGCCTGCTTCAGTTTCCCAGGCGCCCCTGCGTGATGGCGTTGCGGTAGGCGTCCATGATCGCCGTGATCGCCGCCGGCAGCTCGTCGGCCAGCTGCTGGACGTTCTCACGCGTGAATGCCTCGTCAAGATTCCAGCCCTCGACCGCCTGCATCACATAGTCCGCGTTGGCGCTGCCCGTCTTCTCCATCAGCGCGGCCCACGAAAACCCGTCGTCTGCCGGGCGCTCTTCCTTCGACGATGCGAACACCTCGTCAATGAACGCGCCGAACTCCTTGCGGGTGCGGTACTTGTAAGTAATCTCGATTGCTGCTTCGCCGCCATCCAGCATCGGGAACTTGACGACGTGCTTGAAGCTGGTCGGGCGCTTGCCGAGAGCGATCTTTGCCATGATGGTTTTCCTTGATGTGTTGTATGAGAAAAAACCCCGCCGGGAGAACCCGGCGAGGAAAGGACCGTCATCGGCCCCAAGGAGACACTTACGATGCGTAGCTGATCGAACGGCCGAGCAGCGACAGCGACGCCGTCACCTGGTTGGCCTGGTTGACGTTCAGCGACGGCATTTCCGACACGCTCATGTAGCCGTAGCCGTAGGACGAGACGCCACCCGACAGGACCATCTTGAACGCGACCTTGCGCAGCGAGCGGCTGATGTCCAGCATCTCCTGATAGTTCGTGTTCGATGCGTCATGGCCGAGCGTCAGCGTGATCGACGTCGGGTTGAAGCCCGTCGGCACGTTGATCGCGTTGCGGCGAGCGAGCGGGCTGATCGTGGTGAATTTCGGATCACCGCCCTGCGTCGCGATCGTCAGCACCTGCGGGATCTCGATCCAGTTGCTCACGAGCTGGACCGTGCCGGTGCCGCCGCCCGGGTTGTACCAGTTGGTGTCGTTCGTGTTCAGGCCGAGCAGGCTGAACGTGTCGACCGACAGCTGGTCGATCTTGAAGACGCTGTCACTGGCGTCTTCCCAGCCCGATTCGAACAGGAGTTCGGCGCCGTCGGCGAAGCCGTGCGCGACCGATGTCGCGACGGCCGGATTTGCGTTGCTCACAGCGGTGACGTTCTTCGCCGCGGCGAACGTTTCGGAAAAGAAGAACTTGCTGCCTTCGGGGAATGCGTAGGCCACGTTAGGGCTCCTTCAAAAGAAAAAACCCGCTCGAGGCGGGTGTAGGTCATGCCCCGAAGGGCGGAAAAATACCCACGCGCGGGCGGGTCGTTTTGCTTTGGTCCTATCGATCGGACCAGATAGAAAAGTCTTGCTGCTTGCCGTACCTGCTCAGGTCAGCGTCATTGGTCGAGACGGGCCCGGCCATCGGCTTCGCGTCGAACGCCGTTGCCGTAATAAACGCGGCCTCGATCTGCAGCGCGAGCGCGTCAGCTGCGCTGCGCCGATCGGACCACACGGCAACCTGGAAAAAGCCGTTCTGCTTGTTCGGCACTTCCTTGGCGAGCGGCCTGATCACAAGGCCACCGATCTGCTGATACGTCGCGTACGGCCGTGGCGTGTCGAACGGCGCAACATCGGGAAAAACGCGACCGCCAACGAGCGGCGACAGCAGCGCGAAGATGCTTGCTTCAACCGTCATTAAGAGCCTCCACCGATGCGCTTGAGCAGCTCGGCGACGGCGGCATCCATTGCCGCCGGGAACTGCGCCTGCGCCGGTCGCACGAAAGGACGCGCGCCGACATGCCGCGGTGATGGCAGTGGCGCCTTCTTGTCGGTGTACCACTTGCCATCGCGGCCGAGATAGACCTTGTACTTCTGCAGGTGCCCATTCTCGACAAGCCAGCCGTGCGGTGCCTTCTTGTGGTTCCAGCTCACGTGATAGGTCGCCTTGCCCGGTTCCGATTCGTCGCGGCTGAACACCTGATAGATCGCGCTGTCCAGGTTGCCCGTTACGCGGCCGATGCTCGCGACGTTGCGCTTGACCGCGTCATACAGCACCTGCGCTGCGGCTTGCGCCGCCGGCCGCGCAGCTTCCTCCGCGCTGTCGGCGAGCTCGTCAAGAAGGCTCTCAATGCCAGCGAGATTCGCATTGATCGTCAGACTCACTGGGCCACCTCACAAACGAGATCGACATAGCGCCGCCCCGCGAAATCGGGCAGCACGGCCTTGATACTGAAGATCATGCCGACGTAGACGACGCGCATGCCCGCCGTGATGTCGGTGCGCCAGCGAATGCGGATGCTCGCCTGAATGCGGCTGACATCCGCGCCGGCGGCGATCTGCGCGCGACCCGAATTCACGAGCACATTGCACGGCAGACTGGTCGCCAGATCGACCCACTGTGTGGACGGCTGCCCCACTTCGTCGACGCCGGCCTGCTGCATCTGCACCGTGGCGCGCCTGTTGAAGTCTCCGATACGCATCAGGCATACCCCATGATTCGGTACGGATCGAGCAGCGTGTCGACGTAGGGCAGCGCCTGCACCGTCACGCGATACGCGACCAGCATCTCTTCACGGTTCTCGAAGAGCGCGCCGACGCGCAGCAGAATCCATGTCTTGATGCCATCGGGAACAGCGGCAGCGTCGCCATAGCCGGCCGTAAAGCTGATCTTGACGGCGTTCGTCTGGTTCAGCGTGTCGGGCCAGTACGTGTTCACCTTCGGCGTCAGCACGCCCGGCTCGCTGATGTTGTCCACCACGTAGAGCGACGGGTCGAGCGTCTGCGTGTTGCCGCTCTCGTCGATGTACGTCACCGCGTCGACGGATTGCAGCCGCGGGAACGGGATGTCGATCTTGCTACCCCGGAACCGCACCGAGTAGTTACGCATCGTCATCCACGCAGCCGGCAACTGATCGACGGGCACGTAACCCGGAATGACGCCGTAATACGTGTAGAACGGGAACGCATCGAGATACAGGTCGTATTTCTGCGTCACGAACACGCGGCGGCACACGTTTTCGGCATGCACGCGCGCGGCGGTGATGAGGCTCTGGATCTTCAGATCCCACGTAGTGTCGGCGAGATCGAGATTCAGGTGCAGCTTCGCCTCCGCGAGCGACACTGGTTCCTCGACCGGCCCCTGCGTCAATCGGAGGCCCATGCGTTACTCCGCAGCGGGTTCGGTCGCCGTCACCGCAGCGGCCAGCTCTGCCGCAGCCTCCGGATCGACGAGCGCGACGACTTCAGCGCCCTGCTCGGCTGCGTACGCGACAGCGTCCGGATGATCGTCGACAGCACCAGCGGCAGCCAGCGCCTTGATGGTTTTCTCCGGACCTTCGACGAGCTGGCCGCACTTGAGCGCGAGTCCGTGATTGTCCGTGAGCACGCGCGCCTTCGCGGTTTGAGTCTTTGCCATGTTCGGCTCCTATGGGAAACATGAACGGCGGGCCGAAGCCCGCCGCGCGGTGTGTGTAGAGCCGCTTACGTGGCCGAGTTGGCGTAGTACTTGACGGCGCCGCCGGCGTCGATCAGGTTGCCGCCCGTACGCAGGAAGCCGACGAAGCCGACCTGGCCGTTCAGCGTGAACGCCGAATCGGTCATACGGAACAGCGTCAGGTCCATCACGTCGCGGATGGTGTACTTCGAGAGCTGGCCGAACAGGATCGACTTTGCGTTCGCCGCCATCACCGGCATGTGCTGGTTGATGGTGATCGGACGACCCATCAGGCGATCCGGCGCACCGCCGTTGATCATCGCGTCGGCCTCGTAACCCGGCACGAAGATTGGGCGGCCCTGGCTGTCCTTGATCTTGCGGATCACCTTCAGCGATGAGTCATGCATCATGTAGCCGACGCCCGGCTGGCTGCGGTAGGCCGGATCGACCGAGTGCTCGAGATCGACCAGGTCGTCATAGATCACGGTCAGCGTCTGCCCCGTCGTGCCGACCTTGCCCGAGCCGGCCGCCGTGACGATGCCGTTCGGCTGCGTCGTGCCGTCGCCGATCGTGAAGTGCTTGTTCTGGACGCGAGCGAGGCGCATTGCCAGAAGCGACTGGATGTATGCCTCGATGTCGATGAACGAGTCTTGCACCAGCTCGAACGGCAACGCGATCTTCTTCGACGAGTACTTGAACACGTTTATCGCAAGGTTGCTGAACGACGTGTCCTGGCCGGTTACGGGCGCATTCTGGCCGACGATTTCGCCTTCTTCAGCGGTCGGATCGGTCGCCGGGAGGTTCATCGCTGCGCCGGTGCCCGTGCGGATCGCATGGGCGACCTGACGCATACCGCCGAACGCCTTCATTGCGATTTCCAGCGAGCGCTGATATTCGGTGGCCACCGTGAAACCGCCTTCCGTGGTCGTCGTCGTCGACATCGCGTTGCGGATGTCCGGCGTCTGACGCGCGAGCATGCGCGCGCGGTCTTCATCACCCATGTTCGAGATGCCGCCAGCCATGAACGCACGCAGCGCGCGCGATTCGTCGCCATGCGCGCCCGGCGTGCGCGTCGCAGCATTGAGCGCTGCGGCGTGCTGCGCGGTCGTATCGTCTGCGGCGAGCTGCGCACGGCGATTCTCGCGCGCGATGTCGCCGTCGATAGCTTCGATCTCGGCGAGGATCGCGTCCATGCGATCGGCCTCCGCCGACGGCATGCGCTGGTCCGCCGGATACTTGTTGTTGATGTCGTTGGCTTCCTTCGCCTTCGAGTTACGCAGTTCACGCAGTTGAGCGAGTTTGCTCATATGCACTCTCCAGATGGATTTGACCGCTCGCGCAGGTCGTAGGGACGAAAAAAAACCGCCATCAGGCGGCTGTTCTCAGTTGCGCGAGGCGCGTCACTGATGACTGATGCGGTTCAGCAAGCGCATGCGCTGTTGCTGACGCTCGCGGTGTTCGTTGGTGATGGCGTCGATCGGCTCGGGTGCGGGCTCGACCGGGGCCTTCGGCTTCGGCGCGTTGGCGTAGGCGCTCAGATCCCACGACGCCTGCGCCTTCGGTGCGTTCTCCGTGATGCGATCGGCGAGGCCCACATCGACGGCTTCCTGCGCCGTGAACCACGTCTCGGCGCTCATGTATGCCTTCATTTCGTCGGCGCTCTTGCCGCTGCGCTTCGCATACTGGCCGGCGATCACGCCGTCCGTCTTGTCAAGCAGTGCGGCCGTCGCGGTCAGGTCTTCGGAGTTGCCGATTGCCACGGTCCACGCGCAGTGGATCATGTACATGGCTCCATCGGACATGACGACCTCGTCGGCCGCCGACGCGATCACGGTGGCAGCGCTGGCAGCAACGCCGTCGATGTACGCCACGACCTTCGCGCCCGTGTCGCGGATCGCCGCGACGATCGCCTGCGCCGCGAACACATCACCGCCAGGCGAATTGATGCGCAGATTGACGGTGCCGCCCTTGATGCCGCGGATCTGCGGCACGAGCGATTGCGCCGAGACGCCACCCCACCAGTCCGCCGTGTCGTCATCCGCCACGATCGCGTCATAGAGGTAGATCGTGGTCTCTTCGCCGCTGGTTTCGAGCGCGCGCGGTCGCGTCGGCTTGCGATTGCTCGCCAGCAGCTTGATCAGTTTGCTCATGATGCTCCTTCGTCTGGTTGCCCTGCCGGCTTCGGTGCCGTGTCACCGCTCTGCGTCGCGCCTGCGGTGCCCGCTGCTTGCGCGACACCGTTATAAAGAACGTCACCACCTTCGACAGGGGGCAGAAGTTTGACGTGCCGAATCTCGTTCGCCGTCATCCAGCCCGGAATGCCAGATCCGCCCTGTGCAATGCGGAACGCCTCGTTTTCGCTCTTAAGGTCGCCGCGCTCCATACCCGAGACGTCGAACTCGACGAACAGCCGTTGGCGTACCGGCCAGAGCTTGCGATTGAACTCCTGATTGAACTTGACCAGGTCGCGCAGCAGCGTGAACTTCACAAAGCCGCGGCTCATGTTCTCGACGCCGCTGCCCCACGACGTGGTTTTTTCGGTCGAGCCGACCATGAACGGCGGCACGCCCAGAATCCGGCAGATTTCCTCAAGGTCCCATTTGGCCGTTTCGAGAATCTGCGCATCGACGGGCGACAGGGTCAGCTCCTTGATCTGCAGGCCGCCCGTCAGCACGGCCGGCAGATGCGAGTTGGAGACGCCGCCGTGCCGTTCGCCCCACGTGGCGCGCAGCAGCCGCGCCTGCTCTTCCGACATGTTGCCGGGCGTCGTCAGTGCGAAGTCGGGCCGTGCGCCATTCGAGAAGAACCGCGCACTGTACTCTGCCGCCGCGATCGACGTGCCGACGGCCTGCCGCGCTGCGTAGGTGATAGGGCTCGGGCTGCGGATGCCGTCATAGCCGAGGCTCGGGACATGGATGATGTCAGCCGGGTGCAGCACGTACTCGGCACCGACCAGCGGCTGCACGCGATACCAGAGACTGCCTTCGCTGTCGCGGAAAGGCTGCACACGCAACGGATGGTGCGCCTTGATCGACGACACCGAGCTGCTGCGGAACGATGGCCGCACGATCTCGGCGAAACAGTCGCCATAGAAAAGCCGCGAGGCAACCATGTACTCCCAGAACACGGCCGCCGATACGTCCGGCTCGGGCTGCTCGTTCAGCAGCCACCAGTACGGGTGCTCGATGCGCGAGCGGCCGGTCGGCGTGCGCTCGTAGACGGGCATCGGCAGCGTCGAGATCGCGCCTGCGATCAGTGCAACGCACGCGTATACCGCGGAGACCTTCATCGCGGTCGTCTCATTGACGACAGGCCCGGCGTTGCTCACTGCGCCGCCGCCGATGATGTTCGCCAGTTCCTGAACCGTGAGGCTTTGCCGCGTCTCGTTCAGGTTGTTGATGCGCCCCGTCGTTTCCGGCCCATGCTGTGCACGCCAGGCATTCAGCACGACAGATCCCGGCACGCGGGCCAGCGCCTGTGCGTTCTTGAATGCTTGTTCGCTCATAAGATAACGATCCCGGGTGTTGGTGCTGCCTGCGGGTTAAGACTCATCAGGTTGACGGCGTTGAATGTCGCCATCAGCGGGTCGATCTTTGCCGTCCCGCTTGCCTGCTTCGTGATCAGGATGGCGTTGCCGCGCGGCTCGACCTTCGCGTTGCCAACGCACCACGCCATCATTGGCTGGCCGCCGTGGGTCAGCGCGCCCTCCGCGAGCTTGCGCTCGGTCGTCTTTATGGCGCCGCCCAGCTTCCAGCCCTGCGAGATGCCGAGAATCTTTTCCTCGGGCACTTCCATCTCGACGAGCGCGTCGAGCACGCCACCGATTCCGCCCGGGTCGATGCCGACCTTGTCCAGCATGCCCGAGGCCTCGACCTCCGCGACGTAGCCGGCCAGCTCGTGCACGTCGTCGCCGATGTTCTCGACGAGCGTCAGGTGTCCGTCTTTCGCGAAGTCGTTGAAGCGCGCGGCCTCGGCCTTGCGGCGCTCGAGCACGGAGGGATGCGCCCATGCGTGCGTCCACAACAGCCACTTGCCGGTCACCTTCTCGCGACCCAGCACGGCAAGCCCGAGCAGGTCGTCCAGACCGCCGCCGTCGATGCCGACGTCGATGATCTCCGAGCGCTCAATCAGCTCGGTGAGCGACAGCGCGGTGCCTGCCTGCTGCTCCCAGAAGTCCGCACCAGCCCACCGGTCAGAGCGCAGCGCGAGGCCGATCTCCACATTTGCGTGCTTGGCGAGGAAGCCGCGAAACGACTCTTCGCCCTCGGTCTGCGCCTTCTTGAACTCCCGCTCGAGGAACTCCTGATCGACCGAGAAGCCGAGATTCGGGTTGACCATTCCGAGGTTTTCGACGAGCAGGTGCTGCTTGCTGGCCACCATCTCCGGCGGGTGCTCGAAGATCACGGGAACAAATCGCTTGTCTTCGATTTTCCCGTCGCGCACGGCACGCGCGTATTGAAGCTTCTGCCGGAATACGCCCGCCGGCGGATCGTCGGACTGCGTCGTCAGATAGATGACGAAGCCTTCGGGGCGCGACGCCAAGCCGCCGATCGCCTCGCGCAGCATGTTCTCGGCGTTCGGCTGTTTACCGAAGAGCCAAAGCTCGTCTACGAGGGTGCCGACGCTCTTCTTACCGCCGACCGTGTTTGAGTCTGCCGCGACGACCTTCAGCGTCGCGCTGGTGCCGCGATGCGTGATCGTCTTGATGTGGGTCTGGACCTGCAGCAGGTCGTCCAGATCCTCATCGTGCTTCACCATGTCCCGACTGGGGCTGAAGCTGTTCTGCGCCACTTCAATTGTCGGCGCCAGAATGGCGAACTCTGCCGACTGGCGCCAGTTCATGATGACCGCAGTCATCATGATCCCCGCTGCAATTGTCGATTTCGAGTTCTTCTTCGGCAGGCAGATAAACCACTCGGTGATCAGCCTCCGACCCGATTCCGCGTCATATGCGCCAAAAATCGAGGCGACCAGGTCGAACACCCATTCCGCGCACGACTCACCGAAGGTCGGGCTGCCCGGTGCGTCGACGATCTTGAGCTGCTTGAAGACGGCGAGCGCCTGCTCGGCCATCTCGGGAAAGATCGGCGGCGGAATGATGGACTCGCCGCGCTTGAGCCGTTCGGCCCAGTCGACGCAGCTCGTCTTCCATTCCATGCGATCACTTCCTGTTGTTGACCACCAGCTTCGGCGGTGCGGTCACCGCGAATTTGTTCGCAGCCTTCTTCGCCGCGTCTGCTTGCGCGTCCTTCTTCCCGCCTTCGCCGAGCTTCTGGTGGACGAAAGGCATAAGCGTCTTCGCCGCGTCGATCCGCAGCTTCGGCTCGGTCATCGGATCGTTCATCGCGGCCAGAAGGAAGGCCTTCGGGTCGTCAAACGACAGAATCGCGTTGAGATCAAATCCGGCCGAGACGGCCGCCTTCGTCACCGCGTCTTTTCCGGGCATCTCCGGCTTCGCCGCCGCGCGCGATTTCTTCGCGGGCGGCTTCTTGCGGCACCGCGCGAGGTAGGCGACGACGTCCTTGTCTTTAACAAGCCGCGAGCCTGCCGCCGACGCTGTCGCCGCGCTGTATCCCGCCTCGATTGCCGCGTCCTTATTGGACTTCCCGGCGATAACAGCGTCAGCGAACCGCTGCTTCTTCACTGTTAAAGCCATTAACACGATCTCCCATGGGGAAATAATCTGTGCGTGGGATACCGATCGGTTTCGGCCGCCTCGGCCGCCCAGACTTTCGACCCGCCCCTGGGGTGGGTCGCCTCGACATCTGCTTTTGGAGCCGTCAGGCGCTCTCACGACGGGCCGCTTCACCGCCCGGCACGTGCGCCGGCCTCTGCCGCTGTCTTCGCCTTGTGGCACGCGTCGCACAGCGGTTGCAGGTTCGCGTCATCATTGCTGCCGCCCCGCTCGAGCGGTATGACGTGGTCGATCTGGTCGCGGCTCGCCATCCAGAGCCGACCGCAGCCAGCGCACCGATGACCATGAGCCAGCGCGACACGCTGGCGCGTCTTCATCCACGTGCTGCCACGGACGCGCTCGGTCGTACCGGCCTTCACCTCGAGCGTCTTCACGCGGCTCGCGGTGAGCGTCTGCAGTCTCGGCTTCAGCGTCGTGAGCCTGCTCATCGTGTATTCCACGCTCTGCCAGCGGCACGGCGCGTTTCCGAGAAGCAATCCATAATGCGAGTCCGCAACGATGGGGGATGCACGATGGCAGTAAAGGAACGCGTGCTCGCTGAGTGCGCCATATGCGGCAATAGGTTCATGCGTCCGCTGACCTTCGCCAACAGGCGAGAATTCGGTACTAGATCGACGAAGGCACAGTGCCCGAAATGCGGAAGCGTTCTCACCTACCATAAGACCAAGCCGGCCGATGGAAGAGCCCGATAGTCCGCAGAAGCCACAACGTCACTTCTACAGCGGATAGCAAAAAGCCCGCTCGGCTTTCGCTTAGCGGGCTTCGGGCGCACAACCGTCTCAAGCAGGAACTATCGCGACTCGCGTGTTTGTCAATCAGGCCGCAATCCGGCGGCAATCCTTTGTAGCCTCGCGACATCGCGAATGCGTAAGCGCCGCCCCATCCGAATGATGATCGCATCGGTTTCGAGTGCCTTGAGCACCCGTGATACGGTCTCGCGGCTCACTTGAGCCAATGCTGCCATCGTCGCCTGATCCGGAATCTCAACTGCTGGCCATTCGCCTGCCACCTGTTCGCTCAGTCTGGAAGCGATAACTGCGGCGACGCGAGCGTTGGCGCGTGGTGCACTTGATTTCTCTACACGCTGTGCCAATGCCATATATTCAGCCGCGAGCTGTTCGCTAACAGAATGCATGAACGATGGAGATCGTAGGAGAAGGCGGACATGTGTGCGACTCAAACTCGCGACCGTGCTCGGTGCTGTCGCAGTAACACTAAATGGCAGCGGAGCCTGCTGGATGATTGGCGCCATACCGATGGCTTGTCCACGGCCAAGTGTGCAAATTGGAGTTTCGCGGCCGTCGACTGACGCGATGAAAGCACGTAGTTCTCCCTCGAGCAACATGTGCAACGCGGAGTTTTCATCGCTGGCAAACGCGACCTGCGCGCCTACCTTTATGCGAACTACGCGCACCCATTCGAGGATGCACTTCCATTCTCCATCGGTACTGGCCGCAAGCAGTTTTTGTTCTTTCAGTAACCTATTAAGCGCTTCTTCTTTCATTTTTCCTTCTCGTGCGTCAAGCATTTGACACGATTAGAAGCGCTTTGCTACGGAGGTCGTTTCGACACCATGTGTCGAAAAATAGATCAAGGCCGATTCCATAAAGCCCGGATCTATAAGCCATGCATGCCCGAAGCGACGTTGTGCGCATTATTCTCGCGTGGCCATGCTTCGTACAGCAGCAGTTGGCTCAGAATTCAGCGCAGCAGATGCGAAGCATGACGCGATGCATGACGTCCACGCGCTAGATCAGCAAGCGGTCGTCGTCCGACGGCTTGCGCTCGGCAATCGTCACGATCAACCCGGTCTCGAAAATTATCGAGATTTATATTTGCATTGAAAATTCGGGTCAACTCTCTCGTTACTGCATAACAGAGGCGGGCCAAGGTGGCGCCTGAAATGCAAAAAGCCCGCCTAGCTTTCGCTTAGCGGGCTTTGTGCGCACGATCGGTACGGTATCTGAAAACGGATGATATGGCGGTGTTTTCCGCCAGTCAAGCATTTCGTGAGACGAGCATGCCGATGTTGTCGAGTCGTTCGGCAAATGCAGTCAGTCCGTCTTTCTCAAGATCCTTGATGAAATCACGGATCAACTTGACATAGCGCTCAGCAGTTCGCTTGCTGCCGATGCCCTCATCCTTCGCGATGTCGATCGGGCTTTCGATGTCCTTTTCGCCGAAGTACTTCTTAATGACGGCCACTCGGAACGCCCTCACAGGCAGCACGACAGGATGTACGCGCGCAATGTGATCAGCTAGTTGGCTCACCGCCTCTTCGAACACCGGATTCGCTCGCCAGCCACGGCAGCACGAGCGACGGCAGTCGCACCGTTCGCGCCGCGATAGACGGCCGGTCACGAGCACGGCGATCTGCCAGTAATCGATGCGTTGCAGCTCTGCGAACACCATGCCCGCCTGCCCGGCGCCGTCCAGCCCGACCAGGCCGCGACCGCTGCCCTGCGCACCACGCTGCAGGATCTTCCCCATCGCCGACATTGCGTACTGCTGGCTCGAGTAGTTGCACGCGAAGACGATCGCTTCCTGCGCGCTCTTGAAGATGCCTTCGTGCTTGATTTCCATATTTGCCTTTTTGTTATCCGTTCGGCCGATCAGTCCGCCATGACATAGAAGTTGATGCCCCAATGGAGTAACCATTCGACGAGCGAATTGCGCAGCTCGGGCACGCGTGGAAATGGATACTCAATTTGCCGCTGCTTGCCTACCTCGCACTGACCGACCAGCGGGCAGCCATCGAAATAGATCAACGTGATGCTGGCGTTATCGTCGAGGCGCTGGACCGATGTCTCGCGTAGCTGGAGCGGCACGTCTTCGACGTTGACGTATGCGAATGCGCTCATGGCCTATCCCTCACGTCCCATTCAAGATCGCCGCTCGCGAGGAACGGCTGCAATGACTTCCAGTTGTGCGCCACGACAACCTCAACCGTGTACGTGCCGTCCGGGTTGAAGCGCGTCGCAGTCGCGTCGACGCTGTACTTCTCTGGCAGATACACATCGGCGTGAATCCACGCGCCTGAAGCCTTGCCGCCGTGCATCGTGTGCTGCGGGCCACGCACGCGCACGACCAGACACTCGAAGGTGTGATAGTTCTCGATCCATCGCCGCCCCTTCTTGACGGTCGGCAGCGGCATTCTCACTACGAGCCTCAAGCGGCCTCCTTCATTTGAATCGCCATTTTTTCGGCGCGAATCGGCTCCCACCATTCGAAAGCTAGATCCCACGCGTCGAATTTTTCCGCACGCGACGCTGCCCCCTGATCTATCCACGCATGGCATCGCGCGCAACCCGGCACAGTGAAACGATGCTCGGCTTTCTTGCCCATTCCCTTTCCGTGCTTCGCCTGATTCGAATGGCACGGAACTACGGTCGCATCGACAGCCCATAGCCTGCACACACCAACGATGCGCAAATAGCACGGCTCGCCCCGGCATGCCGCGAGATACTTCGAGCCTTCCTCGACTGTCGGCTTCTTGATGCGCCGCTTCATCGACGTCTGCCATTCGCGCTTCTTGCGATCGGCCAGCGCGAACGGCTTCGGCTCTTTGCGCTTGAACGGCGAGCGGGCGAGCGACGTGCGGCGCTGGAGAGGTGCCGAACGCTTCAAGCGGCCTCCGCTTCCGCGGGCACGAGCACATCGGTATTGAGCACCGGCATGTCACCGACGAGTCCGACGATGTTGCTCGCGGTGTACACGCGCAAACCGAGCCCTCGCGCGAGGTATTGCTCGATGGATGCGCCCCGCGATTTCGCCCAGCCATCGAGCAGCGCCACGCCATCGCAGTCGACGAGCTGCTTGATGTCAGCACGCATGCATTCGAGCCAGCCCGCACTCGGGTTAGCATTGATCTCAGCCGGGTTCACGATCTGAAAGCCAAGGGCGCGCAGGCGCGCGGCCTCGGCGTGGAATGCCGGAAAGTTCAGGTCGGCATAGCCCGTCATTGGGCCTGCGATATAGAGCTTCAAGCGGTCACCTGGAGAATTGCGGTTTTGAACGGGCTATTGCGCAGTCGAGCGCGATCACGTCGACGCCGGCAATTTTCTGCGTTGCTCTTGGCTACAGGCTTCGGGGCGTCCTGCTCTTTGCCGACAAGCCATTTCGCGGCGAACGTATGGCCGCAGTGCTCCCAGCCAGCGATAAAGAAGCCCTTTCCATGTACGCGCCCCAGCATGTGAACGACACCGGCTTTGGACGCGCCGATCAGCATCGCGATTTCGCGCGCCGTCAGCGGCAGGCTGTCGTCGAGCACGTTGCGCGCGGCCTGCTCGATCCATGAATACGTCGATCCCGTCGTACCCTTGAATTTGCCGTTCAGCCCCATACGGAGTGCGCGGCCGTGAATAGCACGCTGAGAGCGCCCGGGCAGTTTTGCGAGAATCTCCTTGATCGGCGTTCCCTTTCGGTACGCGCGCCGGATGATCCTGTCTTCAACTTCCGTGAACGTCGATGGCGCCGGCAGACTTACGCCGATGCGGATGGCGCGCTGGATGCATGCGCGGTGAGTGCGCCCTGGCAGCAAATGCAGTTGACGCGACACGTTTCCACGCTTGTACATTTCAGCAAGGATCGCGTCCTGCTCGGGAGTCCATTTGTTCCCCATCAGATTTCCTTGATCGTGATGTCGTGCTTGTCGAGCATTTGCTTACGCTTTTGGATGTACGTCCGGTTCTTGCGGGTGGCTTCGGACTTCACATCCTCGACAACTCGCTTGCCCGTTGCGGTGTCGATGTAGACGAAATCGGCGACATACTTCGACGCGCGCTCCCATTTGCCGTCGTCGCGTTTCTTCCGCTCGGTCAGGATGAACGGCACCTGCAGTTCGAGATCGCTGATCTGCCCGGCCGCCTGCAACTGGATTAGGTGAAACCAGCGCGAGCGCTCTTTCTCGCTATCGAACTTGATGCCGTTGTGCTCGCACTTCGTGTTGCGGTACTTCGGCGGCTTCTTCGCCTTTGCCATGCACAGCGACGGCGCTTGCGCGGCGAACGGATCGTCGGCGTAAAAATCGTCGAGCGCACTGGATTGCGGCGGCACGCCCGTCTTCTCGTAGATGCGGCGCTGGGCGGTCGTCATCGTCGGGCGGCTGTCGTCGCGCACGCGCGCCGTACCCACCGTCGTCGTCCCGGCCGGAACCACCATCGGCCATGCCGCGCGCTTCGTCATGCGGCCTCCCCGAGATCACGGCGGCATAGATAAACGCCGCGACACGCAAGACGACGAAGCGCCTCGACGCAGTCATCGCCGAAGGCGAACATCACAGAGCCGGCTCCCGCGCGCGCCTTCTTATGGCGGTTTTCATTTCCGGGAATGAAGCCGATGCGGCCAGCCAGAAACAGCGTGGCATCGGCGGTCGACAAAGCCTCCTGGCACCACAGCGCATCGGTTCGCGAGAAGACGAGCGCGATCCCGTTTGCGTGGCCAATGAAGCGGCGCATCCACGCCGGCGTATCCGGGCCATATGGCGGATTCAGCCATACGCGGCCACTCCACGGCTGCATCAGGCCGTTTTCGAACACGGTGAACTTTGTATTGGCGGGAACGGATGTTTCGAAGTCGTGCGGGCTCGCAGGGTCCATGTCAAATCGGATGCCGAGCTCATCGAAGATCCATTCCGGCGTATACCACTCGACGCTCTTGTGCGCCGGAGCAATGCGGTGCTCCCCGAACATTCCGCTCATGCCGCCTCCGTGTTGCCGCTCTTGTCGCGCGGGATGTCGTTGAAGTACGCGTACAGGGCCTCGTAGCGCTCTTCGCTCTCGCGGCTCACCGTGCGCAGAAGCTCTTCCATCCATTCGCCCGGGCCGGCCAGCTTGCAGACCTTCGCCTTGTACTGCTCGAAATACTGGAACTTCGAGCGATCGACGCCGAGCTGCGCGCCGCGCGCCAGATAGCCGCTCTCCGATTTCCACCAGTCCGCAGCGATCGCCGTGCCGTTTGCCGCCTGAACCGTTTCAGCCTTCACCGGGAACAGTCCCGTCCAGCCGCGCAGCACCGCCTCTTCGACGCACGCCTGCGGGCTCTGGCCTGCAGCAGCCAGCATCTCCAGCTTCTTGATCGACACGCGGGCAGCCGGGCGCGTCCACGGCGCGTCCTTTGTCTTCGCTTCGCGGTGTTCACACCACATGTCCCATACGGCGAACGGGATGGTGTCGGGCAGTTCGATGTTCAGAAGTTCGGCATGCAACGCAACTCGCGGCGCACGCCGCGCGGGTTGGTGGTTCTCTGATGGTTCTGAAGGTTCTTGGTGATTCGGGTGCAACCCATTGCACCCTTTCACGCTGTCCATTGCACCCTTTACGTCGCCCGTTGCACCCTTTTTGTTGCCCGTTGCACCCTTTTTATTGGGTGCATTCTTTGCACCCTTTGGGCCAGCGGAAATGGGTGCAATCTCTGCACCGTTTATCCAGTCCGGATTGATTCGGTATTCGCACGCGCGGCCACGCCCACCACTAGCGTTCGCGACCAACAGCAGCCAGCCACGCTTCACCATGCTCTGGATCTGGTATTGAACGGCGCGCGGCGACCGGCGTGTCTTCTCCGCCATCGTGTCGATGCTCGGGAAAATGTGTTCGCCGTTGTCATCGCAGAAGTCGGCAAGCTTTAGCGCCAGGAGCAGCTCGTGGTCTTCCCCGGGGTAGCGGTCCCAAACCATCGTTTGGATCTTGATGCTCACGCAGCCACCTCGGCAGGCAGGCCCAGCGTTTCGTTGTGAACGCCCGTCGCAGCGCATTTCTGCGTGCCGCGTACCTTCAGCGCCTCGCCGTCGATGAGCTCGCGCACGCGGCCGCAGACGCTCGACAAGCGAAGATTCGTGCGGTCGGCGATCTCCTGGCGCGTGAGCGTCATGTGCGGGCTGTAGAACAGGTTCAGAATCATTTGCTTCTGTGTGCAGCGCTTCGCGCCCGTCATCGAGTCGTAGCCTGCCAGCTGGGTACGCGTAGCTCGCATATGGATCACTCCGCCATGCCGCGCAGACGCGCGGAAATGTTGAACAGCACCTGCGCGTGCTTGAAGATGCGCTGCTCGACCTGATCGACCTCGCGCAGCTCGACACGGCCGTCATCGAGCGTCTTGCAGATCTCCTGGCCGACCTCGCCATGTGTCGCCCAAGCCTCGCCCATCAGCTCGACGATCGCGGCGTCGTTGCAGTTGCCGACATCGGGCACCTTGACCAGCGCATAACCGCGTGCGCGCGCCCACGCTTCAAGGATCCGGTCGTCATCGGCCATCTCCGTCAGGTCGACCGCGTTCTTTAGCGTCAGATGGTGCGTATCGGTGTTCGGGTTGGCCTTGTTGCGAAGGACTTGCGCCGACATGCCGATCCGCGGGGCGAGCGATTCGCATCCGCCGGGATAGCTATGCACGACTGCGTGCGCCGTATCGAGAATGTTCACTGTTTCTCCAATCAAACGTGTTTTCCCGCACTGAGGACTACTAAAGTCCAGGCAATAATCAAGAAAACGAGAGGATTCAATGGGTAAGAAGCTGACCGCTAGATCGCTCGCGCGTCCCGAGCTGGGTGCACCGATTGCGTCTTTGCTGCTGCTGGCTGCCCTGCAGCCTCTTTTAGCGCCTCAAACTGCTTCGTCAGGTTCTGACGCACAGTTTCAAGCTCTTCCGGATAGCGGGCACCACGCACGGCAATCGCACACAGCGCCTCCCGGATCTGCTTCTGCTCGGATGCACTGAGCGCCATGTCAGGCCGCCGCTTTGACGGGGTCGTAGAAGCGGATGGTGCCCTTGGCCGGTTCATTGCGCATCGGCTGGTGGAAGAACACGCGGGACGACAGCGTTTCGTTGTCGCCTTCTTCGACGTGAAGCGCCGAGGGGTTCTCCTTGCGGATCAGCTCAGTCACAGCGTCGACGCCGCCGTACTTGGCTGCATTGCGGAGCATTTCTTGATGGTGCGGAAGGTGCATGTACGTTCCTTAAATCAGAAAAGGGCCGGGTCTCCAGTCCGTGGCAGAATCGGGCTCCCACACCGCGAATCACCCATAGAACAGAGACCCCATGAAGCTTGCAGAAAAACTCAAATACCTGATTTGGGAGGACCGAATCGTCACGATCAGCGATTGTGGCGATTGGTATCTCCAGAGGTCACTTCTCGGATGGCTGCGGCACAGGTGCAAGAACATCTGGAACTCGAACCACTGGTTCGTCACAGGGACGTTCTCCGCATGCTGCGCCGTTGGAGCGACGCTCGTCACCAACCAGATCACTGCCAAGAACAACGACGCGGCCGAGGGCAGCAAGGAGAACAACCTTCACGCCAGGGTGGTTCTTCTCGAATGCAGCCCGCAAGCTGGCGATCTGCTCCTTTGCAAGAAACCCGTCAACGCAGACAAGAACAGTATCGCCGGCGCGAATCAGGACACCGTCGGCAACCGTGATGCGCACCAGCAACTTGCGTCGAAACCATGAAATGAGGTGCCTCATATCAAGCAGCCTCCCTGGTGAATGTATTGCGCAGATACGCCCAGTTGACGTCCGGTCGAAGATCCTCGCAGCGAACGGCACCGTTGCTCTCGCAATCGATGTTTATGCACAGCGATTCACCGAGTTGCTGAGCTGCACTGATGGCTTTCCGCAGATAACCGATCGTCGTGCCACACCGACGCGCAAACTCCTCCTGCTGGTCGGGAGTCATCGAGTTAAGGAAGGTGCGTAGCTTGTCCATAACCATAATATTACCGGACGGTAATTGCAAGTCAATACCTTTTGGTGATTTACCTTTTGGTAATTGACATGGAAAATTGCTGCATGACGGAAACAGACGAACTGCGCAAGCAAGCTGCAGCGCGCCGCGCTGCGCGCTTGGGCGAACTCATCCGTACGCGGTTCGAGCGACAAGCCGATTTCATCGCCCTCATCGATGGCAACCAAGGCGAGGTTTCCGCCCTGTCAAGTATTCCGCCGAAGAAGTCGTTCGGCGCGATCAAAGCCCGCAAAATCGAACAACAAGCGGGATTGCTCCCGAATTCACTAGATGCGGATGTGGGTAGCCCGTTCTATGCGCACGAGATCGATCCGCCGAAAAACGATCCAAATCAGCCTGTCATCGAGCCTTCGCCTGCTGACAAATCAGGTACGATAGATGCGTCTTCATTGACGCCGAACCAGCGACTTAAGGCTGCGCTCGTCCCCTTGGGCGTGTCCGCAGAAGCCTTGGCTGGCGTGGCAAAGGTAGGAGTCGACGTCGCATCGCTTTGGCTGTCCGGCGAAGGGTCGGACGTAGAGATGCTCCATGCTGTCGCGATTCAAAACACCTACGGCGTCAATTCGGTGTGGCTTCTCAAAGGTAAAGGCGACCCCGGCGTCGCGGTCCGCTACAACGATGAATTCCGACCCAGAGACGTCGTCGGCAATAAGCTAATCCCGGTGGTAGGCATGGCTCAGCTCGGTGATGACGGGCACTGGTCGGATTTGGAATACCCCGTTGGACACGGTAACGGCTACGTCGATTTCCCGTCGCGCGACCGTAACGCATACGCCCTGAAGTGCGAGGGTGACTCAATGAGTCCGCGCATTGAGGCTGGCGAGTATGTGATCGTGGAGCCCAACACCCCGGTGAAGCCCGGGAAAAATGTGATGCTCCGGTCGAAAGACGGCCGAGTGATGGTCAAGAAGTTCTTGTATAAGGCCGCCGGCCGCACCTATCTGATCTCGATAAATAAGGCGCACCCGCCGATCTCCTTCACTGACGACGAGATCGAGAAAATGCATTTCATTCGCGCGATCGTCGACGGCGACTCTTGGACGCCCGACGTTCCATACCTGCCCAACTAGCGGTATCCAACCAAACCAGCAGAACCCGCTTCGGCGGGTTTTTTTGCGTCCCGAGAGACAGAGAAAACCCTTACTCGAAATTTAATTACCAAACGGTATTGACACAGCGTATTACCGTCCGGTAATCTTCGCTCCATGCACTCGCAAACAGCTTTGAGTGGGAGCGTCTCAAGACGGCGCGGCGTCTCTAAATAGCCCGTACAGGTCTCCGAATGTGGGCATACCGAGACGCTCCCGCTGAAAGCTGTTGCTCATACCTACTACGGAGCAAGGACCACATGAACCGTGTTGCTTTCGATAACGATCTGCTCGCCGCGTGCGAACGTACGCACGGCGTTACTGCGCTGCTCGCGATCCTGCTGTTCATCGCGATCGGCTGCGGCTGGTTTCTCTGCGTCGCGGTCCCGGCGGGTGCAGTGTGGAAATGATCAAGATCTGGGCCGGCGCTGCGGCGGTCGTCGCTATCTATCTGCTCATGTGTTCCGTCTCGGACCATCGCGCCGCAGAAATTGAACGCTGCAGCGTAGTCCGCTGTTCCTGATCGCGCAAAGACCCATCAATGGATGCAAAGCTGATTTTGTGTTTAGTAGTCCTAGCCGCTTTGCTGGTAGGTGTTGCACTTGGCTTCATGTTTGCCGGCATGGACCGCGCGCCGAAGAACAGGCAGGACGCCGACGAGCACGAATGCAACGCGCCCTACCGGCGCTTCGATGAATAGCTCACTCCGTTACGGCGGCTCACCCGGGCCGGCGCTTTGTGGGTGCAGTCCCGGCCCACTCTTTTTTGGACACTGACATGCCGTACGTAAATGTTTGGGTCGATGACACGGACGTGCTCGAAGACGCGTCTGACGAAGACCTGATGAAGGAACTGCGCAAGCGCAATCTACCGGCTCTCGCAGACACGGAAGAAGCGCAGATCGATCTGGAAAAGGTCTTCTACGCCTTCTATTTCGGAAAGGAACACGAAGCCATCGCGCTGATGCGCAAGTACGTTCAGGACGTCACTGGGAGGACGTTGCCATGAAAGAACGTCCGATCCTCTTCAGCGGCCCGATGGTGCAAGCGCCACAGACGCGCCTCAGCTCATCTAAATCTGGCCCGCTCATCGCGAAGAAGCGCGCTAGCCTCGCGAATGTCGTTCCAGATCGGCCTGTACGGCTGACCGTACTGTTCGGAACAACTTATATGGTCGTGGGGTGCATTTGCCGCGGGATCGCGGGATGCAAGCTGGATCGCCTTGTTCAATTGGTCGCGAACCCTAATCAGAAGGCGGGCGGATTCAACCGTCGCCAACTGAGAGATCGGAATCCCGTTCAAGGTTTCGAGAATTTGCATGAGCCTGAGCCTGTAGCGCGCGCGGTCCTCTCCCGTCTCAGTCTTCAGCGGATCGCTTTTGGCTGCTTCCATCTCGCCTACCGACAGGTATGCGTCTCGCGCAAAAGACGCAGCCATACCAATCAACCGAGCGGACTCCGCGTTCTCGCGCTTCTGCTGACGGCGCCGTTCAAGGTGATGTTGGAGAAACACAACTCCAAATGCGCCACCGATAGCAATGATCGATGCGGCGGTCTGCGCAACGGACAACCAATCTGCTCGATGGAAAGCCACCATGCGTGAACTCCCGATATTGTTTTCTGGCGCGATGGTACGTGCGCTGCTCGACGGCCGCAAGACGCAGACGCGCCGCGTCGTGAATCCCGAGCCGAGCGCCGGCGTGCGCGTATCCCCGTTCTGCGCATCTGGCCTCGAAGATGGTCACGGTCGCGAGCTGCGTTCGCCCTACGGCAAGCCTGGCGACCGTCTGTGGGTGCGCGAGACCTGGGCGCAACCGACGACGCTCGACCCGGGACCGACCGTCTATCGCGCCGACTACCCGGCCTGCGTGCCGGCCGGATTCGAGAACGTGCCGGCGGCCGAAGCCATCACGTGGAAGCCATCGATACACATGCCGCGCGCGCTGGCCCGCCTCACGCTCGAAGTGACCGGCGTGCGTGTCGAGCGCCTGCAGGACATCAGCGCCGACGATGCGCGGGCCGAGGGACTCGAATACCGCGAGGATTACATCGCCGGGCGCGCGTGCCGCCGCTGGCGTTCCTATGGCTCCGCCGACGGTTGGTTTCCGGAAGGCCGCGACATTGCGCCGATTCACTCGTTCCAGACGCTGTGGGACGGCCTCAATGCCGAGCGCGGTTTCCGTTGGACCGTCAATCCGTGGGTCTGGGTCGTCGAATTCAAAAGGATCGAAGCATGAGCAAGATCGTCATGACCTTCGCCGACAAGGGCGACTTCGCGGCGCTTCACGCTGCCGAGCAGTGGTGCGCCGATAACGGCTACTCGGTCGGTTCTGGTTGCGCCGGCATGCCGCGTGGCCTCCTGCGCGGCGAGTGGGTGATCGCCAAGTGGCGCAACCTCACCGGCCAGGAAATCGCCGCGCTCGACGGCCGGATGACCGGCGATATGCGCAACGGTCCCGTCACCGTCTCGGTGAAAGAGTGACGACCATGCCAATGAGAGCGCACGCCATATGAAGCGGGATTGCTCTGACTGCATACACAGCACGCGCGGCGAATATCCGCTGTGTCGGCACCTAAGGATCTGCGTGCCGACCTGTTTGATGAATACCCAGTGTTCCGACTGGCTGAATCGCACAGAGCATTCGGCGGCGAAGACGAAAAACGAATGCCATCGATCTGCGGGAAATCTGGCCGCTGGTTCGATAACGGCGAAACCTGATCTGATCTACCGCAAGGACAACGACAACCATGCGAATCAACGTTTATAGCCAAGAACTGACCGACGAGGTCAAGCTGATCGAGAAGCCCAGCAACACGGGCGTCACGTATAGCGCGGTGCAACTGATCCTTCATAGCAGCGACAAGCTCCACCATCCGCCCGAAGACGACGACCGCAGCGCCGTGACGTTCTGGCTGCCGAAGTCGAAACATCGCCGCGAAGCGCTCGCGCTCGCTTTCGAAAACATGGCGCGCATGGTACGTAACGCGCCCGACGAAACCGGACTGGACTGAGACATCATGACCGACTATCCAACGATAGATGACAAGCTGGCCACGCTCCGCAACGCCATCGAAGGCGGCGTAAAGGCCGACAGCGCGCAGGCAATGCACCTAATGGAACTCGTCGACGCAATCGGCGAGCAGTTCAAACGCGAATTGGCAGACGCCGCCCCTGTCGCTGACAGCGCGATGGCGAAGGATGCGGAGCGGTATCACCACCTTCGAGAGTGCAACAGCGGTTCGCTCGTAATCGTCCAGATCATGGGAACGGGCGACGACGATCAGGTTGTGCTGACGGAAAGTGACGCCGACGCCGCCATCGACGCTGCTATCGCGGCATCCGAAGAGCAGGAGTCGTCTCATGAATATTGAAAGCGGCAACCAAAGCCCCCGCACTGAAGAATGCAAGGCTGACAATCACACACGCCAATCCCAGTTTCAGAGTGGGCATATGCGATTCCGGATCCTTGAAGCCCAGCAACTCATTGAAAAGGACGATCTGAGTGAGATACGAGCTGAGGAACGCTCCGCCGATGCTAACCAAGCCGAGAACGAACATACAAATCGAGAGCTTGAGAGATCCGGGATCGACTGCTGCACTGACTTTGTCGTACGCGGCAATGATCCCTGCGGCGGCCCCACCGTTCAAGAGCGCCATCAGCTTAAAGGCTTCGACGGAAATCGTGATCATCGATTTGTAGGTTTCCAAAGCGTGATCGTCTTTGAAGCTTGCACCCATAACACCCCCGTTTTTTGAGGCATCGTAGCATGAGCGAGAACAGCAAAATCGAGTGGACCGACCACACGTTCAACCCGTGGGAAGGTTGCCAGAAAGTCGGGCCGGGCTGCGATCACTGCTATGCCGAGACGCGTAATGCCCGGTTCGCAGGCGGCACCGCGATCAACTGGGGGCCGGGCGCGCTGCGGCGTCGCACATCGCCCGCGAATTGGCGTAGGCCGCTGCAATGGAACAAGGCGCATGCCGAATTCTTCGCGCAGCATGGCCGCCGCCAGCGCGTGTTCTGCGCCTCGCTCGCCGACGTATTCGATAACGCCGTCGATCCGGCGTGGCGCCGCGATCTGTTCGACCTGATCGAACTGACGCCAAATCTGATTTGGTTGCTTCTCACAAAGCGGATCGGCAACGTGTTTGAGATGGTCGCTCGCGCGCGATCGCACGACTGGCTCGCAGGTCGCGACAACGTCTGGCTCGGAGCGACGATCGTCAGCCAGGCCGAAGCTGATCGCGACATCCCGAAGCTACTCAAGGTGCCCGCGCGAGTGCGCTTTCTGTCAATGGAGCCGCTTCTCGGGCCGGTTCAGCTGGACCAGTTCCATCCGACGCGAGAGCCAGTATTGCCGCCCCTGATCGAGGGAGTCGATTGGGTGATCGTGGGCGGAGAAAGCGGCCACGGCGCGCGCCCGATCAATCCCGCATGGGCGCGCTCGCTACGCGATCAATGCGCAGCTGCAGGCGTGCGGTTCCTCTTCAAGCAATGGGGCGAATGGATGCCAGCAGACGCGGACGATTGCGATCCGGGCATCGGGAATCGACGCCTGATGTGGAGCGACGGTGTCGCTTATTCGGAGCAGGACGGCCAGCGCGCTGCAGCCCTCATGGCGCACGTGGGTAAGAAAGCCGCCGGCCGCCTGCTCGACGGCCGCACCCATGATCAATTCCCTAGAGGTGGTGTATGACGTTCACCCCGCCATCAACCGGGAGCCATCACGTCGGCACTGTTCACGACGATCTCTTGACCCGCTGGCGTCGAGACCGACTTGCGCGAGACGGCAAGCGCGATCAAGTTCCAACGCTCATTGAAGACGTCTTCTAAGCTTCCTTTGATGTTGCCGCGAAGAATGCCAAGCGCTGTGCCCGAAATGAAGCACGGGAGATCGACATGGTTATGACTCGCAGTGAACTCCAGGCCATCGCGTGTGCCGACATGTGGATTGAATACACGAAATCCTTGAACTTCATTAACCATTGTCGCCTCCGTCTTCAGGCCGAAATCTAGCATGACACAAGCAGCACAACGAGTAATCGAAACAACGAGAAAACACTGGGGTATCTAATGAAGATCCGACTTGATGAATGGCTGAAGCGCGAATTCGATCCGGCGCCCGCTATCCGCACGGCTCGGCTTTGGGTCAACGCCGGCAAGATCTATCCGGCACCCGTCAAGGTCGGCCGCTCATACTACGTCGAAGAAGGCGCCGTTTTCCGCGACGGCGTTCAAAAGCCGCGACTCGTTCATCGGGCATTCGGCCATGGCAGCTAGACCGCGCATCCGGCGTCGTGCGAACTGGCCGGAAAACCTGCACGAGCCCCGGCCCGGCTACTACGTCTGGCGGAACCCGGTCACGAAGAAGACTCTGTCGCTCGGCTATGTGCCGATTGAGCAGGCGATCTTCGAGGTGCTCGAGGCCAACGCAAAGGCGAAGGAGATTGTCCCGACGAAGCGGCTGGTCGAGCGCATGGAGGCAGGCGAGGAAACCATCGCCGATCTGCTGCTCAAGATGCCCAACACGGACGTGAAGCCGGCGACGATAGCCGCGCGCCGGCATCAGGACAAGGTGATCCGCGAGAACCTCGGCCATATCAAGTGCTCGGCGCTGACGACGAAGCACGTTGCAGACATGCTCGAAGCGATCGAAGCGCGCGGGAAGATGCAATGGTCGGTCAACGTGCGAAGCCGGATGCGGGCCGTCTGCCGACGCGGCATGGCGCTCGGCTGGATGGAAAAGAATCCCGCCGAGGCGACTGACAAGGCGAAGGTGAAGGTGAAACGCAAGCGGATGACGATGGAAGTCTTCAAGGCGACGCTCGCGAAGGCTCCGGAGGTCGCTCCGTGGCTGGAGAACGCGATGCTGCTCGCGCTGGTGTCCGGACAGGCATTGTCGACCATCGGCCGCTGGGAGCGATCGTCCGTCAAGGGCAGTGAAGCCGTTGTCACGCGCGCGAAAACTGAAGTGAGCATCGCCATTCCGCTCGCGCTCCGGATGAACGCGATCGGCTATTCGCTCGAGGAAGTGATAGCACGTTGCAAGTCGACCGGCGTTGTCAGCAAATACCTGATCCATCACATCCGCGGCAATGTGAAAGCGCCGCGCGGGTCGAAGATCAAGCTGAAAACGATTTCAGAGAAATTTCTGGAGGCGAGGCGGCTCGCTGGCTACACGGCCGAGGATGAACCGACTTTTCACGAGATTCGCAGCCTGTCGAAACGGACTTACTTGGAACAGGGCGGCGTAGACACGAAAGCGTTGCTCGGCCACCTGACCGATGCGATGGCGGATCTGTACGCCAATTCACGGGGCCTGGAACCTCTGAGAGTCAAAATTGCAGGGACGTAATCGCGGTTTCAACTGGCACGATCCAGCACTGACGAGAAAGTGGCCAAGGCAGCCGCGAGATCGCATTTAAAAATCTCGCGGCACTCAACAAAGTTCCCGGATGTTTTTTCATAGACCACAGGCGCACGATACGACTCAAGCAGTTCGTGAACGGCAAACTCGTGTCGCCCCGCGTTTCGTTCAAGTCGGACGATCTTTTTTATGTCCCAGTCTTTGATGTTTCCGTATGCCTCGTTACGCAAAGTCAACGAGCGGTCCTGTGGGTGCTCCTTGCTAAAACCGACCTTAACGTAACCCGTCGTCTTCGAATGGGCGAGATAGACGTATCCCGGGTCCGAGCTACGCAACTGATACGCAATCTTCGACGTATCGCACTGGATACAGTGGCCCGCCTTTGTTCGAAGGGTATGGCCTGCCTTTTGGCACGCGGCTCCTCCGTAATAGAACTTCTTGTCCATTTGACGCATCACCGCTTCCCGTTGCGATTGAGATAGCCCAGTTGCATCGAACAGCAACGACAGTGAAATTTTCTGGGATTTCAGAAACGCCAATTGTTCGCTTGTCAGTTGCGCCATTTCTCGCCCCCGCTAGTTTGAGTTTTTATGCGCCCGCCCTCGGACGCGCCGCCAATTGTACGCAAGCGCCGATGAGCTTTGGTATACCGCTCGGGTGTCTAGTTTTGAACAAATTTTAAACAAGCATTGAACAGGCTAGGCGGGACAAGGGTTTCCCACCGATGCCCCCTATCGAAGTGATACGGACCGACGTCGAAGCTGTCCCTGCCGTAGCGCTCCGGATACGCGCGGCGCAGCAGCGCGGAGATCCGCTCGCGAAACTCGGCATGCCGCACGGGCAGCGTGACATAGTCGTCGACGCCCAGCACGAACGCGCGCACCACACTCTCTTCCGAACCGTCCGCCGAAGCGAAGAGCACGGGCATGCGTTCGCCGCCGACGGAGCGCACCGCCTTGAGCACGTCCGTGCCCGACAGGCGCAGCGCGTGCCAGTCGAGCACGAGCAGATCGACTGTGGCTCGCGCGAGCACCTTGGAAAGCGCCAGGCCGTCCTCGTAGAGAACGCAACTGTGGCCGGCCTGCACGATGATTTTTTCCAGCAACTTGCCCTGCACGGAATCACGCTGAAGTATGGCGATACGCATGGAGTGTTCCCCGTCGATTGGTCCAGGATCGCGATTTTCTTCAGGCACAGGGGTTAAGCCCATCAGACTTGTCCGAATTTGCAAAGATTCTGCGACAAATTACATCCTGTAAAATCGCGGGCTGGCCAAAATCGTCATCACGCCGCCTTATCCGGGCCGGCGTGCCGTGTCCCGTGCCCTACCCCCGCACTGTCGCACTCCCCGCCTGACGACCGCCGTGCTCCGCGCGCAATGCGCGGCTTTTCTATTCACTACAACGACAGGCAATGCAAGCAACAGAACTGGGTAGACCACACGCCGGGGACATCGCGCACGCGCGCCCTTTGACCCGCAACGACTACAAGACCCTCAGCCTCGCCGCGCTCGGCGGCGCGCTCGAGTTCTACGACTTCATCATCTTCGTGTTCTTCGCGCCCGCGATCGGACAACTGTTCTTCCCGCAATCGATTCCCGACTGGCTGCGGCAGCTACAGACCTTCGGCATCTTCGCCGCCGGTTATCTCGCGCGGCCGCTGGGCGGTATCGTCATGGCGCACTTCGGCGACCTGCTTGGCCGCAAGCGCATGTTCACGCTGAGCGTGCTGCTGATGTCTCTCCCCACTTTGCTGATGGGCGTGCTGCCCACCTACGCGAGCATCGGCATCATGGCGCCCGTGCTGTTGCTCGTGTTTCGCGTGATGCAGGGCGCGGCCGTCGGCGGCGAGGTGCCAGGCGCGTGGGTGTTCGTGTCCGAGCATGTGCCGCAGCGCCATGTCGGCTATGCGTGCGGCACGCTGACGGCGGGCCTCACGGCAGGCATTCTGCTGGGCTCGCTGGTCGCCTCGGCTGTGAATCGACATTTCGCGCCCGCCGAAATAGCCGACTACGGATGGCGCATTCCGTTCCTGCTCGGCGGCGTGTTCGGCCTGTTCTCGGTCTACCTGCGCCGCTGGCTGCACGAGACACCCGTGTTCGCCGAGATGAAGCAGCGCAAGTCGCTCGCCGCCGAAATCCCGCTGAAGGCCGTGCTGCGCGATCATGGCGGCGCCGTCATCGTATCGATGCTGCTGACGTGGATGCTGTCGGCCGCCATCGTGGTCGTGATTCTGATGACGCCGACGCTGCTGCAAAAGCAGTTTCACATTGCGCCCGCCACGGCCCTGTTCGCCAACAGTGTCGCGACGCTGTGCCTGACCATCGGCTGCGTGCTGGCGGGCTCACTCGCCGGACGCTTCGGCGCGGGCCGCACGATCGCCGTCGGCTGCGTTGCGCTCGGCGTGTCGTACTATGCGCTGTTCGAGCAGCTCGCCATCGATAGCGCGATGCTCGTGCCGCTTTACGCGGTCGCGGGGCTGTTCGTCGGCGTGATCGGCGCGGTGCCGTTCGTGATGGTCAACGCGTTCCCGCCCGTTGTGCGCTTTTCGGGCATCTCGTTCTCGTACAACGTCGCGTATGCCGTGTTCGGCGGCCTGACGCCGATCGTCGTTTCGCTGATGATGAAGTCGAATCCGCTCGCGCCCGCGCTCTATGTCGGCGCGCTGTGCGTGATCGGCGCACTGACGGCGTGCTGCGTGAAGAAGGACGCAGCAGCGCAGTAGCAGCAAAAAAATGCGAAGACGCGAGCGGCGTGTCACGGGCACGCCGCTTGCGGCCACTCGCGGACTGGACGTCGCCGCATCGACTGTTCAAACCGGTCCGAAACGTCGGATGGCAGGGCCGCCCTATCATCGACGCATGAACCCTTTCCCTGCACCTGCTCCTCATTTCACACCGGCGCTCGCGCGCAGCGTCGCGACGGTGAGCGTCGGGTTCGTCGTCACGCAGCTCGATGTGACGATCGTCAATATCGCGCTCGCGAAGATCGGCGCGGACCTGCACGCGAATGTCACGGGCCTGCAATGGATCGTGGATGCGTACACGCTCGCGTTCGCGGTGCTGATGCTGTCGGCGGGCGTGCTCGGTGACCGCTTCGGCGCGCGCCGCATGTTCGCGTGTGGGATCGGGCTGTTCGCGGCGGGGTCGCTCGCCTGCGGGCTCGCGTTCGATGCGTCGACGCTCGTCGCCGCGCGCGCCGTGCAAGGCGTGGGCGCGGCCGCGATGCTGCCGAACTCGCTGGCGTTGCTCAACCAGGCATGTGGTCACGACCCGAAGCTGCGCGCCCGTGCCGTTGGCTTGTGGACGGCGGCGGGCGCGATTGCTATTGCGGCGGGCCCCGTGATCGGCGGGCTGCTGATCGCCGGGTTCGGCTGGCGGGCGATCTTTCTTGTGAATCTGCCGATCTGCGCGCTGGGGCTTTTCGCCACTTTCGCTTGGTTGCCGGCTTCGCTGAGCGGTACGCCAACCAGCTCTCCAACCCGTCCGCCGACCGCGTCTTCGGCCCCGCCGTCATCGCGCGATGCGGGCGGAACGGCCGGCGGCATCGATTCCCCCGGCCAACTGCTTGCGATTGTCGCGCTGACGGCGTTCACGGGCGCCGTGATCGAATGGCGGCCGCTCGGTTTCCTGCATCCGCTCGTCGGCGGCGGCTTCGTGATCGCGTTCCTTGCGACGGCCGCATTCATCTTCACCGAGCGGCGCGTCCAGACGCCGATGCTGCCGCTTGCGTTCTTCAGCAACCGCACGTTCAGTTCGGCCGTGCTGTTCGGCATCTGCGTGAATCTGACGTACTACGGCGTCGTGTTCGTGTTGAGTCTCTATTTGCAGCATGCGCGGGGAGAAACGGCGCTGCAGGCCGGTCTCGCGTTCCTGCCGCTGACGGGCGGATTCCTGATTTCGAACGTCGCCAGCGGCTGGGTGGTTGGCCGCTTCGGCGCGCGGGTGCCGATGGTCGCAGGCGCGGTCACGGCAGCCCTCGGCTACGGCTTGCTGCATTTCGTCGAAGCCGCCTCGCCGTTGTGGACGCTGCTCGTGCCGTTTCTGCTGATCCCGTCGGGAATGGGCCTCGCGGTCCCGGCGATGACGACGGCCGTGCTCGCATCCGTCGACGCGCAGCGGGCGGCCACGGCATCGGCCGTTCTGAACACGGCGCGGCAGGCGGGCGGCGCAGTCGGCGTCGCGGCGTTCGGTGCGCTCGCGAGCGCGGCGGGGGCGACAGGCGCATCGGGCGCAGCGCATATCGTCGCGGGGCTGAAGGCATCGACGCTGATCTCGTCGTGTCTGCTGCTGATCGCGCTCGCGCTCGCGTGCCTCGTGCATCCCGAGCCGCACGCGCACCGCCGCACGCGAGAGGGCCGCGCGTGCAACCGGCCGTCAAGCGCCAGCAAGTGACGGCATCGCGTGCCGCCGACGCTCGCCGCAAAAAGCACAACACCCACGGAACGCGACGCGTCGTGGGTGTTGCCGTCTTCAATGAACAGGAAAAGTGCGGATTGAGTGCGGATTGAAGTGGCGACTGAAGGCCGGACTAAAGCGTAGTTTCCTGAATTGCGCCCGTGTCGAGCGCCTTCTCGATGAGCCCTTCGCTCTGCACCTTGCGGATCGCATCGGCGACGAGCTTCTCGGGCTCTTCGATTTCCACCTTGATCGAGCCGATCAATCCGGCTGCGTCGAGGATCACCAGCGTCTCCGCCGTGTCGGCGCGGCTGATGATCACGCGATGCGGCGTCGGACCTTCGCCGAGGCTCGCGCAAAACTGCATGACCGTGCCGCCGATCTTATGGTCGAAAGCTTGAATCATCGCGTGCTCCTTTTAGTCGAACTGGCTTGCCGTGGTGTTGCATCCGATGCGCCGCACGAATGGTGCCCGCACGCGCCACGTGTCGCGAATGGGCACTCCGGCCGGCCGATGCGGCTGCGCGTGCAACCATCACAAGCTGCTGCTCAGCCCTCCCCTGGGCGCGCGCGCGCCGTCGACGCTGATCCGTCCCGCGCCCGTCACGAACAGCAGCAGGAAGCCGCCTGCAATGCCGATGTTCTTCCAGAAATGGATGACCGTGTCGCGCTGCATGGCGGCGTCGGTGATGTTCCAGAAGTCGTGTCCGAGAATTGCGGTCGCCACCGTGTAGGCGGCCATGAAAAGACCGAGCGCGCGGATTCTGAAGCCGATCACGAGAAACACCCCGCCTACCACCTCGACGGCCGTCGCAATCGGCGCTGCGACCTGCACGAACGGCACTCCCTTCGATTGCAGATAGCCGACAAAGCCTGCGTAACCGATCAGCTTCATGATGCCGCCCCACAGGAAAAGCACAGCAAGCGCAAGGCGGGCAAGAAGAATTACGCCGGAATCGACGGGACGCGTCATAGGTGTGGCTCCTGATTTGAATTAAGCAGAAGACCGGGCGGCACGTCTTCAGTTCCCGGGCGTTGCAGTCAGAATAAGTGCAACGCACGGCTTTTCCAAGGCGATCTGAATAGGCTGACTCTCGTTCGCAATGAGTCGGCGCGGAGTCGGCGCGCGCAAGCGACATAGAAATTCGCCGGCCAGCCGTTGCACAGGTTTGTTATAATCCTCTCAGGAAATCGAACAAAATCTAACGCGCCCTTCGCTATCCAGCATCGCGTTGAAGAGACCTGTGCCATGTTGAAAACTGAACGTCTGCGCATGCTCGCCGATGCTCTGGCGAAACAGAACGTGATGCGCCTGCGCGACGCGGCGACGCTGCTAGGCGTGTCGGAAATGACGGTGCGGCGGGACATCGCGGCGAGCCCGGACCATTTCACGTATTTGGGCGGCTACATTGTGAGTGCGACGGATGTGCCGAACACGGCCGGGTATTCACTGGAGCAGGAAAAGGACCATTTCGCGCAGGCCAAGGCGGAAGCGTCGGCGATTGCGGCGAAGCTGATCGGCAACAACGAGACGTTGTTTATCGACTGCGGCACGACGCTGACCACGCTTGCGCGCCTGATTCCCAACGAGATGCATGTGACGGTTATCTGCTATTCGCTGAACGTCGCGGAGATTTTGCGGCGCAAGCCGAACGTGCGGATGATCTTGCTGGGCGGCATGTATGTGCCGTCGTCGGATTCGTTTTCCGGCGAGGAAAGCATCGAGATGTTGCGGCGCATGGGTATCAACAAGGCGTTTATTTCGGCGGGCGGCGTAGATGACGTGCGCGGCGTGACGTGCTGGAATTTTCATGAGGTCGCCTTGAAGCAGGCAGCGATGGCTAGCGCGGTAGAGAGCCATCTTGTCGTCGACAGCAGCAAGCTCGGTGTGGTGAAGGCCGTCCGTTTTTCGAAGGTCGAGGACTTTGCTTCGATCATTACGGAGAAGGGGCAGCAGAAGAGGACATGAGCGTTTTTGTCTGTGATGGTTTGGTTTGTGATGAGGCTTGGTTTGTGATGAGGTTTGGTTTGTGATGGTTTTGTCTGCGACGCCCGGCGGCTTTGCGGGGCGCCTCTCCTGGCGCAGGCATCCTAGATGCCGTTTGGTTTGCCGCTTTCGGTGGCAGGTTTATTTTGCCGTTTTGCTGTTTTGCTGTTTTGCTGTTTTGCTGTTTTGCTGTTTTGCTGTTTTGCTGTTTTGCTGTTTTGCCGCTATCACTGGCATCCGCGATAGCGCCTCGCGGCGCGGGCGTTGCCCCTGTGCGGGGCGGCACCTCCTTTCTTTGCCGCGGCAAAGAAAGGAGGCAAAGAAAGCCGCTCACACGGCCAATGCTTGACCGTTACCCACGGGCCCTCAACATCCCCATGTTTATCGCGGCAGCTTGCTCCCCCACGTCCGTTGCCTGCGCACTGAGCGGCGTCTCACCCGCTTCATGCATCCGCCTTGCAGACCGCGCCCTCGATTATCCCGTGCCCCCATGCGGCAAACCTATGTAGGCCGTCGCGCCATCAGAACACCTTCGCTGCGTGACGTCTCTGCACAGTGCGAGCGCTGCCCCGCGAGGCGCGACAACCGACATACGTTTGCCGCATAGGGCACTGAAATACCGGGAACGGTAGGCCCTGTACGAGCGCGTGAAGCGGGTGAGGCATTCAATCAGCGCGTGGGCAACGGGCAAGTTCAGCACGCTGCCATGCGAAGTGCGGGGGCGTTGGGAGCCCGTGGATAACGGTCAAGCATTGGCGGGGTGAGCGGCTTTCTTTGCTTCCTTTCTTTGCCGCGGCAAAGAAAGGAAGTGCCGCCCCGCACAGGGGCAACGCCCGCGCCGCGAGGCGCTATCGCGGATGCCAGCGATAGCGGCAAAAACAAACGGCAATCGCGGATGCCAGCGATAGCGGCAAAAACAAACGGCAATCGCGGGTGCCAGCGATAGCGGCAAAGCAAACCGCATTCGCGGATGCCCGCACAAGGGCAAAAAAACCACCGCATCGCAGACAGAAAACCTAACTCTTCCTCTGCAAAGCAAACAACGTCCCAGCGATCAGAATGAACGCGCCAATAATCACCTTCTGCCACGTGCTAGGCACACCAACCAGAATCAGGACGCTATTGATCAGCGTCACCAGCACCACGCCCAGCAGCGTGCCCGCCACTGTCCCTGTTCCACCCGTAATGCGGGCGCCGCCCAAAATCACCGCCGCGATCACGTCGAGTTCCGTCCCGACGAGATCGAACGGATTGGCAAGCCGGTTGTTCGACACATGCAAAATGCCCGCGATACCCGCCAGCATCCCCGTATAACCGAACACGAACAAATGGATCGCGCGAAGGTTATAACCAAGCCGCTCCGCAATCGCAAGACTGCCGCCCATTGCATAGACACCGCGCCCCATCATCGTGCGGTTCAGCAACCACCACGTCACACCCGCCGCAATCACAAGCGCGAGCACCGACGCCGGCAACACCGCGCGCAACCCATCCGCCGTGTGATAGAAGAACAGCGGAATGCGCCCGAAATGATCCATGCTATGCGGGATGTTCATGAAGAACGTCGTGCCGATGAACGTCAACAGAATCCCGCGATACAGATACTGCGTGCCGATCGTCACGATCAGCGATGGCGCCTTCAGCCGGTGCACGAGCACGCCGTTGATCACGCCAAGCACAATGCCACCCAGCGCGCCGACAATCAGAATCAGCGCGAACGGCGCATCGGGCCACCACGCGAACACGGCCTTCGTGATCGCATACATCGTCAGCGCGCCAATCGCCGTGAACGACACGTCGATGCCGCCCGACGCGAGCACCACGAGCGTGCCAAGCGCGAACAACGACATCGTCGTCGCCGAATGCAACAGATCGAACAGCGTCGCGAGCTGGAAGAAGCGCGGATTGATCGCGCCGACAATCAAGCACATCGCGGCGATCAGCCCCACGGTAAACCACTCCGGGTTACGCGAGAGCTTCGCGCGCCATGTGGGCGGCTTGACCTCGGGCGCGATTTCGACGACGTTGGAGGTAGTCACGGTCCGGTTCATGATAGACGACATCTCATGCAGCCTCTGACAGCAGCGCGTGATACAGCTGCGCTTCGTTCAACTGGTCCGCGCGATACTGGCTCGCCACGCGGCCCTTCTTCATCATCAGAATGCGATCGCAGTTCTGCAGCAACTCGGGCAAGTCATCGCTGATCAATATGATGCCGATTCCGCGTTGCGACAGCTTCTGCATGATCTTGTAGATGATGTCCTTCGAGCCGACATCGACGCCGACAGTCGGCCCATGCAGAATCAGCACGCGCGGATCGATCGCGAGCCAGCGGCCGATCAGCACGCGCTGCTGGTTGCCGCCCGATAACGACTGCACCGGCTTGTCGACGCCGGGCGTGGCGATCTGCAAATCCTTCACGGTCTGCTCGGCGAGTTGCTGCGCGCGCGTGCGGTCGATCTGGCCGAAGCGGTCGCGCAGGCTCGAGATCATCGCGGTGATCACGTTGTCGCGGATAGGCTTGTCGAGAAAAAGCCCTTCGTTCAGGCGGTCTTCGGGCACATAGCCGATCCGATGGTTCTTCGCATCCGATGGCGTTCGCAACGCGACAGGCCGGCCTTCGAGCGTGACCTTGCCGGCGTCGGCGGGCGCGACACCCGCCAGCGCGCGCGCCAGTTCGTTGCGGCCCGAATCGAGCAGGCCCGTCACGCCGAGTATCTCGCCGCGATGCAGCGCGAACGACACATCGCGGAACTGCGCGCCGCGCGTGAAGCCCTGCACGTCGAGCACGACTTCCTTGCCGACTTCGCCGTCGCGATACCGTTCGCTCGACAGATGACGTCCCGTCATCAGTTCGCTGATCTGCGTTTTCGTGTAATCGGCGATCGGGCCTTGCGCCATCTTCTGGCCGTCGCGCAGCACGATCACTTCGCCGCCGATCGCATAGCACTCGTCGAGCTTGTGGCTCACGAACAGCACGGTCACGCCTTGCGCGCGCAGATTGCCGAGCACGGCGATCAGGTTGTCCACTTCCTTTTGCGTGAGCGACGTGGTGGGCTCGTCCATGATGACGAACTTCGCCTCGCTCGCGATCGCGCGCGCAATCGCCACGAGTTGCCGCGTGGCGAGCGGCAGTTGCTCGATCAGCGTCGACTGGAATCCGGCGTCGCCGGGCAGGCCCACGGCTTCGAGCGCTTTCGACGCCGTGCGGGCGAGCGCCTTGCGGTCGAACGTGCGCGTGAGCCGCCCGTTGTGCCCGGCGAGCTCCGACGTCAACGCGACGTTTTCCGCGACGCTCATGTTCGGCAGCAGCGACAGGTCCTGATAGACCGTCTCGATGCCCGCCGCGAGCGATTCGAGCGCGGAAAGCCGCGCGTGGCTCACGCCTTCGACGATCAGCTCGCCTTCATCGGGCGGCTGCGCACCGGAGATGATCTTGATCAGCGTGCTCTTGCCGCAGCCGTTTTCGCCGAGCAGGTGATAGATCTGCCCGCGCTCGAACGACAGGCTCACGCCGCGCAACGCATGCACGCCCGTGAAACGCTTGTGGACGCCGACCACCTGCAGAAACGGCGTAGAGGAAACGTGTTGATTCATGCTGAGAAGCCGTGCTCCAGATGAATGTCGAAGCGTGCGGGCGCTCGCTGATGGAAGCCCGCACGCCGTCATGCCGCGATCAGAAGTTGTACTGCTTGTAGTTCGACTTGTCGACGTTCACCCAGCCCTGGCCGCGCACGATGATGCCCTTGCCCGGCCCCTTCACGACCGACACCTTCGTATAACCCGGAATGCCGAGATCCGCGCCGTTCTCCACGGTCTTGCCGTCAACCAGCATCTGCGCGACCTTGTTCATCGCGATACCGGCGAGCTTCGGGTCCCAGAATGCGATGCCGTTCACTGCGCCGCTTTCGAGGAACTTGCCCGCTTCCGTCGGCAGGCCCGTGCCGTACACGCAGATCTTGCCCTGCATGCCGGCCTCTTCGACGGCGCGGCCGATGCCGATCACATCCAGCGACGACGAACCCTGGAAGCCCTTCAGGTCCGGATGCTTGCGCAGCACTTCCTTCGCGACTTCATACGCTTTCTCGCCGTCGTTGTTCGTTTCGAGCTTCGGCTCGACGAGATTCATCTTCGGATATCGTGCCTTCGCGTTGTTGATGCCGCCGTCGGCCCACTGCACCTGCGAGCGGCTGCCGAGCGAGCCGACCAGCACCGCCCACTTGCCGTCCTGATGCATGCACGACGCGAGGCGCTCGTTCAGGCCCGCACCGTATGCGCTGTTGTCGAACGCCTCGATGTCGACCATCGTGTTCTTCGCGTTGTCCGCCTCATGCGTGACGACCTTGATGCCGCGATCCATCGCTTTCTTCAGCGCGGGTTCGAGCGTCGGCGGATCGTACGGCACGACGGCGATCGCCGTCACCTTCTTCGCGATCAGGTCTTCGATGATCTTCAACTGCTGCGCGGCGTCCGCGCGGCCCGGTCCCGTCTGATACGCCTGCACGCCGGGATTGTCCTTTGCGAACTCCTTGACGCCCTCGTCCATCCGGTTGAACCAGTTGATGCCCGTCACCTTGACGACGGTGACGATCGTTTCGTTGGTCGCGGCCTGCGCGGCGGCGATCACGCCCACGGCAAGCGCGCCCGCTGCAAGCGCGGCGCTCAGTCGGGTCAGTTTCATGCGTTTGTCTCCTTTGCCTTTAGTCGTTCGGTTCAAGTCGCCCCTTCATGTGCACATCTGCGGAAATCCAGGGCACCGATGTCCGCTGAAACCGTTGATGCCGCGCTATCGCCGCTGGTTCGGCTGCGCGAAGCCGAAGATCGCGCGCACGCGCTCGCCGCCCGCGAACGCGAGCGACAACAGCAGCAGGAAGCCCCACGCGCAATCGCCGAAGAACTGCGAAACGCCGAGCAGATTGAAAAGGCTCGACAGGAACTGCAACACCGTCGCCGCGAAAAACACGCAGACGATGCGGCCATGACCGCCTGCGGGATTCACGCCGCCCATCACTGCGATGAGGATCGCGATCAGCAGATACGAATTGCCGTAGTCCCACTTCGCGCTCGACGTATGCGTGACGCTGATCAGCCCTGCCAGCGACGCGAGCAGCCCGCAGATCGTGTACGTGACGATCAGCATCCGCGCGCGCGGAATGCCCGTATAGAACGCGGCCTTCGGGTTCGTGCCCATCAGATAGAGGCGCAATCCGAATGGACTGCGCCTGAGCAGCCAGCCCAGCACGATCACGGCGGCGATGAAGATCACGAACGATACGGGCACCTGGAGCCACGTGCCGTTGCCGATGTCCGACAGCGGCTCGACATAATCGACGTGCACCGACGCGCCGTTGCTCAGCACCACCGCGCAGCCCGTGAACAGCAGTTGCGTGCCGAGCGTGCAGAGAATCGGCGTGAGGCGCAGACGCGCGATCACGACGCCGTTGATAAAGCCGCCGATCAGGCCCATGCAGACCACGATCGCGCAAAACGCGCCCGTATAGAGCATCGGCGCATCGTCGCCGCTGATGAACTTCGGCACGATCAGCGCGGCAACCATGCCCGACAGGTTCGCCAGCCCGACGCCCGACAGATCGATCCCGCCGTTGCCCGACACCATCGACAGCATGATGCCGAGCGCAAGCAAGCCGAGTTCGGGCAACTGGCCGCCCATCGACTGCAGGTTGTCGAGCGAGACGAACTGGCCATGCGAGACCCACGTTGCGACCAGCACGACGAGCACATTGACGGCCAGCAGAAAATTCAGTTGCCGGTCGTGAAAGAGGCCAGTGGAAAGCGAGGACTTCATGTCGAAACGAACTCCTTCACGGCGCGCCGCACAGCGGCGCGCGCTCAATACGTTGAAAGCGGATGGCCCGAGCGTGCCAGCACTTCGTTGACTTCGGCGAGCATCGGCATCGAAGGCGCCGTGCCCGGCCGCGTCACCGAAATGCCCGCCAGCGCGCAGCCGAAACGCGTCGCTTCGACGGCATCCGCGCCGCGCGCGAGCGCCGCCGCAAAGCCGCCCGTGAAGCCGTCGCCCGCGCCCGCCGTTTCGACGACCCGCCCGCATTGGAACGCGGGCACGAACACGGACTGTTCGGCCGAGTGCAACAGCGCGCCCGCTTCGCCGAGCGTCACGATCACGTTGCGCACGCCCTTTTTCAGCAGCATGTCGGCGGCGCGGCGCGCATCGTCGACGTTGTTCACTTCGATGCCCGTCAACGCGGCCGTCTCCGTTTCGTTCGGCGTGATGTAGTCGCACAGCGGGAAGATGCTGTCGTCGAGCGGCAGCGCGGGCGCGGGATTGAACACGGTCGTCACGCCATGCTTGCGCGCGACTTCGAGTCCGCGCTTCGCGGCGCAGACGGGCTGCTCCAGTTGCGTGACGAACACGCGCGCCGATGCGATATCGCTTTCGATCGCATCGACGTCGCCCGCGTTCATCGTTCCCGCCGCACCGGACGCCACGATGATCGCGTTCTTGCCGGTGATGTCGTCGACGAAGATGTGCGCCGCGCCCGTCGATGCGCCGTCGATCACGCAAGCACGCGCCGTGATGCCTTCCGCGTCCCATGTCGAGCGCGCGATCGCGCCGAACGCATCGTTGCCGATGCGCGTGCAGAACACCACATCGGCGCCCGCGCGCGCGGCCGCGACGGCCTGGTTCGAGCCCTTGCCGCCGGGGCCCATCTTGAACGCATTGCCCGCCACCGTTTCGCCCATCAGCGGCATGCGGTCCGCACGAAACGTGAGATCCGTCACGTAGATGCCGAGAATCACGACGCGGCCTTCTTTCTGTTGCATGGCCATCGTGTTCAGTCCTTCGCAGCGGGGGCATCCGGCGCGAGCAGCACGCCCTTCTTGAACACGAAGCAGCCATAGCCGCGCGCTTCGCCCGTGGCGATCACGCAGTACGCCTTCTTCGCGCGCGCATAGAACGCAAAGCGCTCGATGCCGACGAACAGCACCTCGCGCCCTTCGGCCTTGTTCACTTCGGCCTGCGCTTCGCGCTGCACAGCGGGAATCGTGTTGGGTTCGCCGACCACTTCCATGCGCAACGCAGGATCGTCGACGAAGGTATCGAGCGGCAGCACCGACAGCACCGCGCGGATCGCGCGCGCCGCATCGACGCCGTCGAGCCGCAGCAGCTTGCCCGTCACGGTTTCCCGCGCGACCGAGTCGCCCGGAAAGTTCGCGTCGCAGATCACGACTTCGTCGCCGTGGCCCATCGCGCGCAGCGCGTGGAGCACATCGGCATTCAACAGCGGGTCCAGATTCTTCAGCACGTTGTCTCCTCCGTTATTCGGTTGGCGCGCTATTGTCCTTCGAGGCCCCGTCAGGCGATCTGAAAGCGATCAGTCGCCATACGGTATCCAGATGTTCTTGACTTGTGTTGCATGGCGCAGGAACGCCGGGCCGACGCTTGCCGCGTCGAACCAGTCGAACGCGCGGCCATGATCGACGAACGTGCGCTTCAGGTTGCCCACCGACTCGCGTTCGGCCAGCGCCGAATCTTGCGCGGAACCGAAGCACCACAGCGCATCGACGTCGTCGTGTTTCGCGAGGGCCGGAAGCAGCGCGGCGCGTTCGCCTGTCACGATGTTGAGCACGCCCGCGGGCACATCCGAGGTCTCGACCACCTGATAGAAGTCGGTCACTGTAAGCGGACTCGACGAACTCGGCAAGACCACGACGCGGTTGCCCATCGCGAGCGCGGGCGCGACCAGCGAAATGAAAGACAGCAGCGGCGCTTCGTCCGGGCACGCAATGCCGATCACGCCGAGCGGCTCGTTCATTGCGAGCGCGACGCCGCGCAGCGGCGGCGCATGCACCGCGCCGTCGAACTTGTCGGCCCACGCAGCATAGGTGAAGAGCCGCGTCACCGATGCGTCCACTTCGCGGCGCGCTTCGTCGTCGCTCGCGCCCGTGCGCATCACCAGTTGATGCGCGAACTCGTGCGCGCGAACCGCGAGATTTTCGGCGAGGTAGTAGATCACCTGCGCACGGTTGTGCGCGCTCGCCTGCGACCACTTCTGCGCACCGCGCGCCGCCGCGACGGCATTGCGGATGTCCTTGCGATTGCCCTCGCCCACCTCCCCGACGATCGCGCCATCGGGACCATGGACGGACAGCGAATAGCCGCTGTCGGGCCGCGCCTGCTTGCCGCCGATGAAGAGCTTGGCCGTGCGGTCGATCGCGAACCCATCGGCGGCGCGCGGCACTTCGTGTGCTTCGTGCGCCTGCCGCGAAACATCCGTCACGCGATGCACCGGGCGGCGTTCTTCGAGCGCGAGCCACGCCTTCGGCTTCACGTATTCGTAGATGCCTTCGCGGCCGCCTTCGCGTCCGTAGCCCGACTCGCGATAGCCGCCGAAGCCGACGGCCGCATCGAACAGATTCGTCGCGTTGACCCACACGACGCCGCATGCAAGGCGCGGCGCGATATCGAGCGCGCGGCCGATGGTCTCGCTCCAGATGCTCGCGGCGAGCCCGTAGCGCGTGTTGTTTGCGAGCGCGACGGCTTCGTCGGGCGTGCGGAATGTCAGCGTCACGAGCACGGGGCCGAAGATTTCCTCCTGCGCGAGCGTCGAGGCGGGCGCGACGCCCGTGACGAGCGTCGGCGGATAGAAGCAGCCGTCGGCGGGCACGGCGGCTTCCGGCGCCTGATAGATCTCGCAACCTTCGCGACGCCCCGCTTCCACCAGCGACGCGATGCGCTCCAGCTGCACCTTGTCGACAATCGCGCCGAGATCGATGCTTTTGTCGAGCGACGGCCCGACGCGCAGTGTCGCCATGCGGCGCTTGAGCTTGTCGATGAAGCGCGCCGCGACGCCTTCCTGCACGAGCAGCCGCGAGCCCGCGCAGCACACTTGCCCCTGGTTGAACCAGATCGCGTCGACGACGCCTTCCACCGCGCCGTCGAGGTCCGCGTCGTCGAACACGATGAACGGCGACTTGCCGCCCAGCTCCAGCGTCAGCGACTTGCCCGTGCCCGCCGTCGCCGCGCGGATCAGGCGGCCCACTTCCGTCGAGCCCGTGAACGCGATCTTGTCGACGCGCGGATGCTCGACGAGCGCCGCACCCGTGCGTCCGTCGCCCGTCACCACGTTCAGCACGCCCTTCGGGAGCCCCGCGCGCTGCGCAAGCTCGGCGAACAGCATCGCGGTGAGCGGCGTGTATTCGGCGGGCTTCAGCACGACGCAGTTGCCCGTCGCGATGGCGGGCGCGATCTTCCACGCAAGCATCAGCAGCGGGAAATTCCACGGCACGATCTGGCCGATCACGCCAAGCGGCGCGAAGTCTTTGAACTCGCTGTCCTGAAGCTGCGCCCAGCCCGCATGATGCAGGAAGTGCCGCGCGACCAGCGGAATGTCGATGTCGCGCGTCTCGCGGATCGGCTTGCCGTTGTCGAGCGCTTCGAGCACCGCAAAAAGGCGGCTGTGACGCTGCACCATCCGCGCGAGCGCATACAGATGCCGCGCGCGGCCCGCGCCGCCGAGCGCGAACCAGCCTGGCTGCGCGGCGCGCGCGGCAGCGACTGCGGCGTCGATGTCCGCGGCGTCGCCCTGCGCGACATGCGCGAGCAGCTCGCCCGTCGCGGGCTCGTGCGATGCGAAGCGCTCGCCTGCAATGGGCGCGCGCCATCCGCCGTCGATGAAATGACCGAACGTCGCGTCATGCTGCGCGAGCCATGCGCGCGCGGGCTGATCGTCCTCAGGTGCGGGACCGTACTCCATCGATGAAAAATACTCGGCTACGCTCATGGGATCGATCTGCTCAGGCTACGGGGTGACGGTTGAAGGCGGAATAACGGCCAGTCGCGTAATGCTCGAGCTGGCGTTCGATATCGGCGAGAAGACTGGACGCGCCGAAGCGGAACAGTTCGGGTTCGAGCCACGCGCGCCCCAGTTCTTCTTTCATCAGGATCTGATACGACAGCGCCGTCTTCGCATCCGACACACCGCCCGCCGGCTTGAAGCCGATCAGGATGCCCGTGCGCGCGTGATATTCGCGGATCATGCGCGCCATCACGAGCGACACTTCGAGCGTCGCGTTGACGCCCTCCTTGCCCGTCGACGTCTTGATGAAATCGGCGCCCGCCATCATGCAGACCATCGATGCACGCGCGATGTTCGACAGCGTCTGGATATCGCCCGTCGCGAGAATCGCTTTGAGATGCGCTTCGCCGCATGCGTCGCGGAACTCGCGCACCTCGTCGTAGAGCGCCTGCCAGTTGCCCGTCAGCACGTGCTCGCGGGTGACGACGATATCGATTTCCTGCGCGCCGTCGGCCACCGATGCCTCGATCTCCTTCAACTTCAGCGGATGCGGAATCAGACCGGCGGGAAAGCCCGTCGACACGGCCGCGACGGGAATGCCCGTGCCGCGCAATGCATCGACGGCGGCCGCGACGTAGCGGTGATAGACGCACACGGCGCCCGTCGTGATGCTGTGCGACGGCACGCCGAGCGCCGCGAGAATGTCGGCGCGCACGGGCTGCCTCGCCTTCGCGCACAGACGGCGCACGCGGCCTTCCGTGTCGTCGCCGTTGAGCGTCGTGAGATCGATGCAGGTCACGGCCTTCAGCAGCCAGCCGGCCTGCGCGTCTTTCTTGACGGTGCGGCGCGTGCCGAGCGTGGCCGTGCGGCGCTCGACAGCCGACTGGTTCACGCGCAGCCCATCGAGCCAGGCGAGATCGAACGGCACGCCAGGATTGCGCGCGGGATGAACAGGGGTTGGGCGCCGCAACGCGACTACCGACGAAGACAGGATTGGGGCTTCAGGCATGAGAATGAAACGTCCACAGGTTTGTGCATTGCACAGCAACAGCTGATGGTTTATTCGCAGGCATCGTACATCGGTTGATATGATTCTAACAAGCGTCGTTACGATCGTTTCCAGCCCTCGTAATCGGCCATCGAGCGCCGCGCGCCGGTGAAAGCGCCGCCTGGCGGCGCTTTCACCGGCACCGGACGGGGAGATTGGTGTTTTCACCAGGGCGCGCCCGGTGCGACGGGTCGCGCGCGATGACAGACAGATCACAAGGGGAGAAGGCGGCCGTCACATACCTGGCGCGGCGGACGCGGCGCGCTCGAAGGCGGGATCGGCTGCGACGCCGGCACGCAGACGACGTCGGATTGAACGGTTCGTCCAAGCGGGGTAGCCGACCCGCCGCAAGAAGCTGCCGATGACGGGCAGCGGCAGCCGGAAACGCGTCAGATAAGGTCGCCAGTCACCCTTTTCAAGCCCGCTTTTTTTTGCGGAAACCGCACTTGAAAAGTTGCAGAGGTTTCCTATCTATCGAGTCACAAGGCAGGCGCTGCGTCGACGGCGACGCGCACTGCACGTATCCACTTTCGTCGCGGCATGACAGGCGAACCGGCACACCCAGGCCGGCGAGCGTTGCCGCTCAGAGGAGAGAGAGACCATGAGTGACTTGTACTTCGGAACCGATCTGTTCGCCGAACTCGACCGCTTGCAGCGGCAGATGTCCGGCGCGTTCGGCAGCTTCCCTTCCAGCATCCGTTCGAACCGTTTCGGCGCGTTTCCGGCCTTGAACGTCGGCATCACGGACGACGCCATTCAGATCGTCGCGTTCGCGCCGGGCATCGATCCGTCGAAGCTCGAACTGTCGATCGACAAGGGCCTGTTGACCATCGCGGGCGAACGCGAAGCGGCGCGCCCCGCGTCGGAAGAAGGCACCCGCGCGTATGCGCAGGAGCGCTTCGCCGGCAAGTTCCGCCGCGTCGTCGAACTGCCGCAGCAGGCAGACCCCGACAACGTGCAGGCACGCTACGTCGACGGCACGCTGCTGATCACGGTCGGCAAGCGCGAATCGTCGAAGCCGCGTGCGATTACGGTTCAATAATGCGAGGTGAAATCATGAGCGACAACACTCAACAACTGACCCAGCGCGAAGAAGGCGCCGTGGCGCGCAACGGCCAACGCGAGCAGGAGCGCCGCGTGACGCTCACGCCGCCCGTCGATATCGTCGAAGACAGCAAGGCCGTGACGTTGTGGGCGGATTTGCCCGGCGTCTCGAAAGACAGGCTCGAGATCCGCGTACACGATGGCAGCCTGACGATCGAAGGCGAATCGGCCGTGCCTTCGCCCGCGAACGTACGGCTCTCGCATGCGGAAGTGCGCGCGCCCTTCTTTGCGCGGCGCTTCACGATCAGCGACGACTTCGATACATCGAAGATCGAAGCGAATCTGAAGGATGGCGTGCTCAAGCTCGTCATTCCGCGCCGCGAACAGGCGCAGCCGCGACGCATTGAAGTGAACATCGGCTAAGCGTTTCGCCGCAATGAAAACGGAGCACGCGCGCAAGCGCCGTGCTCCGTTGCTTTATCCGCGCGGCAATGGTTGCTATGCGCGCTTCGCGAGCGCGGTCTGCAACTCGCGCACGGCATCGCTCCAGTCGTTGCGCTTCGTTTGACGGAACAGGCGCATCTGCGGATACCACGGGCTGTCGTCGCGGCCAAGCTGCCAGCGCCAGTCAGGCGTGAACGGCAACGCGAGCCACACCGGCTTGCCCAGCGCGCCCGCAAGATGCGCGACGGCCGTATCGACGCAGATCACCACGTCGAGCTGCGTGATGAGCGCGGCAGTCTCCGCAAAAGACGCGAGCCGGCCCGACACGTCGCGCAACGCGCCGCGCTGCGAAAGCTCATCAAGCAGCGCGCGGTCGTCTTCGCGCACGTCCTTCACGAGCGAAACGAACTGCGCATTCACATCGAACAACGGCATTAGTTGCGCAAGCGGAATCGAACGATTGCGGTCGTTCAGATGCGTGCGGCTGCCCGACCAGACGATGCCGACGCGCAGCCTCTCGTCGCCTTGCGCGAACAGGTCGTCCCATTGGTCGATCAACGGTTGATCCGCATGAACGTACGGGCTATCGGCGACGAAGCCGGGTTCGCGGATCTTCAGCGCGAACGCGAGGCTGAGCATCGGAATGTGATAGTCGAACGCAGGCAGCGGCGCCGTTTCGCCGATCACCTGCTCTGCGCCGGGATAGCCGTGCAACAGCGGCAGCAACGCCTCCTGAACCCGCACGACGACCCGCGCGCCCATGACGCTCAGGCGGTCCACGAAGCGGATGAACTGCAGCGTATCGCCGAAGCCCTGCTCGCAATGCACGAGCACAGTCTTGTGCGCGAGCGACTGATTGCCCGTCCAGAGCTTCGCATCGGGCAGGCCGTGGCTCATGGTGCCGTCGAGCCAGCGCCATTCGTACTCGCGCCAGCCATGCTCGAATTCGCCCAGCAGCAGATTGGTCTGCGCACGGTTGGTGCGCGCGCCCGCGTCGTTCGCATCGATCGACAGCGCTTTCTTGAACTGCTGCAATGCTTCGTCGAAACGGTGCAGATCGCGCAGCGCGACGCCCAGGTTCACATAAGCGCGCACGAAATTCGGCTTGAGCGCGATTGCCTGGCGATACGCGGCGAGCTCTTCGTCGTAGCGCTCCATCTGACCGAGCAGGTTGCCCCGGTTGTAGTGCGCTTCGGCCGATTGCGGATAGCGTTGCGTGAGCCGCGCGAGATGCCGCAGCGCGCGCTCGTGCTCGCCCGTTTGCACGAGCGACATGGCGGCGCCGTGCAACGACTCGGCATGGTCTGGATAGACGGTGAGAACGCGCTCGAACAGCGCGACGGCGTCGGCATGACGCGCCGCAAGCTGGCAGATATGCGCGGCAAAGTGCAATTGCTGCGGGTTGGTCGCGGCAGGCTGCGCGGCGCGTAGCGCGTAGTCCGCCGCGCGCGCGTAGTCGCCCTGCTTCGCCGCGACGTAGCCGAGTGCTTCGAGCGCTTCGTTGTGGTCCGGGTCGATCGACAGAATGCCGTGCAGCAGCGTTGCCGCATCGTCATATTGACCGGCGGTGAACTTCTGCTGCGCGTCTGCGAGACGTTGTGCGATATCGTGATTCATGATGCAGCGCTTCGGCGCAACGCCTTGTCGCACCAGAGGACGGAGGGGTCGATTGTACGCGACGCCTCCGCGCGGCTGCCGTTAGACCTGATTCCGTCCGTCCCTCGCGTCCTGCTGCGCTGTCATCAAACCGACACGCGGATCTTGCGGTCCTTCTGCATTTCCTCAAGCTGCTTTTGCGCTTCCATTTCCTGCTTCAGCATCTCGCGGACTTTCTGCATGATCTTTTCGCGGTCTTCGGGCGACATCTTCTTCAGGTCTTCTTCCGTCACGCCGAGCTTCGCGAGAATCATCTTCTGCAGACGTTCGCCTGTTGTGCCCTTGGTGTAATCGATGAGCTGATCGAGCAGGTCCTTGAAGGTCGCCTTGTTGCCCTTGTGCGATCCGGATGCGCGGGGCGCTTCGTTCGTGCTGCCCGTTCCGATCGGCCCAACGTCGTTCGATGTTTGCATGGTCTTGCGATCCCCGAGGTCTTGTTGAAGTTCGAATTGACAGACGCATACCGCTTCGCGCAGCACTTTAGTCAGACGTAAGCTGCGCGTCAACAATCCACGCGATGACACATTGCGGCGCCAACACCATCTGGCCCAGCCTATCGCCGCAAGCAGCACGAGCCCCGCGCCGCCGAGCACGGGCTCACGCCACGCGACGAGCGCGATGAACGTGAACGCGCGGGCGCCGGCGAGCAGCGCGAATCCGGCGACAGCGCCCGATGCCGCGTCGATCGCACGCTGCATGCGTTCGCACGCGGCGACGTTCAGGGTGACGACGTTCAGGGTAACGGCGCGCTCATGCATGGTCGTTCTCCTCTATTTGGGACGACAGCGATGCATCAGCGGGCGGCGGGCGCTTCGTCGATAAAGCCGGTGACGGCTTGCAGCCGTCCGAGCGCATCGACGACACCGAAATCCGAACCCTTCACGATCGACGCGCCCGACGGCGTCAGCAGTTCCCACGAGAAGCGCAGCCGGTTTGCGAAGCCGTCGACTTCCGACGTGCGGCGAAACGTGTGGTGCGCAAAGCGCTCATGAACGGCGCGAATCATCGCGTCGATGCCGTCGTGTCCATCGCCGGACAGGAGGGGATCGGCATACGCTGCGTCGTTCGCAAAGGTCGCCGCGATCAGTTCGCGGCGGCGGCCGGCGTCGGTTTCGTTCCAGGCGTCGAAGTAACGGTCGATCAATGCGGTGTGCGCGTTCATCAGAGACTCCTTCAGTCGGTGAATGATCGAGACGTCCGCCGTGAGCATCGCAATGGCGGCGGCCTCGGACTGAAGATTCGTCGATGAACGTGTGTGTGGCGATTACGCGGGAGGTAAAGATGCGGATGCACCAGCAACTTCAATGAGCGCTGGTGCCGGGGAAAAGAACGAGCGCAATGGAATCGAAGCGAAACTGAAAGCGGGATTCGAAGCGCGCGCTATGCCTTCGCGACACCGACTTCGTCGGCAAGCCGTCTGCCTTCGTCATAGCCCGCCTCGCGGGCCTCTTCTTCGCTGGGGAAGGTCGCGACGAGCTCCTGAAAACGGCGGCTCTGTCCAGCGAGATGCGCATCGGCGCCATGCCGGCACACATAGCCGATGTAGTGCCACAAGGCTTCCTGCACATGCGGCCCATAAGCCGTGATGGGAAGAACCCAGACCTCCTGGCCGTTGTGCTCGATCTTGTCCCACATGTTCGCCTCCGGAACGGTACCAAGGCTCTCCAGTATGAGCGCGTTTGACGGCGGCGGCGATTGGGGGCGTTCCCGTGTGGCGTTCCCCGTGGCGGTCCAGCCTGCTCTGCTTTCCGCCTTTACCTCGCAGGTAATGGAATCACGCCGAGGTTTGGCTATCATCGATGGCATGAACACGCTCACCGCCACCCATCACGCGCCCGCGGGCGTCCCATCGATGAGCCGCACGGTCGGCGACATGCTGCGCGAATGGCGTCAGCGGCGCCGGATGAGCCAGTTGCTGCTCGCGTCCGAAGCGGAGATCTCGACGCGCCATCTGAGCTTCGTCGAGTCGGGCCGCGCGCTGCCCAGCCGCGAGATGGTCATGCATCTGGCGGAGCGGCTCGAAGTGCCGCTGCGCGCGCGCAATGCGCTGCTCGTCGCGGCCGGCTACGCGCCGCTCTATCGCGAGCGTCAACTGTCCGATCCGCAACTGGGCGCCGCGCGCGAAGCGATCGATCTCGTGCTGAAGGGTCACGATCCCTATCCCGCCGTGGCCATCGACCGGCACTGGACCATCGTCGCCGCGAACAACGCGCTCGCGCCGCTGTTGACGGGCGCGAAGCCCGCGCTGCTCGAAGCGCCCGTCAATGCGCTGCGCCTGTCGATGCATCCGGACGGCATCGCGTCGCAGATCGCCAACTGGCACGCATGGCGCGCGCATCTGCTGTCGCGCTTGCAGCGGCAGATCGACGTGAGCGCGGACCCGACGCTCGCCGCGCTCCACGACGAGCTGGCCGCCTACCCGACGCCGCCCGGCGCCGAGCCCGCCGACGACAGCCACGCGTCCCTGCTGGAACAGATCGCCGTGCCGCTGCGCCTGCGCACGGACCTCGGCGTGCTGTCGTTCTTCAGCACGACGACCGTGTTCGGCACACCCGTCGACGTGACGCTGTCCGAGCTGGCGATCGAGGCGTTCTTTCCCGCCGATCCGCAAACGGCCGATGCGCTGCGCAAGCTCGCGGACGCGCGCACGCCGTCCGCGGCGAATGCCTGAGGCTCGCGCATGACGCGCGGCATCTCGATCCGACCGTTGGGCCCCGCCGACCGCGACGCGTTTTTCGCGCTGCGTCTGCGCGGGTTGAAAGCGCATCCCGCCGCGTTCGGGCAAAGCTATGAAGAAGCCATTGAGCGCGGCCCGGCGCAGCACGACGCGATGCTCGACGGCGCGCGGGCCGTGCACGGCGACGTTCTGCTGGGCGCGTTTTCGCCGCCGGACGGCGCGCTCGTCGGCACGGTCGGGCTGAAGCGCGAGACGCGCCACAACGAACGGCACAAGGGCTACGTGATCGGCATGTACGTCGCGGACGAGGCAGCGGGACGCGGAATCGGCCGCGCGCTGATGGCGGAGCTGCTCGCGCGCGCCGGACAGATCGACGGATTGCGGCAGGTCGCGTTGCTCGTCACGAGCTCGAACGGTTCGGCCCGCGCGCTGTACGAATCGCTCGGCTTTCGCGTGTACGGACAGGAGCCGGACGCGCTTTGCATCGACGGCGCGTATCACGATGCCGAGCTGATGGTCCGCTTCGTTCACGCGCAGCCCGCGCCTCGCGGCGAATGACAGAGCAAGACCCGGACTGTGCGCACGCGTCCCGGTGCGTACACTGGGCGGCATCGACATCGCTGATGCCATCACGCCACAGGGAGCCGCTCATGCAGGACGCAGCCTTCGATACGCAAGCCACGCTCTTCGGCCACGAGCCGCCCGCGCGCCAGCACGGCCGCAAGCCCGCGCTGGCGATTACCCCGGCACATTCGATCGGGCAGCGCATCGATGCAATCGACTGGACGCGCGCCGCGAGCGATCTCGACGCGCACGGCTGCGCGATGCTGCAGGGCCTGCTGAGCGGCCACGAATGCAGCGCGTTAAGTGCGCTGTATCCGCGCGACGATCTGTATCGCAGCCGCGTCGTCATGGCGCGGCACGGCTTCGGGCGCGGCGAATACAAGTACTTCGACTATCCGCTGCCCGGCATCGTCGGCGCGTTGCGCGCGTCCGTCTATCCGCATCTCGCGCCGCTCGCGAACGCCTGGAATGCGTCGATGCACATCGACGTCCGCTATCCGCCGACGCACGCCGCTTTCCTGCGCCGCTGCCATGACGCGGGGCAATCGCGCCCGACTCCGCTGATCCTTCAATACGCGGCAGGCGACTACAACTGTCTGCACCAGGACCTGTACGGCGAGCATGTCTTTCCGATCCAGCTTGCGATCTTGCTGTCCGAGCCCGGCAAGGACTTCGAAGGCGGCGAGTTCGTGCTGACGGAGCAGCGACCGAGGATGCAGTCACGCACGGAAGTCGTGCCGCTGCGCCAGGGCGACGCCGTGCTGTTCGCCGTACATCACCGGCCCGTGCAAGGGACGCGCGGCGCATATCGCGTGAACATGCGGCATGGCGTGAGCCGGCTGCGCTCGGGTCATCGGCATACGCTCGGCATCATCTTTCACGACGCCAGCTAAGCGGCTGTCGTGGCCGTGCCAATGTCGCCGGAACCCGCTACCTATCACGATGTCTGCGGCCGCTTTGGCGGGCCGCTACGCGCCTCGCCGACGAATGCCGGCTGGGAGACCTCGTCGGGGCCATCGCGGCGGGCTGATGGCCGGGCTAAAGGCCCCGGCTGGCTCCGGTTGTCAAATAGCCGTCTGTCCAATCGCATCGTGTCAGGCAGCATCAACGATCGACATGGCCCCGCCGGAGCCGTTGCCACACAACATGACAGGCGTGCGCCCATGCCCCTGCTTGGGTTGAAAGCGGACGCTCCAGTTCGGCCCGGCGACACACCGGTACAAATTTCGCCGGAAGCCTGTAACAACTCCGGCCGAAGCCGTTACAAACCCGTCGCCATTTGTAACTGCCAATTCGTCCTTTCCGTTACATTCGGGTTATCCCTGGGACCTCGGCCCGCCGTCGCATTTTTTACCTTCCGCTTTTGCCTTTTCTTTCTCCCGCCTTTCTAAATTCATTTCGCTTTTGCATAAGCCGAGGTTGTGCGTCCTATTCGGAAAGTATTGTGTCAAGCCTTATGTGATAAGGGTTTCCGAGGAGCCCGCCGCAAACGTTTTCCGCCTGCATTGCGATTATGACGGCGACATGAAAGACTTACCGAATTCCTGTTGTTTTGTCGTATCTTTTTTTTGAGAAAGGAGTTGATTTCTGGAAATCCTGTTCATACAATTCCGCCCAAGCTGTTACGAAATGTAACGGCTTGTATCAAAGATTGGCTGGATGTGTCGACGCACCAACTTGACGCCGGAGATCTTCAGTGTCCGGCGGGGCATAAGACCATAACGGCAGAAAATGCCGACAGAGAAATTCGGGGCTTCGGAAACACAAAAAATGGACCGTAGCAGCGAGACGCTGGATTCTATCCGCGAAATCAACTTGTCTTACATCATGCTCGCACAACGCATGTTGCGCGAGGACAAGGCAGTCGGAATGTTCCGCCTGGGCTTGTCATCGGAGCTGGCCGATATTCTTGCCGGGCTGTCGCTCGCGCAGATCGTCAAGCTGGCCAGTTCCGATCAGCTTTTATGCTTTTTCCGCTTCAACGACCATACGATGCTGTCGGCGTTGACCCATACCTCCCGGCACGCAGAAGTGGCATCGACACATGCCGCCATCCTGCTGGCTGGACAACCCGCAGAGCAGTTCGCTTAAACCACAGAGGGACTGCCATGCTGAAAAAGAGCCTCACCGAAGACGCACAGGAAGTGTTCCGCGCAATCGCGCTGATTGAACTGGGCGCGCGCATGCAGGTGCTCGAAAGCGAGTTGACGCTGTCGCGCGACCGGATGATCCGGCTGTACCGCGAGGTGAAGGGCGTATCGCCGCCGAAGGGCATGCTGCCGTTCTCGGCGGACTGGTACATGACGTGGCTCGCGAACATCCACGCTTCGCTGTTCTACAACACGTATCTGTTCCTGAAGAACGAGGCGCGCTGCTCGCACCTGGACGCGCTGACCAAGGGTTATCGTCTGTACCTCGAACATTGCCGTCATAGCGACACGGAGCCCGTGCTCGATCTGACGCGCGCATGGACGCTCGTGCGTTTCTTCGACGCCGAAATCCTGCAACTGACGCCCTGCTGCCGTTGCAGCGGCAAGTTCGTCGCGCACAAGCACGACCTGCAGCACAACGTCGTGTGCGGCGCTTGCCAGCCGCCGTCGCGCGCGGGCAAGACCAAGAAGGCCGCTGCTGCTAAGCGCGAAGCGCAGCCGCAAGTCACGCTCGCGCCGCAGGTTGCCGACGATGTCGAAGTACTCGAAGAACAGGTCATGGAGGAAGCTGCGCTCGCGGCCTAGCTCCGCGCATCGCACAGTCCATCCGAAGCAACGCATTACGCTTTGAAGCCGGTCTCACGAGACCGGCTTTTTTTCGCCCGCTTTTTTTGCCCGCTTTTTTCGCGTTGTTTTTTGCCGCTGCTTTTCGATCAGACCCGGGTTCGCGGCTCGCGGCCCCCGGTCGGGCAGTCAGCCGGCAAAGCCCAGCGTCTGCACCACCAGCCAGATATTCGCCGCGCTGATCACGGCAAACAGCGCCCACGCGATGATGCGTGTCGGCAGCCGGTTCGCGAATTCGCCCATGAGCGCACGGTCGCCCGTCATGCGGATCAGCGGATAAAGCGCGAACGGCAGTTGCAGGCTCAGCACCACCTGGCTTGCGACGAGCAATTGCCCGACCGCGCCGTTGCCGAGCATCTGCACGCCGACGAGGGCGGGAATCAGCGCCAGTGCGCGCGTGATGAACCTGCGCTGATAGCACGGAATCTTCAGCTGCAAAAAGCCTTCCATGATGACCTGCCCGGCGACGGTGCCCGTGAACGTCGAGCTTTGTCCCGACGCGAGCAGCGTGATCGCGAACAGCACGGCCGCGAATCCCGTGCCGACGATAGGCGCGAGCAGCCGGTACGCGTCCTCGATTTCGGTGACTTCGGTGTGGCCCGTCGAATGAAACGCCGCGCCTGCCAGAATCAGGATCGCCGCGTTGATCAGCAGCGCGAGACAGAGCGCGACGATCGTGTCGATGCGAGATAGCGAAATCGCGCCGGCGAGGCCCTCGCGATCGCGCTTGACGGCGCGCGTCTGCACGACGGACGAATGCAGATACAGGTTATGCGGCATCACCGTCGCGCCGAGAATGCCGATCGCGAGATACAGCGGCTCGCGCTCGCTGACGGCCTGCCATGAAGGCACGAGCCCTGCCGCGACGGACGGCCAATGCGGCTTCACGAGCGCGAGCTCGATGATGTAGCCGACGCCGATGGTCGCGATCAGCCCGAGCATGATCGCTTCGAGATCGCGGAAGTTCTTGCCCTTGAGCCCGAGCACGATCAGCGTGTCGAATGCAGTGAGGATCACGCCCGCCGTCAGCGAGCATTTGAACAGCAGGTGAAACGCGAGCGCGCCGCCCAGCACTTCGGCGAGATCGCAGGCGATGATCGACAGCTCGGCAAGCAGCCACTGAAAGCGCGCGACGCCCGGCGAGTAACGCGTGCGCGACAGTTCCGCGAGATTGCGGCCCGTCGCGATGCCAAGCCGCATGCTCAGGCACTGCAGCACCATCGCCGCGACGCTCGACAGCACGACGACGAACAGCAGGCTATAGCCGTAGCGCGAACCGGCTTCGATGTCGGTGGCCCAGTTGCCCGGGTCCATGTAACCGATCGACACCAGCAAGCCAGGGCCCGCGAATTGAAAGATCTTCTTCCAGAAAGGCGCCGACTGGGAGACGGCGACGGTGCCCTGCACCTCGGACGGGCAGAACGGCGCGGTTGCTGTAGTAGGTAGTTTGAACTGCAATGCCGGTCACCTCGAGGTCGATCAACCGCGGCTGAACCGCCAAGGCGGCGCCGCGAAACGCCCTCAAGTGTACAAAGAAACCTCCGGCAATGTCCCAAGAAGGGCGTAGCGCCCGACGTCGCGCACGCGATAGTCGACGGGGTCATGCAGCGTGTGCACGCGCGCGTTGCGCCAGAAGCGGTCGAGCGCGAGCGGCGCGAGCGTCGCGCGCGCGCCGCATGCATCGAAGAGCGACTCGCTCACGTCGAGCGCCGCGCGGTGCGCGTGAATCTTCGCCTCGGATACTGCGAGCGCGACGTGCGCGCGCGTTTCGGCTGTCAGCGCTTCGCCCTCGTTCCATGCATCGTCGAGCGCGAGCGCGGCGCGTGTGGCGAGCGCATGTGCGCCAACCACTTTCAGACGCATCTCGCCGAAGCGCTGAATCAGATAAGGATCGTCGAGTGCATTCTCGACGCCCGAGCTGATCCAGGGCCGCCCGTGCTTCGACACATAGCGGCGCGCTTCTTCCAGCGCGCCCTGCGCGATGCCGACGAACAGATTCGTCAGCACGAGTTGCGAGACGAGCGTGCGCAGCGTCGCGCGCGGTGTCGGCGGCTTCTCCGAACGATGCAGCACTTCATCGGCTTCGACCTTCACGCGTGTGAACGACACGCTGCCGCTATCCGTCTGGCGCTGGCCGATCGGGTCCCAGTCTTCGTTGACGGTGATGCCGGCGCGCGCGGTCGGCACGACGGCGAACATCGGCTTGCCCGTTTCAGGATCGTGAGCGGATACCGTCATCATCTGCGAGCCGCGCGTGCCCGAGCAAAAACCTTTGACGCCGTCGAGCAGAAAGCCGCCGTCGTCCGTTGCGCGTGCAAGCAGACGCGCGTCGAGGGGATTCACCGCGTTGCCCCACCACCAGCGCGCATCGACGGTGCCGCGCAGATAGCGCGCGCGCTGCGCGCCGTTGCCCCACACATCGACGCTCACGATCTGCAGGTACTGAAAGCCCAGCAGATGCGCGAGCGCACTGTCGACGCGCGCAATCGCGCGAATCGTCTCGTACACGTCAGGCCAGCGCGCGCCCGCGCCGCCGAATTCGCGCGGCACGGCCAGCGTGAGCAGGCCTGCATCGGCGATCCACTGCTTTTCCTGCGCCGCGTGGCCGCCCGCACGGTCGCGCGCGGCGGCGCTCTCCCGCAGCGCCTCGATCAGCGCGTGCAGATCGCGCGCGGGCTGTGCAACGCTGAGCCCCGGTGCCGCGGGAATGCGTGGATCGTTCATGCCGTCTCCGTTTCGGCGGGTATCGACAACGGCGCGAGCGAACTCAGTGTCGACGGATCACGGCCGGTCAGGCGGCCTAGAATTTCGCGCCGCCAGTCGTCATAGATTGCAGGGTATGCCGCGATGTCCGCGCCGAAGACCAGCGCTGTGTGCGCGTATTCATCGTGCAGATAGCCGTCGAGGCGGCGCTGCGCTTCGTCGTCGGCAGCGACGATGGCTTCGATCAGCGCGTCGCGCCGCGCGGACGGCGTCGCAGCGAGCCTCGCCTGCCACCATTGAACGATCTGCACGCGATGCCATTCCTCATCGGGACGTATGCGGTTTTCGCCATGCTCGCGCATCGCGGGATCGGCGATCGTGCCCGTCTTGCGCTGAATCCAGAGCTTCGCGAGGATGTGCAGTTCGTAATGCCATTCGAACGCGAGAAAGCCGGCCAGGTCGCGCACCGCGAGATCGCCGATCCGCTTCCAGTGCTGCGCGACGAGCGCCTGCACTTCGGGTAACGGATCAACGCCCGTCAATGCAATGATCCGCTCGCGCGCGATCGATGCATGCGCGCCATCGTCGCCGAGCTGTCTCGCAAGGATCAACTGGAAATGAGGATCGTCGGCAAAGAGCGTGTCGATAGCACGGGCAACCACCTGTACGATGAAAAGATCGTGCGACGCCATGCGCGTGTAGTAGTCGCGCACGGCATTCAGTTCGCGATCGTTCTGCGGCGCGCGCGGCGGCGCGGCCAGCTTGTCCGGAAAGTCGGGCACGTGGCGCCGCGCGACCTCGATAAACAATCGCTCTTCGAAATCCGAGCTCCACTGTTGCGGAATGAATTCGTGTGTCATGGCAGTGCTATGTGTTGTTGTCGGACTTCATGCGCGTTGCGCGAGACGGCGCACCAGGCGGTCGCCGGCGAACTGAACGGCTGTGACGATCGCGATCAGCAACACGATCACCGTCACCATCACGGCCGTGTCGAAGCGCTGATAGCCATAGCGGATCGCGAGATCGCCGAGCCCGCCCGCACCGACGGCGCCCGCCATCGCCGACGAGCCGATCATCGCTACGACCGTGATCGTGAATCCGCCCAGAATGCCGGGCAATGCTTCGGGCAGCAGCACATGCCAGACGATGTGACGGCGCTGCGCGCCCATCGCCTGCGCCGCCTCGATCAGACCGCGGTCCACTTCGCGCAGACTCACCTCGGCGACGCGCGCGAAGAACGGGATCGCGGCGATGGAAAGCGGCACGATGGCGGCCCGTACGCCGATCGTCGTGCCGATCAGCAGACGCGTGAGCGGCAACAGCGCGACGAGCAGAATGATGAACGGCGTCGAACGAAACGCATTGACGATCGCGCCGAGCGTCGTGTTCACGGTGCGCCGTTCGAATATGCCGCCGCGCGTCGTCGTCACCAGCACGAGCGCAAGCGGAATGCCGATGACGAGCGCAACGACGGCCGAAATGCCCACCATCAGCAAGGTGTCGCGAATCGCGCCCGCGAGTTCGGATAACCAGAGCTCAGACATAGCCCAGCACCTCCACATGATTCGCGTGATGCCGCGCGCTTTCTACGAGCGACGCAACGCGCCTGTCGAAACTCCCGGCATCTCTTTCAGTGACGGACAGGCGCGCCGCGACCACGAGACGTCCTTGCGCATGCCCTTGAATGCGGTCGATACCGCCGTGCACGAAGCTCACCCCTTCACCCGGCGCGCCCCCCAACGCCGCGCTGAGCGCCGCGAGATCCGGCTCGTTCTGGTTCGCGCCCGTATAGCGGATATCGAAGAGAACCTGGGTCGTCTCGCCGGGCACGGCATCGCGCAGAGGCTTCACACGCGCCGCGAGATCGGCGGGCAGATCGTGAACCAGTGTGCGCAGCAGCGCACGCGTCGCATCGTGCCGGGGCGCGCCGAACACGCGCCAAACGGGACCCGCTTCGACCACCTCGCCCTTTTCGATCACCGCGACGGTGTCGCACACTTCGCGTATCACTTCCATCTCGTGCGTGATCAGAACGATCGTCAGACCGAGACGCTGGTTGATATCGCGCAGCAATGCGAGTATCGATTGCGTCGTTTCGGGATCGAGTGCCGAGGTTGCCTCGTCGCACAACAGAATGCCGGGGTCGTGCACCAGTGCGCGCGCAATCCCGACACGCTGCTTCTGCCCGCCCGAAAGACTCGCGGGATAAGCGTCCCGCTTCGCGGACAGTCCGACGAGTTCGAGCAGCGCATCGACCTTCGTATCGATGGCCGGCTTCGGCACGCCCGCGATTTTCAGCGGCAGCGCGATGTTCTCGTGCACCGTCTTCGCCGACAGCAGATTGAAGTGCTGGAAAACCATGCCGATCCGGCGGCGCAACGCGACGAGACCGCGCTCGTCCAGTGCGCCGACGCTCACGCCGTTGACGCGCACCGCACCCGAGGTCGGCTTTTCAAGTCCGTTGACGAGACGCAGCAACGTCGATTTGCCCGCGCCGCTGCGGCCGATGATGCCGAATATTTCGCCGCGCCGCACGCTCAACTGCACCTTCGACAACGCGACTGAACGCTCGCCGCGCCGCCCGCCGAATACTTTGCCCACGTCATCGAACACGACTGCGTGCGACGCGTCGTCATGCGGCGTTCGCTTCGCAGCCAGCGCGGGCCCGTCTTCGATAAAGCGTGCTGCATTGAACAGATTGTTCATGGCATCGAGTCCTTTCCGGATGACCGCGTTCATGCTTCGACCCCCGCGCGAAAGCGATGCTGCGCGCCAGCGTGCGCGTCGGGCAAACGCGCGCGTCCCGCGCCGAAGAGCTTTTCGCGCAACGTCGGCGCAGCGTCGTAGTCTTCCTTGTAAATGCCGCGGTTCTGCAATTCGGGAACGACGAGATCGACAAAGTCTTCGAACGATTCCGGCGTCACAGTGCGCGTCAGATTGAAACCGTCGACGCCCGCTTCATCGATCCACGCCTGCAGTTCGTCGGCGACCTGCTGCGGCGAGCCGACGAATGGCTTCGTGCGGCCGCCCAGTTGCATCTGCTCCAGCACCTTGCGCTTGGTCCACACGCCCGTCGTGCTGCGGTTGGAAATCGCCTCGAGTGCCGATTGCATCGAATTCGTCTTTACGTAGTCGATCGGTTCGTCGAGCGCGTATTCGGCAAAGTCGATTCCCGTCGAACTTGAAAAGTGCGCAAGCCCGCCTTCCGCACTTGCATGGCGCCGGTATTCGGCGAACTTTTCTTGTGCCGCCTGTTCAGTGCGGTCGACCACCACGGTGATGCCGACGAAGATCTTGACATCGCCGGGCGCACGGCCAAAGCTCACCGCTCGCGCGCGAATGTCGTCGACGATCGACTTCGTCAACGCCTTGCTCTGTCCGCCGACGAACACGCACTCGGCGTGCCGCGCGGCAAAATCGACGCCGCGCGCCGACGACCCCGCCTGGTACAGCACAGGCGTGCGTTGCAGCGACGGCTCGCTCAGATGAATGGCGTCGATCGAGTAGTACGGCCCCTTGTGCGTGATCCGGTGCACCTTCCCCGGCTGCGAGAAGATGCGCGCGCCGCGGTCGCGCACCACGGCATCGTCTTCCCAGCTGCCTTCCCAAAGCTTGTAGACGACATCCATGTAGTCGTCCGCGCGATCGTAGCGGTCGTCGTGGCCGACCTGCTGTGCGAGCCCCATGCCGCGCGCGGCGCTGTCCAGATACCCCGTCACGATGTTCCAGCCGACGCGTCCCTTCGTCAGATGATCGAGCGTGGACATGCGGCGCGCGAACAGATAAGGCGGCTCATACGTCAGATTCGCGGTGACGCCGAAGCCGATATGCTTCGTCACATGGGCCATCGCGGGAACGATCAAGGCCGGATCGTTGATGGGAATCTGCACCGACTCGCGCAGCGGCGTACCCGGCCCGCCCTGGTACACGTCATATACGCCCACGATATCCGCGAGAAAAATGCCGTCGAATTTGCCGCGCTCCAGCGTCCGCGCAAGACTGGTCCAGTAGTCGAGGTCCGTGTAGTGAGCGGAACGGTCGCGCGGATGCGTCCACAAGCCGTGATTGATATGGCCGACGGCATTCATATTGAACGCGTTGAGCAAGATCTTTTTCTTCGCCATCGCCGTCACCATGCCACTGCGTACAGCGTGCCGAATGCCTGGTCGAGCGCCGCGCGCACAGCCGGCGAATGCTGGTAGATCGAAATGAACTTGCGAATGCGCGGGTCATCCACGCTCTCGGGGCGCACCACCCATTGAATCGCGAAGATCTTGTTTTCGAGTCCGTCGAACAGCAACGCGCTGTTCGGATCGGTCGTTCCCGCGAGCTTGATGAAACTCGGGTACCCTTGCGCAAGATCGACGTCGTCCAGCGAGCGCGCAAGCTGCGATGCTTCCAGCGCGACGATCTTCAGATGCTTCGGATTATCGACAATGTCGAGCGTGGTCGCGCGATAGTCGACACCCGGCTTCAGCTTGATGAGACCCGCGCGCTGCAGCAGCAACAATCCTCGCCCGCCGTTGACCGGGTCGTTTGCGATGGCGACCGTCGCACCGTCTTTCAAATCCTCGAAGCGCTTGACCTTCTTCGAATAGAGACCGATCTTCATGATCGTGCCCGGCGCAATCGCGACGAAGTTATAGCCGCCCTGCTTCTTCGCGTTTTCGAGGAAGGGAATGTGCTGGAAGTAATTGACGTCGATGTCCTTGTTCGCGAGCGCGGCGTTCGGCGTATTCCAGTCCGTGAACTCGATGATCTTGACATCGAGACCTTGCGCTTTTGCTTCGCGCGCCGCGACTTTGAGTGCTTCGATCTGCGGGCTGGTTGCGGTGCCGATTTTCAATGTCGGCGTGTCCGCGGCGAATGCCGAAGTGGCATTCAAGGCAATTGCAACGATCATTGCGTGAATGAGCGATCGGTTCGGCGCAATCAACAGGCGCCGCAATGCGGACAGAAAGAGACTCATGTTCAACTCGATGGAAGTGATGTGCTTTTCGTGTGGCGAGCCCGGTCTCGAGCGCGCCGTCGCACGCCCGGACAAGGTCGGCATTCTTGAAGGGAACCGCATACGCGGACCAACGGGCGCGGCGGTCAGTCAGACGCCGCGCCAGGTCAGCGCGGACAACGGGATGCAGGACAGGTCATCGCCTCTCTCCAGATGAGGTGAAAACGATGATAGAGGCGCGCAGAAAAGCGGTCTACGAAGCGATTTTCGAATCGAAATCGCGAAATGCGATATGAAGCAGCGTCAACTTCGCGCCGAATTAAAACGATGACGCCGGAATTGACGCGTTAGCGGAGGCAAAAAAAATGCGGACCTTTTCGAGGTCCGCATTTTGCACTTCGACAGCGAATATCGAATCAACGCTTCGCCACTTGCTGCCCTTGCGCGTCCGCACCGCCGACATCCGTCTTCACATCGCCCCAACCGCCGCCCAGCGCGCGAATCAGGTTGACGGTCGAGACCGCTTGCGTGCCCGCCAGATGGCTCAATTGCAACTGCGATTGCAGCACCTGCCGTTGCGCGTCGATCACGTCGAGATAGCTGACCTGCCCTTCCTGATACTGCGTTTGCGACAGATGCTGCGCGCGCTTCGATGCATTGACGGCATCGTTCTGCTCGCGTGTCTGATCGCTGAGCAAACGCAGATCCGACAGATTGTCCTCGACTTCGCGGAACGCCACGAGCACCTGCTGGCGATACTGCGCGACGTCCTCGTCATACTTCGCGCGCGCATTCGCCAGATTCGCCTTGCGCCGGCCGCCGTCGAAAATCGGCATCGTCAGCGCCGTGCCCGCGAACGGCCCGAGCAGGAACGCGCGGCTCGACCACTGGAACAGATCGCCGAGCGTCGCCGATTCGAAGCCGAACGCGCCCGTGATATCGAGCTTCGGGAAGAACGCCGATTTCGCGAGGCCGACACGCGCGTTCGCCGCCGCCATCGCGCGCTCCGCCGCCGAGATGTCGGGGCGGCGCTCCAGCAGCGCCGAGGGCAACCCGGCGGGCACGCGCGCCGTCACGGGCGCGAGCGGCGTCTCGGGGAACGAGAAGTCCGCCGGCGGCTTGCCGAGCAGAATCGCGAGGCTGTGCTCCGATGCCGCGCGCTGACGCGCCACACCGACGGCATCGGCGCGCGCCGTCGCCAGTTCATTGCGGGCGCGCGACACGTCCAGCTCGTTGATGTCGCCTTCGTTGAAGCGCCGCTCGACCAGCTTCAGCGCGTCCTCACGCAACGTCACCGTCTGACGATACAGGCTCAACTGCGTATCGAACTCGCGCAACTGAAAGTAGTTCTGCGCGACATCCGCCTGCAACGCGAGCTGCACCGAGCGGAACAGCGCCTCGCTCTGCGCCTGATCGGCGCGCGCCGCATTCACGTTCGAGCTCACGCGGCCGAACAGATCGACTTCATACGATACCGTCGTCTGCGCGCGCCACAGCGTTTGCGTCGGCACGTTCGCGTCGTTTGGCAGAAACTGCGAAGCCGGCGACGCACGTTCGCGCGTCGGCCCGAAACCCGCATCGATCGACGGGAAAAACGCGGAGCGCGCCTCCCGCGTCAGCGCCCGCGATTGCTCCACACGCGCGGCGGCGGCCTTCAGGTCCTGGTTCGCATCGGCGGCCTGCTTCTCCAGTCCGTTCAGCGTCGAGTCGTTGAAGATCGTCCACCATTCGCCGCGATGCGCTTCTTCAGCGGGCTCCGCCGTCTTCCATGTGCCCGCTTCGCTCGCCGGCAGCGCCGCGGCGGGCGCGGCATCCGTCGTCGCAGCCGACACGGGCGCTTCCTTGAACGCCGCCGGCGTCGGCGCATCGGGCCGGTGGTAGGTCGGCTCGACCGAGCAGGCCGCCAGCAGCAACATCAGCAACCCGCTCGCCGCCACGCGTGAGAGGCCGCGCATCTGTTCAAATCCTGTCATTGTCATTTTCTCCATCAGGCGTCCGTCGTGTGTGCGACGAGATGCGGCGAGTCCTTCTGTGCGACGTGAATCTTGCCGCCCGCCAATGTACGCAGCACCACGTAGAACACGGGCGTCAGCAGCAGGCCGAACAGCGTCACGCCGAGCATCCCGAAGAACACGGCCACACCCATCGCGTGCCGCATTTCGGAACCCGCGCCGCTCGACACCACCAGCGGCACGACGCCCATGATGAACGCGATCGACGTCATCAGAATCGGCCGCAGACGCATGCGGCTCGCTTCGATTGCGGCCGCCATCGGCGTGCGTCCGTCGTGTTCGAGCTCACGCGCGAACTCGACGATCAGAATCGCGTTCTTCGACGCGAGGCCCACGAGCACCATCAAGCCGATCTGCGTGAAGATGTTGTTGTCGCCCTGCGTGAGCCACACGCCCGCGAGCGCGGACAGCACGCTCATCGGCACGATCAGGATCACCGCGAGCGGCAGCGTGAGGCTTTCGTACAGCGCGGCGAGCACGAGGAACACGAGCAGCACGCTGATCGGGAACACCCACAGCCCCGCGTTGCCCGCGAGAATCTGCTGATACGTGAGGTCGGTCCACTCGAATTTCACGCCCTTGGGCAACACCTCGGCCGCGATGCGCTCGGCCGCGGCCTGCGCTTCACCCGACGAAAAGCCCGGCGCGGGACCACCGTTGATGTCGGCTGCCGTAAAGCCGTTGTAGCGCACGACCATTTCCGGGCCATAAGTCGGCGTCACCGTCACGAGCGACGACAACGGCACCATCTCGCCATTCGCGTTGCGCGTCTTCAGTTGCAGGATGTCGTCCGCGCGTTGACGGTACGGCGCATCCGCCTGCACGCGCACCTGGTACACGCGGCCGAAGCGGTTGAAGTCGTTCACATACAGCGAGCCGAGGTACACCTGCATCGTGTTGAAGACGTCCGTCACGGGCACGCCCAATTGCTTCGCCTTCACGCGATCGAGATCGACGTTCAGCTGCGGCACGTTGATCTGATAGCTCGAGAATGTCGGGCCGAGTTCGGGTGTCGCCGCCGCCTTCTTGACGAACGCTTCCGTCGCCTTGTTCAGCGCTTCATAGCCGAGCGCGCCGTGGTCCTCCAGCTGCATCTTGAAGCCGCCCAACGTCCCGAGGCCCAGCACGGGTGGCGGCGGGAACACGGCGACGAACGAGTCCTTGATCGCGCCGTATTGCTGGTTCAGCGCGCCCGCGATCGCACCCGCCGACAACGCCTTGCCCTTGCGATCATGGAACGGCTTGAGCGTCACGAACACGATGCCCGCGCTCGAGCTGTTCGTGAAGCCGTTCACCGACAGCCCCGGGAACGCCACCGCGCTTTCCACGCCCGGCTGCTTCAGCGCGATCGCGCCCATGTCGCGGATCACCTTCTCGGTGCGGTCGAGCGATGCGCCGTTCGGCAGTTGCGCGAACGCGATCAGATACTCCTTGTCCTGCGCCGGCACGAAGCCGCCTGGCACCACGCGCGACACGAGCACGGTCAGGCCGAGCAACACCGCATACACGACGAGCATCGCGCCCTTGCGCTTCAACACGCCGTTCACGCCGCGGCCATAGCTATCCGAGCCGCGATGGAACACCTTGTTGAACGCCTTGAAGAAGCGTCCCAGCACGCGGTTCATCACACGCGTGACGATGTCTTCCTTCGCGCCGTGACCGCGCAGCAGCATCGCCGACAACGCAGGCGACAGCGTCAGCGAGTTGAACGCCGAGATCACCGTCGAGATCGCGATGGTCATCGCAAACTGCTTGTAGAACTGCCCCGTCAGGCCGCTCATGAACGCGAGCGGCACGAACACGGCGACCAGCGTGAGCGCAATCGCGATGATCGGCCCGCTGACCTCCTGCATCGCCTTGTACGTCGCATCTCGCGCACTGAGCCCGCTTGCGATGTTCCGCTCGACGTTCTCCACGACCACGATCGCATCGTCGACCACGATGCCGATCGCGAGCACCATCCCGAACAGCGACAGCGCGTTGATCGAGAAGCCGAACAACAGCAGCAGCGAGAACGTGCCGATGATCGACACGGGCACCGCGATCAACGGAATGATCGACGCGCGCCACGTCTGCAGGAACACGATCACGACGATCACGACGAGCGCAATCGCTTCGAGCAGCGTGTGCACGACGGCCTCGATGCTCGAACGCACGAACTGCGTCGGGTCATAGACGATCTTGTACTCGACGCCCGCCGGGAAGTCGGCGCTCAGCTCCTTCATCGCCGCGCGCACTTCATCGGAGATCTGCAGCGAGTTCGCTCCCGGCGACTGGTTGATCGCCATCGCGACGGCAGGCTTGTTGTCGAGCAACGAACGCAGGCCATATTCGGACGCGGCGAGCTCGATCCGCGCGATATCGCGCAGATACGTGACGGCCCCATCGGGCGCCGTCTTCACGACGATGTCGCCGAACTCGCTCTCCGTCTTCAGGCGTCCGCGCGCATTGACGGACAACTGCAGCGACGTGCCCGGCACCGACGGCGACGCGCCGATCACGCCCGCCGCCACCTGAATGTTCTGCTCGCGAATCGCGTTGACGACTTCCGTCGCGGTCAGATTGCGTTGCGCGACTTTCTGCGGATCGAGCCACACGCGCATTGCGTAGTCGCCCGCACCCCACAATTGCACCTGCCCGACGCCCTTGATCCGTTCGAGCCGGTCCTTCACGTTGAGCAGCGCGTAGTTGCGCAGATACGTCATGTCGTAGCGATCGTTCGGCGAGATCAGGTGCACGACCATCGTCAGCGTCGGCGAGCTCTTGATCGTCGTCACGCCGAGACGCTGCACGTCCTCGGGCAGACGCGGCAACGCCTGGTTCACGCGGTTCTGCACGAGCTGGGTCGCGAGATCGGGGTTCGTGCCGAGCTTGAAGGTGACGGTGAGCGTCAGGTTGCCGTCGCTATTTGCCTGCGACTGCATGTACAGCATGTTTTCGACGCCGTTGATCTGCTCTTCGAGCGGCGACGCGACGGCCTCCGCGATCACCTTCGGGTTCGCGCCCGGATACTGCGCGTGCACCACGACGGAAGGCGGCACCACTTCCGGATACTCGGAGATCGGCAACTGGAATAGCGCGATCAGACCGGCGAGCAGAATCACGACCGATAGCACACCAGCAAAGATGGGCCGGTCGATGAAGAATTTGGATATGTTCATGTGAAGCTCTTGATGTTGGAGCGCTTACATCTTCTGCGCGCGCATCGGAGGCAATCGATGACGGCAGCGCCGATCACGAATCCTTGTGCGCCTTCGCATGAGGCTGTGCTTGTGCGTGCGGCTGGGATTGCGCCTGCGGTTCGGTGTGCTTCTGTTTCGATCCGTCGAGCTGCGCCTGCTTTTCGGCCTGGGCGTCGTCCGCGACGGGCGCGCTGTTCGCATCGCCGTTGCCCATCGGAACCACGTGCGCGCGGATCTGTGCGCCCGGACGCACGCGCTGCGTGCCGTTGACGACGATCCGGTCGCCCGGCTGCAAGCCCGCCTTGATGACGCGCAGATTGCCCTGCAGACTGCCGATCTGCACCTCGCGGTACGCGACCTGACTGTCCTTGTCGACCACGAACACGAACTTCTTGTCCTGGTCGGTGCCGATCGCGGCATCGTCGATCAGCAGCGCGGCATGCGGCTCGCTGCCGCCCACTTTCACGCGGGCGTAGAGGCCCGGGACGAGCGACCCGTCGGCATTGTCGAAACGCGCGCGCACGCGGATCGTGCCCGACGACGTGTCGAGCCGGTTGTCGACCGACTGGATCGTGCCCTTGCGTGAATAGCCCGTTTCGTTCGCGAGGCCCAGTTCGACGGGCACCTTGCTGTCGCTCTTCACCTGGCTGATGTACTGAAGATACGTCTGCTCGTCGGCGTCGAACTCGGCGTAGATCGGCGAAACGGAAACGAGCGTCGTCAGCGGCGCGGCGCTCGCGCCCGCATTGACCACGTTGCCGAGCGTGATCTCGGCGCGCGATACGCGGCCCGACACGGGCGCGACGATCTTCGTGTAGCCGAGATTGATCTGCGCCGCTTCGAGAGCCGCTTGCGCGGCCTTTACGTTCGCGCTCGCCTCGCGCGCGGCGTTCTGCTTCTCGTCGTAGTCGCGCTTCGCAATCGCGCTATCGCCGATCAGACGCTGCGCGCGCTCCCAGTCGCTTTGCGCGTAACCGGCGCGCGATTGCGCCGCCGCCAGTTGCGCGGCGGCACGATCGACTTCGGCCTGATACGGGCGCGGATCGATGACGAACAGCACGTCGCCCTTCTTCACGAGCGCGCCGTCCTGGAAGTTCACCGACACGATCGTGCCCGACACCAGCGGCCTCACTTCGACCTTCTCGACGGCGGCAAGACGCCCCGAGTACGTCTGCCAGTCGGTGATGGTCTTCTGCACGACCGTGGCGACATCGACTTCCGGCACGATGGTCGGCGTGGACTGCGCGGGGGCGCGCGCATCGACGCGAATCGCGCCGAACGTGCCGAGCCCCGCAATGACAATGACAGCTAGCGCGGCTACCGCCAGCTTCGAACGCGAGAGAGGAAAAACAGACATGACAGGCTCCGGATTTAGTTAGTAGATGAGTTGTCTATCGGAGTGCGCGCTCGTCGAAGCGCCACTGGAAAAATCGAACCGCTTCGAGCAAAGCCGCCGGATGATTGGCGAGCGCCGCATGCGACACGCTCGGGTAGCGGATCACCTGCGTCTGCACGCCGGCATCGATCAGGTTGCTTGCGTACTTCTCCGCTTCGACGTGCAGCACGTCGTTTTGCGCCGTCACAATCAGCGTCGCCGGCAAGCCCCCGAGGCGCAGCGATTCGAGCGGCGCCGCATACGGATGCACGCGCTGTGACGCCTGCGGCAGATACGCGCGATAACACGCCGCGCATTCGCTCGCCGTGATGTCCGAGCTCAGCCGCTTCTCGTCGCCAAGACGCGTCAGGCTCGGATCGAGCATCGGACCGAACAGCGCTTGCGCGTCGATGCGCACGTCACCGCGGTCGCGGCCGATGAACGCGAGGCAGTTCGCCAGCGAGCCGCCCGCATCGTGGCCCGCAACACCGATCTTTTTCGTGTTGCCGCCGAACGCCCGTGCGCGCGTCTGCACCCACAGCGCCGCGCGGTGTGCGTCTTCGGGCGCGGCGGGGAACGGAAACTGCGGCGCGAGCGAGTAGCCGACCGACACGACGAGCGCGGGCGTGTGCTGGGCGAAATAGCGCGCCGCGTAGTCGGCTTCCTCAATCGAGCCGCGCACGAAACCGCCGCCGTGAAAATAGAGCAGGATCGGCAAGCCGCTTTTGGCGGCGGCCCTGCGGTAAAGGCGCAGTGTGATGTCCTGCGCGTAACCTTCGATCTGCACGTCGGTGACGTCGAGTAACGAGGCGCTATCCACGAGGCTCGCGGCGGACGGAACGAAAGTGTGGCGCGGGTTGAATGCATCCATGTCGAACAGCGCAATGCGCGAAGCTATCGAATGGTGCGAATTGTCGTACCAGCAGACTTCCAAATAAATGCCTATAATCCGGCAACACAATTCGGTGCACCTGAACAATCGAATGACTTTATTCGGCGCCACCAGCCGACTAAAGCGGATGCTTCACCAGTGCTCCGGCTCTTTCGGAGGTTTGCAATGGACCGGCTCCAGGCCATGCAAGTGTTCACCCGGGTCGTCGATACGAACAGCTTCACCCGGGCCGCGGAAACGCTCGATCTGCCACGCGCTTCCGTCACGACGATCATCCAGAATCTCGAAGCCTTTCTCGGCACGCGCCTGCTGCACCGTACGACGCGCCGTCTGTCGCTGACGCCCGACGGCGCCGCGTACTACGAGCGTTGCGTGCGCATTCTCGCGGATGTCGAAGAAACGGAAGCGAGCTTCCAGAGCGGCAACAAGAAGCCGAATGGCAAGCTGCGCGTCGATATGCCGGGTTCGATCGGGCGCCTGCTCGTCATACCGCAGCTGTGCGAATTCCACACCCGTTACCCGGATATCGATCTGCAGCTCGGCTTGTCGGATCGTCCCGTCGATCTGCTGCAGGAAGGCGTCGATTGTGTGGTCCGGGTCGGCGCGCTGCAGGATTCGTCTCTGGTCGCACGGCGAATAGGGTTATTCGAAGGTGTATCGTGCGCGGCGCCCGCATATCTGCAACGCGCGGGCATTCCTCAGACGCTCGAAGACCTCGAACAGCACAAGGCGGTCAATTATTTTTCGAGCCGCACGGGACGGATCATGGACTGGTCGTTTCTCGTCGGCGGCAAGGAAGTCGAGGTGAAAATGAAGGGCTCGGTGTCCGTCAACGACGCGGACGCCTATGTCACCTGCGGCATCGAAGGCTTCGGGCTGATCCAGCCGCCGCTTTTCATGGTGCTGCCGCATCTGCGCTCGGGCCAGCTCGTCGAAGTCCTGCCGGAAATGAAACCGCTGCCGATGCCGATTTCCGCGGTGTATCCGCATAGCCGGCATCTGTCGTCGAAGGTGCGCGTGTTCGTCGACTGGATTGCGGAGCTGTTCGACGCCTGCCCGCTCTTGAGCGGCCGCGCAAGCCTCGACAAGACCTGCACGCAGCGTACGTTCGAGCAAAAGGAATCGGCGCCGGACTTCAATACGCCCGTCGTCACCGAATGGGTCGCATAGGCCGCGCGGCCTGTGTTCACACGGACGATCGCGGCTTCGTGCCGCGATTGTTCTGAAATTGCGACAATTCATTTCATGAAAGTCGGGTTTATCGCCCGCACGTCAAAGCCTACATTTCACCCTGTCGCAGCGCCGAGGGACGGCGCAGCAAATGAACAGGAGTGGAATCATGAAGCGCAATCTGCTGGCAGGTCTTGCTCTCTCGCTGTTGGTCAGCGCACCGGCATTTGCTGGCGGCGGTGGCGGCATTGGCCGCGCAGGCTCGTACAACGATCAATGGTGGCAGCATTCGACGAGCGCATCAGCGCCGAAAACGCGTGCTGAAGTGCGCGCGGAAGAAGCGCTCGCATATCGTGACGGCACATTGCCCTCGCTGAACAAGACCTCGTATCCCGAACAGGGCCTGATTGGACGCACACAAGCCGATCGTCTCGAAGCGCAATCGGACGGCAGCGTGCGCGTGGCTCGCGGCCAGTAACGTCAATTGCAACTTATCCGCAGGAGGTCATCATGAGCCCATCGGAACTCGACGACTGGGGCACCGACGTTCCCGTCTGGACGCCTTATCGCGCACGCTGAGCGTGCCGCGAAGCAGTGTGAAGCGACAACGCGCTCAATCGCACGAATGCGATTGAGCGCGTTGCTTTGCGCGCGCGATGCTCGCGTTGTGCGTCTAGCGCTGCGGCACGCCATTACGCCATTCACCCCAATGCGAAACGATGTCCTGAACCAGCGGATTGCCCGCGAGGTACAGGTTTTCGAGTGCGATGGTGAAGCCGCCTTGCGAAGCATAGTTGAGCAGATTGTCGGCGCTCGTCTGGCCGTCATACGGACGATCGAAGTCCGAGCCCGCGCGCAGCACGGCAACACGGTTCAGATCGACGCGATGGATGGCCGCCGCGCGCTTCAATGCTTCGTACGTTGAGTTGTCTTCCTGTTGCGTCGTGCAGTAGATGCCCTTGCCGTCCGTGAGAATCTTCGTCCAGGCGCGCGCGCGTTCGCCCAGTTTCGTGCCGGACCACCACGTATCGCCTGCAAGCGTGTCACACTGAATCACAGCAGGCGGACGGTTCGCGGGCGCATAACTGTACTTGGCGCGCGCGGCCTGCGCCTGCGTGTTGTCAGAGAGGACGACATGACGCGACAACGCGAAAGCGGTGTCCGCAAGACGGGTATTCAACTGGAAGACTTCAGTGCGGTAATCGAGTGGCGGTTTTTGTGTCGGGTCTTTCGTGTTGATGCCGAGATAGCCGGTATTCCAGCCTGGCGGAATTTCGCGCCCGTCGATTTCCCATTGAATACCGAAATCGACAAGGTACTTTGCCCAGGCCGCAGAGCCCACGGTGCCGCGAGCCGGATCGATGCCCGCGATACCCGCCACCATGAAGTACGTGTGCCGCAGATCGAAACGCGGTGAGAACGCGAGCGCCATCGTCGATGCAGCCGCATTCGTGTGGCCCATGCCTGTCGTCATCACGCAGATGTCCTGCCGGTTGCAATGAACGGCCGGATAGTCGGGCGAGAGACCCGCGACAGGAATGTCTTCCCAAGGTCCCAGCTTGTCGAGCCATACCTGCCCTTCCGGCCCGAACATCGAAATGATCATGACTTTTACCGGCCGGCCTTTTGATTCGCCATTGTCTTGCATAAAGCCGTTGTCGTTCTGCGCATTGGCAAGCGGCGAAATGGCCGAGCATGCGGCCAGTGTCAATGCCGTCAAAGCGCCTATCGTGCGAGTTACCATGACAAGTCCTTTCTTTGAGCTTGTTCGAGGATAGGGAATGGAATGCACGCCCTCGCGTAAAGGGGCGCAGCCAAGTATAGGTTGCATTGAATTGTTTTCCATTATCCAGATTCGATTTATCGATTTGATTAGCTATTTCGCATTAAACAAATCATCGCGTGATGCAATCGGACTAAAAGCAAAAGGCCAGCAAAAAAGCCCGCAAACGACGCATTCAAACGCATCGTTTGCGGGCTCATGAATCACGCGTAAAAATTTAATCGAGCGACGCTTCCGTGCGCACGCGCGGCACGTCCGGCTCGAAGAACACCCAGCGCACCTGCGGAAACTTCTGCTGCAAATCCGCCTCGACCACGTTGATCGCATCGACCATCGCGCGGCCGCTTTCGTAATCGATCATTTCGGCCTGCACCGCGACCACGACATGACGGCCCCATTGCAGCGTGATCAGATTGATGATGCTGCGGATCTCGCTGCGCGTGCGCAGATGCGCCTCGATCGCGCGCCGCACTTCCGGGCTTGCCGATTCGCCGATGATCATCGACTTCACTTCACGCGCGACGAGATACGCAATCACCATCAGCAACAGACCGACGCCGATCGAGCCCCACGCGTCATACGCGGCATTGCCCGTGATCATCGTCATGAGCACGGCGGCAAACGCGATCGCGAGACCCAGCAACGCAGCCACATCTTCGCCCGTGACGACGAGCAGCTCCGACTCGCGCGTCTCGCGAAACCATCGCCACATCGACTTGTCGGGATTGGTCTTGCGAATCTCCCTGAGCGCGCCCATCAGCGAAAAAGTTTCCAGCACCACCGACACGCCGAGCACGGCGAGCGCGATATACGCATGCGACAGCGGCTCGTGCGCGAACAGGCGATGCACGCCCTCATAGACGGAAAACGCGCCGCCGACAAAGAACAGCAGCAACGCGACAAGCAGCGAATAGAAGTAGATCTCGCGTCCCGCGCCGAGCGGATGCAACGGGCTCGCGGGCCGGCGCGCTTGCTTGAGGCCGAACAGCAATAGCACCTGATTGCCGCAGTCGGCCGTCGAGTGAATGGCTTCGGCGAACATCGAGCCCGAACCCGTGAATGCGGCAGCGGCGAACTTGCAGACCGCGATGCCGATATTCGCCGCCAGTGCGTAAAAAATGGCCTTCGATGATTCTTCTTTCATTGGCTCTTCGTTTGTCGTGACGCGAGTGGTTTGCAGGATCGCACGCCGGGAGAATCAAACGACCTCGACACGCGGCGCGCCCTCGTGCAGTTCGCCGATCACGGCGGCCCGAAGGAAGCCGTCCGCGCGGAAGATCGCGAGCACGTCGTCGACGGCGGCGGGCGAACACGACACGAGCAAACCGCCCGACGTCTGCGGATCGGTGAGCAACGTGCGTGCCGTGGCGGGCAAGCCGTCGGCAACGCGCACATCTTCGCCGTACGAAGCCCAGTTACGGCCCGATGCGCCTGTGAATACGCCCGCGGCGGCGAACGCATCGACGCCCTCGATCCACGGCAGATCCGCGTAGCGCACGCGTGCCGTCAATCGCGCGCCGCGCGCCAGTTCGAGCGTATGGCCGAGCAGGCCGAAGCCCGTCACGTCCGTCATCGCGTGGACGCCGTCGAGCGCGGCCAGTTCGGCGCCGGGGCGATTGAGCTTCGTCGTCGCGTCGATCATCGCGGCGTAGCCCGCGGCGTCGAGCTGGTTCTTCTTCAGCGCCGCCGACAGCACGCCGACGCCCAGCGGCTTGCCCAGCACGAGCACATCGCCCGCCTGCGCCGACGCATTGCGCTTCACGCGCCGCGGATGCACGACGCCGATGGCGGCAAGGCCGTAGATCGGCTCGACGGAGTCGATCGAATGGCCGCCCGCGACGGGAATGCCCGCCTGCGCGCAGACATCCTCGCCGCCGCGCAGCACGGCCGCGATCACGTCATGCGGCAAGACGTTGATGGGCATGCCGACCAGCGCGAGCGCGAGGATCGGCTTGCCGCCCATCGCGTAGACATCGGACAGCGCGTTGGTCGCGGCGATGCGGCCGAAGTCATACGGATCGTCGACGATCGGCATGAAGAAGTCGGTGGTCGCGATGATCGCCTGCTCGTCGTTCAGCCGGTATACGGCAGCGTCATCGGATGTTTCCGTGCCCACCAGCAGGTCCGGGAACGACGGCATCGGCATGGTGCGTCTGAGCAGATCGGACAGCACGCCGGGCGCGATCTTGCAGCCGCAGCCGCCTCCATGCGAGAGGCTCGTGAGGCGCGGGACGTCGGGATTCACAGCGGATTCGGTCATGATGATGAACTGGCGGATTGTCGATAGAGGCTATTATCGGACAATCCGCTGCGGCGCTGGCAGCCCGCGCAAAAAGGGTCGCGAAAAGGGTCGCAAAAGGGTCGCGCAAAGATTCGCGCAGGCGGGCCGCGCAAACCGCGCAGGCGCAACGCGCCGGCGTCTCCCGCGACGGCGGCGCGTCAATCACAACAGCAGCGTCGAAGCTCAGCGGCGCTCGAGCGTCGCCATCTCTCGCACGACCACCAGCAGCATCGACAGGCTCGCGCCGCCCGCCGCGCGCAGGTCCGTCAGCAGTTGCGCATAGCGCGCGAGGGCCGCTTCGCGCCGCGCGCGCCATGCTTCGACGACGGCTTCCGCCGTCGTCGCCTCCGGCGCTTCCGCGAGCGCGCTCGTCGTCAGCACGCGCTTGAGCCGCGCAAGCTCTGCGAGCGCCGCGGCCCGCGCCATCACGTCCCAATGCGTCGATGTCGGCAGCGCGGCGGCCCGCTCGCCGATCCAGCCGTAGTTCAACTGCGTGCCCAACTCGAAGTACACGCCCGCGACGAGTTCGAGCCCGCGCTCCGTCGTCGCCGCCACCTCGGCGATATCGAGCAGCGCAGCGGGTATGTCGCCGCTCGCGACGCGCACCGCCAGCTCGCTGTCGACGCCCGCGTCGACCAGCACGCGCTGCCGCTCGGACAGCGCCTCGAGATCCGCGGCGGGCAGCAGCATGGGAAGCTGCGGCGCGAGGCGCTGCGCCGCGTCGCGGCAGCGCGCGATCAGCGCCGTCACACCGCCATCCGTCACCTCGCCCGCTTGCAGATGCCGCAGGAACCACAACGCGGCGCGCTCCAGCAGCTTCGTGATCTCGACGAACATGCGCGCCTGCACATCATCGGCGACGCGATTGTCGAGCGCGTCGATGTTGCGCCACACGTCGTTCAAATCGAACACATCGCGCGCGATCATGCAGGCGCGCACGATATCGCCCGGCGTCGCATCCGTCTCCTCCATCATCCGGTGCACGAACGCACAGCCGACGCGGTTCACGAGCGCATTCGTCAGATGCGTCGCGAGGATTTCGCGGCGCAGCGGATGATGTTGCATCGGCTCGCCGAAGCGCTGACGCAAAGGCTTCGGAAAGTAATCGGTCAGCATGCCCGTCGCGAGCGGATCTTCGGGGACGTCCGAGTCGAGCAGCGCGTCGTACAGCCACATCTTGCTGTACGCGAGCAGCACCGCGCGCTCAGGCGAGGTCAAGCCCTGCTTCGCGGCGACCCGTTCGTTGATCTCGTCGTCGGTGGGCAGGAATTCGATCACGCGGTTCAGGCGCCCCGCGCGTTCGAGGTATCGCATCGTCCGCGTTTCCGCGTCGAGCATGTCGGCGGCGTAACGGCCCGCGATCGACAGCGCCTGCGTCTGATAGTAGTTGTCCTGCAGCACGAGCAGGCCGACCTCTTCCGTCATCTCCGCGAGCAGCGCGTTGCGCTGCTTCTCCGTCATTTCGCCGTCCGCGACCACGAGGCCCAGCAGGATCTTGATGTTCACCTCATGGTCCGAGCAGTCGACGCCCGCGGAATTGTCGATGGCGTCCGTATTCACGCGGCCGCCGTGTTGCGCGAACTCGATGCGCCCCAGTTGCGTGAGGCCGAGGTTGCCGCCCTCCGCGATCACCTTGCAGCGCAGATCGCAGCCGTTCACGCGCACGGCGTCATTGGTCTTGTCGCCGACCTGCGCATGCGTTTCGCGGCTCGCCTTCACGTAGGTGCCGATGCCGCCGTTGTAAAGCAGATCGACGGGCGCGAGGAGAATCGAGCGCACCAGTTCGGCGGGCGGCAGCGCGGCGGCCGTGATGCCGAGCATCGACTGCACGGCGGGCGACAGCGGAATGGTCTTCGCGGTGCGCGCGAACACGCCGCCACCCGCCGAGATCAGCGCCGGGTCGTAGTCCGCCCAGCTCGAACGGTCGAGCGAGAAGAGCCGCTGACGCTCGGCGAAGCTCGTCGCGGGATCGGGGTTCGGATCGAGGAACACATGGCGATGATCGAATGCGGCGATGAGGCGGATATGCTGCGACAACAGCATGCCGTTGCCGAACACATCGCCCGACATGTCGCCGACGCCGACCACGGTGAAATCCGTCGTCTGCGTATCGACGCCCATTTCGCGGAAGTGGCGCTTCACCGATTCCCACGCGCCGCGCGCGGTGATGCCCATCTTCTTGTGGTCATAACCGACCGAGCCGCCCGATGCGAATGCATCGTCGAGCCAGAAGCCGTATTCCTGAGAGATCGCATTCGCGTAATCGGAGAACGTGGCCGTGCCCTTGTCTGCCGCGACGACGAGATACGGATCGTCGGGATCGTGGCGCACGATCTCGGGCGGCGGCACGATCTGCCCACCCACCCGGTTGTCGGTGAGATCGAGCAGCCCGCGCAGGAACGTCTGATAGCACGCGACGCCTTCGCGCATCCACGCTTCGCGGTCGGTCGGCGGCGGCGGATTCTTCACGACGAAGCCGCCCTTCGAGCCGACTGGCACGATCACGACGTTCTTCACCATCTGCGCTTTCATCAGGCCGAGCACTTCCGTGCGGAAGTCCTCACGCCGGTCGGACCAGCGCAGGCCGCCGCGCGCGACGCGTCCTCCGCGCAGATGCACGCCCTCGACGCGCGGCGCGTACACCCAGATTTCGAACATCGGCTTCGGCTCGGGCAGGCCCGGCACTTTCGCCGGATCGAACTTGAACGACAGATAGGGCCGCGGCTTGCCGTCGTCGCCGCGCCGGTAGTAGTTCGTGCGCTGCGTCGCGTTCACCACGCCGAGGAACTGGCGCAGGATGCGGTCTTCGTCGAGGTTGGGGACTTCGTCGAGCGCGCCTTCGATGGCCTTGAGCAGCAGCTCGACGCGCGCCTCGCGCTGCGCCTGCACCGACGGGTCGAAGCGCGCGACGAACAGTTCGACGAGCATGCGCGCGATCGCCGGATTGCCCGTCAACGCGCGTTCGATATACGCATCGCTGAACGTGGAGCCGACCTGCCGCAAGTACTTCGCATAGGCGCGCAGTATCGTCACTTCGCGCGCGCTGAGTTGCGCGCGCAGCACGAGACGATTGAAGTTGTCGTCTTCGATATCGGCCGTCCACACGCGCTCGAAGGCGTCTTCGAACAGGCCCTTCACGCGCTCGATATCGAACTCGGTGTCGTCGGCGAGTTCTAGGCCGAAGTCGTGGATCCACGCGGGCGTGGCGCCCGGTGCTTCGATCAGGTAAGGCCGCTCTTCATCGACGCGCACGCCCAGATGCTCGAGCATCGGCAGGCTGCGCGACAGCGCGATCGGCTCGCCGGCGCGATACACCTTGAAGCGGAACGCGCGCGGGCCGGCTTCGATCGGCCGATACAAATTCATCGCGATCAGCTCGGTGCCCTGCACGCGCTCGATCAGTTCGACATCGCGCACCGCCGTGCGCGCGGGGTAGTCGTCGCGATAGCCGGCGGGAAACGAATCCCCGTATTTCTGCAGCAGGCGGTTGCCCTGCTCTTCGCCGAACGCGTCGAGCAACGCATCGGCGAGATCGTCCTGCCAGCGGCGCGCCACCTGGATGAGCCGCACTTCGAGTTCGCGCGTATCGACATCGGGCATCGCGCCCGGCTCCGCATGCACGACGAAATGAATGCGCGCGAGCGTCGACTCCGAAAGCTGCGGCGTGAACTCGACGTTCGTGCCGTTGAACGCATTCATCAGCAGCCTCGCGATGCGCCGCCGCAGGCCCGTGTTGTACTTCTCGCGCGGCACGAACACGAGACACGAGACGAAGCGGTCAAAGCGGTCGCGCCGCACGAACATGCGCGTGCGCTGATGCTCCTGCAGACGCAGCACGCCCATGGCCGTCTCGTAGAGCTCGTTTTCGTCGGCCTGGTATAGCTCGTCGCGTGGATACGTCTCCAGCACCGTCACGAGCGACTTGCCGAGATGGCCTTTCGGCAGAAAGCCCGCGCGCCGCACGATGTTCGCGCACTTGCGGCGCACGATCGGAATCTCCGACGCCGACGCCGTATACGCCGTCGACGTATACAGCCCGATGAAGCGCCGCTCGCCGTTGATCTTGCCATCCGGTCCGACGAGTTTCACGCCGACATAGTCGAGATAGCCGGGACGATGAACCGTCGCGCGCGAATTCGCCTTGGTCAGAAAGATGGGCGCGGCGCCCGAGATGATGGCGGCAGCGGCGGCCGGCAACGGCGTCACGTCGGACGCGCCCTGGGGGCGCATCGATTCGCGCAACAGGCCGAGGCCCGAGCCCGCGATGCCGCGCAGCCCATACTGGCCGTCCTGCGTAACGAGTTCGTAGTCGCGCTGGCCAAGAAACGTGAAGTGATCCGCGACCATCCATTCGAGGAAGGCGCGCGCTTCCACGCCTTCGGGGCTGGTCTCGCGCGCCGCCATGTCCTTGATCGTCGCGCGCGCGATCTCGATCATCTTCGGCCAGTCTTCGACAGCAGCGCGCACGTCGGCGAGTACCCGCGCGATTTCGTTGCGCAACGTGTCGAGCTTCTCGGCGTCGCCGCAGCGGTCCACTTCGAAATGAATGAACGACGCGAGCTGCGATTGGCCACCGTCAGTCGATGCGCCACCGGGCGCGACGCGTTCGATGCCGCCGTCCTTGCCGCGCCAGATGCGGAACACGGGATGCAGCACGGAATGCAGCGAGAGGCCGAGACGGTTGACGGCAATCGACACCGAGTCCACGAGGAACGGCATGTCGTCGTTGACGATCTCGATGACGGTGTGATCCGAGTGCCAGCCGTGCTGCTCGAGTATCGGGTTGTAGACGCGCAGGCGCTCGCTGCCCGGCACGAAGCGCTGCGCCGTTTGCCAGTGCGCCATTGCGGCGCCGTACAGGTCGGCGATGCTGCGGCTTTGCAGATCGTCGGAATCGGCAAAGTCGTAGTAATGACTCAGGAAAGGTTCGACGACTGCGAATGCGGGCTCGGGCAATCGTCCGCGTGCGAACTCGACGACATCGTTGAGCAGGTGTGCAACGGCCTCTTCGTTCTTCGCTTGCATGACGTCCTCCGCGATGGGCGACAATCGACTGCATCGACTGAAGCGCATTATGCACCCGTTATGTCGAAACGGATTGTGCGCACGCACATCAAGCATGCTTGCTCGCGCCGACGACAGAAGCGTGTCGAATGGAAGTATCGAAAGCGCAAAGGCAGCGTTATAAAGCCGCTAAAAGCAAGCGATAAAACCCGTTCGTTCTGTTGCCTGACGAACATAGGCCAGGGTTCTTCTGATTGGCGCATGCAGCGCCGATGAGTCAAGCTTATAGGTTACTGATCGAGCGCGAGTCGATCACGTTCAACGCGCTTTCGAGGCTGCGCGGGACGCTGTCGTTCGCGCGCCTCGGAACATGCTTGCGGCGTTGCCCGTCGTTCATGTCGACGCGTCAAAGCCCGCTGTCGCATCCGTTTGCGCGAGCCAGGCGCGCACGCGCTCGACCGTCCACGAAGGGTCGTCGTGAGGCAGATCATGGCCCGCCCACGGATGCCGCCAGTGCTCGGCGCGCCACGCCGCCGCCAGCGACGCCGAACACGCGGGATCGACGAGGCCGTCCTCGCGCGACGACAGCACGAGCGTCGCGCATTCCGGCCGCTGCCGTCCCGCGCTGAAACGCGCGGCGGCGAGCAGTTGGCGCAGCGCATTGGCTCGACTGACGGGTGCGCTCGCGCGTATCGCGGCCCAGCTCTTCAGGTCGGCATCGCGCGTCGCGCGGTTGTTGCAGGTCAGCCGGTGAATCACGGCTTCCGCGACGCGCGCGTCGCTCCAGTGCGCCGCCGCGCGCGCGAGCGCGAGCCAGGCCGTGGGGCGCAGACGTTCGTCGAAGCGGCTGAACGGCCGCATGCTGGTGTTGATCAGCACGAGCCGCGCGATATCGGCGGGATGCCGTTGCGCCCAGCACGTCGCGACCATGCCGCCCAGCGACATCGCCAGCACGCTATAAGGTCCCGGCGCGCCACGCTCGCTCGCGGCGGCCCGCACGAACGCGACCATCTCCGGCACGCGCAGCGGCGCACGCACGCGCGCATATTCGCCGTTGCCGGGCAAGTCGATGGTCAGCACCCGCATGCCCTGCCCGCCCGCGTGGCCGTTCGCGGCGTCATCCCGCATGCCGCCGAGCGCGTCGCGCAATGCGTCCGGCAGCGCGCCCCAGTGCCGGGCTTCGCGGGTGAGGCCGCGCAACAGGATCCATGTGCTCATTGGCGCTCGGCCTTGTACCAGAGTTCGACTGCGCTTTCGAGCAACTGCTCGCGGCGGCTGCCCTGCGGCAGCCAGCGTTGCGACGCGTACGCCGCGCGCGTCAGGAAGTCGAGCAGGTTCGCGTGGCGCCGCAACACGCGCGCCGTGCGATGCGCTTTCACGGGATTGAACATGCCTTGCCGCGAGAAAATCTGGCGGGGATTTTTCTTGATCCATACCCACGAGCCGAGTTCGAGCGTCATCGGCAGGAAGATGTTGGGCGGCGGCGTGCGGTCGTAGGCCCAGTCCCACAGGTCGCCGTGCAGCAGGTACTGATGGCTCTGCGGCTCGAACATATAGCCGTGGTGCGGATGGGCGCGCTCGAACATCGTTTTCAGCGCATACATCTCCGGCAGATGCGGCATCGCGCGGCGCGTCTTCGCGTACGGAAACCAGATGCTGTCGCTCCACCCGTAGCCTGAGTGGCAATCGAGCGCGAGCGACAGCGGCCGCGTCGACAGATCCTGCTCGACGACGCGCAGCAGCGCCGCCGCCTCCGCCTCCATCGGCGCGCCAAAGCGCCCGCGATACCAGGGCAGCCACGAACCGACGCGCTGTCCGCCCGCCAGCAACGGCACGCGCTCTTCGGCATCCTGCGGCGCGTTGCGCATCAGGTCGACGCCGTTCGGATTCGCGCGCGTCGCGGCCCACATCCCGCCCGGATTGACGATCGGCATGAAGATCAGCCGGATCGACTGAAGCTGGCGCACCAGCAGCTCGTCCCATTCGAGCCGCCCGAGCAGCGCGCGCATGTAGTCGAGCACGAGTTGCGTGCCGATCCGCTCGAGCCCGTGGATGCCGCCGAAAAAGCCGATGGCGGGCGCCCGCGGATCGCGCGAGCCGATGCTCGCGGTGTGCACGGCGAACATCCGGCCGCGCACCTGCACCTCGCATACGGTACGGATCTCGAAGCTGCCGCTGCCGACCTCGAGAATCGCTTTCAGGTCTTCGTACTCCGCAAAAGTATCGGGCAAAAAGCTGAGAGCCTGCATGGGCGGCGCCGGTTGTGGTGTGAGGTTATCGGAGACGGCTCACGCTTGACGCCTCCAACTATAGCGGTTCGCGCCTGCCAATGGATGACACGACGGATGAGACCCGCGATCCGCCGTTGCGTATGTCATCTCGATGACACATGGCGGCAGGTTTTCGAAGCACCTTCCGCAACGCCGCGCCGGCTCACGCAAAGATATAGTCGTCTAGATGTTGCGACGCCTTCACTCAACCGTCACAGACGCTTTCTAGAATGTCCCACAACTTCGGGCACGCACCGGCGTCATCGACAGGACACACATGGAAGCAATCCGCATCGAACGTCTGAGCAAGACATTCGGCAACGGCCGCAAGGCGCTCGACGAAATCGACCTGCGGGTCGAGCAGGGCGAAATGGTGGCGCTGATCGGCGCGTCGGGCTCGGGCAAATCGACACTGTTGCGTCATATCGCGGGCTTCACGGTTTCGGACGCGCAGCCCTCGCAGGTGTCGATACTCGGCCGCCCCATCCAGCAGAACGGCCGCATCGTGCGCGAAGTGCGCAGCATCCGCCGCGACATCGGCTTCGTGTTCCAGCAGTTCAATCTCGTGAACCGGCTGACGGTGGAAGCGAATGTGCTGATCGGCGCGCTTGCGCGCCTGCCGCTGTGGCGACGGCTCACCGGCTGCTTTCCGCGCGGCGAGCGCGAGCTTTCGATGTCGGCGTTGAACGAGGTCGGCATCGGCGAGCATGCGCGCGAACGCGCATCGAACCTGTCGGGCGGCCAGCAGCAGCGCGCGGCGCTCGCGCGCGCGCTCGTCCAGCAGGCGCGCATCATCCTCGCCGACGAGCCGATCGCCTCGCTCGACCCCGAGTCGTCGCGCCGCGTGATGGACATGCTGCGCACGCTGAACGTCGAGCACAAGTTGACGGTGCTGGTTTCGCTGCATCAGGTCGATATCGCGATGCAGTATTGCCAGCGCACGATCGCCATGCGGCGCGGCAAGATCGTCTATGACGGCCCGTCGTCTGCATTGACACCCGCGCTGCTGCAAAAACTCTACGGCGACGATGCGCGCGATCTGCTCGAAGACAGCCCGCACGCGGGCAGCGCGACGGGCGCCACGCCCCGCGCGCGCCCGTTCTCGTTCGATGCGGCGCGCTCGGCGTAAGCCCCCTCTTTCGAAACGCAACGAAACGCTGTACCGACTCACTCACCTGGATCTCACCTGGATCAGAACTCATGAAATTTCTGCGCTCTCTGCTCGCCGGCGTCGCGGCCGTGTCGGCTTTCGCCAGCTTCGCGGCTCATGCCGAAGACCTGAACCTCGGCATCATCTCGACCGACTCGTCGGCGGTGCTCAAGCAACGCTGGCAGCCGCTCATCGACGACATGAACAAGCAGACGGGACTGAACGTGAAAGCGTTCTTCGCGACCGACTACGCGGGCATCATCGAAGGGATGCGCTTCAACAAGGTGCAGGTCGCGTATCTCGGCAACGCGTCGGCGATCGAAGCCGTCGACCGTTCGAACGGCGAAGTGTTCGCGAAGACGACGTATGCGAATGGCGACGGCGGCTACTACTCGGTGCTGGTCACGAACGTCAACAGCCGCTTCAAGACGCTCGACGACGTGTTCAGGAACACGAAGGACGTGACGCTCGGCTTCGGCGATCCGAACTCGACGTCGGGCACGCTGATTCCCGGCTACTACCTGTTCGCCCAGCACAACGCGCCTGTGCGCACGTCGTTCAAGACGGTGCTGCCGTCAAGCCACGAAGCGAACCTGCTCGCCGTCGTGAACAACAAAGTCGATATCGCGACGAACAACACCGAGATGCTCGAGACGCTGAAGAAGCAGCACCCGGACCGCTTCGCGCAGGTGCGCGTGCTGTGGCAGTCGCCGCTGATTCCGTCGGACCCGCTCGTGTGGCGCAAGGACCTGCCGGACGCGACGAAGGAGAAGGTGCGCAAGTTCTTCCTCAACTACGCGAAGACCGACGCGCACGAGAAGGCCGTGATCGCGAACATCTTCAGCTATAACGGTTTTGCTGCGTCGACGGATGCGCAATTGCTGCCGATCCGTCAGGTCGCGCTGTTCCAGCAGAAGCAGAAGATCGAGAGCGACGCATCGCTGTCGGATGCGGATCGCAAGACGCAGACGGCCGCCATCGACGCGAAGCTGTCCGCACTCAACACGCAGAAACAATGAACGCAGCCGACCTGGGCGCCGGCCGCTCGACGGAGCAGACGCAGCCGTCGTCGCACGAGGCGATGGCTGCGACGGCGGGCAAGCGCAGCTGGGCATCGATGCTCGGCTGGATCGCGGTGATCGCGGTGCTCGGCCTGTCGTGGCGCGCCGCCGACATGCGTCCGCTCGATCTGTTGTCCGACTCGGGCAACATGGGCCAGTTCGCGAAAGACTTCTTTCCGCCGGACTTTAGCGAGTGGCGCACGTATATGCACGAAATGGCCGTGACGCTGGCCGTCGCGGTGTGGGGCACTGCCTTGTCGCTGGTGTGCGCGGTGCCGTTCGGCCTGCTGTCCGCGCACAACATGGCGCCCGCATGGGTCGTGCAGCCGGTGCGCCGCGTGATGGACGCGTGCCGCGCGATCAACGAGATGGTGTTCGCAATGCTATTCATCGTTGCCGTCGGGCTCGGGCCGTTTGCGGGCGTGCTCGCGTTGTGGGTGCATACGACGGGCGTGCTCGCGAAACTCTTCGCCGAAGCTGTTGAAGCGATCGATCCGCGTCCCGCAGAAGGAGTGCGTGCGACTGGCGCGACGAGTCTCGACGAGATTATTTATGGCGTGCTGCCGCAGGTGCTGCCGTTGTGGATTTCGTATGCGCTTTACCGGTTCGAGTCGAATGTGCGCTCTGCGATGGTCGTTGGGATGGTGGGCGCCGGCGGCATCGGCGTCGTGCTGTATGAGTCGATACGGTCGTTCAATTATGCGCAGACCGCGGCTGTCATGTTGATGGTGATTGTGGTGGTTACTGTGATTGACCTGCTGTCGGCGAAATTGCGGGAGCGCGTGATTTAGGTTTTTTTGTCTGCCGACGGTTGGGGTGGGGTTTTGCTTTTTTGCTTTTTTGCTTTTTTGCTTTTTTGCTTTTTTGCTTTTTTGCTGGCATCCGCTTTTTGCCTTTGCGCCGGCATCCGCGATGCACCTTATGTTTTGCCACTATCGCTGGCATCCGCGATAGCGCCTCGCGGCGCGGGCGTTGCCCCTGTGCGGGGCGGCACCTCCTTTCTTTGCCGCGGCAAAGAAAGGAGGCAAAGAAAGCCGCTCACACCGCCAACCCTTGACCGTTAGCCACGGGCTCTCAACATCCCCATGTTTATCGCGGCAGTGTGCTGGCCCATGTCCGTCGCCAGCGCGTTGACCGGCGCCTCACCCGCTTCATGCACCCGCGTTGCACACTACGCCCTCGATTATCCGGCGCCCCCATGCGGCAAACCTATGTGGGCCTTCGCGCCATCAGAACACCTTCGCTGCGCGATGTCTCTGCACTGTTGGAGCGCTGCCCTGTGAGGCGCGACAACCAACATAGGTTTGCCGCAAAAAGGGCAGTGAAACATCAGGACGGTTAGCTGTTGTATGAGCGCGTGAAGAGGGTGAGGCATTCAATCAGCGCGCGGGCAACGGACAAGGTCAGCACGCTGCCATGCGAAGTGCGGGGGCGTTGAGAGCCCGTGGAAAAGCGTCAAGCACTGGCGGGGTGAGCGGCTTTCTTTGCTTACTTTCTTTGCCGCGGCAAAGAAAGTAAGTGCCGCCCCGCACAGGGGCAACGCTCGCGCCGCGAGGCGCAATCGCGGATGCCAGCGACAGTGGCAAAACACAACCCGCATCGCGGATGCCAGCGATAGCGGCAAGAGCAACCCGCATTCGCGGATGCCAGCGATAGTGGCAAAACAAGCCGCATCGCGGATGCCGGCGCAAAGGCAAAACAGCGGATGCCAGCGATACCGGCAGAACACCTGCAGCAAATCAGACCGCTCGCACGGGCAAACCAGACCGCATGGGCAAACCGAACCCCTTGCCCTCTCCCCCCGTTGCGCCGCACAATCTCTGTTCACTCCCTCCTTCTGGTGCCGCCCATGGCTTACGCTTCTCTCGCCACCGGCGTGCTGCTCGCAGCCGGTTATGGATCGCGCTTCGACCCGGAAGGCATCCACAACAAACTGCTCGCTCGCCTCCCCGACGGCACGCCCGTCGCACGCGAATCCGCGCACCGGCTCCTGATGGTGGTCCCGCATGTGATCGCGATCGTGCGCCCCGGCTCCGAACTGCTCGCCCGCGCACTCAACGATGCTGGCTGTCACGTGATCTTCTCCGCAAACGCCGAGCGCGGCATGGGCGCAAGCCTCGCCGCCGGCATCGAAGCAAGCGAGGACGCCGACGGCTGGATCGTCGCGCTCGCCGACATGCCCCGCATCGCCCCGCCGTCCATCGAGGCCATCGCGCGCGTCGTCGACGATGGCGCGTCGATCGTCGCGCCGTATTATCAGGGGCAACGCGGCCACCCCGTCGGCTTCGGCATCGAGCATCGCGACGCGCTGCTCGCACTCGACGGCGATACGGGCGCCCGCTCGCTCTTCACGACGCATCCCGTCACGCGCATCGATGTCGACGATCCCGGCGTGCTCAGCGATATCGATACGCCCGACGATCTGCGCAACGTCTAGCCCGCCGAATCCAGCGAACCTGCGCCCGGCCGCACGGGCTCACGCCGCTTGCGCACGGTAAGAGGATCAGGGACCGCCGTCGCCGTCGAGGTGAGCGGATACGGGCAACTTCCGGGCTTTATGCACACGCCCAGCAACCGTGCGGGCACGCCGCTTGCGCGCTGTTGCACTGCGAAACGGGCCAGCAGGCTTCGCATCATTGGTCTAAGCTGTCCACGATGAAGCGGGCGTCACACCCGTGCGCCGCGCCCGCCGGACGATCCATTCCGAATCCAGCCCAGGACCTCATGAGCGAAACCAGTCCGCGTCTTTTCATCGTGTCGCCGCATTTCGACGATGCCGTCTTCGGCTGCGGCGCGCTGCTCGCGGCGCATCCCGATGCCGCGGTCTGCACCGTGTTCGCCGCGCCGCCCGAGCAGGACATGCGCACCGACTGGGATGAAAAGGCGGGATTCACGAGTGCGCTCGAATCGGTTCACGCGCGCACGATCGAGGACGACAACGCGCTCGCCGTGCTCGACGCAATTCCCGTGCGGCTGCCGTTTCGCGACGGGCAATATCACGACTCGCCGTCGATCACAAGGCTCGCGGCCGCGCTGGAGGAAGCGATCTACGGCTCGACGGCGAATACGCTGCTGATGCCGCTCGGGCTCTTTCACGACGACCACGGCCGCGTGTTCGACGCGTGCTGCGAGATCCTGCCGCGCCTGTCGCACCTCGAATGGTTCGCATACGAGGAAGCGATCTACCGCCCGATACCGGGCCTCGTGCAGCAAAGGCTCGTCGATCTGGCAAAACGCGGGATCGTCGCAACGCCCGCGAGCCCCGCAGCCGATCGCTCGCTCGATCGCGAACGCCAGGTACTGCTCAAGCGCGAAGCCGTGTCCGCGTACGTGAGCCAGTTGCACGCATATGGTCCGCACGGCTATGACGACGTCTTCGCCGCCGAGCGCTACTGGCATCTGAGCGTCGACCGGCAGCGCCCGCGCAAGCCGAAGCAATGACGCGCGGCGCGAACCGATCGCGCCAGCAGTGTCGCGCTTCATCGCCTACGCTAGTGAATGCAGGTGCTTCGTAATTTGCCGCCAGAGCAGCGCGGACACCTCCACCGCCCCGCCGCCCGATCGGTCATATGAACCCACATGGGGCACATCGCCACGAGGTCAAACCATGCACACCACTCCGATTCCCGACCCGCACGCCGATCCGACGCGCGATCCCGAAGGTGATCCCCTCACGCCGCCGTCGCCGGGACACCACAACGATGAGCCGCAGCGTCCCGAGGGACCGCCCGACAAGGACCCCATCACGCTATGACAGCCATGTGAAGGAAGCGCCGCGAGCGCGCTCAGTCCAGCTCGATCGGCCGGCCGTGCGGCGTGCGCCGCGCCGCCGCGTCCCACGCGGCCCGCCGCTCGACAAGGCCATCGCGCGTGACGCAGCCCTTCGCGGCGGCGATGCGTTCAAGCGCCGTCAGCCAGTGTCCGTAGTACGTATCGCCGCGATCGGGGTCGCCTTGCGCCTGAGCTTCGCGGATCGTGTCGGCGAGCGCCGTCGCCCACTCCGGCCACGTGAACACGCCGCGTTCATGGAGCGCGAGTGTCATCGCGAACGCGGCCGCCTGCCACGGCGCGGCGAACACGGGGCCGGCGTCGTCGCGCGGCAAACCTGGCACCGCATCGAGCAACGCGCGCGGCGCGGTGGGCGAACCCGGCCGGGTCATGGCTGATGGGTTCGCACTCATGCCGCACCGCCTGTCTCCAGATACGGCTCCCAGCAATCGGCGCACACCGACGCAGCCGTCGTGTCCTTGCCCCACAGCTCGACGGCATCGAAGCGCACCGTGTACAGCCATTGCGGATCTTCGCCGCGGCCGAGCGCATTCGAATCGGGAAACACATGCGCGCCATGCACGGCGACGATCCGCCCGCGCTTGCCACGGCAGTAGCGCGGCAGCCGCGTGTGCGTCTGCGGATTGAGCGTCAGCGTGCGCACCGGGTCGCCGACGCCAAAGCGCGCCGGTTGCGGCGCGGGCCGCGACACGGGACTGCCGCGAAACAGCATCGGGTTGACCTGATCGGCGGCGAGCACGCGCGGCAGCGGCGCGGCGGCATGGTGCGAGATGCCGCTGTCGATCTCGTCAGGTGTCGCGAGCCCGGCGTTGATCAGCAGCTTGCGCAAGCCCGCGAACCAGATCTGATAGTAGCTGCTCGTCAGATACTGCGCGGGCGGCAGGCTCTCGCGGGCGGCACGCGACATATCGATGTTCCATTTGCCCGTCGCGCCCATCGCGATCGTCAGCGCGAGCACGCGGCGCTCCCAGTCGGCGTGGAAATACGGCTCGTCGGATTCGGGCACGACGGGCCCGAACGATTGCATCCCGCCCAGATCCTGTGCGCCGTTCATCGCTGGCCTCCCCGGTCGGGCCTTACTTCGTGGGCGCGAGCGGCAGGCCGGTGCCGATCATCGAGTCGCGCGTGACGAGCGCGGCAAGTTCGTCCTCGCTCAGCGCGCCGGTGCCGGGCGGGCACATCGGCAGCACGAGATAGCGAACTTCCGCCGTCGAATCCCACACGCGGATTTCGGTGTCGTCGGGCAGCGCGACGCCGAATTCCTCCAGCACGCCGCGCGGATCGATCACGGCGCGCGAGCGGTACGGCGCCGACTTGTACCAGATGGGCGGCAAGCCGAGCACGGGCCACGGATAGCACGAGCAAAGCGTGCAGACCACCATGTTGTGAACGCCCGGTGTATTCTCCAGCGCGACCATGTGCTCGCCCTGCCGGCCCGTGAAACCGAGCGACGCGATCGCCGCCGTCGCGTCGTCGAGCAGCCATTGGCGAAAGCCGGCGTCGCGCCATGCCTTCGCCACCACGCGCGCGCCGTTGCGCGGACCGACCTTGGTTTCGTAGGTTTCGATCAGCGCGTCGAGCGCTTTCGGATCGACATAGCCCTTTTCGATCAGCAGCGATTCCAGCGCGCGCACGCGCAGGTCCATCTCGGGCAGCGCGCTGCCTTCGTGCGCGTGATCGTGCGTAGCGTCGTGACTCATCTGCGTCTGCCTGAAGATTCGACACTCACGCAGTATGGTCGGGCAAATGGCCGATTGCAAACGGGCAACGCGCGGATCATACGCGGGTCACACTTGAATCCTGCAACGCGTTTCAGATCTCCACGCGCGCGCCCACCTCGATGACGCGATTGGCGGGCAGCTTGAAGTACGCTGCCACATTGCCGACGTTGTGCAGCATCACCGCGAACAGACGCTCGCGCCACATCGCCATGCCCGCGCCCGGCGTCGGCACGACGGTCGCGCGGCTCAGGAAGTACGACGCATCGTCGGGCTCGATGTCGAGGCCCAGCGACTTCGCCCCTTCGAGCGCTTTCGGCAGATCGACTTCATCCTTGAACCCGTAGCGGATCGTGAGCTGATAGCAGCCTTCGCAGACCTTCTGGAGTCTCAGGCGCTCGTTCTCGGCGACCCATGGAATTTCGTCGTTGTTCACGGTCAGGAACACGACGCGCCTGTGCAGCACGCGGTTGTGGATCAGGTTGTTGACGAGCGCATGCGGCACGCTGTCCGGATTGGGCGTGAGGAAGATCGCCGCGCCGTCCACGCGCACGGGCTCGCGCGCGACCAGCTTCTGCAAATACGTCCTGAGCGGCATCGTGCCCGCGCGCACGCGCGCTTCGGCGAGCATCATTTCCCAGCCGCGTCCCCACGTCGCCATGATCGTGAACATCACGAAGCCAATCAGCAGCGGGAACCAGCCGCCTTCGACGATCTTCAGCAGGTTCGCCGAGAAGAACGTCGCGTCGATGATGAAAAAGAACGCGGTCGCGAACACGCACAGAAACCAGTTGTAGTGCCATGCATAGCGCACGACGAAAAAGGTCAGCAGCGTCGTGATCAGCATCGTGCCCGTCACGGCGATGCCGTATGCCGAACCGAGCGCCGTCGACGATCCGAAGCCAAGCACGGCCGCGACCACGGCGGCGAGCAGCGTCCAGTTGATACCGGGCACATAGATCTGGCCGATCTCCCTCTCCGAGGTGTAGATGACGTTCATGCGCGGCAGAAAGCTCAACTGCATCGCCTGCTTGGTCATCGAGTAGGTGCCCGAGATCACCGCTTGCGACGCGATCACGGTCGCGACCGTCGCGAGCACGATCATCGGATAGAGCGCCCATTGCGGAAAGAGCCGGTAAAACGGGTTCTGCAGCGCGGTGGGGTCGGAGATCAGCAGCGCGCCCTGCCCCAGATAGTTCAACGCGAGCGCCGGAAAGACGAGGCCGAACCAGGTGACGCGGATCGGCCGCGCGCCGAAGTGGCCCATGTCCGCATAGAGCGCCTCGGCGCCCGTCAGCGACAGCACGACGGCGCCTAGCGCGATGAACGCGAGCCATTCGTGACGCAGGCAGAATGCAAGGCCCGCGAGTGGATCGAGCGCGGCGAGTATCGCGGGCGCGGCGACTACGTTGACGATGCCGACCACGGCCAGCACGAGGAACCACACCACCATCACGGGGCCGAACACGGCGCCGATCCCCGACGTGCCGTGCTTCTGCATCACGAACAGCGTGACGAGCGCGACCAGCGTGACGGGTATCACGCAGGTCTTCAGAAAAGGCGCGGCGACTTCCAGCCCTTCGACGGCGCTCAGCACGGAAATGGCGGGCGTGATGATGCTGTCGCCGTAGAAGAGCGACGCGCCCATCACGCCGACGATCAGCAGCACATGACGCAGCCGCGGCCGCTCCGCGACCGACGACGCCGCCAGCGCCAGCAGCGCCATGATGCCGCCCTCGCCGTGATTGTTCGCGCGCAGAATCAGCGCCACATACTTGAGCGACACCACAATGGTCAGCGACCAGAAGATCAGCGACACGATGCCGATCACATTCAAAGGCGTGAGCGGCAGACCGCTGGACGGCTCGAAGACGGTTTGCAGCGTGTAAAGCGGACTCGTGCCGATATCGCCGTAGACGACACCCAACGCGGCGAGGGCCAGTGAGCGGAGCGCCGGCTTGTGCGGCGCAGGCGCGCCGATAGGGTCAGCGCCGGGATGAATGGCGGAAAGGCTCATGTCTCCCTCCAGTGGATCGCCGCCCGTGGGCGTTTGCGTTAGCGCTTATCAGGCGATCTGAAAGCCGGTTGAATGTTCCGACGTATGACCCGGCTCGCGGTTGATCCAAGTATAGGAAGCGCAATGAGAAAAGCGCAGCGAAGCTATGCAGGCGCCGCATCACGTCGAATGTGCGTTGCACCGCTTATTTCCGTTCTGCTTAAGAAAGTTCATTGACTCGGCTTCGTGCGCGGGCATAAAATTCGCGTATTGAAATTTGAGGGGCGTTGCCTTGGACAGTTGCAGTAGTACGTTTTCGAACAGTTTCGCCGCCTGACCGGCAAGACGTCCGCGCCTTCTTCATCTAGCCGCCGTCTTGCCAGCAGGCAGACGGTGCGCGTCGCAGTTTCATCCCTCGTGCATCCTGTTTAGCGCCATTGGAGCGCAGCGCTGTCGCGTGATCGTGGCCGTCATTGCGGCCTCGTCAGGTTCGCGTGCCTGCGCTTGCGTTGCGCTTGCGTTGCGTTTTCGTGTCCGTGCCGCGTGCGTGCCCAACGCACATGCGAGCAAGGCCGGACGCGCTCACGCATGACTTGCGCATGCGGTCAAACAGGACAGCACACGCCCGCGCCCATCGCGACGAAACGTTCGACGCCGTGCGTCCTTGGCCACGCGTTTCGCGCCGTGCATTTCGCAACTTGCGGATGCGTTTTTCAACGAACCGGGAGCCGCCATGCCCGACAGTGACAGTCAGCCCGCGAATCCAGACATGCCTTTACCAACCTGAGGCAGACAAGCCAGCCGCTGTTCGATCCGATCGATTCTCCGCCGCTTGCCGCCTCGCACGCACGAGCCTTCGTGCCGGAGAACCGCTATGCACTTCCTGCTTCTTTCGACATTGCCGCATACCCGCGAAGCGCGCGCGCATTACGACGCGTTTCTTTCGCTGAACAAGGACCGGCGCCGCGTCTTCGCGACGCTCGCCCGCACGCTGGACCAAATCGTTGCCCGCCTGAGCCGGCGGTCAGCGGTTTAAACGGAAATCATTCGACCTATATCCGTTGAAGGGAGAATAACAATGGCAACGCCACCGCAAGCCCTGCCGACCCGCACCGCCGTTCTCGACGACGCGCATGTCGGCGACATTCACGGCGCGTTCGGCACGATCGCGCATCACGACACCGCGCCGCGCAACAGTTGGGGCGCGCGACTGCGCACGCTGCTCGCGATCGTCGGACCCGGCCTCATCGTGATGGTCGGCGACAACGACGCGGGCGCCTTCGGCACCTATACGCAAGCCGGGCAGAACTATGGCACCACGCTCTTGTGGACGCTGCTGCTGCTCGTGCCCGTGCTGTACGTGAACCAGGAGATGGTGCTGCGTCTTGGCGCCGTGACGGGCGTCGGACACGCGCGTCTGATCTTCGAACGCTTCGGCAAGTTCTGGGGTGCATTCAGCGTCATCGACCTGTTCATACTGAACGCGTTGACCATCGTCACTGAGTTCATCGGCATCACGTTCGTGCTCGACTTCTTCGGCGTATCGAAGGTTGCGGGCGTGTGCATCGCGGCCGCATTGACGATGGCAGCCGTCAGCACGGGCGACTTCAAACGCTTCGAGCGTTTCGCGATCGTGCTCTGCCTGTTGAGCCTGTTGCTCGTGCCCGTGCTCGTGACGATCCATCCGCCCGTCTCGCAGATGGCGCATCACCTCTTCGTGCCCGCATGGCCCGCGCATGCGAAGCTTTCCGATGTGATGCTGCTCGTGATCGGCATCGTCGGCACGACGATCGCGCCATGGCAGTTGTTCTTTCAACAGAGCTATGTGATCGACAAGCGCATCACGCCGCGCTTCATGAAGTACGAGAAGGCCGATCTGTGGATCGGCATCGTCTTCGTGCTGATCGGCGCGATCGCGATGATCTCGTTCAGCGCGGCGCTGTACGGCAACCGGCCGGAATTCGGCCAGTTCACCGACGCGGGCGGCATCATCGCCGGCCTCGAAAAGTATGCGGGCCGCACGCCAGCCGTGCTCTTCGCGATTGCGCTGATCGACGCCTGCATCATCGGCGCGGCGGCCGTGTCGCTGTCGACGGCGTATGCGATCGGCGACGTGTTCAAGATCCGTCATTCGCTGCATCGCGGCGTCGCCGATGCGAAGGGCTTCTATCTGGTGTACTTCGGCATCGTCGCGGCCGCGGCGGGACTCGTGCTGATTCCGGGCAGCCCGCTCGGCCTTCTGACGGAAGCCGTGCAGACGCTGGCAGGCGTGTTGCTGCCGAGCGCGACCGTGTTCCTGCTTCTGTTGTGCAACGACCGCGCCGTGCTCGGGCCGTGGGTCAACTCGAAGCGGCTGAACCTGTTCACGGGCGCTGTCGTGTGGGCGCTGGTGCTGCTGTCCGTGGTGCTGACGGCGTCCGTCGTCTATCCCGACCTCAGCGGCCGCGCGATCATCGAGATCCTGACGGGCGGCACGCTGCTCGCGCTCATCGTGTTCGCAGCCGCGACGGCGCTGCGCCGCATGCGCGGCACGCAAGCTGGAGAAAGCGCGGGACAAAACGCGCCAGCCGTCGGCAAGGCCGAGCGCGCGAGCTGGCGCACGCCGCCGCTCGAGGCTCTGCCCAAGCCTGCGATGACGCTCTCGCGCCGCATCTGGATGGGCGCGCTGCGCGGCTATCTGGTCGTGGCCGTTGCGCTCGTCATCGTGAAGGTCGTGCAGGTCGCGTTGACGTGAATCGGATGATCGCACGTCACTTTCGAAAAAAACCTGATATCGCGCTCGTGATCGTTGTGACACAGTAGCGCCCGCCGGTCCAGGGTGCAGTTATCTGCCGACGCAATGCGCAGCAGCAGCGCATGCCGTGCGCGTCGCATTGCGGTTGATGGGACGTGGACCGGCGCTCCCGCATGCATTCTCTGATATGACGTTTCGCGCGAAGCACGCCGCCCGCACGCGCGGCGGCGCGGTGACCTGCGGCGCGCATCCCGCTTCAGTCACCCCGGCATCCAGCGACGAGGCGAGCCGCGCTGCCAACTCGCCTCATTGCGGCGTTCGAAGACACGCACGTCATTGCAGGCGCGGGTCCAGCGCGCCTTCGTACGGCATGGGGACGGGCTTGCCGACGTGGATGGGCGGAATGCTCAAAGGCGGCAAGTCGATCGACGGGATGCCGGGCAGCGTCGGCAACGGTGCGGGCTCGATCGGTTTGGTGATCTTGAGGATGCCGCCGCGCACGGTCATCGCCGTTTGGCGGTCGATTTCTTCGATCCTCGGCAGATCTTTTATGAGCAAGGTCTTCATGATGTTTCTCCAGCAACGATAAGACAGTAAGGGATGGCGAGCGGCGGCTGCGCCGCGCTCAGCAGGCGTGCTGCACGCACCATGCCAAACGCAGCGAAGCCCGCTGCGGCGGGCCTTTGGCCGATATCGGAGAAAGCAGGTGGTTGAGCCGGGCCAACTGTCACGGGTCCAGGTGTTGGCGCGCGCATGGCGATCGGCGTGCCGTCCGCGCGGCGCCTGGATGTCGATGCGGACGAAGGACTCGCTACCGGAACCGATCCGGGGCGGCCCGTATCAGCGCGATTCGGGCCCGCGTCAGTGCGGCAGCCACGCGACGGGATCGACGGGCTTGCCGTCCTTGCGCACTTCGAACTGGATCGACGGCACGCCGGTGTTGTCCGCGCCCACTTCGCCGATGGCCTGCCCCTGCGCGACGGCTTCGCCCTCTTGCACGAGCAGCCTGCTGTTCTGGCCATAGGCCGTGATCAACGTGTCGTCATGCTTGATGATGACGAGCGGGCCATAAGCCTCGATGCCCGTACCCGCATAGACGACGCGCCCCGCCGCCGCCGCTTTCACGGGCTCGCCGGGACGGCCGCCGATCACGATCCCCTTCGACTTGCCCGGCACGAACGGCTTGAGGATCGGGCCGCGCAACGGCCACGCGAGCACGCCTTGCACGGGCGCCGCGGGCCCGGGCGGGACGGGCGTCGTGGACGGCGCTGGCGCCGGCACGGGGGTGGTTTGCGCGTAGGTCGGCGGCGCGACGCGCAGCACCTGTCCGGGCGCGACGGGCGACGACAGCGTCAGCCCGTTCCATGCGGCCACGTCCTGCGCGCGCTGGCCGTACGCACCCGCGATGCTTTGCAGCGTATCGCCCGGATTCACGCGATAAAACCCGGCGGGCACGCCACTGGCGGCGGCCCCGCCTGCCGTCCGGTAAGTGGGCGCCGTAGCGGATGTCGTTTCCCAAGGGTACGTGGCGCACGCGCCGAGCATGCTCGCGACAGCGAGCGACATCAAAACCTGCGTGACGATGTATTGCCGTTTTACTGTCATTTTTGCGGCCCTCGACGCGGTATGAAACGGCGGCCCTCGTCGGCCGGCCGTCGTGTGAACGTGCAGCGGGATCGAAAATGCAAACAGCGACGCAAATATTATGCCTTGTCCGCCCATCAAGCAGATGACGGTTGAAGAACCTCAACCGCGGCGTCAACGGCGCGGCATCGACAGGACGAGCTTCAAGACTTGACCGCTTCGTCGAATCGCTTTGCAATCCAAATCAATTTTGCCGGCTCGCGTGAAGCGTCAAACGCTGCCTTCCGACTCGATGACCAGAATGCGCGCCTCGCCGATGGGATGCGCAACATGCTCGGTCCCCGCCGACGCATGAAACACATCGCCCGCATCCAGCACTGTCGAATGCTCGACGCCCGCTTCGCGATAGCGCATCTCCACACGCCCGTCGAGCACGGCGAACACTTCTTCGCCATCGTTGACATGCCACTTGTACGGCTGGTCGGTCCAGTGCAGGCGAGTCGTAATGCCGTTCATGCAGGCGATATCGAGAGCGCCCCACGCACGCTCGGCGGTAAACGTTCTACTGCGGACGATTTTCATGGCATTGCGCAATGATCGTTGTCGGACTGGTCATTATAGTGGGCTCCGGGTGGACTCATGCCGGGGCTCATGCCGTTCGCTTATCGGCCGCAGACGACCATTTGATGCGGCTCGCGAGCCATTGCATAGAAAAAGTGCTCGTCTATACTGAAACTTGGCGCCTGTCAGGCAACCCTGCACGCCCCGCACGCCGATGTGCGGCAAGACGGTCGGTCCACCGTCAGCGGTTCAAAGCCAACGAGGAGGCCCGATGAACAAAGCCCTGTTTCTTTCCGTCCAGCTCGACGTCGACGAGATGACTTCGTCACCCGCGCTGGTCGAGTTGCTCAATGGGCATCTCGTGTTCGCCGTCGATGTCGCCGAAGCCGCCGACGCGCTCGTGCAACTGGCCAGCGTACGTCAGCTATCGAGCGGCGTGGAGGCGAGCGTCGAGATTCCCGCCGTCGCGCTCGAGCAATTGCGGCAGGCGCTCGAAACCCTCAGCGAATACGACCAGTCATGGCTCTTCGCGCTGGAACCAGCCCATGCGCTATTCGACGATATCGCGCGTTTGCAACGCACGTTGCATTGATGCGCCCGCAACCCTGAAAAGGTCAGGCCTCGCGCCCGCCTATCGAGGACTCATCGTGAAAAGCCTTCTGAACATGCGACGTACGGCCGTCGGCAATGGAGCCGCGGCCCACCTTCACTTCCCGCAGCAAACCGTCCGCAGTGCCGAGCCGGCCCGTCTCGACGATCTCCCCTCCGATGACAGCGATGTGCCCGTGGCGCCCGACGAGCAACGGACGAATGCGCCCGCGCGCCCCATCACGCCACTGCATGCGGTGCAGGTCACGCCTTCGCCGCCGAGCGGGCGCTCGGTGCAATTGGCGGACGCGGCCGAAGTCGAACGCATGGTGAACGAGGCCGAGTTCACTGCGTTCCACGTATTTCGCACTTTTGATTATTCTGTCAGCCTGCTGTTTTACCCAAAGGAACTGAAATACTACGTCGCACTGTTTCAGGAAGGGACCGTGTGGCGCGCGCTGCTCACGAGCGATATGAACACCGCGAAGCAGTTGTTTCATCACATGCAGGAGCAGGCGATACGCCTCGCCGATACCGAGACGCGGCGTCTGCAGCTCGAAGCCCAGAACGAGCAGTTGAAGCGCATGATCGCCGAGTCCGAAGCGCACGCCGAACGGCTGCGCCGGGGCTTGCAGCGCACGGCCGCGCAGGATCAGTCGATGACCGCGAAGCAGCATCAGTTGCGCAAGGAGGTCGCGCAACTGGAAGCGCAGCGCACGGCCGCGCAGGCGCAACTGAACAAGATGCATCGGCAGTTGCATCAGCTGAACGTCGCGAGCAACGAGGCGATACCGCACATGCCGCGTTGATGGATCGGCGGCGGCCGCCGGCCTCGCCCGAAACGGGACGAGCGACGCGCACGCGTTTGCAGCGCGCGAACGAAACGACGCCGGCCAGGATCATCTGGCCGGCGTCGTTTTTTTGATGCTGGGCTGCCGCTGCGACTACGGCTTGCAGCGGCGCACGTCAGGCTATGCTATCGCCTCGGCTCAGTTGCCGAAAAACACCGAACGCGGACCCTTTTCATCGGCCAGCGTGCGGCCTGCCTGCGACGTGCCGTTGGCCTGCGCGCCATAGCCGCTCGTGTCGGCTTGCGCGACGGTGTCTTGCGCGTGGACACGCGCTTCGGCGGCCTGGATGTTGTTCGGGTAGTTCTGGCGATCCGACAGCGGGTCGTAGCCGGCCTTTTCCAGACGTGCCAGATCGGCGCGAACTTCGGCGCGCGTCAGCGGCTGCTGGTTCGACTGGGCAAACGATGCAACGGGAGCGGCGACTGCGGCAGCAAGAACGACTGCGGAAATCAGGGCTTTCATGGACTACCTCCGAGAGCTTGTTTTTTGGTTTGCCGAGGACATCGGGCCCGTCAGCGTTGATGGAAGTCTACGGAAGGCTGCGACCTAGGGAAATCCCGGATTCGTTGAAACTCTATTGCGAAAATTGAGATAATTCGCGCGACCCGCGCGCGCCTTGCATCTTTAAGATCAAAATTCGACAACACTGTGTTCCAAAAAATGTGCAGACCGGCAGCATGCGGACGATTGCGCGCGCAAAAAAACGCCCCGGCGGCGTGTAAGCCATCGGGGCGTCGCGAACGAAGCGGGCCTTTTGTACGAAGATCCGCCAGCTGTTCGGATCAGGACCAGTTCGCGTGGAAGCTGCCCGGCTTGTCGAGGCGCTCGAACGTATGCGCGCCGAAGAAGTCGCGCTGCGCCTGCACGAGGTTCGCGGGCAGACGCGCCGAGCGGTAGCCGTCGAAGTATGCGATCGCCGACGAGAACGCCGGCACGGGCACGCCTGCCGCCGTCGCGGCGATCACCACTTCGCGCAGCGCCGCCTGGTAGTTCGCGGCGATGTCGCGGAAATACGGGTCGAGCAGCAGGTTGGCGATCTGCTTGTCCTTCGTGTAGGCGTCCGTGATCTTCTGCAGGAAGCGGGCGCGGATGATACAGCCAGCGCGGAAAATCTTCGCAATCGTGCCGTAGTCGAGATCCCACTTGTACTCGTCCGACGCCGCGCGCAATTGCGCGAAGCCCTGTGCGTACGAGATCACCTTGCTGAAATACAGCGCGCGGCGCACGGATTCGATGAACGCGGCGCGGTCGCCGGAAAACGCGTTGGCGGCCGGGCCTTCCAGCACCTTGCTCGCCGCGACGCGCTGATCCTTCAGCGACGACAGCACGCGCGCGAACACGGCTTCCGTGATGAGCGGCAGCGGCGCGCCGAGGTCGAGCGCGTTCTGGCTCGTCCACTTGCCCGTGCCCTTTTGCGCGGCGCGGTCCATGATCACATCGACGAGATCCTTGCCCGTCTCGTCGTCCTTCTTGCCGAAGATCTTCGACGTGATCTCGATCAGGTAGCTGTCCAGCTCGCCCTTGTTCCATTCGGTATAGACCGTGCCCAGTTCTTCATTCGACAGGCCGACCACCTGCTTGAGCACCGCGTAGCTTTCGGCGATCAGCTGCATGTCGCCGTATTCGATGCCGTTGTGCACCATCTTCACGAAATGGCCCGCGCCGTCCGGGCCCATGTACGCGACGCACGGCTCGCCGTCCGGCGCCTTCGCCGCGATCTCCGTGAGAATCGGTGCAACGAGGTCGTACGCTTCGCGCTGGCCGCCCGGCATGATCGACGGGCCCTTGAGCGCGCCTTCCTCGCCGCCCGACACGCCCGTGCCGATGAAGTGCAGGCCGGATTTCGCGAGCTCCTGGTTGCGGCGGATCGTGTCGGTGAAATGCGTGTTGCCGCCGTCGATCAGGATGTCGCCCTTGTCGAGCAGCGGACGCAGCGCGGCAATCGTCGCATCCGTGCCTTCGCCCGCCTTCACCATCATCAGGATGCGGCGCGGCTTTTCCAGCGAATCGACGAATTCTTCCAGCGTATAGGTCGGAACCAGCTTATGGTCGGGAAACTCCGCGATCAGTTCGTCGGTTTTCTCGCGGGTGCGGTTGAACACGGAGACCGCGTGACCACGGCTTTCGATGTTCAGCGCCAGATTCCGGCCCATCACCGCCAGCCCCACTACGCCGATTGCCTGTTTGCCCATGTGAATTCTCCAGATTCCAGTAAGTCGTGAAGCCGCGCCAACCCGTAAGGCGCAGCATCGAGGATGAAAGAATAAAAGAAATGACGGGATGACGCTCGCGTGCTCCTGGTCCGTCATGTCCGCGTGGCGCCTCCACCAGCGGCCCTCGCGGCCGGCACGGACGATGCATGCTGCTTTCGCTGCGCTTTCGAGCTGTCCGCTTTCGTGAAAGCTGCTTCCGATGCTTCGTTGCCGCGGCTTTCGCCGCGCCCCTTCATGCATGCCGCCGTCGACAACCCCTGCGCTGCGCCGTCTCTAAAGCTTAGTCCGCGAAACGCATCGCGGCGGACAACGGGCGGACAACGGGCCGACAACGGGCGCATAACGGGCGAACATCTGCGCGCAAGCGTCAGACTGGCCGCCGCTAGCGTTTCCGGAACACGAGGCTGAAGTTGTTGGCGGGCATCGCGACGGGCTCGTCGCCGTCGAAACCCGCCGCGTCCGCCAGCGCCACGACATCCTCCATGTCGCGCACGCCCCATGCGGGATTGCGGCTTTTCAACTGAGTGTCGAACGCCGCATTGCTGTCCGACGTATGCGCGCCGCCGCGCCGGTACGGCCCGTACAGATACAGCACGCCGCCCGCGCCAAGCAGCCGCCCGGCGCCGCCGATCAAAGCCTGCGCCGACGTCCACGGCGAAATGTGGATCATGTTGATGCAGACGATCGCGTCGGCGGCATCGATGCCCCACTGCGCGTCGCGCACGTCGAGCGCGAGCGGCGCGCGCACATTGGGCAGGCCGGCTGCCGCCGTCCACGCGGCAACCGACGCGCGCGCCTCCTCGTCGGGATCGCTTGGCTGCCAGACGAGTTGCGGCAGCGCCGCAGCGAAGTGAATGGCGTGCTGGCCCGTGCCGCTGGCGATTTCGAGCACGAGGCCCGTCGCGGGCAGCACCCGTTCGAGCACGGCGAGGATCGGCTCGCGGTTGCGCTCGGCGGAAGGCGCGTGCTGGCGCAAGGTGAGGTTTGGCGTAGTCATCGCGATCAATAGAGACTGGTGCGCATACGTTCGGCGAGGTCGCGATCATACGCGAGCGCGTCGAAACGCTCACCGAAAATCCGCTTGTGCATGTCGCCCGCGCTTGGCAGCCGCGCACGCTCGACGTGGCGCGCCGGGTCCCACAGCTTCGAGCGCGCGAGCGCTTTCGAGCAGTGAAAGTACACGGCATCGATATCGACGATCAGCACCGAGCGCGGCTTCCTGCCGTCGACGGCGAAGCGCTCGAGCAGCGATTCGTCAATGGAAATGCGTCCGCGCCCGTTGACGCGCAGCGTCTCGCCGACGCCGGGCACGATGAACAGCAAGCCGACATGCGGATTGACGATCACATTGCGCAAGCTGTCGATACGGTTGTTGCCGATGCGGTCCGGAATCGCGAGCGTACGCTCGTCGATCAGCCGCACGAAACCCGGCGCATCGCCGCGCGGCGAGCAATCGAGCCCTTCGGGGCCCGCTGTCGCCAGCATGACGAACGGCGAATGCTCGATGAACGCGCGATAGCACTCGTTGACGTACGGGATTTCCTTACGCACCGAGCGCTCGTGCGGCTGTCCATAGAGCGCTTCGAGTTCTTCGATCGACGTCAGCATCGGCGTTTCCTTCGTGAGTTGCGCGATCGCATCGCGCGTGTTCGGTCAGCGGGCGGCAAGACTCGCGGCGAGCGCGGCAAGCGCGTCGCCGCACGGCGCTTCCACTTTCAGCGACAGCAAAGCATCGGCGCGCGTGCGCCCGAGGTTGATCGCGGCGATCGGCTTGCCCAGCTTCTGCGCCCACACGCAAAAGCGGTAACCCGAATACACCATCAGCGACGAGCCGACGACGAGCATCCCATCGGCGGCATCGAGCGCGTGCATCGCCGCTTCGACACGCGCCTTCGGCACGTTCTCGCCGAAGAACACCACCGCTGGCTTGAGCAGTCCGCCGCAATTCGGGCACGCGGGAATGCGGAACGCGCCGAGGTCGTGCCATTCGAGATGCGCGTCGCCATCGGCGGCAGGCTCGGCGATCACATCGAGCAACGCGGGATTCCCGTCGATCAGCACCTGCTGGATCGACGCGCGCGCGTGCTGCGTGCCGCAATCGAGACACGTCACTTCCCCGATGCTGCCATGCAGTTCGATCACGTCGCTGCTGCCCGCTCGCTGGTGCAGGCCGTCGACGTTCTGCGTGACGAGCGCGCGCACGTGCTCGGCCGCTTCGAGCCGCGCGAGCGCCCGATGCGCGGCGTTCGGCTGCGCGTTCGCGACGACGGGCCAGCCGACCGTGCTGCGCGCCCAGTAGCGTTGGCGCGACGCGATGGAGCCGAGAAATTCCTGCAACGTGATGGGCGGCGATCGCTTCCAGGCGCCGCTTTCGTCGCGATAGCCGGGGATGCCGGAGTCGGTGCTGATGCCCGCGCCCGTCAGCACGAAAAGCCGCGGATGGCGTTCGACGAAGTCTTGCAGCGCGGCGAGCGCGGGTGGATCGATCAACGGGAACATGAGGCGGAAGATGCGTCGGTCATGAAGGCGCACGGGACAGTGCGTGCGGACTCGGCTTCGGCGGCTGCGCTCACCGCTGCGTGCGCGGCTTCGCTGCGCGTCGTGCGGGCTTCGGGTGCCGCGCCTCCCAGGCGGCCAGCGCCGCGCGATACCGCGTGACCTCCTCTTCGTACAGGTCGAAAACGCACGGGTCGCAGCCGCTATGACAGCAATCGTCAGGGTCGGGGCGCGTGGGCGGCGTGGGGCGCGGATCGTCGTCGGCCGGCGCGCTTCGGCGCGAAGCCTCGTCTGCAGTCACAGCCACTTCCAGAGTTTGGCGAAGCGTCCAGTATAAATCGGCGAGGCGCGCCGCGCTGCCGATCCACTGCTTGATGCACTGTTGATGCATTGCTTGACGCGGCGCCGCCCGCGCGTGTCCACATGGCCGTCAGGCGCCTGCCCGGTGGCACGCTTGCGCTGCGCTCACGGACGCCGCGCCGAGCCGCAACTCAGCCACGCCCCACGAACGGCATCTTGCTCGCCATGATCGTCATGAATTGCACGTTCGCCGCCAGCGGCAAATTCGCCATGTGCAGCACGGCGTCCGCGACGTACTCGACGTCCATCAGCGGTTCGACGGCGATCGTGCCGTTGGCCTGCGCCACGCCGCGCGCCATCCGCTCGGCCATTTCCGTCGCCGCATTGCCGATGTCGATCTGGCCGCAGACGATGTCATAAGGCCGACCGTCGAGCGACACCGATTTGGTGAGGCCCGTGATCGCGTGCTTCGTCGCCGTGTACGCGCTGCTGAACGGCCGCGGCGCATGCGCGGAAATCGAACCGTTGTTGATGATGCGCCCGCCGCGCGGCGTCTGCGCCTTCATCATCGCGAACGCTGCGCGCGTGCAGAGAAACACGCCCGTCAGATTCGTATCGACGACGCAACGCCAGTCGTCGAGTTCGATCTGGTCGATTTCGACGGGCGGCGCATTGCGGCCCGCGTTGTTGAACAGCACGTCGAGCCGGCCATAGCGCAGCCGGATCACATCGAAGAGCGAGGCGACGCTCGCCGCGTCCGTCACGTCGCACGCGACGGCGAGCGCGTCGTTGCCCTGCTCTTGCGCTTCGTTGGCGAGCGCGTCGAGCGGGGCCTGCCTGCGCCCCGCCAGCACGACGCTGTAGCCGTTCGCGAGCAGTTTGCGCGCCGTCGCGCGGCCGATGCCGCTGCCCGCGCCCGTCACGAGCGCGACCTTTTTCTGCGTCTGGGCTGCTTCTGCCGATGCTTGCGTCACAACATGTCTCCGGGTCGGGCCGTCCGCGACAGCTCGCGACGCACGTTCAATCGAGCGCGCGGTCGTTCGGCTTCGCGAACAGCAATTTCATTTCCGCCGACAGCGGATAGTTCAGGTTGATGCCCTTCGGCGGAATCGGCTGTGTGAACCACTTCTGATAAAGGTTCGCCGCTTCGCCCGAAGTTTGCAAGCGCGCAATCACGCCGTCCGCGAGTTTCTTGAAGCCCGGGTCGTCCTTGCGAAACATGCAGCCGTAGACTTCCGACATCGGCGACGTGCCTGTGATCAGATAGTCGTCGGCATTCGATTCCTTCGCCTTCGCGCCATACAGCAGCGGATCATCCATCACGAACGCGACGGCGCGTCCCGTCTTCACGTTGAGGAACGACTCGGCGTGATCCTTCGCGCTGATGAGGCGCATGTTCATCGACTTCTCCGCGTTCATCTGGCGCAGCAGCCGCTCTTCCGACGTGCCCGCTGTCGTCACGACCGTCCTGTTGGCGAGATCGCCGAAGTCCTTCACGCCGGAGTCCTTCTTCACGATCATGCGCACGCCGTACTGGAAGAAGCTGTTGGAGAACGCGACCTGGTTATCGCGCTCTTTCGTGTGCGTGGTCGAGCCGCACTCGATGTCGATGGTGCCGTTCTGCACGAGTGGGATGCGGTTCTGCGACGTGATGGGAATCTCGCGCACCTTGAGGTCGGGCATGTTGAGTTCTTTCTTGACCTCATCGACGATCTTCAGCGCGATTGCCTGCGAATAGCCGATCACGTGCTGCTGCTCATCGTAGTACGAGAACGGCACCGACGACTCGCGCACGCCCAGCGAAATCGCGCCCGTCTCGCGGATCTTTTTCAGCGTCGCGCTCTCCTGCGCCTGTGCGTGGCCTGCGGCGCCTGTTGCGATCAGCACGGCAAGCATGGCTTTCGTCGTCGTTCTCATGTCGTCTCCTGTTTGTGGGTAGCGGTTGTTATCGGTGTGGGTGCAACGAGTTCAGCGGTTGTATCTGTACGCCGCGATATCGACGGACGGCGGGCGGCCCGCGATCACATCCGCGATCAGGCGCGCGCTGCCGCATGCTAGCGTGAAGCCGAGCGCGCCGTGGCCCGTATTGAGCCACAGGTTGCCGTATGGCGTCGCGCCGACCAGCGGCTTGGAGTCGGGCGTCGCGGGACGGTGGCCGCACCATGTCTCTGCGCACGCGTAGTCGCCGGCAGCGGGAAAGATTTCCTGCGCCTGGCGCTTGAGCAGCGCGACGCGCCCCGCCTGCTGCGCATCGCCCAGGCCCGCGATCTCGACCATGCCCGCGATCCGCAAGCGCTTGCCGAGCGGCGCGTACACGATCTTGCGATGCAGGTCGGTCACGCTGACACGCGGCGTGTGACGCCGCTGGGCGGCATGAATCGTGAGGCTGTAGCCCGTCAGCGGATAGATGGGCAGATGCACGCCGAGCGCACCGAGCAGCGGCACGCTGCCGAGTCCGAGCGCGACGACGAACGCGTCGGCTTCAATATCGCCGCTTGCGCAGCGCGCGGCGACGACACGCGCGCCTTCGCTGACGAGCGATTGAACGGGCGTTCCGTAGCGAATCGTGACGCCGTGACGCCGCTGCAATGCATCCGCCAGCGCGACGCAAAAGCGCTGGCAATCGCCCGCTTCCTCGGAAGGCGTATGAATGCCGCCCGCGAGCAGCGGCTGCGCATGCGTGAGCGCCGGTTCGAGCACCGCGCATTCGCTCGCGTCGAGCGCCCTTTGCTCCGAGCCCGCCGCGACCAGCACGTCCATCTTGCGCTGCGCGCGGTCGAAGTCGTGCCGATCGCGATAGACGACGAGCTTGCCGTTGCGCACATGATCGAACGCAATCGACTCGCGCTCGACGATCTCATGCAGCGCCGCCTTGCTCAGCGCGCCGAGGCCCAGCAATTCAAGCGCTGTCTGCCGCGCTCGCGGGCCGCGGCATGCGAGCAGGAACGCGATGCACCAGCGCCACTGATGCAGATCGAAACGCGGGATGAAGCGCAGCGCGGAATCGCGTTGCAGCAGCCACGCGGGCAGCTTGGGCAGCACGGCGGGATCGGCGAGGGGCGCCACGTAGCTGTAGCTCAGCTGCCCGCCGTTGGCGAAGCTCGCTTCGAGCGCCGCGCCGCCGCGCGCTTCGACGATCGTGACGTCGTGGCCGTCGCGGACCAGACTCCAGGCCGTCGTCAGACCGACGACGCCCGCACCGAGTACACACACACGCATGAATGCCGATGACCTTGCGATTACATTGCCGGCGAGTGTCGCGCGCCGAAAACGCCGCATCAAATGACGAGTTGGGAGGCTGCATAACCTCAGGTTAAGAGCGTGTCAGGTGCGCGCGGCCGGCAAGCGCAGCGGACAGCCGATGCGAACCGCGCTACGGCGCAAGCCGCGCGCGCAGCACGTCGACGAACGCGTTACCCGCCTGCGAGGTCATCCCGCCGTCGCGCCACAACGCGAACACGCCAATCGACAGAGGCGGCGCGATCGGCCGCACGCTCACGGCTTCCGCACCGCTTTTCGCAGTCAGCTCGTCGAGCAATGCATGGCCGATGCCGCGCGCGGCCAGCGCACGGGCCACGTGCCAGGTTTGCGCCTCCACGGTCGGCATTGGAGCGTCGAGACCCAGCGCTTCAAGCGCATTGCCGATCATTTCGCCGAGCGGATCGACATTGCCGATGCTGATCCATTCGCCTTCGACGAACTCCTGCAGCGTGAGCGGGCGCCCGGCTGCGTGGTCGTCGCGCGGGCCGACGCACACGACGGGCGTGCGCCCCAGTTCGGCGGACGCGATGCCCGGCCGCGCCGGCGGATTCAGCGCGACACCGAGATCGAGCTCGCGCGTGAGCAGCGCATTGAGCAGTTCCTCCGTGTGGCGCGTCTGGATTCTCAGCGACACCCGCGGATACGCCGCGCGAAACGCCTGCACGGCGGGCGGGATCAGGCTCAAGCCGAGACTCGGCAGACAGCCTACGCGTAAATGCCCTTCCGGCCGCAACGCGAGATTGCGCGCGAGATCACGGATGCTGTCGAGGTTCGCTTGCAGCTTCTGCGTTTCGCAGAACAGCAACTCGGCTTCGCGCGTCGGCTGCAGGCGGCCGTGCACGCGGTTGAAGAGCGTCAGGCCGACGCTGCGCTCCGCGTGCGCGAGCACCTTGCTCACAGCAGGCTGCGAGACGCATAGCAGCTCGGCCGCCTTGGACAGCGAGCCGGTGCGCATGATGGCGTGGAAGACTTCGATGTGGCGCAGGCGCATGGCGCGGTGGGCGATCTCGGCGGGTCAGTGGAAAGGGCTCAAGCATACTGGCTTTCGGCGTGCGCCTCGACGTTTGCGCCCGCGCGGGCTCCAGCGCGCGCCGGCGAACGGCTTCGGCAACATTCGCGTCGTGCCTTAGGTTCGTCGCAAATTCGAGACAGGATGCGCGCGGATGGTATCGTTCGCGTTTCACGTGCATCGAACGAGTCCTGCCCGCCTGGCCGAAACCCGCGCGGGCAGGCCAACAGCATCATGAATCAACTGAATCCGCCGCCGCGCGCCGCCGATACGGCAGCGCCCGCCCGCCGCTGGCCGCTCACGGGGAATCCGCCGATGCTCACGGCCGTCATCGCGTGGCATGTCGCGATGTTCGCCGGCTGGACGCTCGTGTCGTCCGCGTGGCCGTGGTGGCTCGCTGGCATCTTCGTGAGCCATGCGATCGTCGTGCCGATCGGATTATGGCCGCGCTCGTCGCTTCTCGGCCCCAATTGGACGCGGCTGCCCGACACGCCGCGCAACGCCGACGCTGTCGCACTGACGATCGACGACGGCCCCGACCCTGTCGTCACGCCGAAGGTGCTAGATCTGCTCGATGCGCACGGCGTGCGCGCGACGTTCTTTTGCATCGGCGCGCGCGCGCAGCGGCATCCCGCGTTGATGCGCGAGATCGTCGCGCGTGGGCATAATGTCGAAAATCACTCGCAGGTCCACGTGCACACGTTCTCGGTCACGCTGCCGCGCGGCCTGACACGCGAGATCGACGCCGCGCAGCACACACTCGAAGCACTGACGGGCGAGCGTCCGATGTTCTTCCGCGCGCCAGCCGGCCTGCGCAATGTGTTTCTCGAACCCGTGCTGCAAAAGCTCGACTTGCGGCTCGCGGCATGGACGCGGCGCGGCTTCGATACCCGCGAGAAAAACCCGCAGCGCGTGCTGGACCGGCTCGTCGACGGACTCGCGGCGCGCGACATTCTGCTCGTGCACGACGCCAGCGCGGCGCTGGGCGCGTCGGGCGAGCCTGTCGTGCTCGACGTGCTGCCGCGCCTGATCGAAACGGTGCGCGCGCGTGGACTGCGCTTCGTGACGCTGCGCGACGCGCGCGGCGGCTGACGGCCGACGGCGGCCTGCCAACGAGTGCTTCGCGTCTGCGACGGCGCGCAGCTAAAACGCAACTAAAGCGCCGCCCGGCCAAGGCGATGTGCCGGCATGTGCGTTCGCGGCCAAGCGCCGTCGCCGACTGCCGACATCCGCCCGCGCCCGCCGACGCGAAAGCGATGCCGAGCGCGCTTACGTGCGCCGACGAACGAGGTGATAGATCACGAGCAGCACGATCGCACCGATGATCGACGCGATCCAGCCCGCGGCCTGCCCCGGCTGATACCAGCCGAGCGCGCGCCCGACATAGCCTGCCAGCAGCGAGCCTGCAATGCCGAGGACGATCGTCATGATGAGACCCATGCTGTCGTCGCCCGGCTTGAGCGCGCGCGCGATCAGACCGACGACCAACCCGACGACTATCGTGCCAATGAGGGAAAGCATGCGAACCTCCAATGAGAGTTAAGCGCCACGGTGAGCCCCGACTGCCTGTCAAAGCCTGCTAGTGCCTGGTTAATGCCTGGTTAATGCCTGATAAAGCCCCTTGCTGCCCGCTACTGCCCGCTATTGCCCGTCAGTGCAGCGGCATGGCTGCGCCGCGCCGCTGGATTGCCCCGCTTGCTGGTTTCACAGTCCTGCTTCAAGGTCTCTTTCGACCGTCTCTTTTGACCGTCTCTTTTGACCTTCGTCAGCGTGTTTTCACAGCCTGACTGTACTGCTTCGAAACGCGCGCCATCGGACACGCGTGCCTGACCTCGCGCCATCGTCGACGCGGTCGCGCCCCGCCCGGCCTCAGATACGGAAATCGGCGGCCATGTCCTCGTCGGTGCGCGCTTCGATTTCGCCGGCCCGGCATGCTTTCATGAACGCGTCATAATCGCGCTCGACCTGATCCGCATACGCCGACGCATACTCGGCGAGCGCTTGCGCGAACTGGTCGCTGCGTCCGATATACGCGCTGATCTCGATTGCCTTGCCGCTCGCCTTCGCGTGCGCGCGCGCCAGCGCCCAGCCGCATAACCGCGCGTAGCCGCTCAACTGATCCACGTCGAACAGATCGATGCTTGGTGACAGTTTCATGTCACGCAACTGCCGGAAATAGAAGTGCCTGCCCGATGGGCCCGTCGACCAGCCGAGAAAGATATCGCTGGCCGCCTGCAGCATGCGCTGGCCCTGCACGACGCGCTCGCCTTCGTGTTTCGGCTCGGATTTGCGCGGCCCCGCCTTGAAATGTTGCGCGATCACGGAGCGCCGCGCCTCCTTGGCCTGCAAGAAGAGCGGCTTGCCGCGCGGGTCGGCGGTGAGCAGCACGAGGCAGCGCGTGCCCACGCTGCCGACGCCCACCACCTTGAACACAAGGTCGTGAAGCGTAAAGTTGCCGAGCAGCTCGCGCCGGTCGTCGTTGAGCGTCTTCAGACAGCCTTCGTACATGTCGTGAATCAGCTTGCGCCAGTCGCCGAGCTTGAACCAGTCGTCCTCCGGCTCAAACAGCGTAGTCGATCCGTGCACGTGAAACAGGCCCGGTGGCAGGTCGCGCACCACGTAGCTTTCGCCGTCGCGCTCGGCGATCTTTTCGAGCATGCTCTCGTGCGTGCGGGTGCTCGCTTTCTCCATCGCGCGCCGGATCAGACGACGGTTCTCGGCGTTCACCGCCATGTCGACCATGCGGTCGAACGTGATGCGCTCGTACCACAGTTCCAGCGCGCCGCACTCCGCATACTGCGCCATGCGGTCGCGATACTGGTTCGCGGCCGCCATCACCAGATCGTAAGCGGCGCCGCGGCTGAACCGCATGTGCCGCGCCGCGACGACGAAACTCGCGACCAGCCGCTTCAGGTCCCATTCGAAGGGCGCGGCCGACACTTCGTCGAAATCGTTCAAATCGAAGACCAACTGGCGCTCGGGCGTCGCGAAGCCGCCGAAGTTCAGCAGATGCGCATCGCCGCAGACGGGCAGCGTGAGCGTCGTGTGCGGCGTCATGCTCAGATCGTGCGCCTGCAGGATCGCACTGCCGCGAAAAAACGTGAACGGCGACACGGTCATGCGCCCATAACGCAGCGGAATCAGCCGCTCGACGCGCCCTTCGCTGCTTTGCCGCAGCAGATCGATGGGATTGCGGTGCATATGACCGATGGCGCGGTGGCTGGAGCGCCTTGCCTGATCGCGAGCCGCGCGCCCACTGGCTTGCCGTTCCGCGATGGTGCTGGCCTTCATGCTTTTCTCCGTTTCTTGTGAATCGGCTTGCATCGATGCGCGGCAACGCGTGCGCGAAGATGTGTCGTAACCTTGATTGCGTCGGGATGGCGTGAATGGTCCGCTCGTTCGTGTTGCACTGCACAGCGGCAGCGAGCCCCCGCTCGCATTCGCCTGGCCGGCTCGGCGAGGATTGGCGCGCGCCGGCTGCCGCCGCTTTCCAGCATTGCCGGCTGCTCCTGCCGGATAGAAAACGTCGATTGATTGGACTGTATTAAATCTCGCGGCGAACGGCCGCGCAAGTCCGCGCGCCGCCGCGCGGGACGGCGGCGCCGGCCGGACGGACGGAGGGAATTCGGCAAACGGACGCTGAAGGAAGCGGGCCGCTCGCGATGCGCGAGCGCGTCGCCGCACCAGAAGGAGCGTGGCCGCTGGAGCATCGATGCAATGCGCGCGGCGGGCGACGGCAGCGCCGCGAGCCCGGCGCGGGCGGGGGGCGAGGGCGGCGCCGGGCGCGGTGGGCGGGCGGCTCGCGCGCGCACGGCTCGCGACGCGCTCGGCCAGGCCGTTACAGCAGTCCGCGCAGATACGCGTCCCATTCGCCGATCCGGCGGTCCCACGAGTAGAAATGATTGAAGTATTCCACCTGTTGCGCGCGCAACCGCTCGTGTTCGGCGCGGCGCAGGCGGATCGTCGCGATCGCATCGTCGAGCACGGCTGCGAAGCGCATCGCGTGCGCCTGGAGGTTCTCGGTGTATGGGTAGAGCGTCGCGAAATTCGCGCAAGTCTCCGGCAGACCGCCGTACGCGGCGCAGACAGTGAGACAGCCGGCCGACATCGCCTCGATGGCCGCGATGCAACTCGTCTCCGGCTCGATGTTCGGGTACGCGAAGATGTCGCATTCGCTCAACGCGTCGCGCACGATCGCGTTCGGCTGCGCGCCGTGATAGCGAATGCGAGGATGCGCGCGGCATCGCTCGAATAGCGGCCGGTACGGAGCATCGCGCTCCGTCCAGTCGTAAATGCTGAAGCTCGAAAAGACATCGAGTTCGATGTCGTGATGCAGCGTCGCGAGATGCTCGAAGACGGGCACGAGGATTTCGAGGCCGCGGTTCGGCGTCGTGTGATAGATCAGGCGGATGCGCTCGCTACGTCGCGGGTGATACGCGCCGAACGGCTCGATTGCGTTCTGCAGAACCGTTATCTCCGAGTACGGCACGCCGGGAATCATCTGATAAAGCGCCGCCTGATAATGCGACACGCACACGATGCCCGCGAACGCCGCTCGGTTTTCCGCATGTTCAAGAAAACTCGACTCTTCGTGACTCGGCTTGTCATGCAGCCAAAGAATGCGCTTCCGATCCGGATCGAGCGAGCGAACGCGCGATGGAATGATCTGAAAGTGTCTCACCAGATTCGGATCGAGCCGCGCATGCAGCGCTTGCAACATCAGTTCGGTACCGCCGCGGGCGCGCACGCTCAGTTCGTTGGATTCCATGGGATTGCGTGAAGTGAGTTTCAGCACTCGCCGCCAATCGCCGTCTGCGGACTCGCGGACAGCGACGCGCCAAAATCGCCGTGATAGGTGTACATGCCCTGATGCGACAGCTTCGATCGCGTATCGACGAAGACGCGGCCGCCGATTTCCCGCCAGCGACGGCAAAACGCATAGTCTTCCGACAGATACCGGTTGGTCGACGGTTCCACCATCACGTCGAAGAAGCGATAGCACAGGTCGTAGAGCGGGGAGTCGGGCGAGCCGTCCGGCAGGTACTTCAGCTCGGGAAGACGCGCGATCATCGTCTCGATGACACTGCGTTTGATGCACATGAAGCCCGTCGGCGCCTCGCTGACTTCGAGGAATCCGTCGGCATCGACGGCGGGCGAGACGCCGTCATGCGCATTCACCGGATAGCGCAAATACTTCGCGGCAAAGGTTTGCTGGGTGAGCCCCGCGGGCAACGCGGCCGGCCAGTCGAAACGCTTGAGCGGATAGACGCCCGCGACGACATCGCGATCGGCGAGCAACAGGCGGAAGACCTGATCGACGGAAAAGCCGACGTCCGCGTCGATCCAGAACAAGTGCGTATAGCCCGGATCGAGCAGGAATTCCGCGACGGCTTCGTTGCGCGCCCGCGTAATCAGGCTCTCGCCCGAACGGATACGCACCACGCCCTGCATGCCCGTCTGCCACATGCCGTTGTTGAGCGCGAGCAGGCTGTTCGCGAAGTTCGCCGCAACGTTGCCGCCGTAGCACGGCGTCATGAACAGCGGTTTCATCGATTGAAGTGAGGACGAGTCGAGCATGAGCGTTTTCGTATCGGGATGACGGGGGGAGCGCCGCGCCTCTGATGCTTCCTGCACGCGCACTGTGCGGGAAGCAGAGAGGGATAAAAGTGGCGTCGATGAGTATCGCCGACTATCCAAAAAAAGACCGTAAGAAGAGTCTTAATGCGATAAGCCGCACTCTCATTGAGATTTGTCACCTCGGCGGCCATCCACCGAGCCTTGCCCCAAAACCTCGCGCTGACCGCAAGCAGCCGCCGGCACGGCTCGGCACGAGCGCGGCGGCCTTGATTTTCATCATCTTTTCCAGGTATTCGTCCAGATTCCTGTACTACCGCGCGGCTTTTAGGATGTGTCTCATATTCACGAGCAAATTAGCGCGACACACTTCGATCTTTCGACTTCCCTACGCAGCGTCGCACTGGCTGCGTCACCGCCGTGACCCCGCTTCTGCTCAAACGATCCAGCATTGCCTGTTTCGCGCTCCTGACCTCCGCTTGCTCGCTCTTCGTGCCCCGCTCGGTAGCGTCGAGCCAGACACTCGCGAACAACGAACTGCTCATCGCTTCCGCGCGCGAGTTCCCGTACATGCCCGCGCGCGCAGGAAACATCACGCCTGACCGCATCGCCAATACGGCGATGACGTCGATCGTGTTGAAGAAGAGCGTCGAATCCGCGGTTCGGGATGCCGTCGTCTCCGCGTGGCGCAAATCGGGCATGGTCGTCACGACACATGACCGGCTGGTGCTGAGCGCGCGCATCGAAGCGCTCCTGGTCGACGACGAGCGCTCACCTGCCACATGGACGCTGACGCTGAATTACTTCGTCACCAACACGTTTACGAAACAAAACGTCTTCGTGAAGAGCGTCACGGTCCACATGTTCCGGCAGAAGTTCACGAATCCCGCCTATGCACTCGATGACGTCGTGAAACTCAGCGTCGACACGGTGCTCAGAGATCCGTGGTTCCGCCAGGTGGTCGGTTCCGCCGACTGATCAACGGCTTCATCTCGCGCGGGCGTCGCGTGTTAGCGGCACGCCGTCCGTCCGCTACGTCCCGCCCGCAGCCGGCAATTCGCTACAATCGGACATTCCCCTTCTGAGTCTGCCGCCGCGCCGCTCAGCGCAGCGGCCCGTCCGAGCGAGCTGTCATGTCTGTCACCGCCTGGCTGTTTTTTCTTCCCGCGTGCTTCGCGATCAATATGGCGCCCGGGCCGAACAATCTGCTGTCGATCAACGTCGCCGCGCGGCACGGCTTCATGACGGCGTTCGTCGCGGGCAGCGGACGGCTGGTCGCCTTTGCCGGCATGCTCGTGCTGGCCGCGACGGGCCTTGCCGTCGTGTTGCACGCGTCCGAGCTGTTCTTCCTCGCGATCAAGCTGACGGGCGCCGCCTATCTGATCTGGCTGGCCATCCAGCTGTGGCGCAGTGACGCCGGCCCGATGGACGCGCTCAAGCAGGACGACGCGTCGCTGTGGCGGATCGCGCGCCAGGAATGTTTCGTCGCGGCGGGCAATCCGAAGGCCATTCTGGTATTCACCGCATTCCTGCCGCAATTCGTCGATATCGCGAAGCCGATGCTGCCGCAATTCGCCGTACTCGGCGCGAGCTTCCTCGTGCTCGAATGGTTCGCGATCGCGCTGTACTCTTGGGCGGGCATGCATCTGGGCAAATGGCTGACGCGCGCCGCCGTGCGCCGCTGGTTCAACCGTTGCTGCGGTGCGTTTCTCGGCGCAATCGGCGTGAGCTTCTTGCTGGTGCGGCGCACGGCGAGCTGACCGAAAACAGCTTGTCTGTCACTCATCGTCGCCCGATCAGGTCTCACTGAATAAAAAAGAGGATCGAACGCCACGCGCGTCCGATCCTCTTTTCATTTGCGCGACGGGCGTCAATGATCGATCGCGAGCCAGATCGCCTTTGGTTCGGTGAAGTTTTCGATCGCGACATCGCCGTGCTCGCGGCCGAAGCCCGAATCGCCCGAGCCGCCCCACGGCAGGCGCACGTCGGTGTAGCCGTACGTGTTGATCCATACCGTGCCCGCCTTCAGCGCATGCGCGACCCGGTGCACGCGGCCGATATCCGCGCTCCACACACCCGCCGCAAGGCTGTACGCCGTGCCGTTCGCGATGCGCACGGCGTCCTCTTCGTCGTCGAATCGCACGACGCTCGCCACCGGCCCGAAGATCTCCTCCTGCGAGACGCGCATTTCGTGCTCGACGTTCGCGAACACCGTCGGTTCGACGAAAAAGCCCTTCTGCCCGATCCGCGCGCCGCCCGTCACGATCGACGCACCCTCGTTCCTGCCGATTTCCACGTAATCGAGCACCGTCTTCATCTGCGCCGCCGACACGAGCGGGCCCATCGTTGTCTCGCGTTCGTTGGGATCGCCGACCTTGATCGACTGTGCGCGCGCCGCGAGCCGTTCGACCACGTCGTCGTACACGTCGCGATGCGCGAGAATGCGCGAGCCCGCCGAACACACCTGGCCCGTGTTGAAGAAGATGCCGGATGCCGCCGCGCGCACGGCGTTGTCGATATTCGCATCGGCGAAGATCACGTTCGCCGACTTGCCGCCCAACTCCAGCGTCACGCGCTTGAAGTTGCCCGCCGCGCCTTGCAGAATGCCTCGCCCAACGGAGGGCGAGCCCGTGAACGTCACCTTGTCGATATCCGGATGCGCGACGATCGCGTCGCCGACCACGCGCCCCTTGCCCGTCACGATATTCAGCACGCCGGGGGGCACGCCCGCTTCCAGCGCGAGCTCGCCGACGCGCAGCGCGGACAGCGGCGTGATCTCAGCGGGCTTCACGACCATCGTGCAGCCGCAAGCGAGCGCGGGCGCGATCTTCCACATGCCTATCATCAGCGGGAAATTCCACGGCACGATCGCGCCGACCACGCCGACGGGCTCGCGCACCGTGTACGTGAGCGCGTCGGGGCGCACGGGCACGACCTGGCCGTTGATCTTGTCGCACCAGCCGGCGTAGTACGCGAGCGTATCGATGGCGGCGGGCACGTCCTGGCGTTTGACGGCCGCAAGCGGCTTGCCCGCGTCGAGACTTTCGAGCGCGGCAATTTCGTCCTGGTGCTCGCGCAGGAGCTCGGAAAAGCGCATCAGAATGCGGCCGCGCTCCGCCGCGCGCATGCCGTTCCACACCTTGAGCGCGGCGCGCGCGGCTTTCACGGCCGTATCGACGTCCTGTGCGCTGCCTTGCGCGACGCGCGCAATCGGTTCTTCCGTGGCGGGGTTGATGTCGACGGAGTACTCGCCCGTACCGGGCGGCAGCCGCTTTCCGTCGATGAGAAGGTCATGGCGTCTGAGGTCGGTTTCAGTGTCCATATCGTGCTCCTTGCGATTGGCGATATTGCGTATTCGCGAACCGTTGGCTGAACCGCGCGCACTGCCTTGTCTACGACGCTCTCATCAGCGCTTCGTCATTGGGTACGAGCGGTATCGGTTCGTCCGTTGCTCCTTTTGTTGTTCGGTTTGCGGTTGCTGCGAGCGTGCTCGCGCACGCGCCGGCGTGGGCTGGGGATTCCTTGCCGGCGAAAAGCGACCACACGGCGTCGGCGTTCGGACGCAGCGAGCGGTTGCGACGGCGCACGAGCATCGTCGTCACCGACACCTCGGGCACGAGCGCACGCGCAACGAGCGACGCAGGCAGCCCGGCGCCATGCGCGTCGACGGGCAGCACGCCGATGCCGAGACCCAGTTCGATCATGCGCAACGCAGCGGCCACGTGTCCGCACTCGTTCGCACGTTGCGCATCGATACGATGCGTGCCGAGCGCCCGCCCCGTCACATTGCGGGTACCCGCCTCGGCGTTGAGCGTGACGAGCTGCGTGCCGCGCAGCGCCTCCCAGTGCAACGCGGCGCCCGCTGCGAGCGGATGCGTAGCGCGCAGCACCGCGCACAGCGGCGTCGAGACGAGCGGCTGCGCATGAAACGTGTCGGCGCCCGCGAAGTTCGCGTCGCACAGCACGCCGAAATCGACTTCGCCTTGCTCGATCGCGGCGAGCACGGCATGTTGAGGCTGTTCCTTCGCGGTGACGATCAGATCGGGAAACATCCCGGCGGTACGCGCGAGCCGCTCGGGCAGCCAGCCCGCAGAAGTCACGGGATCGCAGGCGATCACCACGAGTCCCGTGTGTTCCTCGTGCGCGGCCCGTTCTTCGCGCAACGTCAGTTCGATCTCTTCGATCAGACGCCCGATGCGCCGTTCGAGCCGCGAGCCTGCTGTCGTCAGCTCGACCTGACGCGTCGTGCGATCGAAGAGGCGAAATGCAATCGCCTCTTCGAGTTCGCGCACGCACCGGCTTACGGCCGACTGCGTCAGATCGAACTCGCGCGCCGCACGGGTGAAACTGCGCTGACGCGCGACGGCGATGAACACCTTCAACTGCTGCAGGGACACGTTCATGTGTTCAGGTCGCCATGAAGTGATACGGACATTACTCGCCCGTCTGTTCCGGCCAGTGACGCAGGCCCGGTCCGTTTGCCGCGAGTTCCGGCTCGAGTTCGCGCGAGGCTTCGTTCGATGAAGCGATCCAGCGCGCACGCATCGGCGCGAGGATGAACTTGGCCGACACGCCCGCCGCAATCGTGATCACGGCCGACACGATGAACACCAGGTT
>NZ_JAGIPX010000060.1:0-71 GCF_017814945.1 Paraburkholderia sp. LEh10
CTTTGCCGCGGCAAAGAAAGGAGGTGCCGCCCCGCACAGGGGCAACGCCTGCGCCGCGAGGCGCTATCGCG
>NZ_JAGIPX010000060.1:171-49226 GCF_017814945.1 Paraburkholderia sp. LEh10
GATGCCCGCGCAGGGCAAAGCGAACCGCATCGCGGATGCCCGCGCAGGGCAAAGCGAACCGCATCGCGGATGCCCGCGCAGGGCAAAGCGAACCGCATCGCGGATGCCCGCAGGGCAAAGCGAACCGCATCGCGGATGCCCGCGCAGGCAAAGCGAACCGCATCGCGGATGCCCGCGCAGGGCAAAGCGAACCGCATCGCGGATGCCCGCGCAAAGGCAAAACAAACCGCATCGCGACTGCCCGCGCAGCGGCAAAACAAAACCAACTCACGCCGCGATGCGAGCCTTCCCCGTCACGTGCCGACGCGCATCGTCATCCCTCCGATGCACACATTGCCCCATCGCATACGTCTCAAACACGGCCCGGTCATCCCCGAGCAGCGCAAACGCAAACAGCAACTCCTCAAGCGTCCCCGTACGCTCGGTCCTTCGTGCAAGCAATGGCGTAGCCTTCGGATCAAGCACGATGAAATCCGCTTCCGACTTCGGCTCGAGCGTGCCGATCTTCTCGCCGAGATCGAGCGCTTGCGCCGCGCCCGCCGTCGCGAGCCAGAACATGCGCGTCGCCGTCAGATGATGGCCGCCGAGTCGCGCGACCTTGTGCGCTTCGTTCATCGTTTGCAGCATCGAGAACGATGTCCCGCCGCCGACATCGGTGGCGAGCGCGACAGGCATGCCCGATTCGGCGGCCTTGTCGAAATCGAATAGCCCGCTGCCGAGGAACAGGTTCGACGTCGGGCAGTGCGACGCGACCGTGCGCGTTTCGGCCATGCGGCGGCGGTCTTCGGCGTCGAGGTGGATGCAGTGCCCGTACACCGCGCGCGGACGCAGCAATCCAAAGTGATCGTAGATGTCCAGATAGCTGCGGTGTCCGGGGAAAAGGCTCGCCACCCACTTCACTTCGTCGCGATTCTCCGCGACGTGGCTCTGGATGAACACGTCAGGATGCAGCTTCGCGAGCGCGCCCGTCGCTTCGAGTTGGGCTTGCGTCGAAGTCGGCGCGAAACGCGGCGTGAGCGCGTACAACTGACGTCCCTTGTTGTGCCAGCGCGCGATCAGCTCGGCGCTATCGTCATAGCCCGATTGCGCGGTGTCCCGCAGGAACTCGGGGCAGTTGCGGTCCATCAGCACCTTGCCGCCGATCATCCGCACGTTGCGCCGTTGCGCTTCTGTGAACAACGCATCCGCCGATTGCTTGTGCACCGTGCAGTAGACGAGCGCCGTCGTCGTGCCGCATGCGAGCAGTTCGTCGATGAAAAAGCGCGCGGTGTCCTGCGCGACGGCAGGATCGCTGAAGCCGCGCTCGGTCGGGAACGTGTACGTGTCGAGCCACGGCAACAGACCGGGCGCGGGCGACGCGATCATGTCCGTCTGCGGGAAGTGAATGTGCGTATCGATGAAACCGGGGACGATCAGCTTGTCGCGCATCTCGACCACTTGCGCGCCGGGCGCGAGCTGCGCAGCGACGCTCGCATATGCGCCCGCCGCGACGACATGTCCGTCTTCGACGATCAGAAGGCCGTCTTCGTTGAAGACCGCGGCATGGGACGATTGCGCAGGATCGCCGTTGAACGTCAGCAGTTGCGCGCGATAAGCCGTTTGAGTCATGAGTGAAACCGTCTCCGTACTTTAGTGATCAAGCTGATGCGCGCCAGTGCGCATCGAGTTTTGCGATCATCGCGTCGCGCTCCGCGGGCGTCACGAACGACGCCTCGAAGCTGTTGCGGATGATCGTGTACACCTCGTCGTCGTCGAGCTTGAGGGCTTCGATCGTCGCGAGGTAGTTTGCGTTGACGTAGCCGCCGAAGTAGGCGGGATCGTCCGAATTCACGGTGACGGCGACGCCCTCGTCGAGCAGCGCCTTCAGCGTATGTTTGGTCAGGTCGTCGAACACGCACAGCTTCAGGTTCGACAGCGGGCAGACGGTGAGCGCGACGCGCGAATCCGCGAGACGCGCGACGAGCGCCGGGTCTTCGATGCTGCGCACGCCATGATCGACGCGGTCCACCTTGAGCAGATCGAGCGCTTCGTAGATGTACGACGGCGGGCCTTCCTCGCCCGCGTGCGCGACGAGCTTGAGGCCTTTTTCACGGGCCTTCGCGAACACGCGCTCGAACTTCGAAGGCGGATGGCCGCGCTCCGACGAATCGAGGCCGACGCCGATCAGCCGATGTTTGTATTGATCAAACAAAGGCAGCGCGGCTTCGAATGTTGCGAGCGCATCGTCTTCGGACAGATGGCGCAGGAAGCACAGAATCAGCTTGCTCGTGAGGCCGCGCTGTTCCGCTTGCGCGAGCGCGCGCTCGATGCCCGCGACCACGGTCGCAATCGGCACGCCGCGTTCCGTGTGCGTCTGCGGATCGAAGAAGATTTCCGTGTGCACGACGTTGTCCGCGAGCGCGCGCTCGACATAGGCCATCGTCATGTCATAGAAGTCCTCTTCGTTCAGCAGCACACTCGCGCCCGCGTAGTAGATGTCGAGGAACGACTGCAGATCGGTGAACGCGTACGCGGCACGCAGCGCTTCGATCGAGTCGTACGCCAGCTTCACGCCGTTGCGTTCGGCGAGCTTGAAGATCAGCTCCGGTTCGAGCGAGCCTTCGATATGAATATGCAGCTCCGCCTTCGGCGCGCGGTTCGTCTTGTGTGCTAGCGGGGAAAGGGTGGTTGTCGTCATGGTCGGTCGATGATTCGAGTTATCGATGAATAGCTGCAACGCCCGATGGCTGTCAGGCGTCCCTCAATGCTTCGTGATGCGAGCCGTGGCCGTGTCAGACCATTTGCGCGCTGTGCGCCGCGTTGGCCTCGACGGCCTGCAGCAGTTGCGCCGCCGCCGAAATCGCGATGATCTCCGGCGACTTGTCGACGATGCCGTCCACGCCGAGCGGGCATTTCATCCGCGCGACCTGCGCCGGATCGAAGCCGCGCGCGGCGAGCCGGTGCTCGAACTGCTTGCGCTTCGTGTGCGAGCCGATCATGCCGAAGAACGCGAAGTCGCCGCGCCGCAGGATGCGCTCGGCGAGATCGAGGTCGCGCGCATGGTTGTGCGTCATCACGATGAAGTACGTGTGCGGCGCGGCCTTGTCGATGGCTTCGTCGGGCGCGTCGTTCGCGTCGATCGTCACGTTCGCCGCGCCCAGTGTTTCAGGCGGCGGGAACTGTGCGTCACGCTCGTCGACCCAGTGCACGTGGCAGGGCAGCGTCGCGAGCACGCGCACGAGCGCCGCGCCCACATGCCCCGCGCCGAACAGCACGACGGGAAAATCGCGCGGCGCAATGGTTTCGGTGAGCAGCGCGCTGCTGTCGTCGAAACCCGCGCCGTCCCACAGCAGACAGTCGGCGGCCTCGACGCCCGGCTCCGGGTCGGACAGCATCACCGCATCGGGCGCGGGCCCGAATGATACGCTACGCACCACCGATTGGCCCGCTGCAAGCCGCTTCGCAAGCGACGTGACCCAGCCGAGATCGCCGACATCGAGCCGCTCAAACGCGAGTACGACAGCGCCGCCGCAGCACTGGCCGAGACTCGGCCCGAGCGCGAAGCGTTCCAGCCGCCGCATGTTCGGCGCGCGCATGCCGTCGCGCAGCACCTGGCGCGCGCTTTCGATCGCTTTCCATTCGAGATGCCCGCCGCCGATCGTGTGACGTGCGCAGTCGCGCGTGACGATCATCTTCGTGCCGGCATCGCGTGGCGCCGAGCCTTCGGCGCGGGCGACCGTCACGAGCACGACGGCGTCGCCGTGCGCGAGCAGTTGCTGCAGATCGGTGAGCCAGGCTTGCATCCGGCAGTTCTCCCTACGAGGCCGCGCGGGGTTGCCGCGCGGCCGGTTGATCTTCCGCGCTGCGCGGTCGTGTCGCGCAGCGCTCATTTGAGGCTTCTATCGCTACGCGGTCGTGCTTGCGCCAGCCGCTTCCGATGCGGTTGGACTGGCCGCTGCCGCTATCGTTGCAGCGGGCGGCGAAGCAGGCTTTAACGCATCGATCGCGTCGAGAATCGCTTCGGGCGTCGCGGGCGCGCGCAACGCGGGCGCATGCGGGGCATCGGGCGCGGTGGCCGCGACGGCATCGCGGATCGCGAGAAACACCGAAAACGGCAGCAACAGCGGCGGCTCGCCGACGGCCTTCGAGCGGAACACGGTCGGCTCCGCGTTGTCGTTGCGGAACAGCTTCACGTTGAACGCGGCGGGCGTGTCGCTGACGGCGGGGATCTTGTACGTCGACGGCGCGTGCGTCATCAGGCGGCCATCGCGATTCCACCAGAGCTCTTCCGTCGTGAGCCAGCCCATGCCCTGGATGAACGCGCCTTCCACCTGGCCGAGATCGATGGCCGGGTTGATCGACTGGCCGGCGTCGTGCAGCGCATCGGCGCGCACCAGCTTCCATTCGCCCGTCAGCGTGTCGATCACGACTTCGGAGACGGCCGCGCCATACGCGAAGTAGTAGAACGGATGACCCGTCAGCGTCTTCGCGTCCCAATGCACTTTCGGCGTTGCATAGAAGCCGTCGGACCACAACTGGATGCGCGCGAGATACGCTGCGCCGACCAGTTGCGCGAACGGCATCGACGCGCCTTCCGAATGCACGAGGCCGTTCGCGAACTTCACGTCCTCGGCCTTGCCGCCGAGCTCCTTCGCGGCGAGCGCGGCGAGGCGCTCGCGGATCGTCTGCGCGGCGGCTTCGGCGGCCTTGCCGTTCAGGTCGCTGCCCGTCGACGCCGCTGTCGCCGACGTGTTCGCCACTTTCGACGTATCGGTGGCCGTCACGCGCACGCGGGAAAGCGGCAGGCCGAATGCGTTCGCAACGACCTGCGCGACTTTCGTGTTCAGCCCCTGGCCCATTTCGGTGCCGCCGTGATTCACGAGCACGGAGCCGTCCTTGTAGACATGCACGAGCGCGCCCGCCTGGTTCAGGAATGGCACGTTGAACGAGATGCCGAACTTGACGGGCGAATACGCGATGCCGCGCTTGAGCACGGAGCTCTTCGCGTTGAACGCGGCGATGGCCGCACGCCGCGCGTGATAGTCGCTCGATCCGAGCAGCTCTTCCGTCAGCGGCGCGATCACGTTGTCTTCGACGCTCTGTCCGTACGGCGTGACGTTGCGCTCGCCGATCCCATAGAAATTCGCGCGCCGCACGTCGACGGGATCGCGCTTAAGCTCACGCGCGATGCCGTCCATCATCACTTCCATCACCAGCGCGCCCTGCGGCCCGCCGAAGCCGCGAAACGCGGTGTTCGACTGTGTGTTCGTCTTGCACGGCAGCGCGACGATCTCGACGTCCGACAGGTAGTACGCGTTGTCGAAGTGGCAAACGGCGCGCGTCGCGACGGCACCCGACAGGTCCGCCGAAAACCCCGCGCGCAGCGCGATCTCGACGCGCGTGCCGAGAATGCGGCCGTCGTCGTCGAAGCCCGCTTCATATTCGTAGATCGCGTCGTGCCGCTTGCCCGTGATCATGAAGTCGTCGTCGCGGTCGGCGCGCAGCTTGACCGGGCGGCGCAGCCGGTGCGCGGCCAGCGACGCCGCGCAGGCAAAGAGCGCCGACTGCGATTCCTTGCCGCCGAAGCCGCCGCCCATCCGCCGGCATTCGCAGAGGACGCTATGCGTGGGCCAGCCGAACATATGCGCGACGACGTGCTGCATTTCACTCGGATGCTGCGTCGAGCTATAGACGAGCATGCCGTCCATTTCCTTCGGCACGGCATACGCGACCTGGCCTTCCAGATAGAACTGCTCCTGCCCGCCGACTTCGAACGTGCCCGAGATCCGGTGCGGCGCATTCGCGATCCTGTCGGCAGGCGCGCCGCGCTTCAGATGCAGCGGCGGCAAAACGTACTGCTTCTTCGCTTTCGCTTCGCTGGCTGTCAGCACGGCTTCCAGCGGCTCGTAGCGCACGACGTCGTCGCTCTTCGCGAGGGCCGCCGCGCGCCGCGCGAGCTCATGGGTTTGCGCAACCACGATGAAGACAGGCTGGCCGAGATAGAGCACCTCGCCGTCGGCGAGAATGGGGTCGTCGTGCAGCACGGGGCCGCAGTTGTTTTCACCGGGGATGTCGTCGGCCGTCAACACGGCGACGACGCCGGGCGCGGCACGCACGGCGTCCAGATCGAGCGACACGATGCGCGCATGCGCATGCCGCGACAAACCGAGCGCCGCGTGCAGCGTCTGCTGGAGTTCGGGGATGTCGTCGGTGTAGGTGGCCTCGCCACTCACGTGCAGCGTCGCCGATTCGTGCGGCAGCGGCACGCCGATCGCCGTGTCGCCCGCGGAAACTTTGGCGGGCGCCGCATGTTGGATGAACGCATCGGTCTGCCTGTTCATGACGTCTGCTCCTGCGCGCTCGTGGTTTGGCCCGCGCCTGCTTCGAATGCGAATGCGTTGACGTCGCAGAGCGCGAGCGGATCGGCGTCGCGCGTTTCCAGATGGAAGCGCCACAGCAGATTGCGCGCGACCTTCAGCCGGTACGTGCTCGACGCACGCATGTCGGTGAGCGGCTGATAGTCGGCTGCGAGCGCGTCCATTGCGCGTCGCGCCGTGTCCGCGTCCCACCGTGCGCCCTGGAGCGCGGCTTCCGCGTGCTGCGCGCGCTTCGGCGTCGCGGCCATGCCGCCGAACGCGACGCGCGCGTCGGCGATCGCGCCGTCTTCGGCGATGCGCAGTGCGAAAGCAGCGCACACGGCCGAGATATCCTGGTCGTAGCGCTTCGAGACCTTGTACGTGCGAAAGCGCAGGTCCGGCGCAGGACGCGGCACGCGGATCGCCGCGACGAACTCGCCGGGTTCGAGCGCGGTCTTCTGGTAGCCGACGTAGAACGCATCGAGCGGCAGCGTGCGCGTCTTGCGCTCGCGCTGCAGCACGACGAGCGCGTCGAGCGCGATCAACGCGGGCATCGAATCGCCGATCGGCGAGCCGTTCGCGACGTTGCCGCCGAGCGTGCCCGCGTTGCGGATCGGCAGCGACGCGAAGCGCGTCCAGAGTTCAGCAAGTTCGGGGAAGTCGGCGGTGAGCGCGGCGTATGCATCTTCCAGTGTTACCGCCGCGCCGATCGTCAGCGTCTGCGCATCGCGTTCGATCGTCTTCAGTTCGGCAACATTGCCGATGTACAGGATGTCGCCCAGATCGCGGAACTGCTTCGTGACCCACAGGCCGACATCGGTGCTGCCCGCAAGCAGCCGCGCATGCGGATGCTGCGCGCGCAGCGCGGCGAAAGCGTCGAGCGTCACGGGCGCAAAGAAAGCGGGTGAGCCGAAGGCGGCGCCGCGTGTGTAGGGAGCGCGGTATTCGAAGGTGTGGTTGCGCTGGATCGACCGAAGCGCTTCGACGATGGCTGCGCGGTCGAGCGTGACACGCGGATACTGCTGCTCGTCGAACATCTTCTGCGACGCTTCGACGATCGGCCGATAGCCGGTGCAGCGGCACAGATTGCCGGACAGCGCGCTATTGATCTCGTCGCGAGTGAGCAGGCCCGCGCCCGCAGGCTGATTTTCGTAGAGCGCCCACATCGACATCGCGAAGCCGGGTGTGCAGAAGCCGCACTGCGAGCCGTGGCAGTCCACGAGCGCTTGCTGGACGGGGTGCAGCGCGCCATCCGCGGCGCGCAGGTCTTCGACGGTGAAGAGCGCCTTGCCGTCGAGCGTCGGCAGGAATTGGATGCACGCATTGACGGCCTTCAGCACGAGCGCGCCGCGCCCATCCAGCTCGCCGACGACGACCGTGCAGGCGCCGCAATCGCCTTCCGCGCAACCTTCCTTGGTTCCCGTGCAATGCCGATCCTCGCGCAGATGCTGCAGCACGGTGCGCGAAGCGGGCGCGTCGCCGACCTCGCGGACGGCCCCCTGGTGATAGAAACGGATGGTTTGCGTTGTCACGGCGAATCCTGAAGACATTGCGGACCAGGCGCGCGTTACGCATTGGGTCGCGCCGTAGCCGGCCTCGCGCACGTAGATCGCCATCCATGATCGAACATAACACCACTTTGTCCCAAAAATATTTTCCCGCGCGAATGGGGGTTATTCGGGAGCGTTCATGATGGCGTCAAAGGCGCGGGTGCAATGGTGCGGCGCGACTGCACGAGGGGCACGAAGGCTTGCAGCGTGTGGCTTCGACGAGGTGCGCGGGGCGCGCGAAGGCGTTTCGGGCTGGGCGTGGAGAACGGCCGGATGCGGCCAGGTGTTTACGCCGACGGTTGGGCGGTGCGCCCGTATGCGGAAAACCGCGATGTATGCGGCTGTGCGCGCCGGGCCAGTGACGACACTGATGAACCCGGCGCAGCCAAGCTGGATTCAGCGCGCCCGGCGATTGCGCCAGAGGCCGATCGCGAGCGCAAGAAAAGTGACGACGAAGCCGATCAGCGACCAGCCCGGCAGGGAAATCCCGAGAATCGGCGGATACAGCGTTTCGCACAGGCCCGCGACCTTGAAGACGCTCGGCAGCCAGTGAGCGGGCGGCAGGCCGTCGACGATCGGTTGCAACGCATCGAACCCGCAGCTGAAGTTGGGATGCGACTGCACGTACACGTGCCGAGCGGCCGTCAGAAGCCCGGCGAGAGCCGACAGCAGCGCCAGCACTTCAAGCAGCCTGACGCCCGTCCAGCCTCGCATCCGCGCGCCGAGAAACGCGAAGATCGCGATCAGCAGATAGAAATAGCGCTGGATGATGCAAAGCGGGCACGGGTCCTGATGCTCGACGAACTGCAGATAAAGCGCGCCGCCGACGAGCGCAAGGCAGACCAGACAGAGCAGAACCAGCAGACTGCGCTCGCGGCGCAATAGGGCATTATCGAAATTCATGATCCTTCAAGCGGTGGAAGTTCCGAAAAGGGTGGGGCGATTCTAGCCGAACCCGGCAGCGCATGCCGGCGCCCGGCAAGCGCGCGCTGCAAGCGGATCCCGACACGCGCCCGTTGCTGCGCGCATCACCGGATCGTATTCAATACCGCTTCGACGGCCCGGCCGATTCCCAGCAACGCGTCGTCGGCATGCGGCGCGGCAGCCAGCATCAGCCCGACGGGCGCGCCGCCGCGCGGGTGGCAGGGCACCGACAGCGCGCACGCATCGAGGAAGTTGAACGCGCTGGGATTGCGCAGCACGAGCCCGTTGGCGCGGAAAAACGCGTCGTCGTCATCGACGAGATCGGCGACGCGCGGCGGCACGATCGGCACGGTCGGCGAGACGAGGGCATCGAAGCGCTGCCACAGCGCGCGCGCTTCCGTCAGCACGGCGTTGCGATCGGCGAGCAGGTCGAGATAGTCGGCGGCCGTCGCTGGCTGGCCTTTCAGGATGCGCGTGAGCACACGCGGATCGTACGCGTCACGATGCGCCGCGAGCAGCGGCCGGTGCCACGCGTACGCCTCGATCGGCGCAAAGCCGAAGCGGTTGATGTCCGCGAGGCGGTCGAGCGGCGCAAAGCGCACGTCGCTGACGATCGCGCCCGCGGCTTCGAGATGCTTGAGCGCGGCATCGTACGCTTGCGCGACTTCGGGCTCGATGCCGTCCGTCACGTAATGCGTCAGCACGCCGAGGCGCACGCCTTCGAGCGGCCGCGCGGCGGGGACGACGGGCTCCAGCCCGGCGAGAATCCGGTCGACCAGCGCGCAGCACGCGACGCTCACACCGATCGGGCCAAATGCGTCGAGCGTCGGTGAAAGCGGCACGCCGCCTTGCTTCGGCACGCGGTCGGCGGTCGGCTTGAAGCCCGTCAGGCCGCACAGCGCGGCGGGAATGCGCAGGGAGCCGCCCGTGTCGCTGCCGAGCGCGACAGCGGCCATGCCGTCCGCCACCGACGCCGCCGCGCCCGACGACGAACCGCCCGACACCCGCTCGTCGCCTTTCGCGCCGCGCCGCCACGGCGAGAGCGGATTGCCGTAATGCGGATTGAGGCCGAGGCCGGAGAACGCGAACTCGCTCATGTTCGTGCGCCCGACGATCACGGCGCCCGCGCGCTTCAGGCGCGCGACGGCGGCCGCGTCAGCCGCCGCGGGAGCCGCGTTCGCCAGCACTTTCGAGCCTGCGCGCGACACCTGTCCTTCGATGTCGAACAGGTCCTTCACCGAGACGGGAATGCCCGCGAGCGGCGATAGCACGGTGCCGGCGGCGCGCAGGCGGTCATGCGCGTCCGCCGTGGCGCGGGCGTTGCCGGCGTCGACCTGGGTGAAGACGGCCGCGCCTTGGCCGGCGGGATCGGCGATGCGTTCAAGCGCGGCTTCGACGAGCGCGCGGCTCGTCGTGCGGCCGGCGGCGAGATCGGCGGCAAGCTGGGCGAGCGGCGCGAAAGCCGGGAAATCGGCGGAGGTGGCGGTGGTCATGGCGTGTATGCGGCGAGTCCGGGACTGTGGCGATGATCGAGAGTTCGTATTGTGACGCTTTGGCTGGGATCGGCGCGAGTCGGATGCGGCGTCGCGCGTTTTGAGCTTTCGTCCTGCACGCTAAACCGTTCGCAACCGTTCGTGCGGTAACATCGCGATTTCTGTATTGATTTTGTAAGGATACGCGCCATGCACCACGGAATCGGCTTCATTCAGGATCTGGCAGTCGTGATGGCGCTCGCGGGCGTCGTCACTGTGCTGTTCCATCGCCTGAAACAGCCGGTGGTGCTCGGCTATATCGCGGCGGGCGTGATCATCGGCCCGTACACACCGCCGTTTCAGCTGATCCACGACGAGCAGACCATCCAGACCCTCGGCGAACTCGGCGTCGTGTTCCTGATGTTCTCGCTCGGGCTCGAGTTCAGCCTGCGCAAGCTGTTCAAGGTCGGCGCGACGGCTGTCGTGGCCGCGCTGTCGGAGATCGTGCTGATGTTGTGGATCGGCTACGAAATCGGCAGCGCATTCGGCTGGAGCCCGATGGATTCGCTGTTCCTCGGCGCGATTCTCGCGATCTCGTCGACGACGATCATCGTCAAGGCGCTCTCCGAGCTGGGCTTGAAGCGCGAGAGCTTCGCGCAACTGGTGTTCGGGATTCTGATCGTCGAGGACATTCTCGCGATCGCGATGCTCGTGCTGCTGTCGGGGATCGCACAGACGGGCGAGCTGTCGGCGGGCGTCGCGTTGGTCACGCTCGGCAAGCTGTTGCTCTTCATGACGGTGTCGCTGGTGGTCGGCATTCTCGTCGTGCCGCGCGCGCTCAACTACGTCGCGAAATCGCAGAGCGACGAAATGCTGCTCGTGGCCGTGCTGGGCTTCTGCTTCGCGTTCTGCCTGCTGGTCGTCAAGCTCGACTACAGCATTGCGCTCGGCGCGTTCCTGATCGGCGCGATCATGGCCGAGTCGCGCCATCTGCATCGGATCGAGCACCTGATTGCGCCGCTGCGCGACGCGTTCTCCGCGATCTTCTTCGTGACCATCGGTCTGATGCTCAACCCCGCCGTGCTGGTCGACTACGCGTGGCCGATCGCCGTCATCACGGTCGCCGTGATCCTCGGCAAAATCGTCTCGTGCGGCCTCGGCACTTTCCTCGCGGGCAAGGACGGGCGCACGGCGATGCGCGTCGGCATGACGGTGTCGCAGATCGGCGAGTTCTCGTTCATCATCGCGTCGCTCGGCCTCACGCTGAAAGTGACGAGCGCGTTTCTCTATCCGATCGCCGTTGCCGTCTCCGCGTTGACGACGCTCTTCACGCCGTATCTGATCCGCGCCGCCGACCCGCTCACGCGCCGCCTCGGCCACGCGATGCCACGCACCGTCGCCAACGTGTTCGGCATGTACGGGCAGTGGCTCGGCAGCCTGAGGCCGGCGTCGGGCGAGCCGACGGTGTTCGGTCTGACGCGCCGGATCATCCTGCAGATCGCGGTGAATCTGGCCATCGTCGCAGCGATCTTTCTGGGCGCGTCGTATGGGGCGCCTTATGTGACGCGTTTTGGCAGCGGATTGATCGAAACATGGCTGCCGTCCGAGCCGATCCGGCGCGTCGTGCTGTGGAGCGCGGCGCTGATTCTTTCGATGCCGTTCCTCGTCGCCGTCTACCGCAAGACGAAGTCGCTCGCGCTGCTGCTCGCCGAAATCAGCGTCCAGCCCGCGAAGGCGGGGCGATTCACGCGCGCGATCCGCTACGCGATCTCAGACCTCGTGCCCGTCGTGTCGATGCTGGGCGTGTTTCTGCTCGTGGCGGCGCTGTCGAGCGCGATTCTGCCGCCGACGGGCCTGCTGATCGGCGTGCTGCTCGTCGCAGCGCTGCTGCTGACGGTGCTGTGGCGATGGTGCGTGCGGATTCACGCGACGATGCAGATCGCGCTGCGCGAAACCTTCGACGAACAGCCCGATCCGTGATGCGGCGCGTTGACTTGCGAACGGGGCAAGCCGTTCCAACTGGGACGCGATTGCGTAAGGTTGCATGTTGTGTCTCGATGTGACGAATTGTGTGCCGGTTTGCCGCATCGGTGCCCGAGGCGGATAATGAGATATGTCTAATCGTTCACGCGCGAAGACGCGTTTGACCTACAGTCATGAGCGAGAACAACTCCGGTAGTGCCGGTGTACCCGGCGCCCCCTCTTCGGGCCAGCCTGGTGTGACGGGGCCGGCTCCGACTCCCACTCCCGCCAAGGAAGCGGTCTCGACCGATTCCCCCGAAAGCGCCTCCAATGTGACGCCCGAGAATGCCGCCGCCGCTGCGCAGCGCCGCGAGGCGGAACAGGCGCGCGCGAGTGCCGCCCAGGCGACGGCGCGCCAGGAAGCAGCGGCGCGCGTGCAGTCGATCGTATCGAACGCTGAACGCGCGGCGGCGACGGCGGCCAGTCCGGCGATCGACGAGGCGGGCGCGGCGGGCACTGGATCGGCGGCGCCCGTCGGCGGCGAGCCGGACGGCACGCTCGGCGCCACCGCCAAAAAGAGTGGCGCTCCGCCGCCCGGATTCGGTTCGGCGCCGGATTTCAGCGCGTACAATCCGCCGCCCGCTAACGCGATCCCGCCTGGGCCCCCTGCGTATCTGAAGCAGAACGACTCGGCCTGGTCGGTGTTCGGACGCATCGTCGCGGCGCGCGCGCGCCAAATCTTCGACCGTGCGGGCCGCAGGATCACGCAGCGCACATTGCGCATCGGCGTGTCGGCGCGGATCTTTCACCCTGAGCCGGGCGCCAAGGGACTGCGCGGCAAGACGCTGCAATATCTGGAGGAGTCGATCGCGCACTGGGTGATGTCGCGTGACGTGCTCGTCTTCATGATTCCGACGGTCGGCCACCAGGGGATGCTGCATCCGAGCAACATCCGCCTGCGCGATTACGCGAAGCATCTGGACGGCCTGCTGCTGCAAGGCGGCGCCGACGTGTCGCCGCAGACGTACGCCGAAGTGGCGACGCGCCCCGAATGGCCCGGCGACCGCGTGCGTGACATGTACGAGCTTGAACTGCTGCACGAGTTCATCGAATCGGGCAAGCCGGTGCTGGGCGTGTGCCGCGGGTGCCAGCTGATCAATGTCGCGTTCGGCGGCACGCTATACCAGGACATCGCGTCCGATGTGCCGACGGCGGGCGTGCACGTCAACGAGCACTACGATCAGCACCGCCACGCGGTTCATTTCCCCGAAGGCTCGACGCTCGTCAACATGTTCCCGGGACGGCGCGAGGCGATCGTCAATTCGATCCACCATCAGGCGGTGAACCAGCTCGGACGCGACCTGAATATCGAGGCGGTGTCGGCGACGGACGGCATCATCGAGGCCGTGCGCTATCGGCGTGCGCCGTTCGTGATGGGCGTGCAGTGGCACCCTGAGTTCCACCGCGCGGGTGGTCCCGAACTGCTCGACTGCACGCCGTTGCTCGATATGTTCTTGCGGGTCGCTCGCGAAACTCGGTTCTGACTGCGCTCTTCTCATCGATGCGCGGGCGGGCATGCGAATGTCCGCCCGCGTTTTTTTGCGTCGGGCTTATGCGCTTGCAGCGATGGCTAAATCAATGGAATGGCGCACGTTTTACGATGTTTTGCGATTGCGCATAGATTTGCTTAGTTGTCCGCTCATCTCGATTTAAAGTCCTGTCACAGCGCGTCAGAAAGGACGCAATCCGCGCGATAATCCAAGGCTGTTTCTGAATACGCATGGAGTATCGACGTATGAAGTACCCCTTGGATCTGCGCCGCATGATGTTGCTCGCGTTTGCTTGCGCGCTCATGCATGGCGGCGTCGCATTGGCGGCGGGCAACATGACGGGGCCTGGCGTCGCGCGTGCGGGTGCGCCGAACGGGGCTCGGGCCGATGCGACGGACGCGCAAAGCGATGCCGACTCCGTCGACGATGCGGGCAAGATGCTCGGCGTCAACACGAATGCCGACGCGAGCGGCAACGTGCAGGGCGATGTCGCCGATCTGATGCAACTGATCCACGACGGCGGGCTCACCGAATTGCGCACCACGTATAACGGCGGCTATGGCGCGTCGTTGTTTTTTTATGCGCCGAACATGACGTACTACGTCGCGCTGTTTCAGGACAAGCATTTCTGGCGCGTCATCAGGACTTCTGACGAGGCGCGCGCCGAAGCCGTCTACGCCGGCTTCGCGCGGCAGACGGCTCAGCTTGCGGAAGTCGAGATCCGCAGGGCGCAGTTGCAGGCGCAGAAGGCATCGATCGAACGAGTGATCGGCGAGTCGCAGGCTCGCGCGCAGCGGTTGCAGGCGGATATCGAAGTGGCGCGCACGCAGGAAGCGAAGGTCGCCGATTATCAGCGCCAGCAGCAGGACGAAGCCGTCGCGTTGCGCGAAGAGAAGGAAAAGGCCCAGTCGCAACTGCGCGTGTTGCAGCAGCAGGTTTTGCTGTTGCAGCGTCAGGCGGAAGCAGGATTGCCGGGGAATCGTTGACGGCGTTGGCTGCGCGGGAGTGTGAAGCGGCTGCCTCTCGCTGTGAGGGCTCGCCAACTCGAGCAGGGATTGGCTGGGTGGTTGAGGGCTGAGTCGCGCGTTGCGCAGGGCTCGGCCCTTTTGTTTTGCGCCGGGGCGCGGAGTATCCGGTCACAGGGTTGGGTCGTGCGTTGCCGCGAACGAGCAGTTCAATTGTGGTGGACGGCTCGCGCCCGGAACTTGCCCCCGACGCATCGTCCGCGAGCTTACTTTGAGAAGCGCTCTGGAATTTCAGTGATGCGGCGTTGCGACATGTGGTTCATCCACTCGGTACTGTCGGTGTCGACACGGCCGCGATTGGTCCTGCCGGGCGCGGTGTCGTGCACGTGCGTGCCCGCTGACGTCGAGATGGAGTCGTAGTCGCTGTCGACGCGCGCCGAAGGCATAAGCGGCGAGTACGCGCCAGCGGCCGACGGCAAGGGGCGCGAGCGATGCAGCGAAGCGAGCGGTGTGTCGTACGGCGCATCGGACGATGTGCGTACTGCGTGAAGCGGCGCGATTTCCGGCAGCCGGACGGCCGCATGCCGGGCATGGCGCACGCCAGCGTTCGAGGATGCGTCGCGCTCGCGCTTCGTCGATCGCGATTCGCGGCCGTGTGGTGCGAGACCCCCGATGTCCGACGGCCTCGCGTTTCTCGGCGAGACACTTGCGTATGTGTCGATAGCGCGCGCACCGTTGCCCGGCGTGCGCTCAGTAAGACTGCGAGAAGTGTTTGCCGCAGACGTGCCGCGCCCGGCCGTACGCCACGACGTATCGGCCGGCACTGCGTGGTCCGGCGTGCGGGCCGCGAGATCGCCGCGCGCTCTATTCCACGCTGGCGGCGCATCCGCCGCGCGTTCGACGCTGCCGGAACGGCTGTGCTGCCCGGCCGCGCCCCCCGCGACGGGAAGCTGCGCACGGGAACTGAGCGTGGCTTCGGGGGCGGCGGCGAGCGTCGGCGAGGCAGGCTCTCGCGAATGATTCGCGACCAGCCACGCGATCGCGGCTGCGCCGCCGATCGCGCAAGCGCCGCCCGCGATCGTGTTCCATTGACGATGCCTGCGCTCGAACGGACGCACGGGCTGACGCAGATCGAGCCCAAAAGCCTCGCGTTCGAACCTGGGGGCAGGGGCAGGGGCAGCTGCGGCGAGCGGTTGTTCGCGAAGACTTTGCGGGTCCCAACGGCACATCGAGCGGATGGCTGTGGCGCTCATGCAGAAGGTGCGCATCACCGCGGCGTAGAGCGCCTTCAGTTCGACGCGAAGGCTCACGTTGGGAGGCACCAGTGACCATTCGCGCCCGAGTGAGCGCGAAACGAGCTCGAGAGGGCGAAGGCGCGGCATCCTGATTTCGCCGGCAACTAATGTGAGTGGTGGTGTCGACACGTCTTCGCCTCGTTGTTGTGCGCGGTTTTTGGCCTCGGAGCGGCAGACAACAGACAGACGTTAACAAGCTGCGTGCTCGGGGTCTGATCGAGGCTTTCGGACGCGGTATGGTGGCAGGCGATTGCCGGTCCAACTATCAGAAGAATCCGAAATACTCAGGTATAACAATGGGTTGGCGCGCGATCCAAACGATACACATACCTTAACGCAGTGATATCGACACCGCCCATATGATCAGGCTCCGCGCCCGAGAATTGCCAGCCTTGACGCTCGTAGAACGCGATCGCCGCTGTGTTGCCTTCCAGCACGTATAGATACAGCTGCGCTTCGCCGTGCGCGCGCGCCCAGTCGAGCGCGGCGCGCATCAGCAGCTTGCCCGCGCCGGTGCCTTGGTGCGCGGGCAGCGCGTGCAGGTTGTCGAGCAGCACACCCCACGGCGAATCCGGCTGACGCTCGACGCAAACGAAACCGACCGGCTCGCCCGCGCGCTCGGCGATCAGAACGATCCGCCGATCGGCCCCCGGCGCCGACATCCGCGCACGCCAGTACGACGCGCGCTCTTGCACGACCTGGCCGTCGAGAAACGCATCGGGGAGCAGCCCACGATAGGTCGCCTGCCAGCTCGCGCTATGGATGGCGGCGATCAGTTCGGCGTCGGCCTCGGTTGCGGGGCGCAGCGCGAGGGACGAAAGTGTGGAGGGTGAAGCGGAATCGGACAATTGCGACGGCACCGGGCAAACAGCAGCAAATGGGGGCGGCCGTCAACGGGCGGCCAGGAAATCACGATACGGCGCATGTCGTCCGGCGTCACCTGGCACGGTCCGGCCGCGAAAAACGACGTAAGAAGAATTTTCTTGAATGGGCGCGTTTGTAAGCAATTTGTATTAAATGCGCGTCAATTGCAGTAAGTTATTATCTCTGGACGCGCACGCTGTAAGTGAAATTGCACGTTTACCCTGATATCGTTCGCGATGTGCTGCGCTCCCGATGGCTCGTCGCCGATCCGTCGTTCGCGCGCCTGCTGATGGTCGAACTGGCAGTCGTTCCTGTATGGCTGCTACAACGGCGGCATGGTCGTCGCGTTGACGGAAGTGATGCCGTCCGACGTGCGCACGGCCGGCTTCTCGCTCGCCTACAGTCTCGCGACGACGGTCGGCGGCTTCACGCCCGGGATCGCGACGTACCTGATCCACTCGACGGGCAACAAGGCGGCGCCCGGCCTGTGGAAGAGCGTGGCCGCCGTCTGCGGCCTGATCGCGACGCTCGTGCTGTACCGCACCGAGCAAGCGCGCAACCAGTACCGGACGGCATAGGCGTTTCATACGCTGCGGCACGATTGAAAAACCCCCAGCGATGCGTTCCCCGCGCGCGGGGGTTTTCCATCTGACCTGCCAGCGAAGGGCGCGCGAGCGGAGCCCGATCAGCTGCGCAACGCCGACGCAACTTCTTCGACGACCTCTGCCCACGCACCCGGCCGCGGCTGCCGCACGAGGCACGCCGACGGATACCACGGACTGCTTGCATCGCGGGTGAACCAACGCCAGTCGGCGGCAAACGGGAGCATCAGCCACAGCGGCCTGTTCAGCGCACCGGTGAGGTGCGCAATCGACGTGTCGATCGACACCACGCCGTCGAGGCGCTCGATGATCGCGGCCGTGTCGGCGAAGTCGTGGATGCGCTCGTCGAAGCGATGAATGTTCTTCGCGCCCGGATGGGTGTCGAGGGCGGCGCGCTCGTCGTCGCGGAGCGCGGGTTGCAGCACGATCCAGTCGATATCGTCGAGTGCGAACAGCGGTTCGAGCGCGGCCAGCGTCAGCGAGCGGTTTTCCTGACGCTGCGTGCGTCCCGACCACGCGAGCCCGATCTTGCGTTTCGCATGGCCGCCGAGCGAGCCGCGCCACTCGCGCCGGGATGCAGCGGGCGCGTTCAGATAAGGCGTGCGCGATGGGATCGATTCGAGGTCGGTACCAAGCGCGTACGGCAGGCTCAGCAACGGGCACTGCAAGTCGGCGCGCGGCCGTGGCGCGCCCTGCGCGATCAGCGTGACACGCCACTGCTTCGCCGCGGACGCGAGCACCGAGACGAGGGCAGGTTGCACTTCGAGCACGACGCGCGCCGCGCGCTGCGCCGCCAGTTCGACGAAGCGCACGAACTGGAGCGTGTCGCCGAAACCCTGTTCGGCATGCACGAAGAGAGTGCGGTCGGCGATCGGCTCGCCGTTCCAGCGCGGCAGCGCCGCCGCGTGGGGCGCCGGCGCCGTGTTTTCCAGCCGCCATTCGTATTCGGGCAGGCCGCGCTTGAAATCGCCGAGCGTCAGCAGAGTCACCGCACGATTCATGTGCGCGACGGCCAGATCGGGCCGCAAACGCAGCGCCTGATCGAACGCGCGCAACGCGGCGTCGTGCGCGCCGAGCGCGTGGTGCGCCGCGCCGAGGTTCAGCCAGGCGAGCGCGAACTTCGGGTCGAGTCCGACGGCGCGCTCGAAGCGCGGTCGCGCCTCTGCATGACGGCCGAGCGCGGCGAGCGCGTTGCCGAGGCCGAACAGGGCGGGCGGCAGATTCGGCTCGCGCGCGAGAACGGCTTCGAACGCGGCGACAGCTTCGTGATGCCGGCCCGTCGCGTCGAGTGTATTGCCGAGATTGAACCGCGCGGCGGCGAAGCGCGGTTCAGCCTTGAGCGCGGCGCGGAAATGCGCGATCGCATCGTCGGCCGAACCGAGCGCATTGAGCGCCATGCCGAGATTGTTGTGCGCGCCCGCATGGCCGGGGCGCAATTCGAGCGCGCGCCTGAACGACGCGATGGCGTCGCGATGTCGTCCAAGCGCGTGCAGCGCATTGCCGAGATTCACATGCGAGGACGCGTCCATCGGCTGCAGCCGCAACGACTTCTGGAATGCGTCGACGGCGTCTTCGTGGCGGCCGGCGAGCGCATACGCGTTGCCGAGGTTGTAGTGCGCCATCGGAAACGCCGGTGCGAGCGTCAGCGCATTGCGAAAGCGCTCGATGGCCTGGTCGAGCCGGCCGAGCGCCTTCAGCGCGTTGCCGAGGTTCAATTGCAGACCGGCGTCCTGCGGGCGCAGGTCGGCGGCGCGGCGCACGAGGTTGGCCGCCTCTTCGTGCTGGCCTTGCTGGTGGCGCAGCACGCCGAGCAGATGCAGCGCGTCGACGTGAACGGGATCGACTTCGAGCGTCGCGCGATAGCCGCGCTCGGCGTCGTCGAGCCGGCCGTCGCGATGCGCGCTATAAGCGCGGTCGAAAACTGGTTGCATGACGCAGGCGTGGTGTTATGCGGGAAAACGCGCATTTTCCCACACTCGGCGGACCCATCCCGACTTGACGCGGTCAGTGTTGCTCAATAACATATGAACACTTGTTCATATGTCGGGTGCATAGGCCCGCCAGAAAATGTCAACCGTTCTTTCCCTCAATTCGGACGAGCGGGTCGTCCAGATTGCTGATCTGTTCCGTCTGCTGGGCGATCCGACGCGCCTGCGCATCGTGCTCGCCTGTGTCGACGAACGGCGCGCGGTGGGTGCGATTGCCGGGGCGCTGAATCTGTCGCCTTCGCTCGTGAGCCATCATCTGCGGCTGTTGCGGGCGGCGCGCATCGTACGCGCGGAGCGGCAGGGCAAGCAGGTCTTCTACGTCGCCGCTGATCAGCACATCAGCGGCATGCTGACGGACATGCTCGAGCATGTCGCCGAACCCACGGGCGACGCCGCCGTCGAACTCGCGCAGGATCACGCATGAAATACACGGCTCGCACCACCGACGCATCGCCGGCACAGCACCCGCCGAAACCCGACGGCCACGCGCATTCGCATTCGCATTCACAAGCATGCAGCCACGAAGCGCACGACGAAGTGCACGACAAAGCCCACGACAAAGCGCACGACAACACGCACGACAAAGCCCACGACAAAGCCCACGACAAAGCGCACGATCATGCGGCGCACGACAGCGGCCACGCGCATGAAGGCGGCCGCGAGGGGGCGCACGCGCATGGCCATCATCACGGTCACGGCCATGCCGGCCACCATCACCACCACCACGCGCCCGCAGCGGGACACGGCCGCGCGTTCGCACTCGCCGTCGCGTTGAACGTGGCGATCGTCGTCGTGCAGACGGTCTACGGCGTGCTCGCCAACTCGACGGCGCTGCTCGCGGACGCCGGCCACAACCTGTCCGACGTGCTCGGCTTGCTGCTCGCGTGGGGCGCGATGTGGCTCGCGACGCGCCGGCCCTCGGCGCGCTATACGTTCGGTCTGGGCAGCTCGTCGATTCTCGCGAGCCTGCTCAACGCGGGCCTGCTGCTGTTCGCGTGCGGCGTGATCGTCGCGGAGGCCGTCGGGCGTCTGATTCATCCTGCGCCCGTCGCAGGCCTCGACGTGTTCATCGTCGCCGTCGTCGGCATGTTCGTGAACGGCTTCTCGGCATGGCTTTTCATGCGCGGCCAGCAGGACGACCTGAACATCCGCGGCGCGTTCCTGCACATGCTCGCCGACGCAGGCGTGTCCGCCGCTGTCGCGCTCAGCGGTCTTGCGATTCTCTTCACGGGCTGGACATGGCTCGACCCGGTGATGAGCATCGTCGTGGTCGCGGTGATCGTCTACGGCACGTGGGGCCTGCTGCGCGACTCGGTGAGCCTCGCGCTCGATGCCGTGCCGCCCGGCGTCGACGTGCAGAAGATCCGCGACTTTCTCGCCTCGCAGCCGGGCGTCACCGACGTGCACGACCTGCACGTCTGGGCTCTCTCGACGACGGGCAATGCGCTGTCCGTGCATCTCGTGATTCCGGACGGCCATCCGGGCGACAAGGTGATCGACGGCATCGTCGGCACGTTGCGCACGGACTTCGACATGCATCACACGACGGTGCAGGTGGATATCGGCACGACGCATCATCGCTGCTCGCTCGATCGTGCGCCGCACGCGCACTGAGTCGCGCCGCGCCGTAGAGACGAAGGAGGGCGCTTTGATGCGGCGCGTCGTCGGCTGGACGGCAGCGTGCGGGATGCTCGGCGTACACTAGCGAGGATGTCCGACAGCGGAGGTCTGCATGACGGATGCTTCCTTCGACGTGCCGCCCGTGCTGATCGTCGGCGCGGGGCCGACGGGGCTGGCGGCGGCCATGAGTCTTGCGCGCGCGCAGGTGCCTGTGCGCCTCATCGACAAGGCGCCGAAACCGGATCCGCATTCGCGCGCGATAGGCATTCAGGCGCGCACGCTCGAACTGCTGGAGCAGCATCGCCTCGTCGAACCGTTTCTCGAACTCGGTCATCGCGCGCACGCCGCGAATATCTATTCGAACGGCCAGCGTCTTGCGCGGCTCGATTTCGATCCGCTGCAAACGCGCTATCCGTATCTGCTGTTTCTCGATCAATCCATCACTGAGCGCCTGCTGACGGAACATCTCGCGACTTACGGCGTGGAGGTGGAGCGCGGTGTCGAACTGACGATGTTCGCGCAAGGCTCGGCGGGCATCAACGCGACGCTGCATCGCGCGGACGGCCACGTCGAGACGCTGCACCCTTCGTACATGATCGCCGCCGACGGCGCGCACAGTGCGATCCGCCATCGGCTCGGGCTGAGCTTTGCGGGCAAGACGTTCGAGCAAACCTTTCTGCTCGCCGACATGGAGGCCGACACGGGCTGGTCCGACGATGAGTTTCATATCTTCGCGTCGGGCGCCGGGCTCGCGGCGCTGTTTCCGCTGGGCAAGGGCCGGCATCGGCTGATTGCAGATCACCCGACGATGCCGCCGGACGAGCCAGTAAACGGCAACCCGGCGCCGCTTGCGTCGATCCCTGCGCCCACCCTCGACGAATGCCGCCAGATCGCGAAGAGCCGCATATATCATCCCGTTGCGCTGACCGACCTGTCATGGTCGAGCTACTTTCATCTAAATAGCCGGATGGTCGAGCACTTGCGCGCGCAGCGGGTCTTTCTTGCGGGCGATGCCGCGCACGTACACAGCCCCGCAGGCGCGCAGGGGATGAACACGGGCATCCAGGAAGCGTTCAATCTCGGCTGGAAACTCGCGCGCGTTCTGAAAGGCGATGCACCCGACCGGCTGCTCGACACGTACCACCTCGAACGTCATCCGATCGAGCGCGACGTGCTGCGGCAGACGAGCTTTGCCACGCACATGGCGGAAGCGGATCACGGGCCGCTCAAGCTGCTGCGCGAGCGCGTGATACCCGCGCTGGCCGCGTTCGGCCCGCTGCGCGACGCGGCGCGACTCACTGTCAGCGAACTCTCCGTCCAATACCGGCGCAGTCCGTTGACGCTCGAGCGTGTGCTCGACGGCGGACCGCGGGCGGGCGAGCGCGCGCCGGATGCGCTCGTGCATGTCGTCGATGGACCGTTGGGGCGCGCGCCCGGCGTCGGTTGCATTTTCGACCTGCACGACCCGGCGTTCTTTTCGCTGTTTCTGCTCGTCGATACGCCCGAAGACGCGGCAACGAAGAACGGCAAGCTGCTCTCGCTGCATCGCAAGCCCGTGCGCGCCGCCGATCTCGACCGCTTCGTCGCGGCAGTCGAAGACCTGCTGCCGGGCGCGGTGCGCGTGTGGCGCATATCGGATGCGGACGGCGAAGACGGCGGCCCGTCGCTCAGCGAATCGTTCGGGCGCACGCGGCCTGCGTTCTACCTCGTGCGTCCCGACGGCTATGTGTGCGCGCGCGGCCGGCCGGGCTCCGATCTGAACGGACTGCTGCGGCATTGCGAAACGTGGTTCGCGAGACGCGCGCTGACCGAACCTGCGCCGCAGTGAAACGCGCATAAAAAAAGCGTTCGCATCGGAGCCGATGCGAACGCCAGGTGCTGTTGCTTTTGCTGTTGCGTGAGCGAAGCGCGCTACGTCGTGACGGCTTCCTTCGGCGTCAGATCTTCGCGATGCCGGATGAGCGCTTCGCGAACCATCTCGTGCAGTTCGAGCTCCGCACCTTCGGGCTTCGCGTGGAGCGTCGCCAGAATCGCGCGGCGCATGCGCGGCTCCCAGAAGCGGCGGATGTGATCCGCGATGTTATCGATCGCTTCGTCGCGATCCGGCATCGACTCGAAGAAATCGCCGATGCGGTTCGCCATGTCGACCAGGTTGTGCACGTCCATTGCGTCGCCTCACTTGCCCGATGTGGTAGTCAACTCGCGCTTGCTCAGATGCTCGAGCTGTTCGCTGTTGAAGCGCGAGTACTCCTTTTGCCATTGCGATGGCTGCTCGACGGGCATCACCTGCACGGCCGTCACCTTGTACTCGGGGCAGTTGGTTGCCCAGTCGGAACTGTCCGTCGTAATCACGTTCGCGCCCGATTCGGGGAAGTGGAACGTCGTATAGACGACGCCCGGCTGCATCCGGTCCGACATTTTCGCGCGCAGCACGGTGTAGCCCGCGCGCGATTCGATGCCGACCCAGTCGTTGTCCCTGATGCCGCGGTCCTCGGCGTCGTGCGGATGGATCTCCAGCCGGTCCTCGTCGTGCCAGCGCGAGTTCTCGGTGCGGCGCGTCTGCGCGCCGACGTTGTACTGCGACAGGATGCGGCCCGTCGTCAGGATCAGCGGGAATTTCTGGTTGACCTTTTCCGGCGACGCAACGTACTTCGTGATCACGAACTTGCCCTTGCCGCGCACGAACTCGTCGATGTGCATCGTCGGCGTGCCTTCCGGCGCGTGCTCGTTGCATGGCCACTGGATGCTGCCCAGTTTGTCGAGCTTCTCGTACGACACGCCATGGAAGGTCGGCGTGAGGCGTGCGATCTCGTCCATGATCTGCGACGGATGCGTGTAGTCCATCTCGTAGCCGAGCGCGCGGGCGAGCAGGATCGTCACTTCCCAGTCCGAGTAGCCGGCGAGGGGAGGCATCACCTTTCGCACGCGCGAAATACGGCGCTCGGCGTTGGTGAACGTGCCGTCCTTTTCGAGGAACGTCGAGCCCGGCAGCAGCACGTGCGCGTACTTCGCAGTTTCGTTCAGGAAAATGTCCTGCACGACGATGCATTCCATCGACGACAGCGCCGCGCCCACATGCTGCGTGTTCGGGTCGGACTGCACGATGTCTTCGCCCTGGCAGTACAGGCCCTTGAAGCTGCCGTGCAGCGCGGCATCGAACATGTTCGGAATGCGCAGGCCCGGTTCCGGCTGCAGCGTCACGCCCCATTCGCCTTCGAAGAGCGTGCGCGTGACGGTGTCGCTGATATGGCGATAGCCGGGCAGTTCGTGCGGGAACGAGCCCATGTCGCACGAGCCCTGCACGTTGTTCTGGCCGCGCAGCGGATTTACGCCGACGCCTTCGCGGCCGATGTTGCCCGTCGCCATCGCGAGGTTCGCAATGCCCATCACGGTCGTCGAGCCTTGCGCGTGCTCGGTGACGCCGAGGCCGTAGTAGATCGCCGCGTTGCCGCCCGTCGCGTAGATGCGCGCCGTTTCGCGCACCTGCTGCGCGGGCACGCCCGTGATGTTTTCCATCGTCTCCGGCGAGTTCTCCGGCAGCGCGACGAAATCGCGCCAGTGCTGGAACGCGCGCGTCTCGCAGCGCTCGGCGATGAACTTCTCGTTGAGCAACCCTTCCGTGACGATCACGTGGGCGAGCGACGTGACCAGCGCGACGTTGGTGCCCGGACGCAGTTGCAGATGATGCGTGGCCTTCACGTGTGCCGTATCGACGATATCGATGCGGCGCGGATCGACGACGATCAGCTTCGCGCCCTGACGCACGCGCCGCTTCAGCCGCGACCCGAACACAGGATGGCCGTCCGTGGGATTCGCGCCGATCACGATGATGACATCGGACTTGTCGACGGATGCGAACGTCTGCGTGCCCGCCGATTCGCCGAGCGTCGTCTTCAGGCCGTAGCCCGTCGGCGAGTGGCACACGCGCGCACAGGTGTCGACGTTGTTGTTGCCGAACGCGGCGCGCACGAGCTTCTGCACCAGATACGTCTCTTCGTTCGTGCAGCGCGACGACGTGATGCCGCCGATCGAGTCGCGGCCGTACTTGTCCTGGATGCGGCGGAACTCCGACGCCGCGTAGCTCAGTGCTTCTTCCCAGCTGACTTCGCGCCACGGGTCCGTGATCTTCGCGCGGATCATCGGCTTCTTGATGCGGTCCTTGTGCGTCGCGTAGCCCCATGCGAAGCGGCCTTTCACGCACGCGTGGCCTTCGTTCGCCTCGCCGTTCTTGTGCGGCACCATCCGCACGACAGTGTTGCCCTTCATCTCGGCCTTGAACGAGCAGCCGACGCCGCAGTACGCGCAGGTCGTCACGACGGAATGCTCGGCCTGGCCCAGCATCACGATGCTCTTTTCCGTCAGCGTCGCGGTCGGGCACGCGGCGACGCATGCACCGCACGACACGCATTCCGATTCCATGAACGGCTGGCTTTCGCTTGCCGCGACACGCGACTCGAAGCCTCGCCCGCTGATCGTCAGCGCGAACGTGCCTTGCGTCTCTTCACACGCGCGCACGCAGCGGTTGCAGACGATGCACTTGGAGGGGTCGTACGTGAAGTACGGATTCGACTCGTCCTTCTGGTCCTTCAGGTGATTCGCGCCATCGAAGCCGTAGCGCACTTCGCGCAGGCCCGTCACGCCCGCCATGTCCTGCAGCTCGCAGTTGCCGTTGGCGGGGCAGGTGAGGCAGTCGAGCGGGTGATCGGAGATGTACAGCTCCATCACGTTGCGCCGCAGGCCTTGCAGACGATCCGTTTGCGTGCGCACCTTCATGCCTGCTTCGACGGGTGTCGTGCACGATGCGGGATAGCCGCGCCGTCCCTCGATTTCGACGAGACACAGACGGCACGAGCCGAAAGGCTCGAGTGAGTCGGTCGCGCACAGCTTCGGAATGTTGACGCCCGCTTCCGCGGCGGCGCGCATCACCGACGTGCCCGCGGGCACCGTGATCGACTGGCCGTCGATTTCGAGCGTCACGTCCACGTCGGAATGGCGCAGCGGCGTGCCGTAGTCGGTATCGTCGAACGGGCCGCGCTCGTTGCGCAGCGCGCCTGCCTTGCAGGCACAGTTGCCGGAGCCGCAGCCGCCGGATTTGAAAGTGATCGGATCGGACATGTTGGGCTCCGTGGTCAGGCTGCCGCTTTGGGCGTCGCGGTGTCGAGACCGAAGTCTTCGGGGAAATGGTCGAGCGCGGACACGACCGGGAACGGCGTCATACCGCCCATCGCGCACAGTGAACCGGACACCATCGTGTCGCACAGGTCGCGCAGCAGTTGCACCTGCTTCGTCGACGTGTCGCCGTTGCGGATGCGCTGGATCACTTCGACGCCGCGCGTCGAGCCGATACGGCATGGCGTGCATTTGCCGCACGATTCGAGCGCACAGAAGTGCATCGCGTATTGAGCGAGTTCGGCGAGGTTCGACGTATCGTCGTGAATCACGAGGCCGCCGTGACCGACGACGGCGCCGACCTTCGCGTATTCCTCATAGTCGAGCGGGATGTCCCATTGGCTCTCGGGCAGATAGGTGCCGAGCGGGCCGCCCACCTGCACCGCGCGCGCCGGGCGGCCACTCGCCGTGCCGCCGCCGTAGTCGAACATCAGCTCGCGCAGCGTGCAGCCGAACGCGAGTTCGACGAGGCCGCCGCGCTTCACGTTGCCCGCGATCTGGAACGGCAGCGTGCCACGCGAGCGGCCCATGCCGAAATCCTTGTAGTACGCCGCGCCCTTCGCGAAGATGATGGGCACGGTGGCAAGCGTGATCACGTTGTTGATCACGGTCGGCTTGCCGAACAGGCCCTCGAGCGCAGGCAGCGGCGGCTTGGCGCGCACGATGCCGCGCTTGCCTTCGAGCGATTCGAGCAGCGCCGTTTCCTCGCCGCACACGTAAGCGCCCGCGCCCTTCGCGACGAACAGCTCGAAGCGGTGCTGCGAGCCGAGCACGCTGTCGCCGAGCCAGCCGGCCGCGCGCGCCTTGACGATGGCTTCTTCGAGTGTCGCGATCGAATGCGGATACTCGCTGCGCACATAGATGTGGCCGGCGGTTGCACCCGTCACGATGCCCGCGATGATCATCCCTTCGATCAGCACGAACGGATCGCTTTCCATCACGAGGCGGTCGGAGAACGTGCCCGAGTCGCCTTCGTCCGCATTGCACACGATGTACTTCTGATCGGCCTTCGCCGCGCGCACCGTGCGCCATTTGATGCCCGCCGGGAACGCCGCGCCGCCGCGCCCGCGCAGGCCGGACTCGACGAGCGCTTCGATGGCCGCGTCGCCGCTCATCGCGAGCGCGTTGTACAGGCCGACGATGCCGCCATTCGCGACATAGTCGTCCGTCGAAAGAGGATCAGTGATGCCGATGCGCGCAAACGTCAGGCGCTGCTGCTTCTTCAGATACGCAATCTCTTCGACGAGGCCGACATGTTTCGCATGTGTCTTGCCTTCCGTGAAACCGGCGTCGAACAGCGAGGCGACATCTTCGGCTTCGACATTCGCATAGCCGACGCGGCCTGCGGGCGTCTGAACTTCGACGAGCGGTTCGAGATACAGCAGGCCGCGTGAGCCGTTGCGAACGAGTTCGACATCGATGCCGCGTGCTTTCGCTTCATCGGCGATGGCGGTGGCGAGCGCGTCGGCGCCGAGCGCCAGCGCCGACGAATCGCGGGGGACGTAGATGCGCGTCATACCGTTTCCTCCACACGTTTCATCGCCGCTGCGAACAGCGCGTCGAACTTCTGCGGCGTGACCTTGGCGTGCAACTCGCCGTTGATCATCATCGCGGGCGACAGAGCGCACTGACCGAGGCAATACACGGATTCGAGGCCGACTGCGCCGGCGCACGCGTGGTGGTCATGCCCATCGTGATTCTGGTGCTTGTGCGCGTCGAAGCGGCAACCCGTGCGCGCCTCGATATGCTTCGCAAGCGCCTCCGTGCCCATGCTGCGGCACGCTTCCGCGCGGCATAGCTGCACCGTGACGGGCGCGGCGGGCGACTGGCGGAAGTGGTGGTAATAGGTGATGACGCCATGAACTTCCGCGCGCGACAGGCTCATCGTCCGCGCCAGCGGCGCGATGGTTGCGGGCGGCACGAAGCCGACGTCGTCCTGAATGGCGTGCAGTACAGCAACCAGCGACATGCCGGGTCGTGCATGGCGTTGCACGAGGTCCTCTGGCGCAATGGCGTTCAATCGATCCACAGTGGGGCTCCTCCAAAGTCGATATATGCACTTGTTATTCATAGGTCGTGCATCTATGCTTTGCTTGATTGATATATCAATGCGAACGATAGGCCCGTGAAACGGCTTTCGCAATAGGAACACTCATTACATATATGATTCGGATCGAATGTCGGGCGCAGCTCATTGTGCGGGACAGCAACGGCGGAACGTCCAGCCTGACTGATGCTGTGCCGCTACTCGCTCTCGTAGACCAGACGGGCAGCATTGCGCAGGCCGCCGCGCTTAAGGGTTTGTCCTACCGTCATGCGTGGGGCTTGCTGCGCGCCATTGAGACCCAACTGGGCGGCGCGCTGATCGCGAAAGAGCGCGGGCGCGGTTCGGCGCTGTCGGATCTCGGGCAGGCGGTGTTGCGCGCGCAACGACTTTGCGGCGAGCGTCTGGATGGCAACATGCAGGCGCTCGCGAGCGAAGTCGCCAGCGATCTGAACCGCTGGCTCGCGCCGCCCGCCGACGATGTGCGCATCCACGCGTCGCACGGCTACGCGGTGGCGGCGCTGGTGACGGCGCTGGTCGCCGGCGACGTGCCGCTCGACATCAAGTATCGCGACAGCGCCGATGCGATCACGGCGCTCGCACGCGGCGAGTGTGACCTGGCGGGCTTTCACATGCCTCGCGGCGAGTTTCGCGCGGCGTGCGCGGACAAGTATCGACAGTGGCTCGATCCGCAGCGTCACGTGCTCGTGCATCTGACGCGGCGCAAGCAGGGGCTCTTTCTCGCGAAGGGCAATCCGAAAGGCGTCGTCGGTCTGGCCGACCTCGCGCGCGACGACATCCGCTTCGTCAACCGGCAGCATGGTTCCGGCACGCGGATGCTGATCGACCTGGCGCTGCGGCGCGTGGGCGTCGATCCGGACCGGGTCAACGGCTATGCGTCGACGGAGTTGACGCATTCGGCGATCGCGGCATTCGTCGCGAGCGGCATGGCGGACGTCGGTTTCGGCGTCGAGCCGGCCGCACATCATTTCGGGCTCGACTTCATTCCGATCGTCGATGAGGACTATTACTTCGCATGCGATCGCGCGCGGCTCGAACGCGAGCCATTGACCACGGTGATGTCGGTGCTGCGCGGCAATGCGTTCCGGCAAAGCGTCGCGCATCTGGAGGGCTACGATGCCGCCGACTGCGGCAAGCTGGTCGAACTGGAGACTGGCTTGGCGGGCGAGGGCATCGCTTGAAGGGCCTGTTGCTGGCGGCGGGGTAAGCGGCCGTAACGACGCGTAAAGCCATGGACGCTGCGCTGCGAGGCGCTTTGCGCTAATCTCTACGCTTTCGTTACTTTGCCTCACTGGCGTGGCGCCCGCGCCGCGCGCAATCGACATGAAATATCTCGCACCCGCTTGTGCTGCCGCGCTCACGGCCGGCGCTTTGTTCGCCACGATGTCAGTTGCATTCGCGCAGAATTCGCCCGGCGTGCCGGGCGGCATTCTGAACGACGAATTCCGCCTGAACGAGCATCCGCAGATGCCGTTCGGCGCATCGGCTCCGTCGAAGAAGTATCAGGGCGACAAGCCGTCGAAGCTGCGCAAGCGCGGCGACAACGGCGATCCGAACGGCTGCAACCTCAAGTGCCCTGACGATCAGTAACGGTTAGGCGGCGCTGGCGGCGCTGCGCCGTCGGTTCCCGGGGCTTTTGAAGGTTATGGCTTGGCCGTGTGCCACATGTCCTTGAAGCCATCGCCCTTCATGTCGCCGGGCTTCTCGTCCTTCGCAAAGCGGTACAGCGGGTGTCCTTTGTACGCCCATTGCTTCGCGCCGTCCGCACCGTCGATCATGGTCCAGTCGCCCGACGGCTTGTCGCTTGCGTCGGCTGCGGCTGCGGGCCAGGCGGCTGCACAGCCTCCCGTGCAGGCGCTCTTTCCGGGTGTCGTGTCCTTGTCGAAGATGTAGAGCGTGCGTCCCTGATCGTCGACGAAATGCCCGTCCATGGTTTTCGGCGGCGCGGCGAAGGCGGCCTGTTGAAGGGCGAGCGCGGCGATGAGAAGAAGGGTCTTGCGCATGATGCGGCTCCTGTTCTGAAGTTGTATATGGAGTGTATGCAATCGATCAGCATGCGCGGCTTTAAATGCGCGCGCATCGACTAAACGGCTGGCGCGGTTTGTTATTCCATGTGATGCGCTGCGCCCGCTTGTCTAATCGCTTGTCGAGTTTGTCGCACTCGCCGGCGATGCGTCGACAAGACGGCCAGATGGTGTGATTCGCCTGATTATTTGCGGCCGTGCAGCTGCAGCTTGATTCGTGACACGCAAGCCATGCGCGAGCGTGCGACGGCGTGAGCCGCTGTTTCGTTCATGGCGGGAAATGGCCCGCGCGGCGTGGTGCTGTCGCGGGCTTGGTTTTGGCGAAGTGACGCGAACGATCGTCAGGTGCGCACGAGCTTCGCGCCGCATGTGGTGAGATCGCCCAGGTAGGCGACGCGCAGGCCGTTGTGCCGACGCCTGCCGCTGGCGATGATCGGATATTTTCCGCCGCAGCGCGGGCACGCGACGAGATGGCCATCGAGTGCAACGCGGATGCCTTCATCCGTCAGATCAAGCGATGCCTCGACGATCTTGCCGCCATGATCGGTGGTGTCCCCGAAGCGTGCCATTGTGACGTCTTCCATGTTTTGCATGACTGCTTTCTCGATTTTCGTTAGTGGTACTGGGTAAATTCAGGAGGCCGCCGGCGTGCGACGACGGCTTCTGGCCATTTCACGCGATATCGCGCGGCACCGGTATCAGAGAAGTTTTAAAAACAGGGAGCGAATCGATCATGATGCGCGAACCCACGCATTGATGAGGCTGCAGCATCGTGATCGGGCACGACGCAGCCCGTTGATCGACAAGGTGACCGTCTGTAAAAGCGCACTGCCAAAAGTAGGCAAAAAAGGTAGGCAAAAAAGCAGGCAATAGTCCGCGCAGCCGAGGCTGGCGCGGGCTTCGGGGCAACGCCGAATGGGTTGCCGGAATAAATTGGTGGAGGCGGCGGGAATCGAACCCGCGTCCAGAAGTCCTCCACGACCAGTTCTACATGTTTAGTTCTGTCTTTTGATTTAACCGCAGCGACGCGGACGAACACGCTGCGCTACGGCGATTCACTAGGTTTTCGACCCGGGCGTCGTGACGCCACCAAGGCTTAACTGACGTATATGACCTCTGTCGGTATTGCTACCGGTCTTGCGACGCTGACCCGTCAGTGAGCCAGGCAGAGGACGGCGGCCTTAGGCTGCCAGTGCGAACGTATCGTCGTTTGCAGTTACGTTTTTCCCATTGATTAACGAGGTGACGGGTCCTCGACATGCCCTAGCCGCTTCGCAACCCCTGTCGAAACCAGGTCGCCCCCGCAGAAGGAATGAGCCACATATGTGGCCCAACGAGTCATTTTACAATAGCGGTTCCCGCGAGTCACGAGCAAATGTGGTCGTCGTGCCGCGCGGACTTCGTCGCGCGTCGGTGCGTCAGCTGATGTCGCGCAGCAGCGTTTGCAACTCGGCGGGCGAACTCACCACATGTTTCGCGTGCCAATGGGTGGGCGGAATATCGTTGCCGCAATAGCCGTACGCGGCCGCGACGGTCACCATGCCCGCCGCAAAACCGGCTTGAACGTCGCGCAGATCGTCACCGACGTAAACGATTCGCTCCGGAAGCAAGGCCAGTTCTTTCGCCGCGTGTAGCAGCGGCGCAGGATGCGGCTTCGAATGCGGCGTGGTGTCGCCGCTCACGATACAACCTGCACGCGTAGCGAGCCCCAGCTGGGCGACCAGCGGCTCGGTCAGGCGTGCGACCTTGTTCGTCACGATACCCCAGCGCACGCCGCGTGCGTCCAGGTCGTCCAGAATGTCGCCGATGCCGGGGAACAGAATCGTTTCGATGCACAGGTCGGCTTCGTAGTTCGCGAGAAACTCGTCGCGCATCGATGCGTACTCGTGGTGCTCGGGACCTATGCCGAACGCGCCGCCCAGCAGCCCGCGCGCGCCCGCTGATGCGAGCGGCCGCAAGTGGTCCAGTGGCACCATTTCGAGGCCGCGCTCATGACGCATTTTATTGACGGCTGCGGCGAGATCGGGTGCGGTATCGGCGAGCGTGCCGTCGAGGTCGAACAGAATGCCCTGACAAAGACCGATCGACGCGTCTTCGTCTTCGCGTTGTGGTAGGGGCGTGGGATCGCTCATTGAGGTAGACGCAAACGCATTGGTACGGGAAAGTGGATCAGGCGTCGCGGCGGCACGCGAGCAGGTAATTGACGTCGGTATCGCCCGACAGGCCGAAGTGGCGCGTGAGCGGGTTGTACGTGATGCCCTTGATATCGACGGTTTGCAGGCCCACTGCGCGCGCGAAGCCAGCAAGCTCGGATGGACGGATGAAGCGCGCGTAGTCATGCGTGCCCTTGGGCAGCATGCGCGCGAGGTATTCCGCGCCGATCACGGCAAGCAGATACGACTTGACGTTGCGGTTGAGGGTCGAAAAGAACACCCAGCCGCCCGGCTTGACCAGCGTCCTGCACGCCTCGACGATCTTCGACGGATCGGGCACATGCTCGAGCATCTCCATGCACGTGACCACGTCGAACGAGGCGGGTTCGCGGGCTGCCAGCGCTTCAGCGGCGATCTCCTCGTAATTAACGGTTACACCACTTTCAAGGCTGTGAAGGTCTGCGACGCCCAGTGCTTCGTGCGAAAGATCGATTCCCTTCACGTCGGCGCCCAGGGTGGCCATCGATTCCGACAAAATGCCGCCGCCGCAGCCAATATCGAGCACGCGCTTGCCTGCCAGATGCGCGTGCGCGTCGATCCAGTTCAGCCGCACCGGATTTAGTTCGTGCAACGGCTTGAATTCGGCATTCGGGTCCCACCAACGATGCGCGAGATCGCTGAATTTCTGCAGTTCGTGGGGATCGGCGTTGGTCATGACGGATGCGGCCTCGAGGGCGGGGGCAGGTTGGATCGGAGAAACCCTGAGTATATAGGGCGGCGCACGGGGCGGCAAAAGCGCCGGGTCACGGGCCGCGTCGGGACGCTCGCGCGTCCCGCTGCTCGCGCTGGCTGTCTGCCGGGTGGCGGCATAAAAAAAGCCCCGCCAACGCGGGGCTTGGATACTGCGGTAATCGGTAGCTTACTGCTTCGAAGTACCGACAACTTCGACTTCCACGCGGCGATCCGGTGCGAGGCAGGCGATGAGTTGCTTGCGGTTCTTCTGGTTGCAGCCCGTCGTAACCGGGTTGCGCTTGCCCTTGCCTTCCGTGTAGATACGGTTGGCTTCGATGCCCTTGCTGACCAGGTATGCCTTGACAGCTTGTGCACGGCGCAGCGACAGACGGTCGTTGTACTTGTCCGAACCGATGCGGTCGGTGTAGCCCGTGGCCACAACGACTTCCAGGTTCAGGCCTTGAATCTTCGATGCCAGATCGTCCAGCTTCTCCTTGCCAGCCGGCTTCAGGATTGCCTTGTCGAAATCGAACAGCGTGTCAGCCTGATACGTGATCTTCTGGCTGGTGATTGCCGGAGCGACCGGTGCCGGTGCCGGCGGGGTCGGTGCCTGTGCGACCAGTGCGCCATCGCATTTTGCGTTAGCCGTTGCCGGCGTCCAGAACGCATCGCGCCAGCAAAGCTCGTTCGTGCCGTTCATCCACACGTATTCGCCGGTACCGTTCACCCAGTTGTCGTTCGTGGCTTGTCGCGACGCCGGCACGGACTGTGCCGAAGCGGATGCAGCCATAACTGCGGTAGCTGCAATGAACGCGAGCTTTGAAAGTTTATTCATATTTCTCCTCTCGAAATTGAGATTACCGCAGGTTTACTGCGAGCCTGTTGACGGATGACCAGTCATACATTGCTCGAAGTATAACATCGGTGCCGGACAAAAGACGCTGTGTGTAGACTTCGAGCAGTGTCTAACTTTGTGCGTTGGCATTTTGCCATATCGTTCCCTTCCGACGATAAAAAAAACCGCCCCCTATCCATACGCCCGGTCGAATGTGGTGCATGCGCAACAAAGGGTGTCAAGTTCATCAACAGGCCGCTGGAGGCTGTTCGGCGCGGGCTGCGCGTGAGCATTTTTCGGGCCTGATCTAGCCACGCGCGAGGTGCTTCCAGGTGCCGTTTTCGCGCGTCCCGCTAATAGGTATACGCACGTCGCCGGGAGCGGATGCACCGCATGGTAGAATCGCGTGATGCGCTGCGCTCGCAGACGCTCAAGAACTAGACACAGGGGTAGGCCCAAGCGGTGAGGTGAAAAACGCGTTTCCCTCATCGTCTTCGCGCGTAAACGATACGGACAATGGATCAATTCGCCAAAGAGACTCTACCAATCTCCCTAGAGGAGGAAATGCGCCGCTCGTATATCGAGTACGCAATGAGCGTGATCGTAGGGCGCGCGCTTCCCGATGTCCGAGATGGTCTGAAGCCGGTGCACCGGCGCGTGCTGTATGCGATGCACGAGCTGAACAACGACTGGAACCGGGCGTACAAGAAATCGGCGCGTATCGTCGGCGACGTAATCGGTAAGTACCACCCGCACGGCGACTCGGCTGTATACGACACGATCGTCCGCATGGCGCAGGACTTCTCGCTGCGCTATATGCTCGTCGACGGACAAGGCAATTTCGGGTCGGTCGACGGCGACAACGCCGCGGCCATGCGCTACACCGAAATCCGTATGGCGAAAATCGGCCACGAGCTACTCGCCGATATCGACAAGGAAACGGTCGACTTCCAGCCGAACTACGACGGCAGCGAAAACGAGCCGTCCATTCTGCCCGCGCGCATCCCCAATCTGCTGATCAACGGCTCATCGGGCATCGCCGTCGGAATGGCGACGAACATCCCGCCGCATAACCTGACCGAGATCGTCGACGCCTGCCATCATCTGCTGAAGAACCCGGAAGCGTCGATCGACGAGCTGATCGAGATCGTGCCCGCGCCTGACTTCCCAACGGCGGGCATCATCTATGGCGTCGCCGGTGTGCGCGACGGCTATCGCACGGGCCGTGGCCGCGTGGTGATGCGCGCCGCGACGCACTTCGAAGAGATCGACCGCGGCCAGCGCATGGCGATCATCGTCGACGAACTGCCGTATCAGGTGAACAAGCGTTCGCTGCTCGAGCGGATCGCCGAGCTGGTGAATGAGAAAAAGCTCGAAGGCATTTCGGATATTCGCGACGAATCCGACAAAAGCGGCATGCGTGTCGTGATTGAGCTGAAGCGCGGCGAAGTGCCTGAGGTCATTCTCAACAATCTTTATAAGGCGACACAGCTTCAGGACACGTTCGGCATGAACATGGTCGCGCTGGTGGACGGCCAGCCGAAGCTGCTGAATCTGAAGGAAATGCTGTCGCATTTCCTGTCGCATCGCCGCGAAGTGCTGACGCGGCGCACCGTATACGAATTGCGCAAGGCGCGCGAACGCGGTCACGTGCTCGAGGGCCTGGCCGTCGCGCTTGCCAACATCGACGACTTCATCGCGATCATCAAGGCCGCGCCGACGCCGCCCATTGCGAAGCAGGAGTTGATGGACCGCTCGTGGGATTCGTCGATCGTGCGCGAGATGCTGCAGCGCGCGGAATCGGAAGCCGCGTCGTCGGGCGGCCGCGCGGCGTACCGCCCTGAAGGGCTGAATCCGGCGTACGGCATGCAGGCTGACGGGCTGTATCGTCTGTCGGACACGCAGGCGCAGGAAATTCTCCAGATGCGCCTGCAACGCCTGACGGGGCTCGAGCAGGACAAGATCATCAGCGAGTACCGCGACGTGATGGCCCAGATCGCCGACCTGCTGGATATCCTCGCGCGTCCCGAGCGCATAACTGCCATCATCTTCGACGAACTCACCTCGATCAAGAGCGAATTCGGCGACGAGCGCCGCTCGAAGATCGAGATGAACGCGACCGAGCTGAACACGGAAGACCTCATCACGCCGCAGGACATGGTCGTGACGATGTCGCACGCGGGTTACGTGAAATCGCAGCCGTTGTCCGAATATCGCGCCCAAAAGCGTGGAGGCCGCGGCAAACAGGCGACGCAGATGAAGGACGACGACTGGATCGACACGCTCTTTATCGCGAACACGCACGATCACATCCTGTGCTTCTCGAATCGCGGCCGCGTCTACTGGCTGAAGGTTTATGAAGTGCCGCAGGGTTCGCGCAATTCGCGCGGCCGTCCAATCGTCAATATGTTCCCGTTGCAGGAAGGCGAAAAAATTACTGTCGTGCTGCCCGTGAAGGAATTCTCGGCCGACAAGTTCGTTTTCATGGCGACGGCGCTCGGCACCGTCAAGAAGACGCCGCTCGAAGCATTTAGCCGTCCGTTGAAGAAGGGCATCATCGCTGTCGGACTGGATGACGGCGACTATCTGATCGGCGCGGCCATCACCGATGGCGAGCATGACGTGATGCTGTTCTCGGACTCGGGCAAGGCGGTCCGCTTCGACGAGAACGACGTCCGGCCGATGGGCCGCGAAGCGCGAGGCGTGCGCGGCATGCAGCTCGAAGACGGCCAGCAGGTGATCGCGCTGCTCGTTGCCGGCGACGAGCAGCAGTCGGTGCTGACGGCGACGGAAAACGGCTACGGCAAGCGCACGCCGATCACGGAGTACACGCGCCACGGCCGCGGCACGAAGGGCATGATCGCGATCCAGACATCCGAGCGCAACGGCAAGGTGGTCGCCGCGACGCTCGTCGACCCGGAAGCGCAGATCATGCTGATCACGAACACGGGCGTGCTGATCCGCACACGCGTGTCTGAAATTCGAGAAATGGGCCGTGCAACGCAAGGTGTTACACTCATCAGCCTTGATGAAGGCACCAAGCTTTCCGGTCTGCAACAGATTGCCGAAGCGGAAGCTGACGTGGACGGCGATGCCGACCTGCCTGCCGACGAGGCGGGCGAAAACGGCGAAGCATCCTGATCCGTGCCGAAGCTTCTCAAGTAACGCGTAAAACCGCGCGGGCCTTTTGAGCGCATCGGGCCGATGCGCCGCCTGCGCGGTGAAGCAGTCAGGTTAATTTTTCTTAGGGAGTAGTGATGCAAAAACGATTCAAGCAGTTGATGGTTCTGGCCGCTTTCGTGCCGACGCTCGCGATGGCGCAAGCGTTGCAAAACCAGCAGCCGGCCCCGGCTGCTCCGGCTGCTGCTGCCCCGGCCGACCCGGCCAAGCAGGCTGCCATCAAGGATCTGCTGGATGCGATCGACGCACAGAAGCTGGTCGGCGCGATCGGCAACAGCGCGCAGATGCAAGCGAAGCAACTCGTCCCGGCGATCCTCTCGGACGCGCTGTCGGAAAACAAGACGATGACGGACAAGCAAAAGCAGGCTTCCGTCCCGACGCTGCAGAAGAACGCCGTGCCGAAGCTGGTTGACTCCGCAGGCCAGGTCTTCGCAACGGACGCATTCAAGCAGGACGCGATGCAAGCCCAGTACGACGCGTATGCGAAGTACTACAGCACGCAGGAAATCAAGGATCTGACATCGTTCTACAAGAGCCCGACGGGCCGCAAGTTCATCCAGGTGCAAGACCAGGTTGGCCGCGACGTCGTGAACGGTCTGATGCAGAAGTACATGCCGCAATCGATCAAGGCGACGCGCGACCAGGCCGACAAGGAAGTCGCTTCCGTCAAGCCGGCCGCGAAGTAAGCAGGTCGAACGAGGCTGAACGGCGCTCGAAGCGTCCGCCCGGCGCGGCATGAGAGGAAAATCTGTCGATTTCCCTTGAACGTCAGAGGTTTGGCGGGTTTTGAGCGTCAATGCGATAATGGCCGTTTGCGCGTGCGCGCAGACGGCCATTTTCTTTCAGGCGCGGTTTCCGGCTCTTTTGCATGCCGCGCGCCAGCTTTCGGGGTTCTCACGCAGGATTTCCATAATGCGCGTCTTCAATTTCTCCGCCGGTCCGGCGGCCATGCCCGAAGAAGTGCTGCGCCAGGCAGCCGACGAAATGCTCGATTGGCGCGGCAGCGGCATGAGCGTGATGGAAATGAGCCATCGCGGCAAAGAGTTCATGACGATCCATGAAGAGGCGCTGATTGACCTTCGTGATCTGCTGCGCGTGCCGTCCAGCCATCAGATTCTCTTCCTGCAAGGCGGCGGGCTCGGCGAAAACGCGATCGTGCCGATGAACCTGATGGGCCGCAAGGCGCGCGCGGACTTCGTCGTGACGGGCTCCTGGTCGCAAAAGTCGTTCAAGGAAGCGCAGAAGTACGGCGCGGCGCATCTGGCTGCGAGCGGCGAAACGGCCGATGGCTTTACGCATGCTCCCGCGCGCGCCGAGTGGAACCTGTCCGACGACCCCGCCTACGTGCACCTCTGCACGAACGAGACGATTCACGGCGTCGAGACCTTCGAGATCCCCGATCTCGGCGATATACCGCTCGTCGCCGATGCGTCGTCGCACATCCTGTCGCGCCCGATGGATATCGCCAAATACGGCGTGTTGTTCGGTGGCGCGCAGAAGAATATCGGCATGGCGGGCGTGACGGTCGTGATCGTGCGCGAGGATCTGCTGGACCGCTCAATGGCCATCTGTCCGTCGGCGTTCGAATGGAAGACCGTCGCGCTGAACAATTCGATGTACAACACGCCTCCCACCTATGCGATCTATATTGCCGGGCTGGTGTTCAAGTGGTTGAAGAAGCAGGGCGGTCTGACGGCGATCGAGGCGCGCAACGTTGAAAAAGCGAAGCTGCTGTACGACACCATCGATTCATCGAGCTTCTATCTGAACAAGGTCGAGCGCAACGCTCGGTCGCGGATGAACGTACCGTTCTTCCTCGCCGACGAGTCGCGCAATGAAGATTTCCTGGCCGGCGCGAAAGCGCGCGGGCTGGTGCAGCTGAAGGGCCACAAGTCCGTCGGCGGCATGCGGGCGTCGATTTACAACGCGGTGCCGCTCGAAGGCGTCAAAGCGCTTGTCGAGTACATGAGGGAATTCGAACAGCGCAGCGCGTGATTTTTTCCGGTCGCGGCGCGCGCATCCTCTTTCGAACTGGCCCCGAACCGGCCGCTATAAGCATGGACGACGAACTCAATTCCCAACTCAAACCGCTGCGCGAACGTATCGACGCGATCGACGCGCAGCTCATCGCGCTCCTGAATCAGCGCGCGGCGATCGCGCTCGAAGTCGGCGAGGTGAAGAAGCACTTCAACGCGCCCGTGTTTCGGCCGGAGCGCGAACAGCAGGTGATCGCGCGCCTGCAGGACATGAGTCAGGGGCCGCTCGCGGGCGAGCACATCAGCGCGATCTGGCGCGAAATCATGGCCGCGAGCCGCGCGCTGGAAAAGAATCTGACGGCCGCCTACCTCGGCCCGGCCGGAACCTATAGCGAACAGGCGATGCACGAGTACTTCGGTCAGTCGATCGAAGGGCTGCCCTGTGCGTCGATCGACGAAGTGTTCCGCTCGGTCGAAGCAGGCGGCGCGGAGTTCGGCGTCGTTCCCATCGAGAATTCCACGGAAGGCGCGGTGTCGCGCACGCTCGATCTGCTGCTGCAAACGCAACTGCTGATTGGCGGCGAGCTCGCATTGCCGATTCACCACAATCTGCTGACGCTCAACGGCGGCCTGACGGGCGTGACGCGCGTCTGCGCGCACGCGCAGGCGCTCGCGCAGTGCCAGGGCTGGCTCTCGACACACGCGCCGCATGTCGAGCGCCAGGCGGTGTCGAGCAACGCCGAAGCCGCGCGCATGGCCGCGCAAGACCCGACCATCGCAGCCATCGCCGGTGACCGCGCCGCGACCCAGTACGGTCTGCAGGTCGCATACGCGCTGATCCAGGACGACCCGCACAACCGCACGCGCTTCGTCATGATCGGCAAGCAGCCGACGGGCGCGAGCGGCTATGACAAGACGTCGCTGATCGTGTCGGTCGCGAACGAGCCCGGCGCGATGTTCAAGCTGCTGGAGCCGCTCGCGCGGCATGGCGTGTCGATGACCCGTTTCGAGTCGCGTCCGGCGCGCGTCGGCACGTGGGAGTATTACTTCTACATCGACGTCGAAGGCCATCGCGACGATGCGCCCGTTGCCGCCGCGCTCGGCGACCTCGGCCAGAAAGCGGCATTCCTGAAAATACTCGGTTCGTATCCGCGCGCGCGCTGATACGCAGACTTCGTTTTCCAGGCAAGCACGCCTGGCTAGAGCAATCTGGAGATACCCATGACAACGTCGTTCGGTCCTTCCTACGTTCGCGCGATCGCGCCTTATGTGGCTGGCAAGCCGATCTCGGAAGTCGCGCGCGAATTCGGGCTGGACGAAGCGCGGATCGTGAAGCTCGCGTCGAATGAAAATCCGCTCGGCATGCCGGAATCTGCGAAGACGGCGATGGCGCAGGCCGCGAGCGAACTCGGCCGCTATCCGGATGCAAACGCGTTCGAACTGAAGGCGGCGCTGTCCGCGCACTACGATGTGCCTGCCGACTGGATCACGCTCGGCAACGGCAGCAACGACATTCTCGAACTGGCCGCGCATGCGTTCGTCGAGAAGAACCAGTCGGTCGTCTATTCGCAGTACTCGTTCGCCGTCTACGCGCTGGCGACGCAGGGCATCGGCGCGCGCGCAGTCGTCTTGCCCGCCGTCAAGTACGGTCACGATCTCGACGCGATGCTCGCCGCCATCAGCGACGACACGCGCCTCGTCTTCGTCGCGAACCCGAACAATCCGACGGGCACGTTCATCGACGGCCCGGCGATCGAAGCGTTCCTGTCGAAGGTGCCGCGCCACGTCGCCGTGGTGCTCGACGAGGCGTACACGGAATACCTGAGCGCCGACAAGCGCTACGACTCGATCGCGTGGGTGCGCCGCTATCCGAATCTGCTGGTGTCGCGCACGTTCTCGAAGGCGTTCGGTCTCGCCGGTCTGCGTGTCGGCTTCGCGATCGCGCAGCCGGAATTGACCGATCTGATGAACCGTCTGCGTCAGCCTTTCAACGTGAACACGCTCGCGCAAGCGGCCGCGATCGCCGCGCTGAACGACAAGCCGTTCCTGCAAAAGAGCGCGGAACTGAATGCACAAGGCTATCGCCGCCTGACGCAAGCATTCGACAAACTCGGCCTCGAATACGTGCCGTCGGACGGCAACTTCGTGCTGGTGCGCGTCGGCGATGAAGACGACGCAGGCAACCGCGTGAACCTGGCGTTGCTCAAGCAGGGCGTGATCGTGCGTCCGGTGGGCAGCTACGGTTTGCCGCAATGGCTGCGCGTGACGATCGGCCTGCCGGAAGAAAACGAGGCGTTCATCGCGGCGCTCGAAAAGACGCTGGCGACGGCCTGAGCGTTCCAATGCAATCCACGCGCCTCACGGACAGCGAGGCGCGTTTTTTCTGTGACTGACGTGGCTGCGTTCTCTTTCGACAAACTGGTGATTTTCGGCGTCGGGCTGATCGGCGGGTCGCTCGCGCGCGCGCTGCGCGAGCGCGGCGACGTCGGCGGCGAGCGGCGCGTGATCGGCGTGGGGCGCTCGCCGTCATCGACGCAACGCGCGCTCGAACTGGGCGTGATCGACGCAAGTGTTTCGCTGGCCGATGACGCCGCGCTGCCCGACGCGCTCGAAGGCGCCGACGTCGTGCTGCTCGCGGCGCCCGTCGCACAGACCCAACCGTTGCTGGAACGCATCGCGCCGTTTCTCGATTCATCGACCATCGTCACCGATGCCGGCAGCACTAAATCGGACGTCGTCGACGCCGCGCGCGCGGCCCTGGGCGAGCGCATCGGCCAGTTCGTGCCCGGCCATCCGATCGCGGGCCGCGAACTGAGCGGTGTCGATGCGGCGCTGCCGGATCTGTACGTGAACCGCAACGTCGTGCTGTGCGCGCTGCCGGAGAATGCGCCCGCCGACGTCGAGCGTGTTGCCGCGATGTGGCGCGCAACGGGAGCCAGCGTACACGCGATGCCCCCCGGGCAGCATGACCACGTGTTCGCGTCCGTCAGCCATCTGCCGCATGTGTTGTCGTTCGCGCTGGTCGAGCAGATTCTTAATTCATCCGATGCCGCGCTGAAGTTCTCGTTCGCGGCGGGTGGCTTCCGCGACTTCACGCGCATTGCCGCGTCGAGCCCCGAAATGTGGCGAGACGTGTGCGTGGCGAACCGCGCGGCGCTGCTCGACGAAATCGACGGCTATACGGCCGTGCTTGCACGTTTGCGCACGGCCATCGAAGCGAGCGACGGCGCGACGCTCGAAGCCGTGTTCGCGCGCTCGCGCACGGCGCGCAGCGAGTGGCAGGAGCGCGCTGCATCGTCGCAACAGGCGGCGCAGAAGCCGTCGCCCGCGCGTTCGGCAAACGACGACGCGTCGAAATAACTGGACACTGGAATTCACATGGAACACCTCGATCTCGGACCATTTTCCCGTGCGTCCGGCACGGTCCGTCTGCCTGGCTCGAAGAGCATCTCGAATCGCGTGCTATTGCTCGCGGCGTTGGCCGAAGGCGAGACGACGATCACGAATCTGCTCGATTCCGACGACACGCGCGTGATGCTCGACGCCCTCGAAAAGCTCGGCGTGAAGTTCAAGCGCGACGGCGACACCTGCGTCGTCACGGGCACGCGCGGCGCGCTGCCCGCGGCGCGCGCGGATCTGTTCCTCGGCAACGCGGGCACGGCGGTGCGGCCGCTGACGGCGGCGCTTGCCGTGAACGGCGGCGACTATCGGATTCACGGCGTCCCGCGCATGCACGAGCGGCCGATCGGCGACCTCGTCGACGGGCTGCGGCAGATCGGCGCGAAGATCGACTACGAAGAAAACGAAGGCTTTCCGCCGCTGCGCATCCGTCCGGCGCAGATTTCCGTCGATGCGCCCATCCGCGTGCGCGGCGACGTGTCGAGCCAGTTTCTGACGGCACTCTTGATGACGCTGCCGCTTGTGAAGACCGAAAGCGGCGAGACGATTGTCGAAGTGGCAGGCGAACTGATCTCGAAGCCATATATCGAGATCACGATCGCGCTGATGGCGCGCTTCGGCATCAAGGTCGAGCGGCTTGGCTGGGAGCGTTTCACCATTCCTAATGGCGTGCGTTACCAGTCGCCGGGCCGGATCATGGTGGAAGGCGATGCGTCGTCGGCGTCGTATTTTCTCGCGGCGGGCGCGCTGGGCGGCGGGCCGCTGCGGGTCGAAGGCGTGGGGCGCGGGAGCATCCAGGGCGACGTCGGTTTCGCGACGGCGCTGACGAAGATGGGCGCGAACGTGACGATGGGCGACGACTGGATCGAGGTGCGCGGCGTCGGCAACGACCACGGCAAGCTCGACCCGATCGACATGGACTTCAACCTGATTCCGGACGCGGCGATGACGATCGCCGTCGCCGCGCTGTTCGCGGACGGCACGACGACGCTGCGCAACATCGCGAGCTGGCGGGTGAAGGAAACCGACCGGATTGCTGCAATGGCGACGGAACTGCGCAAGGTCGGCGCGAAGGTGCAGGAGGGCGAAGATTTCCTCGTCGTCACGCCGCCAGAAAGACTGACGCCGAACGCCGCCATCGACACGTACGACGATCACCGGATGGCGATGTGCTTCTCGCTGGTGAGCCTCGGCGGCGTCCCCGTGCGGATCAACGACCCGAAATGCGTCGGCAAGACGTTCCCCGATTATTTCGAGCGCTTTCTTGCGCTCGCTCAACCCTGACCGCACTGACAACATCCGCCGCCCGTTTCGACGGGCGACTTTCTAGATGAAACCGACTCGTCCCTTTCACCAGACGCCCGTCATCACGATCGACGGCCCGACCGCATCCGGCAAAGGCACGGTAGCCGCGCTGGTCGCCGCCGAACTCGGCTTCCACCTGCTGGACAGCGGCGCGCTGTACCGGCTCGCCGCGCTCGCGAGCGTGCGCTACAAGATTGCCGCCGACGATGCCGACGCGCTTGCAAAACTGGTTGGCGACCTCCACATCACGTTTCGCGAGGGCATTGCGCAGCTCGATGGCGTCGATGTCTCGACGGACATTCGCGCCGAGGAAATTGGCAACCGGGCGTCGGCGATCGCCGTCCATGCGCCGGTCAGAGCCGCGCTGGTGGCCCGTCAGCGGGCTTTCCGCAAGCTGCCCGGCCTCGTCGCGGACGGCCGCGACATGGGCACCGTGATCTTCCCGGATGCGATGCTGAAGGTGTTTTTGACGGCCAGCGTCGAGGCGCGCGCGGCCCGCCGGCATAAGCAATTGATCCAAAAAGGATTTTCTGCTAATATGGATGACTTGCTCCGGGATTTGCGTGAACGCGACGAGCGCGACAGCAAGCGCGCAGCCGCGCCGCTCAAGCCCGCAGCAGATGCGCAGCTTCTCGACACCTCAGCATTGTCGGTCGACCAGGCGGTCGAACAGGTGGTGCAGTGGTACCGGGCGCTGGTTCCGCAAAGCTGAACGCGGCAAGTACGCATCGAAGTGTTTTTTGTTGTTGTGCTGGTGCTTCGCCATTGGGCGCGAAGCGATTGTTTAACCCTTAACCCCGTATGGCTTTCGCTCCTTTGCCGTAGTGCTGAACCGTGGTGGTTCACCTGACGCTGCGAAGACCATGCAAATTCAGATTTTTATGTCCGACCTGCAAACCTCTACCCCGAATACCGAATCTTTTGCGGCTCTGTTCGAAGAGTCGCTGACCAAGCAAGACATGCGCGCTGGCGAAGTGATCTCCGCCGAAGTCGTGCGTGTCGACCACAACTTCGTGGTCGTCAACGCTGGTCTCAAGTCCGAAGCCTACATCCCGCTCGAAGAGTTCCTGAATGACGCGGGCGAGGTAGAAGTGCAGGCGGGCGACTTCGTTTCCGTCGCGATCGACGCGCTGGAAAACGGCTATGGCGACACCATCCTGTCGCGCGACAAGGCGAAGCGTCTGGCTTCGTGGCTGTCGCTGGAAAAGGCCCTCGACAACAACGAACTCGTGACGGGCACGATCACGGGCAAGGTCAAGGGCGGCATGACCGTCATGGTCAATGGCATCCGTGCATTCCTGCCGGGCTCGCTGGTCGACACGCGCCCTGTCAAGGACACGACGCCGTACGAAGGCAAGACGCTGGAATTCCGCGTCATCAAGCTGGACCGCAAGCGTAACAACGTCGTGCTGTCGCGCCGCGCCGTCATCGAGGCGACGCAAGGCGAAGAGCGCGCAAAGCTGCTCGAAACGCTGAAGGAAGGCGCGATCGTCGAAGGCGTGGTCAAGAACATCACCGACTACGGCGCGTTCGTGGACCTCGGCGGCATCGACGGCCTGCTGCACATTACGGACATCGCATGGCGTCGCGTGCGTCATCCGAGCGAAGTTCTGTCGGTTGGCCAGGAAGTCACGGCAAAGATCCTCAAGTTCGACCAGGAAAAGAACCGCGTCTCGCTCGGTATCAAGCAACTGGGCGACGATCCGTGGGAAGGCATCTCGCGCCGTTACCCGTCGGGCACGCGCCTGTTCGGCAAGGTCACGAACATCACCGACTACGGTGCGTTCGTTGAAGTCGAGTCGGGCATCGAAGGCCTCGTCCACGTATCGGAAATGGACTGGACGAACAAGAACGTTGCTCCGTCGAAGGTTGTCCAGCTGGGCGACGAAGTCGAAGTCATGGTTCTCGAAATCGACGAAGACCGCCGCCGTATTAGCCTCGGCATGAAGCAGTGCAAGCCGAATCCGTGGGACGACTTCAGCCGCAACTTCAAGAAGGGCGACAAGATCCAGGGCGCAATCAAGTCGATCACCGACTTCGGCGTGTTCATCGGTCTGCCTGGCGGCATCGACGGTCTGGTTCACCTGTCGGACCTGTCGTGGAGCGAAACGGGCGAAGAAGCTGTTCGCAAGTACAAGAAGGGCGACGAAGTGGAAGCGATCGTTCTCGGCATCGACGTCGAGAAGGAGCGCATCTCGCTGGGTATCAAGCAGCTCGAAGGCGACCCGTTCAGCAACTTCGTTGCAATGAACGACAAGGGTTCGATCGTTGACGGCGTAGTCAAGGCGGTTGACGCGAAGGGTGCTGTGGTTCAGCTGACGGCTGACGTCGAAGGCTACCTGCGCGCTTCGGAAATCGCGCAAGACCGCGTGGAAGACGCTCGCAACGTGCTGAAGGAAGGCGACAAGGTCAATGCGATGATCATCAACATCGACCGCAAGTCGCGCGGCATCAACCTGTCGATCAAGGCAAAGGACTCGGCTGAGCAGCAGGAAGCGATGCGCGGCCTGCAAGCTGACAGCAGCTCGGCAGCAAGCGGCACGACCAACCTGGGCGCGCTGCTGAAGGCCAAGCTCGACGGCCAGAACCAGTAAGCCTTAAGGGGTCTGCTGCAGTATGACCAAATCGGAATTGGTCGCCCAGCTGGCTACGCGATTTCCGCAACTTGTCCTCAAGGATGCGGATTTCGCGGTGAAGACGATGCTCGATGCGATGTCGGACGCTCTGGCGAACGGCCATCGCATCGAAATTCGCGGCTTCGGCAGCTTCGGCCTGAACCGCCGTCCATCCCGCGTCGGGCGCAACCCGAAGTCGGGCGAAAAGGTGTTGGTGCCCGAGAAGTATGTGCCGCACTTCAAGCCCGGCAAGGAACTGCGCGAGCGCGTGGATCGTCGCGCGGGCGAGCCGTTGAAAGCCGAAACCCCGGACGACGATCTTTAAGCCGGCTCTGTTGGATATTCCGCAGTTCAGGTTGAAGCTCGCCGGTGGCTACGTCAGTCAGACGGCAATGACCGGAAAAAGCGCCCCAGGGCGCTTTTTTTTCGTCCGCAGTGTGGAATGGCGAGGGGCGGCGTGCGTATGAACGCTCCGTTCAAGCGCGCCGTTCGAGTGTCCACGTCCGAGCGCACACCCGCACACGATTTTCCCGCCCTTAAACGACAGTAAGGCGTCGGCCGCCGCATGCCTGTGCCAGTCGCGATAGGGTTCATTTACAATACGGGGCACTTCGGCGTGGGCAAGCACCGTGGCGCGATGCGCCATTTGGCCGGCGTCATCCCGCAACTGCCGTCAAGAGATCACTACATGAAATTTATCGTCTGGCTGATTCGCGTGCTGGTGTTCGTGCTGTTGCTGGTGCTCGCACTGTCCAATACGCAAAGCGCTACGCTGAATTTCCTCGCCGGGTATTCGTGGCAGGCACCTTTGATTCTGATCGGACTGGCGTTCTTCGTGGTGGGTCTGCTGGCTGGGCTGGTATCGTCGTTGCCGGCGATGTTCCGGCTGCGGATGGAAAACGGCCGCCTCAAGCGTGAGCTGCGCGTGGCGCGCGAAACGCCCGTCGCCGTCGAAGAGCCGCCGATGCCCCCGCTCATCTAGCTTTTTTGCCGTGTGCGTTGAGCGCGCGGCCTCCTTCGCACTCCGCACATTCGCATGGATCTAGACCTCTGGTGGCTGCTCGTCATACCCGTCGCGTTCGCGTTCGGTTGGGTGGCCGCGCGTTATGACCTGAAGGCGCTCCTTTCCGAAAGCGCCAATCTGCCGCGTTCGTATTTTCGCGGACTAAACTTTCTGTTGAACGAGCAACCGGACCAGGCGATCGACGCCTTCATCGAAGTCGTCAAACTCGATCCGGAAACGATCGAACTGCACTTCGCGCTCGGCAACCTGTTTCGCCGGCGAGGCGAAACAGATCGCGCGATTCGCGTGCATCAAAACCTGTTGAGCCGGGCGGACCTGCCTGTCAGCGAGCGCGATCACGCATTGTTTGAACTCGGACAGGATTTTCTCAAGGCGGGTTTGCTGGACCGCGCGGAAGAGACGTTCAAGGCGCTGCAAACGGGCGACTACGCACTCGGCGCCCAGCGCGCGCTCTTGACGATCTACCAGATCGAGAAAGACTGGATCAAATCGATCGACACCGCGCGCCGGCTCGAAACGATGGGTGCCGAGTCGCTCGACAAGGAAATCGGCCATTTTCATTGCGAACTCGCGCAGGAAGCGCTGCAGCAGAAGAACCCCGACGAAGCACGGCGTCAGCTGGATCTCGCGCTGAAGGCGCATCCGCAGAATGTGCGCGCGACGATTCTGTTCGGCGATGTCGATGCGGCGGCTGGCCAGCACGAGAAGGCGATCGAGCAGTGGTTCCATGTCGAGGAGCAGAATGCGGCGTATCTGCCCCTCGTCGCCGAGAAGGTGATGAAGGGATACGAAGCGCTCGGACGTCAGGAAGAGGGCGCGGATTTGCTGACGACCTGGGTCGATCGCTATCCGTCTAATGATCTACTGGACGTCGCGTATCAGTACGTATCGGCGTTGCGCGGCCCCGAGGCCGCCCACGCGCTGGCGCGCACACAGATGCAGAAGTCGCCGAATCTCGCCGGCATGACACGCCTGCTCGAGGCGCAACAGGCGGTGGCCGAAGAGCCGCGCCGCAGCGAACTGGAACTGATGCGCACGTTGATTCGCCAGCGCACCAAAAATCTGCCACGGTACACGTGCCAGAATTGCGGCTTCCGGGCGCGGCTCTTCTATTGGCAGTGTCCCGGCTGCAGCGGTTGGGAAACCTATGCGCCGCGCCGCGTCGAGCCGATCACCGCATCGAGCTGATGCGCGGCGCCCATAAAGGACGCGGATGAACGTGCATGAACGCGCATGAATGCGGATACCACGCCATCGCGCGCCACTGAAGCATCGAACATTGAACCGGCATCACCTACCGGAAAGCGTATGAAAATCACCATTATCGGCACGGGTTACGTAGGTCTCGTCACGGGCGCATGTCTTGCCGAAGTTGGCAACGACGTCTTCTGCCTCGACGTCGATCCGCGCAAGATCGAGATCCTCAATAACGGCGGCATGCCGATTCACGA
>NZ_JAGIPX010000061.1 GCF_017814945.1 Paraburkholderia sp. LEh10
CTTTGCTTACTTTCTTTGCGGCGGCAAAGAAAGTAAGTGCCGCCCCGCACAGGGGCAACGCCCGCGCCGCGAGGCGCATCGCGGATGCCAGCGATAGCGGCAAAACAAAACGCATCGCGGATGCCAGCGAAAGGGCAAGGCGAACCACATCGCGGATGCCCGCGCGGGAAAAACCCAAAGCAAACCAAAGCAACCCAAAGCACTGCATCCCATATCGCGCTAATCTCCCATTGAAGCAGGAACACGCCCGGGAGACCCAACGATGCAACGCACCGATCCGCAGCCTGATCCGGAAGAACCAGAAAGCACCGCAACGCCCGTCGATATTGGATCCGCGAACAGCGAAGCGGCGCCCCATCACGATTATCAGCGCTGTTTCATCGCGCTCGTGCCCGACGAGGCCACCCGCGATGCGCTCTCGGCAATCCCCGTCCCGACGATGGCGCGCCGCGTGCCCTACGAACAATTGCATCTGACCGTGACGTTTATCGGCGTGCTGCCGTACGAACTGAGCGCGGCATTGATCGACGCGATGACGCGCGAGACGGTGCCGCTTAATCCGTCGCCCGTCACAAAGATCGAACACTGGCCGCGCGCGTCGCATCCGCGCCTGACGGTCGCCACGCTGGCGATGTCCGATGAATTCGTCGCGCTGGATTGGCGCGTGCGTTCGTCGATGATCGCTCTCGGCTTGCCCGTCGACGCCCGCACGTTCCGCCCGCATGTGACGCTTGCGCGCTACCGGCACGACGCGGCAGCAGTCGGCCCCGCCGCTGATCTGCACACCGAACTCATCGCGCGCTTCGAGTCGCTGACGCTGTATTCGAGCACGCTGGCCCGCAATGGCGCGCGCTACCGGTCGCTGGCGAGCGTGCCCGTCGTCTACGCATGACGCGCGGCATAGCCCGCGCGTGACTCACGACGCGCGATAGCGCGCCAGCGTCAGTCCGTCGAGATCGATCTCCGGTTTGCGTTGCGTGATCAGGTCGGCGACCACGCGCCCCGATCCCAGCGACATCGCCCAGCCCGTCGAGCCGTGTCCGAGATTGATCCACAGCCTATCGATGCCGCAAGGTCCGAGCAGCGGCGCGCCGTCTGGCGTCATCGGACGGCGGCCGACCCAGAATTGCGCCGATGAAGGCGCCGTCGCGTGCGGGAACCAGTCGTCGAGCACTTTCATCAGCGTCTGCAGCGCCTGCTCGCGCAGCGTCGCCCGGCGGTCGCCAAGCTCGGCCGTGCCAGCGACGCGCAGATTCGGCCCGAAGCGTGTGATCGCCGTCTTCAGCGATTCGTCCATCAATGCGGCGCGCGGCGACTTTTCGTCATCGACGATCTGCAACGTCGCCGAGTAGCCTTTCACCGGATACAGCGGCACTTTCACGCCGAGCGGCGCGAGCAGTTCCGCGCTATCGACACCCGCCGCCACGATCACCGCATTCGCGACCAGCGTCTCGCTGCCCACCGCGCTTTCCACATGCACGCCATGCGCGGCGCCGCCCCGCACGTCGAGCGCCGCCACCCGCGTGTCGAAACGAAAGTGCACGCCGTTCGCCTCGCAGATCGCACGCAGTTCACGGGTGAAGCGCGCGCAGTCGCCTGCTTCGTCATCGGGCAGATAGAGGCCGCTCAGCGGCGCTTGACGAGCCCAGCGCAGCCCGGGCTCGATCGCGATGCATTCGTCCGCGCTCACTTCGCGATGCTTGATGCCCGCGTCGCGCAGCACGGCCAGCGCGGGCTGCGCGAGCTCGATGTCGAAGGCCGTACGAAAGAGTTGCAGATAGCCCTGGCTGCGTCCGTATTCGAACGGATGTCGCCCGCGAAACTCGCGCAGACATTCACGGCTGTAGTACGCGACGCGCTGCATTCGCTGCTTGTTGACGCGAAAGCGCGCTATATCGCATTCGCGCAGCCAGCGCGCAATCCAGCGCCATTGCGCCGTATCGAGCGTCGGCTGGAAGATCAGCGGCGAAGCGGGCTTGAACAGATACTTCAGGATCTTCAACGGCATGCCCGGCGCGGCCCACGGCGTCACGTAGCCGGGCGCGATCACGCCGGCATTGCCGAAGCTCGTCGCGAGCGCGACGTCGGATTCGCGCTCGATCACGGTGACCTCGCAGCCGCGCTCGCGCAGGTAGAAGGCGGTGGCGACGCCGATGATGCCGCCACCGAGAACGATCGTATGCATGGAGTGTGAAGCGTTATTGCACGGCCGATTCCGTGTGCTCGGCGGTGTCTGCCGTGAGCGACTTGCCTCTTGTCTCCGGCAGCGCGAGCGCCGCGACGACCACCAGCAGATAGCCCGAACCCGCGACGATGCCGATTGCTTTCACGAGCGTCATCGTTTGGGACAGCGTGCCGACCAGAATCGGAAAGAACGAGCCGATGCCGCGCCCGAGGTTGTAGCAGAAGCCTTGCCCCGAGCCGCGGATCGCGTTCGGATACAGCTCGGACAGATACGCGCCGACGCCCGCGAATATACCTTGCACGACGATGCCGAGCGGAAAGCCGAGCAGCAGCATTGCGCCGTCGGTGATGGGCAGCATCGTGTAGGCCATGCCGAGCAGGAACGAGCCGATGGCGAACAGGATGAACGAAGCACGGCGTCCAATCTTGTCGGAGAGAATCGCCCCGACGATATACCCCGTGAACGAGCCGACGATCAGCACGACGAGGTAGCCGCTCGTATTGAACACGGACAGATGACGCACGGTTTTCAGGTACGTCGGCAACCAGGTCGTGATCGCGTAGTAGCCGCCCAGCATGCCGCTGCACAGCAGGCTGCCGAGGATCGTGGTCTTCAGATACCCGGGCGAGAAGATCTGCAGGAAACGGGACGTGTCAAAGCCGCTGTCGCGCGCGCGGCGCGTGGCCACGTAGATGTCGGGATCGCTGACGTTGCGGCGGATATAGATGATCCACAGCGCAGGCACGATGCCGATCCAGAAGCATGCGCGCCATGCGTATTCTTCGGGCAGCAGCGCGAAGAACGCCCAGTAGAGGATCGCGGCCGCCGCCCAGCCGAACGACCAGCTGCTTTGCACGGTGCCGACGGCTTTCGCGCGATGCTGCGGCGAGCGGATCGTCTCGGCCATCATGATCGTCACCACCGACCACTCTCCGCCAAAGCCGATGCCTTGCAGCGTGCGCGTCGTCAGCAGTTGCCAGAAGCCATTCGTGAAGCCGGACAGACAGGTGAACACCGCGAAGGTCGCGATCGTCCATTGCAGCACGCGCACGCGGCCGTAGCGGTCGGCGAGTATGCCGGCGAGCCAGCCGCCCATCGCCGACGAAATCAGCGAACTCGTCGCGATCATTCCCGCTTCGCTTTTCGACATGCCCAACGACGCGATCAGCGTCGGGATCAGGAACGAGTAGATCATGAAGTCGAACGCATCGACGGCATAACCGCCGAAGCCCGCGTAGAGCGTGCGCCGCTCGCGCGTCGATAGTTCTGAAAACCACTGAAATGACGCCATCCCCTCTCCTTTGGTCGCATGCGGGCTGATTGCTGTTTTGATCCAGGCGGTTCGTGGGTGGCTTGTATTCTACGGTCGGCTTCGGCGGCGGGCCACGGCGTCGCCAAAAAAGCGTGCCGAACGGTGAAATGGCATTAACGCATGGCAGGGCGCCCGCATTCCAAATGCTTACCGATTACTACATGTCACTGTGGTTGTGTTTGCGTCATTACACTGCACGTCGGCACGTCTAATGATCGATCGCGCTGCCGATCGACCTGTCAACTCGTTTAGCGACGAAGCGATCCAGTATCTGTAGATGCTCGTGACATGGCAGGTATTTCCAGTGACGTTGAACATGCGTCACGGGCTGCCCCGGGGCAGCGTCTGGCCCACCATGCAATCGTCGCTGGAAATACCTGTGCGCAAAACACGGACCGCGCGCGCTTGGAAAATGCTTTCGAACGGGTCGAGCGTTCTGTCCGGAAGTTGCGCGTGCAGGCAGCGCGTAACGCGCGGCGAACGCGCGCCTCGTTCAACCGAGCGTCAGCCCGCCGTCGACGTGAATCACTTGCCCCGTGATATGTCGTGCTTCGTCGGAAAGCAGAAATACGATCAGTGCAGCGATGTCGCCAGGCTCGGCGACATGTCCGAGCGGCGTCGCCTCCGCCGCGCGCGCCCATGCCGGCGCGTTGTCCGCGCTCGGGCCGCGATCCTTGCGCGTATAGCCCGGCGCGACGCAGTTCACCGTGACGCCGTGCGGCGCGAATTCCGCCGCCGCCGTTTTCGCCAGCGATTCGAGCGCGGCTTTCGCGGCGGCCGTCGCCGCAAACGGCGAGTCCGCGCGATAGCGATGCGCGACAAACGAACTCACGGCGACGACGCGTCCGCGCTTCGATGTTTCGAGTGCAGGCGCCGCGCGTCTGACGAGCGCGGCGAACGCGGCGGGCACCGCCGCGAACGATTCGGCGAGCGCTTCGAAATCGAGCGCGCCGATCGATTGACGTTGCGCGTGTCCCGCGTTGGCCACGATCTGATCGAGCGCGCCGAATTGCGCGAGCGTCTGATGGACCGCGTGTTCGGGCGCGCCGCGCTCGGCGAGGTCGCCCAACACCGTCGAACACGTCGCGCCGCGCGATGCGCAGTCGGCCGCGACGTTCTCGAGCCGCTCGCGCGAGGCTGCGTCCGCGCCGCGCGCATGCAGCATCAGCGCGACACGCGGCGCCGCGATGCGCCGGGCGAGCGCGGCGCCGATGCCGGAGCCCGCGCCCGTGATCAGCACGGCGCGCTCGAACGCGGCGCCGCTCATGCGGCCACGCGCTCCACGGCGCGCTCGATGAACAGCGTCTGATCGTGGAACGCTTCGAGCGTCTTGCGATGCGCGACGCTGACAATCGCCGCACCCGGCAGACGCTCGATCAGCGCGTTGTAGATGATGCTTTCGTTGTCGGGATCGAGCGCGCTCGTCGCTTCGTCGAGGAACAGGAAGTCCGGCTTCTGCAGCAGCGCGCGCGCTGCGGCGAGCCGCTGCTGTTCGCCCGGCGACAGCGAGCGCTCCCAATGCGCCGACTCGCCGAGCCGGCCCGCGAACTCCGCGAGACGGCAGACGTTGAGCGCTTCACGGCACGCTTCGTCGGAATAGGCGGACGCATCGGACGGATAGCAGAGCGCCGACTTCAGCGTGCCGATCGGCAAATAGCTGCGCTGCGGAATGAACAGCAGCCTTGCGCCCGCGGGCATCTCGATCGTGCCTTCGCCGAACGGCCACAGGCCCGCGAGCGTGCGCATCAGCGTGCTCTTGCCCGCGCCCGACGGACCGCGCACGAGCCAGCGCGATCTTGGCGAGATCCGGAACGAGCCGACGTTCGCCATCGGCTCGCCGTCCGGACGCTGCAGCCGCAGGTTCGTCACGTCGATCGAATCGGTGTCGGTCAGGTGAATGTTGATGCCGCCGTGCGCCGTGCCTTCGACCACCGACTCGTGCAGATGCTGCGAGCGCATCACGCGATGGAATTCCCGCAGACGGTTGACGGTCGCGCGCCATTCGGCGAGCGAATCGTAATTGTTGATGAACCAGGAGAACGAATCGCTGACCGTCCCGAACGCGCCCGTCACCTGCTGATACACGCCGAGCGAAATCGACTTCGAGAAGTACTTCGGCGCGGCGGCGATGTACGGAAACACGATCGCCAGCTGCGAGTAACTGATGACGACGATATTGAACCGCCGCGTGAAGCGCATGATGAGACGCCAGTTGTCACGGATATGGCCGAACACGCCTTTGAGCGCTCTTTCTTCCGAGGGCTCGCCTTGATACAGCGCGATCTGGTCGGCGTTCTCGCGGATGCGGATCAGCGAGAAACGGAAGTCCGCTTCGACGCGCTGCTGCTGGTAGTTGATCGACACGAGGGGATGGTTGACCTTGTGCGTGACCCACGAGCCGAGCGCCGCGTAGATCAGCGCCGCCCACACCATGTAGCCGGGAATCGAGACCTCGGTGCCGAACACTTGAAACGCGAGCGCACCCGACAGGTTCCACAAGATCACGATGAACGAGAACAGCGTGACCGTCGTGGACAGAAGGCCGAGCGACAGATTAAGCGTTGAACTCGCCAACCCTTGCAGGTCGGCGGACACACGCTGGTCGGGGTTGTCGGCGAGATTGTCGCGTTCGATCCGGTAGTACGCGCGGTCGCCTAGCCACTCGTTCAGATAGCGGTTGGTGAGCCATTGCCGCCAGCGGAATTCGAGCATCTGGCGGAAGTACGTCCGATACGAGCCGAGCAGGATCAGCGCGAGCGCGATGACGGTGAACTGCAGCAGCGAATACTTGAAGACGGGGTAGTTGTATTGCTGGATCGCGTCGAAGAACGTGCGCTGCCAGGTGTTGAACCAGACGTTGGCCGCGACCATCGTCATGTTCATCGCGATGACGAGCGCGAGCAGGCCCCACGCTTTCCATCGGTCCTCGGACACCCAGTAGGGCTTGATGAGGCCCCACGCGGTGATGTCCGCGGGATTGGTCGAGTTGTCGGTCATAAGCATCCTTTCATACGGTCGGCCGAGCTGCGGCGCCGACGCATTGCGTGGCTGCGTTGCACTGCTGCCCCGCACCGTCGAATTCGCGGCCTGGGCTGCGATTGTTCCGGCAGCGACTTAATCTGAACTTAAGCGGACACGACACCGCGCCTCAGCCCGCAGCGCAGACCCGACAGCGGGCTTGCAGCGGCGCGGCATCCAGTCCGCATTGACGCGTGCCATTGTGCCAGAGCCGGGCAAGACCACGCCTGGAAGAAAAATAAGCCCCCGCCGATTGCGGTCTGCCCGGGTTTGCGGCGCGCGCGGCTTTTATGGTCTAATGGTCCGGACGAAACAGGGGTGCTTTGTGCGCGGGCAGTCACTGCGGCGAGGCTGAGAGAAACCCTTCGCACCCGATCCGGGTAATACCGGCGCGGGAAGTTTTCGGGAAGTTTTTCCTGGAAGTTCTCCTTCCGCCGGGGTGGCGTTCCGGACCCAACCGTGAGCGCCCAATGCCCGGCCGGCCTTGCCCGCCGGTTTCGTCCTTGGGTACGTGCGCACGTCAGCCGTACGGAAAAGGATTCGATGACCGCTCATTCTTCAGTTATTTGCTTCATGGCCGCCGGTTTCGCGCGGTGCTTTGCCGTGGGTGCGCCGTCTGCGGCACATTGGGGAGCCGGGCGATGAAATCTTCCGCTCAACCGGATTTTGCCGTGATCGGCGGCGGGCTCTGCGGGCGACTCGTCGCGTGGCAGCTTGCGGGCGATGGGCACCGCGTCGCGCTTTACGAACGGGGCGACGCGGCCGGCTCGCAAGCGGCCGCGTGGGTCGCGGCAGCGATGCTCGCGCCGCTCGCCGAAGCCGCCAGCGCGGAGCTGCTGATTACGCGGCTCGGCGCGGCGTCGCTGGAAACCTGGCCGACGCTGCTCGCGCAGTTGCCGGAGCCCGTGTTCTTCCAGCGCAACGGCTCGCTGATCGTGTGGCACCACAGCGATCGAGCCGAAGCGCCGCTGTTCGAGCGCAGGCTGCGCGCGAACGCACCCGCCGAACTGCTCGACGGCGGGCTGGTGGCGCTCGCGGGCGCGCAGGTCGGCGCGGCCGAACCCGCGCTCGCGGGCCGCTTCACGCAAGGCTGGCTGCTGCCGCACGAAGGTCAGCTCGACAACCGTCAGGTGCTGACTGCGCTGGCGGCGGGACTGGCGGCGCGCGGCGTCGAGACGCACTGGAACACGGCCGTCGACGATCGGGCGTTGCCCGCCGCGCGGATCACGATCGATTGCCGAGGGCTCGGTGCGAAGCCTGTCATGCCGACGCTGCGGGGCATTCGCGGCGAAGTCGCGCGCGTGCACGCACCCGGCGTCGGTCTGACGCGCCCCGTGCGTCTGCTGCATCCGCGCTATCCGCTGTATATCGCGCCGAAGCAGGACGACCTGTATGTGATCGGTGCAACGGAGGTGGAGGGCGAGGACATGTCGCCCGTCAGCGTGCGCTCGGCGCTCGAATTGCTGAGCGCGGCGTTTTCGGTGCATCCGGGTTTCGGCGAGGCGCGCATTCTCGAACTGAATTCGCAATGCCGGCCGACGCTGCCGGACCATCGCCCCGTGCTGTTGTGGGACGGCGCCAGTACGCTGCGCGTGAACGGACTGTACCGGCACGGCTACATGATCGCGCCGGAAGTCGCGGGCGAAGCGGCGCGGTTCTCGGCGGCGCTGCTGGATGGGCGCGTCGCCGATGCCGATGCGTTCGCCGAATGGCAGCGCAACGCGCGCTGGAGCGAACTCTTCCAGCTCGACCGCGAGCGGTCCGCAACACTCAACGTTTGAACCAGAAGACATGGATATCCAGATCAATCAGAAACCGTTGTCGCTGCCCGAAGGCGCGACCGTCGCCGATGCGCTCAGCGCGTACGGCGCGCGGCCGCCGTTCGCCGTCGCGCTGAACGGCAATTTCGTCGCGCGCGCGCAGCATGCGGCGCGCGCATTGCAGGCGGGCGACAAGCTCGACGTCGTGCATCCCGTCGCAGGCGGCTGATCCGCCACGCGACGCCGAGACAAGTGACCTAAGCCAAGGACTCACACATGAACTCTCACGCGAACGCTCCCGCCGACGCGCTCACGCTCTACGGCGAGACCTTTCAGAGCCGCGTGCTGCTGGGCACGTCGCGCTATCCGTCGCTGCAGTCGCTGTCGGATTCGATCACGGCGTCGAAGCCCGGCATGGTGACCGTCGCGCTGCGCCGGCAGATGAGCGAGGGCGGCGCGCAAGCCGGCTTCTTCGATCTGCTCAAGCGCCATCGCGTACCGCTCCTGCCGAACACGGCGGGCTGCCAGACGGTAGGCGAGGCGGTCACGACCGCGCATATGGCCCGCGAGGTCTTCGATACTGACTGGATCAAGCTCGAACTGATCGGCGACGACTATACGCTGCAGCCCGACCCCGTTGGGCTGATCGAAGCGGCGGCGCAACTCGTGAAGGACGGCTTCAAGGTGCTGCCGTATTGCACGGAAGACCTCGTGATCGGCCGCCGTCTGCTCGACGCCGGCTGTGAAGCGCTGATGCCGTGGGGCGCGCCGATCGGCACCGGCAAGGGTGTCGTGAATCCGTACGGTCTGCGCGTGCTGCGCGAGCGTCTGCCCGACGTGCCGTTGATCGTCGACGCGGGTCTGGGCGTGCCGTCGCATGCGTGCCAGGTGATGGAGTGGGGCTTCGACGGCGTGCTGTTGAACACGGCTGTCTCGCAGGCCACACACCCCGAAACGATGGCGCGGGCGTTCGCGATGGGCGTCGAAGCGGGCCGCGAGGCGTATCTGGCTGGCCCGATGGCCGAACGTGAAACCGCCCACGCGAGCACGCCCGTTGTCGGCATGCCGTTCTGGCACCAGGATGGGAGCGCCGCGGCATGACGGACACCCTCAAACTCGCGGGCCGCGACCTGTTCTGGCCGCCCGCCGACGAACTCATGGAAGCCGCCGAGCGTATCCGCGCCCGGCTGGGAGACTGGCCGCCGACGCATGTGAACTGGCGCATCTGCCTGACGGCGCCCGACGATGCGAATGGCGGTGACCTGATCGTCATAGCCGATTCGCCGCGCGCTTTACAGCACGACGGACAGCACGTCGCGCGGATCGCGCGCTGGCTCACGCAGGGCGCGGGCGTGATCGAAGCGGCGGCGGGCCGTGCGGTGCTGCATCTGGGCGGCGTGCGCTATCAGCTCGAAGGTCATCTTCCCGAAGACTGGATCGCCGCGCTGGCGGCGTTCCTCGACTGCGGATTCGATCCGCATGACGCGCTGGTGCTCGCGCTCGCCTGGCGCGACGGCGACGAGACGAGAGCCGCCGATGCGTGGCCATGCGACCTGTCGCGCTTTCCGCGCATCGCGGGCTTGCCGGATGCGCCCGCGCAACCGTTCGCCGCATGTCCCGATGCACTCGGCCTTTACGCGGTGCTGCCGACAGCGGATTGGGTCGAACGCGTGACGGGCTTCGGCGTGAAGACGGTGCAGTTGCGCCGCAAGTCGGCGCAGCCAGGCGAACTGAAAGAGGAAATCACGCGCTCCGTCGCGGCGGGACGTGAGCACGACGCGCAGGTCTTCATCAACGATCACTGGCAAGCCGCCATCGACGCGTGCGCGTACGGCGTGCACCTCGGCCAGGAAGACGTGCATACGGCCGATCTGCACGCGCTCGCGGCGGCTGGCTTGCGCCTGGGCCTGTCGACGCACGGTTACTATGAGATGTTGACGGCGCTGCATTTCCGTCCGAGCTACATCGCGCTGGGCGCCGTGTTCCCGACGACGACCAAGGTGATGCCGACGGCGCCGCAAGGTCTGGCGAGGCTCGCGCGCTACGTGAAACTGCTGGATGGGGTCGTGCCGCTCGTCGCGATCGGTGGAATCAGCGGCGAGGTGCTGCCGCAAGTGCTCGCCACGGGCGTGAAAAGCGCGGCCGTCGTGCGCGCGGTGACGGAAGCAGCCGATCCCGCCTCCGCCGTAGACGCATTACAGCAGGCGTTTGCGCAACGCAAGATTCAGAAAAGTTTATAAAAGTTAAATCGTTAGCGTCGTCAAGGCAGGGTTTGCACGAAGGCCCTATAATTCGGCCTTCCGTGTAAAAGAACTGTCAGTTTCGTGCCATCCTCTTCTGAGACCCTCCTTGAGCTGCGCGACGTCGACTTCGGCTATGGCGACGAGCGCCTTGTCCTGTCGAATCTGAATCTGCGCTTCAAACGCGGCCAGGTGGTCGCGGTGATGGGCGGCTCAGGGTGCGGGAAGACCACCGTGCTGCGGCTGATCGGCGGCCTCGTGCGCGCAAATCGCGGGCAGGTGCTGTTCCACGGACAGGACATCGGCGCACAGACGCGCGAGGGCCTGTACGCATTGCGCCGCAAGATGGGCATGCTGTTCCAGTTCGGCGCGCTCTTCACCGACATGTCGGTGTTCGAGAACGTCGCCTTCGCGCTGCGCGAGCATACCGATCTCCCTGAGGAACTGATCCGCGATCTCGTGCTGATGAAGCTCAACGCGGTCGGCCTGCGCGGCGCGCGCGATCTCGCGCCGTCGCAGATCTCTGGCGGCATGGCGCGGCGCGTGGCGCTGGCCCGCGCGATTGCGCTCGACCCCGAACTGATGATGTACGACGAGCCCTTCGCCGGTCTCGACCCGATCTCGCTCGGCATCACCGCGAACCTGATCCGCGCGCTCAACCAGGCGCTCGGCGCCACGTCGATTCTGGTGACGCATGACGTGCCCGAATCGTTCGCGATCGCCGACTACGTCTACTTTCTCGCAAACGGCGGCGTGCTCGCCGAAGGCACGCCCGCCGAGCTGCGCGCATCGGCCGATCCGACCGTGCGCCAGTTCATCGACGGCACGCCCGACGGCCCGTTCAAATTTCACTATCCGAGCAGCACGCCGCTTGCGGCGGACTTCGGCATCGGCGGAGGTCGCGCATGATCAGCAGCATCGGCCGTTTCGTCATTTGCGGGCTCGGACAGACGGGTTACGCGACGCGCATGTTCGTGCGCCTCGTCCTTGAATTTTTTCCGCTGCTGCGCCGTCCGCGTCTTGTCACGAAGCAGATCCACTTCGTCGGTAACTATTCGCTGGTGATCATCGCGGTGTCGGGGCTGTTCGTCGGCTTCGTGCTGGGTCTGCAGGGCTATTACACGCTCAATCGCTACGGCTCCGAACAGGCGCTCGGCCTGCTCGTCGCGCTGTCGCTCGTGCGCGAGCTGGGGCCCGTCGTGACGGCGCTGCTGTTCGCCGGGCGCGCGGGCACGTCGCTCACGGCCGAGATCGGCCTGATGAAGGCGGGCGAGCAACTGACCGCCATGGAAATGATGGCCGTCGATCCGCTGAAAGTGGTCGTCGCGCCGCGCATGTGGGCGGGCATCGTTTCGATGCCGATTCTCGCCGCGATTTTCAGTGCGGTCGGTGTGATCGGCGGCTATGTCGTGGGCGTGCTGATGATCGGCGTCGATGCGGGCGCGTTCTGGTCGCAGATGCAGGGCGGCGTCGACGCGTATCGCGATGTCGGCAACGGCGTGATCAAGAGTATCGTGTTCGGCTTCGCGGTGACGTTCATCGCGCTCTACCAGGGCTACGAAGCGAAGCCCACGCCGGAAGGCGTGTCGCGCGCGACGACGAAAACCGTCGTCTATGCATCGCTCGCGGTACTCGGTCTCGATTTCCTGCTGACCGCGCTGATGTTCAGCTAAGCGGTATTACGACTTGCGCGGAGTGGTCCGCGGCGCGGCGCGCGAAGACGAGCAGCGCCGCCCGGATGTCACGCCGCAGCGACAGATTCTCTTTGGGATGACGATGAAAAAAACTGCTCTCGATTTCTGGGTCGGTCTGTTCGTGGTGCTGGGGTTCATTGCGCTGCTGTTTCTCGCGCTGAAGGCCGGCAACATGAGCTCGCTGTCGTTTCAGGCGACGTATCCCGTCAAGCTGAAATTCGATAATATCGGCGGCCTCAAGGTGCGCGCGCCCGTCAAGAGCGCGGGCGTGACGGTGGGCCGCGTGGCGTCGATCGGCTTCGACAGCAATTCGTATCAGGCGCTCGTGACGCTCGATCTCGACAAGCAGTATCAGTTTCCGAAGGACACGTCCGCGAAGATCCTGACGTCGGGTCTGCTGGGCGAGCAATACATCGGCCTCGAACCGGGTGGCGACACCGAAATGCTAAAGGCCGGCGACACGATTTCGATGACCCAGTCGGCCATCGTCCTCGAGAATCTGATCGGACAGTTTTTGTATAGCAAGGCAGCGGATGCGGGTGGGGCCAAGCCGGGCGGGTCCGCGGGCGCGGCGCCCGCGCCGGCAGCGCCGGCTGCCGCTGCGTCTGGCGCATCCGGTCAATAAGGAGAACAACAAATGAAGACGACGCGCCTACGTGTCGCGGCGCTCGCGCTGGCGGCGGCAACGCTCGCCGGCTGTGCAACCGTTCAGAACCCCACGAAGGAAGATCCGCTCGAAGGCTTCAACCGCACGATCTTCACGTTCAACGACACGGTTGACAAATACGCCGTGAAACCCGTCGCGAAGGGCTACGTGTTCGTCACGCCGCAACCGGTTCGCGACAGCGTGACGAACTTCTTCTCGAATATCGGGGACGTGTACATCGCAGCGAACAACCTGCTGCAACTGAAGATCGCCGATGGCGTGTCGGACATCATGCGTATCGTGATCAACACGATCTTCGGTGTCGGCGGCCTGTTCGATGTCGCGACGATCGCGAAGCTGCCGAAGCACGACAACGACTTCGGCTTGACGCTCGGCCACTATGGCGTGCCGGCGGGGCCGTATCTCGTGCTGCCGCTGTTCGGGCCGAGCACGGTGCGTGACGGCGTGGGCATCGTGGGCAACTACTTCATCAATCCGCTGACGTATGTGAAGCCGGATAGCGTGAGCTGGGCGCTCTACGGCCTGAACCTGATCAACACGCGCGCGAACCTGCTGAACGCGAGCGACGTGCTCGAAGGCGCGGCGCTCGACAAGTACTCGTTCGTGCGCAACGCCTATCTGCAGCGTCGCCGTTATCTGCTGTCGGACGGCAGTGCGTCGACGGGTCTGCCGGACTACGGCAGCGAAGCGCCGCTGCCAAAATATGAGGATGTCGACGGCGGCGCGGCGGCAACGCCCGCACCCGTGCCGGGTGGCGCCGCGCCCGCCACGCCGGCGCCCGCATCGGCGCCGGAACCGGCTTCTGGCGCGACACCGGGCGCTGCCGAGCCCGCCTCCAGCACACCAGCGCCGCCGACGGTCCCGGCGGGCCAGATCGTGCCGCCCGCGCACTTCGGCTACCCGTCGCTGAAGCTGCGATAAGGAATGCCAGTTGCGAGAGTTGTCTATCCGTCTGCCGTAACACTCGGATACGACTCTCGCAGTTTGGGCGTGGATTGCGGCTGAACTGGCGTGATATTGTCGCCTCCAACGCTAAGCTTATTTTTTTTGCAGGACTGGAAATGAAAAAATTCTTCTTCTACATCCCGTTTTTTGCAGCGCTGTTTGCGTTCGGTAGCGTGGCGTCCGCGCAAACCGTGGATTCCAGCAACCCGGACGCGTTAGTCAAGACGGTCACACAGCAGGTGATCGACGCCGTGCGTGCCGACAAGACGATCCAGAGCGGCAATATCTCGGCCGTCACGAAGCTGGTGAACGAAAAAATTCTGCCGTACACGGACTTCCGCCGCACGACGCAACTGGCGATGGGCCGCAACTGGCGCACCGCGACGCCTGAGCAGCAGGACGCCGTCGTCGAGCAGTTCAAGACGCTGCTGATCCGCACGTATTCGGGCGCGCTGGCCCAGGTGAAGGACCAGCAGATCCAGTACAAGCCGTTCCGCGCAAACCCCGACGACACCGACGTGGTCGTGCGCTCGGTCGTGATGAACAACGGCTCGCCCGTCGAACTCGACTATCGCCTGTACAAGACGCCGCAAGGCTGGCGCGTGTATGACCTGAACGTGCTCGGCGCATGGCTGATCCAGGCGTACCAGCAGCAGTTCAACGAGCAGATCCAGAAGAGCGGCGTCGATGGCCTGATCCAGTTCCTCACGGCGCGCAACCAGCAACTCGCAAGCGGCAAACAGTCGTGAACAATCTTGCAAGCGCGCCGGTGAGCACGTCGGCCAATACGTTCGAAACGGGCGCCACGCTGACCCACGAGAGCGCAAAAGCCGCGCTCGCGGCGGGGCTTGCGCGCATCGGCGGCGGGGCGACGGCCGTCGATTGCGCGCCGCTCACGCAGTTCGATTCGTCGGCGCTCGCCGTGCTGCTCGCTTGGCAGCGCGCGGCGAGCGCACGCGGCACGCCGCTTGTCATCGTCAACCTCCCTGCGGGACTGTCCAGTCTCGCGCAAGCGTACGGCGTCGACTCCCTCATTTCGATCCGACATTGACGCTCATCCGATGGTGATGCGTCCTTGAGCTCTGCGGCGCGTCCAACCGCGCGCAATGGCTCGGGCTCTCTCAAGGCAAGTCGGGCGGTTTCGACTTTTGCCCTATAATCAAACGTTTTTTGGCGCCTGGCTGTTTCGGTCTGTACCCCGGAAACGGCTGCAGTAGCGGGCGGAGCCGTCGCGAGAGCGGCGTTTCGCGCCGGGCCCCAATTTCCGCTTTCCTTTCTTCAAGTTTTGCGCCCCTTGCCGGGCGACCTATCAGGCGCTGTCCACCTCGACGGCGCACAGTCATGTCAGCGATTGAAATTCGTAACGTCAGGAAGCGCTACAAGGATCTGCAAGCGCTCAAAGGCGTCAGCTTCACTGTCGAACAAGGCGAGTTCTTCGGGCTGCTCGGTCCGAACGGCGCGGGCAAGACGACGCTCATCAGTATCCTCGCCGGGCTTGCGCGTGCCGACGAGGGCAGCATCGCGGTTCACGGGCACGATGTCGTCGACGATTTCCGCCGCGCGCGCCGTGCGCTCGGGGTCGTGCCGCAGGAACTCGTGTTCGATCCATTCTTCACCGTCCGCGAGACGCTGCGCATCCAGTCGGGCTACTTCGGCCTGCGCAAGAACGACGACTGGATCGACGAAGTGATGGCCAACCTCGACCTCACCGAAAAAGCCGACGCGAACATGCGCGCGCTGTCGGGTGGGATGAAGCGCCGCGTGCTGGTCGCGCAGGCGCTCGTGCACCGTCCGCCCGTGATCGTGCTCGACGAGCCGACGGCGGGCGTCGATGTCGAGCTGCGCCAGACGCTGTGGAAGTTCATTTCGCGTCTGAATCGCGAGGGCCACACGATCGTGCTGACCACGCACTATCTGGAAGAAGCCGAATCGCTGTGTGACCGGATCGCGATGCTACGGCGCGGCGAAGTCGTCGCGCTGGAGCGCACCAGCACGCTGCTGCAGCGCTTCGCGGGCACGCAGCTTTTCATCCGCTTCGAGCAGGGCGTGCTGCCTGCCGAACTGCGTTCGCTCGAAGTCGATCCGGGCGACGTCAACGGGCGTCAGCATTTGCTGCGCCTGTCGAGCTATGACGATGTGGAGCGCATCCTCGCGCAATGCCGCGCGGCGGGCTGCACGTTCGAAGAAATCGAGGTGCGCAAGGCCGACCTTGAAGATGTGTTCATGCAGGTGATGAACGGACCGGAAGTCGTCGAGGGGTTGGCATGAGCGGCTATAGCGGTGGATTCGGCACGCTCTTCTACAAGGAGCTGCTGCGTTTCTGGAAGGTCGCGTTTCAGACCGTGCTTGCGCCCGTCATCACGGCCTTGCTCTACCTGACTATTTTCGGCCACGCGCTGCGCGATCATGTGCAGGTCTATCCGGGCGTGCTGTACACCAGCTTTCTCGTGCCCGGCCTCGTGATGATGAGCGTGCTGCAGAACGCGTTCGCGAACAGTTCTTCGTCGCTGATTCAATCGAAGATCACGGGCAATCTCGTGTTCGTGCTGCTGCCGCCGCTCTCGCACTGGGAGATGTACGCCGCGTATGTGCTCGCGGCTGTCGTGCGCGGGCTGTGCGTCGGCTTTGGCGTGTTCGTCGTGACGATCTGGTTCATCCCGGTGAATTTCGCCGCGCCGCTTTATATCATCGCGTTCGCGGTGCTGGGCTCGGCGATTCTGGGCACGCTCGGCCTGATCGCGGGCATCTGGGCCGAGAAGTTCGATCAGCTCGCGGCGTTCCAGAATTTCCTCATCATGCCGCTCACTTTCCTCTCGGGCGTGTTCTACTCGACGCATACGCTGCCGCCCGTGTGGCGCGAAATCTCGCGGCTGAACCCGTTTTTCTACATGATCGACGGCTTTCGCTATGGCTTCTTCGGCATGTCGGATATCAATCCGCTGTGGAGCCTCGTGATCGTCGGCGCTTTCTTCGTCGTGCTGGCCGCGCTGGCGATGCGCATGCTCGCGTCCGGCTTCAAGCTGCGTCACTGACAGGAGGTCAAATGCTACCCACTCCAGAACAGGTCAAGAACTACATCGCGGCTGGACTTCCCTGCGAGCATCTCGAAGTGGAAGGTGATGGCCAGCACTTCTTCGCGACCATCGTGTCGCCGAACTTCGAAGGCAAGCGCCTGATTCAACGGCATCAACTCGTGTATGCGGCGCTCGGTGACCGCATGCGCGAAGAAATTCACGCGCTCAGTATGAAAACGCTGACGCCCGCCGAATGGCAAAGCGCCTGACCTGAGCAAACAAACGAGCTGTCTGTCGGGGGGCAGCGCAATAACCTGGCTGCACGAAGAGCGGAAAAACAAGCTGCACAATAAGCTTCAGACGTAGCTGCAAACTGGCTGGAAAACGAGTGCGAATTACACATGAGAGTCGCGACGCCGCGCACGGCGCCGCAGCAACCGCCCACAAGACGCCCGTTGGCGGACGGGCAGATCAGGAACATTCAGGCATGGATAAACTCGTGATTGAAGGCGGGCAAAAGCTCGCTGGTGAGATCGTTGTTTCGGGCGCGAAGAACGCGGCACTGCCGATCCTCTGCGCAGGCCTGTTGAGCGCGGAGCCCATTCATCTCGACAACGTGCCCGATCTGCAGGACGTGCGCACGACGCTCAAGCTGCTCGGGCAGATGGGCGTGCGCACGGAAAGCGGCGAAGGCAAGGTGGCGCTCGATGCGTCGAAGGTCGACAATCTCGTTGCGCCGTACGAGCTCGTAAAGACGATGCGTGCGTCGATTCTCGTGCTCGGTCCGCTCGTTGCGCGCTTCGGCGAGGCGAAGGTGTCGCTGCCGGGCGGCTGCGCGATCGGCGCACGTCCCGTCGACCAGCACATCAAGGGCCTGCAGGCGATGGGCGCCGAGATCAGCATCGAGCACGGCTTCATTGAAGCGCGCGCGAAGCGTTTGAAGGGCGCGCGCATCATCACCGACATGATCACCGTCACGGGCACCGAGAATCTGCTGATGGCAGCCGTGCTCGCGGAAGGCGAGACGGTGCTCGAAAACGCGGCTCGCGAGCCGGAAGTAATCGATCTGGCGAACCTGCTCGTTGCGATGGGCGCGAAGATCGACGGCATCGGCACGGATCGCCTCGTGATCCAGGGCGTCGACAGGCTGCACGGCGCGCAGCACACGATCGTGCCGGACCGGATCGAAGCGGGCACTTTCCTGTGCGCGGTCGCGGCGGCGGGCGGCGACGTGACGTTGCGCCACGTGCGCCCGCAGATTCTCGAAGCCGTGACGGACAAGCTGCGCGAAGCGGGCGTCACCATCGAGGAAGGCGACGACTGGATGCGCGTGCGCATGCAACAGCGTCCGAAGGCCGTGTCGTTCCGCACGTCGGAGTACCCGGCGTTCCCGACCGACATGCAGGCGCAGTTCATGGCGCTGAACGCGCTGGCTGAAGGCACGTCGCAAGTGGTCGAAACGATCTTCGAAAACCGCTTCATGCACGTTCAGGAACTGAACCGTCTCGGCGCGCACATCACGACCGACGGCAACACGGCGCTCGTCAACGGCGTCGAGAAGCTGTCGGGCGCGAAGGTGATGGCGACCGATCTGCGCGCGTCGGCGAGCCTCGTGATCGCGGGCCTGTGCGCGGACGGCGAGACGCTGGTCGATCGCATCTATCACCTCGATCGCGGCTACGACCGAATGGAATCGAAGCTCACCGCAGTCGGCGCGAAGGTGCGCCGCATCAAGGGTAATCAGGCATGAGCGAACTGCCGCAAACGTCGTCGTCGCCGGCCGTGGACAGGCCGCTGACGCTCGCGCTGTCGAAGGGCCGCATCTTCGAGGAAACGGTGCCGCTGCTCGCGGCAGCGGGCATCGAAGTCACGGAAGACCCAGAGACGTCGCGCAAGCTGATTCTGCCGACCACCGATCCGAATCTGCGCGTCATCATCGTGCGCGCCACCGACGTGCCGACGTACGTCGAGTACGGCGCCGCCGACTTCGGCGTCGCGGGCAAGGACGTGCTGATCGAGCACGGCGGCGGCGGCCTTTATCAGCCGATCGATCTGGATATCGCGCGTTGCCGGATGTCGGTCGCCGTCGCGGCCGGCTTTGACTACGCGAACGCGGTGCGCCAGGGTGCGCGGCTGCGCGTCGCCACGAAGTACGTCGAAACCGCGCGCGAGCACTTCGCCGCCAAAGGCGTGCACGTCGATCTGATCAAGCTGTACGGCTCGATGGAGCTCGCGCCGCTCGTGGGCCTCGCCGACGCGATCGTCGACCTGGTCAGCTCGGGTGGCACGCTGCGTGCCAACGATCTTGTCGAGGTCGAAGAGATCATGCAGATCTCGTCGCGCCTCGTCGTGAACCAGGCGGCGCTGAAGCTCAAGCGCACCGCGCTGGCTCCGATCCTCGACGCGTTCGAACGCGCGTCGCAACGCTTTGACGCAACAGCCTGACGAAACAGCCTGACAAGCAGTTCAGTTCGCAGTTCACTCGCGCGCCTTACCGAAACGGATACCAGCATGTCTATCAAGATTCGCAAACTCGATTCCAGCACTGAAGATTTCCAGAAGTCGCTGCATGCGGTGCTCGCGTTCGAAGCGAGCGAAGACGAGGCGATCGAGCGCTCGGTCGCGCAGATTCTGGCCGACGTGAAGGCGCGCGGCGATGCCGCCGTGCTCGACTACACGAACCGTTTCGACCGGCTGAACGCCGGCAGTGTGGCCGCGCTCGAATTGCCGCTGACGGAACTCGAAGCCGCGCTCGAAGGGCTCGAACCGAAGCGCCGCGCCGCGCTCGAAGCGGCGGCGGCGCGCGTGCGCGGCTATCACGAGAAGCAGAAGATCGAATGCGGCAGCCATAGCTGGCAATACACGGAGGCCGACGGCACCGTGCTCGGCCAGAAGGTCACGCCGCTCGATCGCGCGGGCATCTATGTGCCGGGCGGCAAGGCTGCGTATCCGTCGTCGGTGCTGATGAACGCGATTCCGGCACGCGTGGCGGGCGTGCGCGAGATCGTCATGGTCGTGCCGACGCCGGACGGCGTGAAGAATCCGCTTGTGCTCGCGGCGGCGCTGCTGGGCGGCGTCGATCGCGTGTTCACGATCGGCGGCGCGCAGGCTGTCGGCGCGCTCGCCTACGGGACCGAATCCATTCCTGCCGTCGACAAGATCTGCGGCCCGGGCAATGCGTATGTTGCATCGGCAAAGCGCCGCGTGTTCGGCACGGTCGGCATCGACATGATCGCCGGGCCGTCGGAAATTCTCGTGCTGTGCGACGGCACGACCGATCCGCGCTGGGTGGCGATGGACCTGTTCTCGCAGGCCGAGCACGACGAACTCGCACAATCCATTTTGCTGTGCCCGGATGAAGGCTTCATCGCGCGCGTCGAGGAAGCCGTCAACGAGCTGCTGCCCGCGATGCCGCGCCGCGACGTGATCCAGGCGTCGCTCGAAGGGCGCGGCGCGCTCGTCAAGGTGCGCGATATGGAGCAAGCGTGCGCCATCGCCAACGACATCGCGCCGGAGCACCTCGAAATTTCCGCGCTGGAGCCGCAGCAGTGGATGCAGCAGATCCGTCACGCGGGCGCGATCTTCCTCGGCCGCTATACGAGCGAGAGCCTCGGCGACTACTGTGCGGGGCCAAATCACGTGCTGCCTACGTCTCGTACCGCACGTTTCTCGTCGCCGCTCGGTGTTTATGATTTCTTCAAGCGTTCGAGCCTGATCGAAGTGAGCGCGGACGGTGCGCAGACGCTCGGCGAAATCGCCGCGGAACTTGCCTATGGCGAAGGCCTGCAGGCTCACGCGCGCAGCGCCGAATACCGGATGAAAAACACGGGTTGACGTCGCTGGGCGGCCGTTTCAGGCGGGTATCGCGCATGCCCGTTCCAGCGCAGACCGCGTTTTTGGACAGATCGATAACCCGACAACCCGGGCGGCCGGCGAGCCGCCCCATTGTGCTGTCGCCTGCCGGAGAGGGCGGGCGCGCCTCCATCATGACGACACCTCAAGACATCATTCGCCGCGACGTGCTCGCGATGACGAGCTATCCCGTTCCGGACTCGACGGGACTCGTGAAGCTCGATGCGATGGAAAATCCGTTTCCGCTGCCCGACACGCTCGCCGCGCAACTCGGCGAGCATCTGGCGGGCGTCGCGTTGAACCGCTATCCGGCCCCGCGCCCTGGGGCGCTGCTCGACAAGCTCAAGCGCGTGATGAACGTGCCGGTCAATTGCGAGGTGCTGCTCGGCAACGGCTCGGATGAACTGATCAGCATGATTTCCGTCGCGTGCTCGACACCTGGCGCGAAAGTGCTTGCGCCCGTGCCGGGCTTCGTGATGTACGCGATGTCGGCGAAGCTCGCGCATATGGAGTTCGTCGGCGTGCCGCTCAACGCCGATTTCACGCTCGACACGGACGCGCTGCTCGCAGCGATCGCCGAGCATCAGCCGGCCGTCATCTATCTTGCGTATCCGAACAATCCGACGGGCACGCTGTACGACGCCGCCGACATGGAGCGCATCATCGTTGCAGCGAGCAAGAGCCTCGTCGTGATCGACGAGGCATATCAGCCGTTCGCGCAGCAGAGCTGGATGCCGCGCGCGGGCGAGTTCGACAATGTCGTCGTGATGCGCACGGTGTCGAAGCTGGGTCTCGCGGGCATCCGTCTTGGCTACATGGCGGGCCGCACGGAATGGATCAATGAATTCGACAAGGTGCGCCCGCCCTACAACGTCAATGTGCTGACGCAGGCGACGGCCGATTTCCTGCTCGATCACATCGATGTGCTGGACGCGCAGGCAAGGCAATTGCGCGACGAGCGCACGAAACTGGCCCAGGCCGTCGCCGCGTTGCCAGGCGCGCAAGTGTTCCCGAGCGCGGGCAATTTCCTGCTCGTGCGCGTGCCGGATGCGTCCGCGACATTCGAAACCCTGCTCACATCACGGGTTTTGATCAAAAACGTGAGTAAAATGCATCCATTGCTCGCGAACTGCGTGCGTTTGACGGTTGGTTCGCCGGAGGAAAACGCGCAGATGCTCGAAGCGCTGAAACTCGTGCTGAACTAGCGGCACGTCAGTACTTTTCTCAACCCCACCTTTTCAAGTCAGATTCGAGGAATTGCCATGCGCCTTGCGGAAGTCGTTCGCAACACCAGCGAAACGCAGATCCGTGTGAAGATCAACCTGGACGGCACCGGTCAGCAGAAGCTCGCCACGGGTGTGCCGTTCCTCGATCACATGCTCGACCAGATCGCCCGCCACGGGCTGATCGATCTGGACATCGAAGCGCATGGCGATACGCATATCGACGATCACCATACCGTCGAAGACGTCGGCATCACGCTTGGCCAGGCCGTCGCCAAAGCGGTCGGCGACAAGAAGGGCATTCGCCGCTACGGTCACTCCTACGTGCCCCTCGACGAAGCGCTGTCGCGCGTGGTGATCGATTTCTCCGGCCGTCCGGGCCTCGAATTCCACGTGCCGTTCACGCGCGCGCGCATCGGCACGTTCGATGTCGATCTGTCGATCGAATTTTTCCGCGGCTTCGTGAATCATGCCGGCGTTACGCTGCATATCGACAACTTGCGCGGTCTGAACGCGCATCATCAGATGGAAACGGTGTTCAAGGCGTTCGGCCGCGCGCTGCGCATGGCCGTCGAACTGGACGAGCGCGCGGCGGGGCAAATTCCGTCGACCAAGGGCAGTCTCTGAGCGCCCAAAAGCCACCAATGCCACCCAAAGGACCGGTTGCGCGTCGCGTGGCCGGCTTGAGATGGACATCATCAAGTCGTTTATTTCGCTGCTGGCGTTGATCAACCCCGTCGGCGCGATACCGTTCTTTCTGAGCCTGACGTCGCAGCAAACGGTCGCCGAACAGCGCCGTACGATTCGTGTTGCATCGATTTCGGTGTTCTGCGTGATCGCGGTGACGACGCTGCTGGGGCAGCAGATCATCCGCTTTTTCGGCATTTCGATCGGCGCGCTCGAAGTGGGCGGCGGCATCATCATGCTGCTGATGTCGATCAGTATGCTGAACGCGCAGGTCGGCAATGCCCGCTCGACGCCGGAGGAGCGCCACGAAGCCGAGATGAAGGACAACATCGCCGTCGTGCCGCTGGCGATTCCGCTGCTGACGGGGCCCGGCTCCATCAGTACTGTCCTAGTCTATTCGGCCAGCTATCCTCATTGGTACGAGCGGATTAGTCTGATCGTCATCGGCGCTGTGATTGCGGCGCTTTGCTTCGGATCGCTGAGTCTTGCTGAACCGATTGCACGCTGGGTCGGGCGGACGGGAATCAATATCGGCACGCGGTTGATGGGTTTGATGTTATCGGCGCTGGCGGTGGAGTTCATCGTCGACGGATTGAAGGCGTTGCTGCCTAACTTGAAATGAAAACTTCGATTGCGATTGTGGATTACGGAATGGGCAACCTGCGCTCGGTGGCGCAGGCGTTGAGGAAGGCCGCGCCGGAAGCGGACGTGGCGATCGTCGACAAGCCTGAGGCCATCCGCGCGGCGGACCGTGTCGTGTTGCCGGGGCAGGGCGCGATGCCCGACTGCATGCGCTCGCTCGGCGAATCCGGCTTGCAGGACGCTGTCGTTGAAGCGTCGCGCAACAAGCCGCTGATGGGTGTGTGCGTCGGCGAGCAGATGCTGTTCGACTGGAGCGCGGAGGGCGACACGAAGGGCCTCGGCGTGTTGCCCGGCAAGGTCGTGCGCTTCGATCTGGAAGGCCAGCTGCAGGACGACGGCTCGCGCTTCAAGGTGCCGCAGATGGGCTGGAACCGCGTGCGCCAGGCGCAGCACCACCCGCTTTGGGACGGCGTCGCCGACAACGCGTTCTTTTATTTCGTGCACAGCTATTACGTGGTGCCGGAAAACGCAGCGCATACGTCCGGCGAAACGGTGTACGGTGTGCCCTTTACCTCGGCGGTGGCGCGGGATAACATTTTTGCGACCCAATTCCACCCGGAAAAGAGCGCCGACGCGGGCTTGCGCGTGTATCGCAACTTCGTGCACTGGAATCCCTAATCGCTTTCGTCAGCCTCTTTAACCGTCCATGTTCTCTATCCGCTTCCACTGCCTCGTTCAGGTGCACGCGCACCGGAAACCCGTTGGCAAGGTCGCCGAAAGACATGTACTAAACTAGCGGAACGGCCTGGCGCGGGCCGCAGCCGGTTTTCCCGCCAGCCGAACTTCAACTTTTTCCCAGACAACACCCGATTGCTATGCTGCTGATCCCCGCCATCGACCTGAAAGACGGTCAGTGTGTACGCCTCAAACAGGGCGATATGGACCAGGCGACGATTTTCCACGAGAAACCGGCGGTGATGGCCCGACATTGGGTCGACCGTGGCGCGCGGCGCCTGCACCTCGTCGACCTGAATGGCGCATTTGCCGGCAAGCCGAAGAACGAAGACGCGATTCGCGCGATCATCGAAGAAGTCGGCGGCGAGATTCCCGTGCAGCTGGGCGGCGGCATCCGCGACCTGAACACGATCGAACGCTACCTGGACGACGGCCTCGAGTACGTGATCATCGGCACGGCGGCAGTGAAGAATCCGGGCTTCCTGCTCGAAGCGTGCACGGCATTCGGCGGGCATATCATCGTCGGCCTCGACGCGAAGGACGGCAAAGTGGCCACGGACGGCTGGAGCAAGCTGACGGGCCATGAAGTGGCCGATCTCGCGCGCAAGTTCGAAGACTACGGCTGCGAGTCGATCATCTATACGGACATTGGCCGCGACGGCATGCTCCAGGGCATCAATATCGAGGCGACGGTGCGCCTTGCGCGCGCCGTCAAGATTCCGGTCATCGCGAGCGGCGGCCTGTCGAATCTGGGCGATATCGAAGCGCTGTGCGAAGTGGAAGACGAGGGAATCGAAGGCGTGATCTGCGGCCGCGCGATTTACTCGGGCGACCTGGACTTTGCCGCGGCGCAAACGCACGCGGACCGCTTGCGCGAATCGGACGACGCCTGAGCGCGCAGCGTGCCTGACGTTTCAGGCGCGCCTCCCGCGACATCCGGCGTGCCGGCCCAGCGCCGCTCCCCCAGCAACTGGCTGACGGGCGAGCGGCCTCACCAGCGGTATTGGCAAGAACTGGCAAGATCATGGCTTTAGCTAAACGCATCATCCCCTGTCTGGACGTCACGGCTGGCCGCGTGGTCAAGGGCGTCAATTTCGTCGAGCTGCGCGACGCGGGCGATCCCGTCGAAATTGCGCGCCGTTACGACGAGCAGGGTGCAGACGAACTCACGTTCCTCGACATCACGGCGACCTCCGATCAGCGCGACCTGATCCTTCCCATCATCGAGGCGGTTGCTTCGCAGGTATTCATTCCGCTGACGGTGGGCGGCGGCGTGCGCGCCGTCGAAGACGTCCGCCGCCTGCTGAACGCGGGCGCGGACAAGGTCAGCATGAACTCGTCGGCCGTCGCGAATCCGCAACTCGTGCGCGATTCGACCGACAAATACGGCTCGCAGTGCATCGTCGTCGCCATCGACGCGAAGCGCGTGTCAGCAGAAGGCGAAACGCCGCGCTGGGAAGTGTTCACGCACGGCGGCCGCAAGGCGACGGGGCTCGATGCCGTCGAATGGGCGCGCAGGATGTCCGACCTCGGAGCGGGCGAAATCCTGCTGACGAGCATGGACCGCGACGGTACGAAAAGCGGCTTCGACCTTGCGCTGACGCGCGCGGTGTCGGATGCCGTGCCTGTTCCCGTGATCGCGTCGGGCGGCGTGGGCACGCTGCAGCATCTCGCCGACGGTATCAAGGAAGGCCGGGCGGATGCCGTGCTGGCCGCAAGCATCTTTCACTATGGCGAACACACCGTCGGCGAAGCGAAGCATTTCATGGCCGAGCAGGGCATTTCAGTGAGGTTGTAACGTGGTGAATCCGTCTGAAGTCAGTTGGCTCGACAAGGTGAAGTGGGACGCGAACGGCCTCGTGCCCGTGATCGCGCAGGAAGCGTCGACCAACGACGTGCTGATGTTCGCGTGGATGAATCGCGAAGCGCTTTCGAAGACGATCGAAACGGGCCGCGCGGTCTATTTTTCGCGCTCGCGCCAGCGTCTGTGGTTCAAGGGCGAGGAGTCGGGCCATGTACAGCGCGTGCATGAAGTGCGCATCGACTGCGACGAAGACGTCGTGTTGCTGAAGGTCGAACAGGTGTCGGGCATCGCGTGCCACACGGGCCGGCATTCGTGCTTTTTCCAGAAATTCGAAGGCTCCGTCGATTCCGGCAGTTGGGTTGCCGTCGAACCCGTGTTGAAAGACCCCGAACATATCTACAAATGACGCAAAATTCGCAATCGACGGCCGATACGCTTGCCCGCCTCGCCGCCGTCATCGATAGCCGCAAGGGCGGCGATCCCGACGTTTCCTACGTGTCGCGCCTGTTCCACAAGGGCGACGACGCGGTGCTGAAAAAGATCGGCGAGGAAGCGACGGAGGTCGTGCTCGCCGCGAAGGACGTGCGCCTCGGCGCGGAACGCAAGGCGCTCGTCAGTGAAGTGGCCGACCTGTGGTTTCATTGTCTCGTGATGCTGTCGCACTTCGATCTGAATCCGGCGGACGTGCTCGCCGAGCTGGAGCGCCGCGAAGGGCTGTCGGGCATCGAGGAAAAGGCGCTGCGCAAGAGCCGCGAGCGCGAGCAGAACGGCGACTGAGCCAGCCGGCGTCGGCAGGCTCAGGTTCGGTTGATATCAGGCGAGGCAGGTTCGGCACAGCAACAAGTCCATTCGCACCTCGAGGAGGACGCAAGCATGGAACAGTCGCACGGCGGATATCCGCCACCGTCGTATCAGAACGCCATCGAGATCGACCGGCAGCGCGGGCTGCGCACGCTGACACACATCATCTATGCGCTTTATGCCGTGTACTGGCTGACGGGCGGGATTTCGGTGCTGATCGCGATCATCCTCAACTACATCAAGCGCTCGGAAACCGTCGGCACGCCCTACGAGGCGCATTTCGAATGGCAGATTCGCACGTTCTGGATGGGGCTGATCGGGCATCTGATCGGCGTCGCACTGTTTATCGTGCTGATCGGCGTGCCCATTCTGTGGGCTGTCGCGATATGGACGTTGTACCGTATCATCAAAGGCTGGCTGTATCTGTACGACAACAAGCCGCTTACGAATCCACGCGGCTGGTTCTGACCATCGCCAAGTCCGGCGCGTGCAGCGATCGCCGTCCACGTAGACCATGAGCCACGATCCGAACTGCCTTTTCTGCAAGATTGCGGCGGGCGAAATCCCGTCGACGAAAGTCCATGAAGACGCCGAGTTTGTCGCGTTCCGCGACATCCGCCCGGCCGCCGAGACCCATGTGCTCGTGATCCCGCGCAAGCACATCGAAACGCTGTCGAACTGCACCGAAGGGGACGCCGCTCTGCTTGGTAAAATGCTGGTATTGGTCGCTCGTCTCGCAGAACAACTGGGCGTCGCATACAAGGGTGGCCAGACGGGTTTCCGGACGGTCATCAATACGGGGCCGGGTGGCGGACAGGAGGTCTATCACTTGCACGCGCATTTGCTGGCCGGGCCGCGCCCGTGGCTGCGCATGGGTTGAACGCGGTCCCCGGCAGGCTGCGCGCGCTGCCGCACATTCCGCGGGACGCAGATCGACAAAGATTCGCCGCATGCACTTTTACTGCGCACAGGGCGGTCCTTGCATGGGGCGCCGCTGTTTAATGGGGATGTAACGACAGTGACTCGCGGACATGTCCATAATGGAATCAAGCGGCGCTGACGCAATTTCCGGGCGTCGACGCGAGTTTCATAGACGGAGTGCGTTCAGGCGCGCTTCAATTCACGCCGCAAGGCATACGAGCCGTCGCATGGATATGCGGCGCCTGGGGGCTAAGGAGATTTTTCATGGGTTCATTGAGCATTTGGCATTGGCTGATCGTCCTGCTGATCGTCGCATTGGTGTTTGGCACGAAGAAGCTGCGCAATATCGGCAGCGATCTGGGCGGCGCGGTAAAGGGCTTCAAGGAAGGAATGAAGGACGGCGAGACGCCCGATGCGCCGCAGCGCGATCAGCTGTCGCGCACGAATACCGTCGATGTCGACGCAAAGGAAAAGGCGCCGCATTCCGGCGATTCCCGCTAATCCGGCGCCAGCCGACGCTTGCGCTGACCGGCGCGTACTGACGGGAAGGCCACTCCATGCTGGACCTCGGTTTGACCAAGATGGCGTTGATCGGCGTGGTCGCGCTGGTCGTGCTCGGCCCGGAGCGTTTGCCGCGCGTGGCCCGCACGGCAGGCGCGCTGTTTGGCCGTGCGCAACGCTATATCAACGACGTGAAGGCCGAAGTTACGCGTGAAATCGAGCTCGACGAGTTGCGCCGCATGAAGACCGAGTTCGCGTCGGCGGCACAAAACGTCGAAAGCTCGATTCAGGAAAATCTGCGCAAACACGAAGCCGAACTGAACGAAGCGTGGGCGCAGGGCACGTCGACGTCGCCGAGCATAGCGGGCGGCGCGGCGGACAGCCTTGCCTCGTCGACAGCGGACGCGTCTGGCGCGGCCTCGACGGACGGCTTTGCCTGGCGCAACACCAGTGCGGCAACGCCGAAGCGCAAGAACTGGCGTGTCAAGCAGACGGCCACGCCCGCCTGGTACAAGCACGCCACCTTGCGACGCACGCGCGTGCAATCGGGGGCGGCGCGCGTCGCGCGGCATACGCCCGTGAGCATGCGTCGTCCTACACGCTTTCTCTGATCTTCCGATGTCACGCGCATCAATCTCTAACCGAGGGCCGGTGTGAGCGACCCCCAAAACCAGAACGAAGGCACTGAAGAGACCTTCATCTCGCATCTCGTCGAACTGCGCGACCGCATCATCCGCGCGGGCATTTCGGTGATCGTCGTGTTCGTCGGGCTCGTCTACTGGGCGCCGGACATCTTCCGGCTGCTCGCGCGTCCGCTGATGAACAATCTGCCGAAGGACGGCAAGATGATCGTCACCGACGTCACAGGGTCGTTCTTCGTGCCGATGAAGGTGACGATGCTGGTCGCCTTCGTGATTGCGCTGCCGTTCGTGCTGTATCAGATCTGGGCGTTCGTCGCGCCGGGGCTTTATCAGCATGAGAAGAAGCTGGTTGGGCCGCTGGTTGGCAGCAGCTATACGCTGTTCCTGTGCGGCATGGCGTTTGCCTATTTCGTCGTCTTTCCGACCATTTTTCGCGTGATGGCGCACTACAACGCACCGCTCGGCGCGGAAATGACGACGGATATCGACAATTACCTGAGCTTCGTGCTGACGATGTTCATCGCGTTCGGCGTGACGTTCGAAGTGCCCATCGTCGTCGTGCTGCTCGTGCGCATGGGCGTGCTGACGGTGAAGAAACTCAAGGAAATCCGTCCTTATGTGATCGTCGGCGCGTTCGTCATTTCGGCTGTGGTGACGCCGCCGGACGTGTTCTCGCAGCTGATTCTCGCGATTCCGCTGATCGTGCTGTACGAGGCGGGCATCATCGCGGCGCGGCTGTTCGTCAGCAAGCCAGTCGCAACGGCCGAGAACGAGGGCAACGCGGCGAGTTGAGAGGGCGCGTTTCGAATCGCACGGGCAACGAAAAGGGCAGTGCTCCAACGGAGACTGCCCTTTTTGTTTGCATTGACGGTGTTTGCGTGCCCCCGCCTGACGCGCCATCCATTTGCATCGCGCCTTGTTGCGGCTGCTTGCTGCTCAACCGCCGTCTTCATCGTCGCCTTCGTCGGAAGGCTGCTTCGGCGGCGGCGGGCGCTTGCCGATCATCACGGTCAGGTCCATTTCCTTGTTCTTGCGCACGAGATGCACCTTCGCATCGGTGCCGGGCTTGATCTGCGCGATGACGTTCAGAAGCCGCGTGGTATCAGTGATGTCCTGCCCGTTGACCGACACGAGGATGTCGCCCGGCTTGATGCCGGCCTTGTCAGCGGGGCCGCCCTTCAGGACGCCCGCGACGATTGCGCCCGACTTCTGATCCAGCCCGAACGATTCGGCGATCTCGGGTGTCACGTCCTGCGGCTCGACGCCGATCCAGCCCCGCGTCACCGTGCCCGTCGTGATGATGCTCTCCAGCACGCTGCGCGCCGTCGACACGGGAATCGCGAAACCGATGCCGAGCGAGCCGCCTGAACGCGAATAGATCGCCGTGTTGATGCCGAGCAGGTTGCCGTTCACGTCGACGAGCGCGCCGCCCGAATTGCCGGGATTGATCGGCGCATCGGTCTGGATGAAGTTTTCGAACGTATTGATGCCGAGGTGATTACGGCCTAGCGCGCTGACGATGCCCATCGTCACCGTTTGCCCGACGCCGAACGGATTGCCGATCGCGAGCACCACGTCGCCCACGCGCGTCTGGTCCATGCGGCCGAGCGTGATCGTAGGCAGATTGGTCATGTTGACCTTGAGCACGGCGAGATCGGTTTCGGGGTCGACGCCAATCACCTTCGCGTTGGCCGTGCGGCCGTCCGCGAGCGCGATTTCGATCTGATTGGCGCCGTCGACGACGTGCTGGTTCGTTAGAATGTAACCTTCCGAACTCACGATAACTCCCGAGCCGAGGTTGGCCGCGGGTTGCTCTTGCTGCTTTTTGTTCTTGTCGCCGAAGAAATAGCGAAACAGCGGGTCTTTGGCGCGCGGGTCGGGTGGAAGCGATCCGTCCTTGCTGGAAAACACGTTGACGACGGCGGGCATCGCCTTTTGAGCCGCATCGGCATAGGAATTCTGGACAGCGCCGCCGCTGCCGATCCCGGGAGCCACCTCTCGCAGCGCGACGATCGGCTCGGCCAGCTGCTTGCCGAACTGCCCTTGACGCTGCAGCCATTGCGGTTTGAGGGTCGCAATGATGAACATCAGCGCCAGCAGCACGGTCACCGCCTGGGCGAAGAACAGCCAAAAGCGTCTGAGCATCTGAAAATTAGAGGTGGATATGGATCGGATCGAACTCGAATTGTACTTGAACAATCTCCTTGAAACTTCGCGCTTCAAGGACTACTGCCCGAACGGTCTGCAGGTCGAAGGGCGGCGCAAGATCGAGAAAATCGCGACGGGGGTGACGGCGTCGCTGGCCTTTCTGGAGGGGGCGCTGGAGTGGGGCGCCGATGCCGTGCTGGTCCATCACGGCTACTTCTGGCGCAACGAGCAGCCGCAGATCACCGGCCGTAAATACCAGCGGCTCAAGGCGCTGCTCGCCAACGACCTGAATCTGTTCGCCTTTCATTTGCCACTCGACGACCACCCCATCTACGGCAACAACGCGCAGCTCGGCGCGAGGCTCGGCCTGATCGGTGAATCGCGCTTCGGCGACAACGACATCGGCTGGATGAGCACGCTGCCGATGCCGATCACGCTCGCGCACTTTGCCGCACAAATCGAGCATACGCTTGCTCGCGCACCTCTGGTGCTCGGCGATTCCGACCGGGAATTACGGCGGGTCGCATGGTGCACGGGCGCCGCGCAAGGCTATTTCGAGGCGGCCATCGAGGCCGGCGCGGACGTCTATCTGACCGGCGAGATTTCCGAGCCGATCACGCATATGTCGGCGGAGAGCGGCGTCGCGTTCGTTTCGGCGGGACATCACGCGACCGAGCGGTACGGCGTGCAGGCGCTGGGCGCGCACCTGTCCGAGCAGTTCGAACTCGAGCACCTGTTTATCGATATTCATAATCCAGTATGACAACTGCCCGAATTAAGCGACAAAAAGGTTCGGAAAACGGAGGAAATGCTTAATAAAAGCCGCAAAAAGGTTTGCGATTCGTGCGGGAAAACCCTGATTTATCAATGGCTTCGCACGGATTGTGGCAATCGGCCCTTGTAAATGCCGACTCCATTCGAGCAAACTAGCGGCGGTAGACCCGACGTGAAGGAAAATCCAACTCAGAAGTGGGGCGTGTGATGCGAGACAAGGAAGATGAACGCGTCGACGGCAGCCGCCGTTCCTGGCTGATTGCGACGACCGTAGCAGGTGGCATCGGAGGTGTCGCCACCGTCGTACCCTTTGTTAGTTCATTTGCACCATCCGAAAAAGCCAAAGCGGCGGGCGCGCCCGTCGAAGTCGATATCTCCAACCTGAAGCCCGGAGACATGCTCACCGTCGCGTGGCGCGGCAAACCCGTATGGATCATCAACCGCACGGACAGAATGCTCGCCGACGTCCAGAAGGCCGACAAGGAAGTCGCTGACCCACAGACCAGGAACCCGTTTTCGATGCCCGAGCCGGACTACTGCAAGAACGAGTTCCGCTCCAGGCCCGATCACAAGAACCTCTTCGTTGCCGTCGCGGTATGCACCCATCTGGGCTGCACGCCGACGCCGCGCTTCCAGGAAGGCGCGCAGTCGAACCTTCCCGACGACTGGCCCGGCGGTTTTCTCTGTCCCTGCCACGGCTCGACCTACGACATGGCCGGCCGCGTCTTCAAGAACAAACCTGCGCCGCAAAACCTCGATATCCCGCCTTATATGATCACCGGCACCACGCTCGTGATCGGCAAGGACGAGAAAGGAGAAGCGTAATGGCGACAACCGAAAAAGAGGTGGAAACGGCAGGACTGACCGGCTGGATCGATCGCCGCTTTCCGATGACGGCGACCTGGAAGGCTCACGTCTCCGAGTATTACGCGCCGAAGAACTTCAACTTCTGGTACTTCTTCGGCTCGCTTGCGCTGCTGGTGCTCGTCAACCAGATCGTCACCGGCATCTTTCTGACGATGAACTACAAGCCCGATGCGACGCTCGCGTTCGCGTCGGTCGAGTACATCATGCGCGAGGTGCCGTGGGGCTGGCTGATCCGCTACATGCACTCGACGGGCGCGTCGATGTTCTTCGTCGTCGTGTATCTGCATATGTTCCGCGGGCTGTTGTATGGCTCGTACCGCAAGCCGCGCGAGCTGGTCTGGATCTTCGGTTGCGCGATCTTCCTGAGCCTGATGGCGGAGGCGTTCTTCGGCTACCTGCTGCCTTGGGGCCAGATGTCGTACTGGGGCGCGCAGGTGATCGTGAACCTGTTTTCGGCGATTCCGTTCATCGGCCCTGACCTGTCGCTGTGGATTCGCGGCGACTATGTCGTGTCGGACGTCACGCTGAACCGCTTTTTCGCGTTTCATGTGATTGCGATTCCGCTCGTGTTGCTGCTGCTCGTGTTCGTGCACATCGTCGCACTGCATGAAGTGGGGTCGAACAACCCGGACGGCATCGAAATCAAGGCAAAGAAGGACGCAAATGGCATTCCGCTCGACGGCATTCCGTTTCATCCGTACTACTCTGTGCACGACTTCATGGGCGTGTGCATCTTCCTGATCGTGTTTGCGGCGATCATCTTCTTTGCGCCGGAGATGGGCGGCTACTTCCTCGAAGCGAACAACTTCATCCCGGCCAATCCGCTTCAGACGCCGCCGGAGATCGCGCCTGTCTGGTACTTCACCGCGTTCTACGCGATGCTGCGCGCCACCACCGATCCATTCAAGATCGTGCTGATGATCGTGATCGGCCTGCTCGGCCTGTTCGCGCTGATCCGCGCGCGCGGCAAGTGGAAGCTCGGCCTGCCCGTGCTCGCCATTCTCGTGATCCTCGCGATGGCGTTCACGGAATCGAAGTTCTGGGGCGTCGTGGTGATGGGCAGCGCGGTCGTATCGCTGTTCTTCCTGCCGTGGCTCGACCGGTCGCCGGTGAAGTCGATCCGCTACCGGCCGTTCTTCCACAAGGCCTTTTACGCGATCTTCGTGCTGGCCTTCCTGACGCTGGCGTTCCTCGGCACGAGGCCGCCGTCGCCCGCGGCCACGCTGATTGCGCAGATTTGCGCGCTGATCTACTTCGCGTTCTTCCTCGGCATGCCGTTCTGGACGCCGCTTGGGCGATTCAAGCAGCCGCCCGAACGAGTGCGGTTCAAGCCCCACTAACCGAGAGCCAGGAGAGAACGAAGATGAAAAAACTGCTTTCGACGCTCGCGCTGCTCGGTGCGACCGTGCTGGCGCTGTCCGCGATGCCGGTTCGCGCGGAAGGCGAATTTCCGCTCGACCGTGCGCCCGACAGCGCGGACAATATTGCCTCGTTGCAGCACGGCGCCCAATTGTTTGTAAACTACTGCCTGAATTGCCACAGTGCGAGCCTAATGCGCTACAGCAGATTGCAGGATATCGGCATCGGGCAGAAGGAAATTGAAAAAAACCTGTTGTTCACGACAGATAAAGTTGGCAACACAATGACGGTCGCCATGCGCCCCGATGACGCGAAAGCGTGGTTCGGCGCGTCGCCGCCGGATCTGTCGGTGGAAGCGCGCGCGAAAAATCGTGACTGGCTGTACACGTATTTGCGCGGTTTCTACCGCGATGACACACGGCCGACTGGCTGGAACAATATAGTGTTTGAGAACGTGGGCATGCCTCACGTGTTGTGGCAGCTTCAGGGGCAACGCACAGCGAAGTTCAAAGACGAAATCGACGAGAACACGAAGGAAAAGGTCAGGAAGTTCGTGGGATACCAGCAGATCACGCCGGGTACGTTGTCGCCGGTAGATTATGATTCTGCTGTGGCCGACCTCGTGTCGTACCTGTCATGGATGTCCGAACCGACGCAGAAAACCCGTCGTCAACTCGGGGTTTGGGTGCTGCTGTTCCTAGGCGTTCTGAGCTTTTTAGCCTGGCGACTGAACGCCGCGTACTGGAAAGATATCAAATAGTCACGCCGTAACTGGTGTGGGGCCGGCGCAAGGGAAGACCTGCAGGACGGTTTTTCCCACTCGCTGGCCCTTTAAGTTTTTTGAGGAAACGCAAACATGATGGTTCTGTATTCCGGCACTACTTGCCCGTTCTCCCAGCGCTGCCGGCTGGTGTTGTTCGAAAAGGGCATGGACTTCGAAATCCGCGATGTCGACCTGTTCAACAAACCGGAAGACATCGCCGTAATGAATCCGTATGGTCAGGTGCCGATCCTCGTCGAACGGGATCTGATCCTGTACGAATCGAACATCATCAACGAGTACATCGACGAACGCTTCCCCCATCCGCAGCTAATGCCGGCCGATCCCGTTCAGCGTGCTCGCGCGCGTCTGTTCCTGTTGAACTTCGAAAAGGAACTGTTCGTCCACGTCGGCACGCTCGAAAACGAAAAGGGCAAGGCCGCGGAGAAGAATCACGAGAAGGCGCGTCTCGCGATCCGCGATCGCCTGACGCAGCTCGCGCCGATCTTCCTGAAGAACAAGTACATGCTCGGCGAGGAGTTCTCGATGCTCGACGTCGCGATCGCGCCGCTGCTGTGGCGTCTGGATCATTACGGTATCGAGCTGTCGAAGAACGCTGCGCCGCTAATGAAGTACGCGGAGCGTATTTTCAGCCGTCCGGCTTATATCGAAGCGCTGACGCCGTCGGAAAAGGTGATGCGCCGCTGAGTTTGAGATTCGCTTCGGGCGCGGCGCGTGGGATTCGGCTCACGCGCCTGCCGGGCAAAAGGACAGTTGATGCAAGAGATTTCCACGAAGCCGTACCTGCTGCGCGCGCTCTACGAATGGTGTACCGATAACGGCTTTACGCCGCATATCGCGGTGCGTGTCGATAACCAGACGCGCGTGCCGCGCCAGTTCGTGCGCGACAACGAGATCGTATTGAACATCAGCTTCGAGGCGACGAGCCAGCTGCAGATGGGCAACGAGTGGATCGAGTTCCACGCGAGGTTCTCGGGCAAGTCGCACAAGATCGAGGTGCCGGTGGCGAACGTGCTCGCCATCTACGCACGCGAGAACGGGCAGGGGATGGCGTTCCCGGTCGAATCGGCGGGGGGCGAGGCGACGGATTCCGAGGACGATGAAAGCGTCATCGCCGACGAGCCGGAAGCGGCGCCTCAGGCGGCGGAAAAAGTCAGCGAAACCGACGATGAACCGCGTCCCGACGACGATGGAACAAAAGGTGGCGGAAGAGGCCACCTCAAAGTCGTGAAATGAAGTAGAATCGCGTTCTCACGCCGGCTTAGCTCATCTGGTAGAGCAGTTGATTTGTAATCATCAGGTGGCGGGTTCGAGTCCTGCAGCCGGCACCAGTATCAAGAAACGGGTCACGCATATCGCGTGGCCCGTTTTGTTTTTGCGGCCCAGTGGTTTCCAGCGAAGCATCGACAGTCGCGGCACGCGCCCTCGCCAGAACGTTCAATACAATATGGGCATCGAAGCGCGAAGCCGCGTTGCGCATCTCGACCGATGCATCGCCTTTCGCCGCACAATACCGTACCCATGACCACGCCCCCGATCCTCACCTGGCCCGAAGCTGACGGCCCGCACTCCGCCCGCTGGCGCTCCGAAGCCGCCGTTGCGCCCGCCAAACGCGTCGTGATCGCCGACGACCGCACAACCGCCGACGCCGCCTATCGCCTCGCCTGCGAGGGCACGGCGCTGCTCTGGCGCGGGGATTTCCAGAACGCGCGTCAGTTGTTGCAGGCGATGACTCGCCGCCTGGAGCGCAAGCCGCGCAAGCAGGCCGCGAATCCACTGGACGCGTTCAATCTGCATCGGCAAGCCCAATCACAGAAGGCCCGCACGCTCGGCATGCTGCTGATTCCGCTCGAAGGCGACTACGCGATTCCGTTGCGCCGCGCGCCCAACGTCCAGCAGGCATGCGAAGAAGTCTACGGGCCGCCGACCGGCGAGCCGTCGGTCGTCTCGCTGCGTGAGCTGCTCGGCCTGGTCGGCGCGCACGAATGGCGCAAGAAGGGCGTCGAGATTCCTGCGCTCGAGGCACGCATCCATCCGCACTACGGCGTGTTCTCGCCCGTGCGAGGCGAGTATGTCGATCTCGTCGCGCGAACGCCGCTACCGTCGCAGGAGAAGGCATTCGATATCGGCGTCGGTACGGGCGTGTTGTCAGCCGTGCTCGCGAAGCGCGGCGTCAAGCGCATCGTCGCAACCGACCAGGATCCACGCGCGCTAGTCTGCGCGCATGCGAACCTCACGCGGCTCGGCTATGACAGGCAGGTTGAGATCATCGCTGCCGATCTGTTTCCGGAAGGGCGTGCGCCGCTTGTCGTCTGCAATCCGCCGTGGGTGCCTGCGCGCCCGGCATCGCCGATCGAAAACGCGGTGTATGACTACGAGAACCGCATGCTGCTCGGTTTTCTGAACGGGCTCGCCGATCATCTCGATCCGGGCGGCGAGGGCTGGCTGATCCTGTCGGACTTCGCGGAGCATCTGGGTATGCGCACGCGCGACTGGCTGCTGGCCGCAATCGGCAACGCGGGCCTCGTCGTCGCGGGGCGCGAGGACATCCGGCCGCGCCATCCGAAGGCGACGGACGCCACCGACCCACTGCACACCGCGCGTGCCGCCGAAGTCACCTCTCTCTGGCGTCTAAAGGCCAAATAGGGCGCGTAGCCGCAAACCGTTCAGCGCGGCGAAGCCCCGATGTAACCCAGTGCGCCCCGCCCAGCCACGAGACCGCTGGCAAAACACGCAGTCAGCAGATAGCCGCCCGTCGGCGCTTCCCAGTCGAGCATCTCGCCAGCGCAGAACACGCCGGGCAGTTGCCGGATCATCAACGTGCCGTCGAGCGCTTCGAACGGAACGCCGCCCGCGCTGCTGATCGCTTCGTCGATCGGCCGCACGCGCGTCAGCCGCAATGGCAGCGACTTGATCGCTTGCGCGAGTGTCGCTGCGTCGGCGAACGCTTCTTTCGACAGGCATTCGTGCAGCAGGCCCAGCTTCACCCCCGTGATGCCGATCCGGCCATGCAGATGGCTCGACATCGAGCGCGAGCCGCGCGGCCGCGTCACTTCGTCCGCCACGCGCTGCGCGCTCAGTCCGGGCGCGAGGTCGAGACGAAGCGTCACTTCGCCGTCGGCCATCAAACGGTCGCGGATCGTCGACGAAAGCGCGTAGACGAGGCTCCCTTCAATGCCCGTCGAGGTCACGACGAACTCACCTTGTCGCTCTTGGACTGTGCCGTCCACGCTTTCGACAGAGATCGAAACGGGCTTCACAGGCTGGCCCGCATAGCGCTCGCTGAAGTAGTCGCGCCAGTCGGCATCGAAGCCGCAGTTCGCGGGCAACAGCGGCGAGACGGGCACGTCGCGCTGCGCGACCAACGGCACCCACGCGGCATCGGAGCCGAGGCGCGCCCAACTGCCGCCGCCCATCGCGAGCACGACTGCATCCGCCTGCACTTCGGATTCGCCTTGGGGTGTCGCGAACCGGAGGCCATGCGCATCGGCCGATGCAGACGCGGCCCAGCCGATCCACTTGTGCCGCATATGAAAACGCACGCCCGATTCCCGCAGCCGATGCAGCCAGGCGCGCAGCATCGGTGCGGCCTTCATGTCGGTCGGAAACACGCGGCCCGAACTGCCGACGAACGTATCGATGCCAAGCTCGACGAGCCATGCGCGCAACGCATCGGGGCCGAACGCGTCGAGCAGCGGCGCCATGTCGGCGCGGCGCTTGCCGTAACGGCTGAGAAACGGCTCGATCGGCTCCGAGTGCGTGATGTTCATTCCGCCTTTGCCCGCCATCAGAAACTTGCGCCCGACGGAAGGCATCGCGTCGTACACGTCGACGCGCACGCCGCCCAGCGCGAGCGCCTCGGCGGCCATCAGCCCCGAAGGGCCGCCGCCGATAATGGCAACCCGGGTGTGATCAATCGTGTGTTGGTGCGGATTCGACATCGAGTGCAAGTCGTGCGGAGAGGAGAGGGACGCGCTGCGAAGGCCGGTATTGTCCCACCCGCCCACAGGCGCGGCAAACAGCGGGGCAAGCACACGGCCCGATGCCCGATGCGGCCGACACGGCACGCCACGGCGACAGGCGCTGCCGCATGGCAGACGCGACCTATACTTTTCTCACACACCTACGGTTCCGGCGCACGCTGCGCCTTCCTGTCGCGCACAACTCACGCATACCGCCGCTACCAGGCTTCGCCGATACACTCGGCGAGGTCGCTGCGGCGCATGCATTGCGCTCGACGCCTTTGATCTGAGGAGTTTGTCATGGGCCGCAAATACATCGATTGCCGCGAATGCCCGAGCGACATCAACTGCACGGTCGCGCTTGCCGCGGATTCTGAAAACGAGCTGCTCGAAGCGGCCGTCGCGCACGCGATCCAGGCGCACAAACACAGTGACACGCCGGAACTGCGCGCGCAGCTGAAGTCGATGTTTCATGACGGCACGCCGCCCGTCGGCGCCCCCGCCGCTTGATTCTGGAAGCCACGATTAGAAGCCCTCGGAGCGAAGGCGGTACAAGCTGGACCCGGGCAAAGGGAGCAGCGCGCAGGGCCCGGCGCGCCGGCACGGGCCGCAACCCGCACGGGCGGCGGGTTGCGGCTGCGCGAAACGGGCGCGCAGCCGTTGACGGATTCAGCCCGGATAGGCTTCGTCGACCTTGAGTCCCGCCAGTTTGAAGATGACGCGTAGCGTCTGAGGCTTGATGTCGCGTCGCGATGCGAGCGTCGTCATGACGAAGTCGAGCACTTTCGCGTATTTGAGCAGCGTAAGGCACGTCTCGAGATCGACGCTGCCGTCGCGCATGAGTTCCGCGAGGCGCAGCATCTCGACCGAGATGTCGCGCGCCATTTCGAGTTCGAGTTGCTGCTTCTCAGTCCACTCGGGGGTGGCCAGCAGTTTCGCCATGAGTTCCTGAAACTTCTGCTCGGCGTTTCCGTTGGGTGTCGTATCCATTTGCCGCCTCATCAGATCTGAGCGCGCTTCGTCGCAGTCCCGGCGCGTCTCAGGTTACGTAACGTTCGAACTCGTGTTCCGGTTCGACCTCCCCCACGCGTATCGGCCGCTTCTGCCGCGTCTCGACGTTGCCGCGGCCGGTAGCTTGTCTTTCGTTATGCATCCCGCGAGCTTTCGTTTTCCTTCGCCCGCGACAGACGACTGCCGGTGCGACGCTTTTCCGTGTGATCCGGAGGTCGGCCGTTTTGCTGCACGAAATGTTCCAGCCAGGGTTTGGGGTTGCCGTCGACGCGAAGGAACTGGGACCCTCCTCCGCGGTTTGGGTAAACTGACAGACACTTTTCCCTACTTCCGTCACCTGACGCACGTTCGCGATGCATTCGGGGGCGTGTTCATTCGATGTCCAGCAAAACCTACGAAGTTCGTCCTAACCAGTCCGTCGAACTGCTGAAGGAACTCCATATCCTCACGCGCGACGGCAAGATGAATCAGGACAGCCGCCGCAAGCTCAAGCAGGTCTATCACCTGTTCCAGTTCATCGAGCCGCTGCTCAAGGACCTGAAAGAGACGAAGGGTGAACTGACTCTCGTCGATCACGGCGCGGGCAAGTCCTACCTTGGCTTTATTCTCTACGACTTGTTCGTCAAGGAACTGCGGGATAACTCGCATATCTACGGCATTGAGACGCGCGAGGAACTGGTGGCGAAGTCGGAGGAGCTGGCGCACCGGCTCGGCTTCAAAGGTATGTCGTTTCTGAATTTATCAGTGGCGGAGTCGATTGTTTCGGACAAGCTGCCCGCCAACGTGGATATCGTCACGGCCCTGCACGCGTGCAACACGGCCACCGACGACGCGATCCGCTTCGCGCTGGAAAAGCACGCGAAATACATCGTCGTCGTGCCGTGCTGTCAGGCGGAAGTGGCGGGCGTGCTGCGCAAGAACAAGGGCAAGTCGCTCGGCAGTGCGCTGACGGAGATCTGGCGGCATCCGTTGCACACGCGTGAGTTTGGCAGTCAGATCACCAACGTGCTGCGCTGCCTCCAGTTGGAGGCGCACGGCTATCAGGTCAACGTGACCGAACTGGTGGGATGGGAGCACTCGATGAAGAACGAGCTCATCATCGCCACGTACAAGGATTTGCCGCGCCGGCGTCCCGCCGAGCGGCTCAATGAAGTGATGGAAGCGCTCGGCATCACGGAACTGCGCGAGCGCTTTTACGCCGAGGCGTGACGGGTTGCGGGCGCTGGGCGGTCAGCCTTTTGCCGGCTCGCTCATCCACTTTTGCCAGCCCGCCAGACCGAGACGGCGCATCGTTTCCTCGTTGCGTTCGTAGATGTCGGCTGCATCCGGAAAGGCGTCCGCTGCGCGCGCTATGCTCGCTTCTCTCAGCAGATGAAGGATCGGGTAGGGCGCGCGGTTCGTGTAGTTCTCGATATCGTCGGGGCCGTTGCCCTCGAACTGATAGCGCGGGTGGAAGCTCGCGATCTGCAACGTGCCTTCCAGACGCATTTGTCTGAGCATCCGGTCAGCGAAAAAGAGGCAATCGTTGTATTCGAGAAAATCGCTGAGCGCGCGCGGGATGATCAGCAGCGTCGTGTCGATATCGGCGGGGTCGGCTTGCACCAGCGTATGCAGCTCGGTTTCCAGATCGGCGAGCACGCCTTCCATATCGGTTGCTTCGCTGATCGCGTAGCGAATCTGATTCTTCACGTGCACCGCCTTCGCGAAAGGGCACAGGTTTAGCCCGATCACCGCCTGCGTCAGCCAGTGGCGCGTGGCGGCGAGAATGGTGTCGTGCGAATCGGTGAGCGTCGAGGACATGGTGGTGCTTGCAGCGAGAGCAAAACCGCTATTTTACCGGCGCATCACCGCATGCCTGCGCGACAAGCTGCGCGGCGACCAACGGCGCAACCTTGATCGGCCCGCAGCCCGGACCATACGTCTGGCTCGACGCGTAGATCCCTTCGATCAGCAGCGCGAGCCCATTCGCCAGCTCACCCGGATCGCGCGCGCCCGCCGCCGTGCAGATTTCGTTCAAGCGCTGCATCAGCTTCGTCTTGTTGTTCAGCACGCATAGCCGCGCGGGATGCGAAGGGTCCGGAAATTCCGCAGACACATTGACGAACGGACAGCCTCGGTAGTCATCCTTCGACGCCCGTTCTGCCAGATCCTCGAAATACTGCACGATCTGCTTTTTCGGCTCGCCCGGATGTTTCGCGAAGCTTTCCTCGACGCGCCGGAAAAACTGCTCGTCTGACTGCTCGAGATACGCGACCACCAGATCGTCTTTTGACGAGAACTGGCGGTACAGGCTCATCTTGTTGACGCCCGCGCGCTCGACGACGGCATCGACGCCCACGGCCCGCACGCCTTCCCGGTAGAACAGCTCGGCGGCGGCGCGCAACAGGTGTTGCTGCGCATCGGAGCCAGCCGTCTGCGCACGGCGGCTCGGCGCGGGTTTCGCGGTTTCGGAATTGGCCATGGTCTCTTGATCGACGAATCAGACACCTTGACATGTTACCGATCGGTAACTAACATCGCAACACCGATTGTGACAGGTCAGTCACAAATCCTTTACGAAGCTGGTAACAATCAGATGCAATCGGGTGTCGACGGAGGTCGATGTCCGAGGCAGGAATTGAATGGAGAACCGATGAACTGGGCAGCAAGAATGATTGGTGGGCGCTTCCACTACGGGTGGCTGGCCGTGGCGGTGGTCTTCCTCGTACTGCTGGCGGCGGCCGGCACGCGCGCGACGCCGAGCGTGATGATGGTACCGCTCGAACATGATTTCGGCTGGAGCCGCGCGACGATCTCGCTGGCGATTTCCGTCAATATCGCGCTGTACGGTCTGATGGGCCCGTTCGCGGCGGCGGCGATGCAGCGCTTCGGCGTGCGCCCGACCATCCTGACGGCGCTCGGCACGATGGCGGCGGGCGTCGGCCTGTCGTCGCTGATGACGCATCCCTGGCAGATGATTCTCGTGTGGGGCGTGATGGTCGGCGGCGCGACGGGCGTGGCGGCGCTAACGCTGTCGGCAACGGTGGTGAACCGCTGGTTCACGACGCATCGTGGCCTCGTGATGGGCATGCTCACGGCGAGTTCGGCGACGGGTCAGCTCGTGTTCCTGCCGCTGCTCGCGGCAATCGCACAGCATCATGGCTGGCGGCCCGTCGTGTGGACGGTCGCGGCGGCCGCCGCCGTCGTGCTGCCGCTGGTCGCGTTCCTGCTGCCGGAGCGTCCCGCCGACATGGCGCTGCGCCCGTTCGGCGAGCCCGCCGACGCGCCCGTCAAATTGGATATGAGCAAGCAGAATCCGCTGGCGATTGCGTTCGGCACGCTGGCCTCGGCGAGCAAGACGCGCGACTTCTGGCTGCTGTTCTTCAGCTTCTTCATTTGCGGCGCGAGCACGAACGGCTATGTTGGCACGCACCTGATCGCGATGTGCGGCGACTACGGGATGACGGAAGTGCAGGGCGCGTCGCTGCTCGCGGCGATGGGCATTTTCGACCTGTTCGGCACGACGCTGTCGGGCTGGCTGTCGGACCGTTTCAACGCGCGCGTGCTGCTGTTCTGGTATTACGGGCTGCGCGGGCTGTCGCTGATCTATCTGCCGCACGCGTTTGGGATCGACTTTTTCGGCTTGCCGCTTTTCGCGGTGTTCTACGGCCTCGACTGGATCGCCACCGTGCCGCCGACCGTGCGTCTTGCCACGGATGTGTACGGCAAGGACTCGGCGCCCGTCGTGTTCGGCTGGGTCGTCGCGGGCCACCAGCTCGGCGCGGCATTCGCGGCGCTCGGCGCGGGCATGCTGCGCGCGAGTCTCGGCACGTACACGGTGGCGTCGATGATTTCGGGCGGCTTGTGCATCGTCGCGTCGGTCATCGTGCTGCGGATCAACCGCGGCGAACGCAGCGTGGCGGCACAGCCGATCTGACGCATCGCGATTGCGGAGCGTTCTCGAAGCGCACGAACGCGCGCCGTGGCTGAATGGCCGCGGCGCGCGTTTTCTTATACGTCCCCGCACTGCATCTCAGCGACATGCAAGGCGCGATGGGGGCGCCTCGGTTATCCTAGGAACCCGCCGGGCCACCGCCCGCCGATCATGAATTTCGACCGAGAGATGCGCATGACCAACAAACCCGCACCCACCGACGTTTCCATTCATGACCTGATCGCTGGCCGCTGGAGCCCGCGAGCGTATTCCAACGAGCCGGTGAGCCGCGAGCAGTTGCGCGCGGTGCTCGAGGCGGCGCGCTGGGCGCCTTCGTCGTACAACATGCAGCCGTGGCGCTTCATCGTGTTCGACCGCTCGACGGACGAAGTCGCATTCAGAAAAGCGTTCGATACGCTCGTGCCGTTCAATCAGGGCTGGAACGCCAATGCGTCGGTGCTGATCTGCGTGACGGCGCACACGCTGACGTCGAAGGGTGAAGTGAATCGCTGCGCGCCGTACGATGCGGGCGCGGCAGCGATGTCGCTGGTGTTGCAGGCGCACGCGCTGGGTCTTGCCGCGCATCAGATGAGCGGCTTCGACGTCAACGCATTCCGCAAGGCGTTCTCGGTGCCCAAAGACGTCGAGGTGATCGCGATGATTTCGCTCGCGCACTATGGCGACATGGCCAAGCTCGATCCCGTGCTGCGCGAACGCGAAAAGGCGGCGCGCACGCGTGTGCCCCTCGGCGACATCGCTTATGCGGGAGCGTGGAACAAGGCGTTCTGAGCGCACGCCGGTTCCCCTTCGTGTGACGACGCAAGGCGGCCCGACGGCCGCGTTTTTTGTGCCGCCGCCATCAGTCACCGTCGATTGCCGACAGCGGCGCGGCCACGGTTTCCAGCGGCCGCCGTTCCGCATCGACGCCCCAGATCGCCGCGATCACCGCTGCGGCCAGCATCAGCGCCGAGCCGACGAGATAGCCCGAAAAGACTTCGCTGCGCTGCCCCGTATCGATCAGCCGGCCGAAGAGCGCCGGTCCCGCAATGCCGCCGAGCGCCGTTCCGAACGCATAGAACACGGCGATCGCGAGCGCGCGGATTTCGAGCGGAAACGATTCGCTGACGGTCAGGTACGCCGAGCTTGCCGCCGCCGACGCAAAGAAGAAGATCACCATCCACGCGATCGTCTGGGTCGTGACGGTGAGCAACTGCTGCTCGAACAGGTATCCGCTGAGCGTCAGCAGGATCGCCGACAGTGCGTAGGTCGCGGCGATCATCTTGCGGCGGCCGATCACGTCGAACAGCCGGCCGATCAACAGCGGCCCCGTAAAATTGCCCAGCGCGAACGGCAGGATGTACCAGCCGACGTCGTCGCCCGGCACCTGATAGAAATCCGTCAGCACCAGTGCGTAGGTGAAAAAGATCGCGTTGTAGAAGAACGCCTGCGCCGTCATCAGCGACAGGCCGACCAACGCGCGTCGCCGATGCAGCATGAAGAGCGTGTGCAACACTTCGCGCAACGTCGTGCGCTCGCGGGCGCGCAGACGCAGGCGCCTGAGCGCGTCGTCGGCGAGCGCGTGGTTGTTCGCGCGAAACCTCCCCTCGATGCCTTCGACGATCGAGCGCGCCTCTTTTTCTTTGCCGTGCGTCAGCAGCCAGCGCGGGCTTTCGGGTATCCACATGCGCATCGGCAGGATCGCGAGCGCGAGCACCGCGCCGATGAAGAAACACGCGCGCCAGCCCCAGTCGCCGGGCAGCACGTGCGGGTCGAGCAGCACCAGCGAGCCGAGCGCGGCTAGCGCGGCGCCGACCCAGAACGTGCCGTTGATCGCGAGATCGGTATGCCCGCGCACGCGGGCGGGCGTGAACTCCTGGATCGTCGAGTTGATCGCCGTGTACTCGCCGCCGATCCCCGCGCCCGTCAGAAACCGGAACACCAGAAAACTCGTGAGATTCCAGGAAAATGCCGTTGCCGCCGTGGCGGCCAGATACAACGCGAGCGTGATGAAGAACAGCTTGCGCCGGCCGAGCCGGTCGGTCAGCCAGCCGAAGCCGAGCGCGCCCAGCACCGCGCCGGCGATGTACGCGCTGCCCGCCAGCCCGACATCTGCGTTCGACAAGCGCAGCACCGCGCTCGACTTCAACGCGCCCGCGACGGAACCCGCGAGCGTGACCTCGAGGCCATCGAGCAGCCACGTCACGCCGAGCGCGACGACGATCAGCGTATGGAAGCGGCCCCAAGGCAACCGGTCGAGCCGCGATGGCAGATCGGTTTCGACGATAGCTGTCGAATCGGTGCGAACCGCGGCGGCGGAGGGTTCTTGCATCGGGTCTCCTGTGTGTCTGTGCAAATGAGCGGCCGAATGAGCGAGGCGCGAGCGTGCGGCGTCATCGGAAGACTCTGTAAGCGGGTTGCCGAACAGCGTATCCTGTCGGATTCATCGCTGCGCCGCGCGACCCTCCCGTCAAGCAAACTGCGTTCCGCAATGACGGCAGCGCGCGCGGCGCGCTCCGGTTGATGATGTCACTGCTTTCATGTTACAAAGCCGGTCCTCTTTCTGTGCGCGGCAGCGCGAGCGCCGAAACCTGCCATGACCTATTGCGCGATTGACTTCGGCACGTCTAACTCGGCAGTTGCCGTACCTGTGGGCGGCCCGCCGGGTGAACAGGCGTCGTTGAAGCTGGCGCCCGTCGAGGGCGACTACACCACGCTGCCTACTGCCGTCTTCTTCAACACCGACGAAAATTCGCGCGACTACGGCCGCGCGGCGCTCGAAGCGTATATCGACGGTTTCGACGGCCGGCTGATGCGCTCGATGAAGAGCATTCTCGGCTCGCCACTCGCCGATACCACAACCGATCTTGGCGACGGTTCTGCGATCAAGTACACCGATGTGATCGGGATCTTCGTCACGCATCTGAAGCGCTGCGCGGAGCAGGCGGCAGGCGCGCCGATCGGACGCGCAGTGCTCGGACGCCCCGTGTTCTTCGTCGACGATGATCCGCGCGCCGATCTGCTCGCGCAGCAGCAGCTGGAAGCGGCGGCGCGCTCAGTCGGTCTGGGCGAAATTCACTTCCAGTACGAACCGATTGCCGCCGCGTTCGATTACGAAGCGCATCTGACGGAAGAGGCCTTGGTGCTGGTTGCGGATATCGGCGGCGGCACATCGGACTTCTCGCTGGTACGCGTGGGCCCGGAGCGGATGAAGCGGCTCGAGCGCAAGGACGACGTGCTCGCGCACCATGGCGTGCATGTCGCCGGAACGGACTTCGACCGGCGCGTGGAACTCGCGACCATTCTGCGGGAGCTGGGCTATCAGTCGCTCGATCCGGAGGGCCGCGAAGTGCCCAACCGGATTTATTTCGACCTCGCCACCTGGCATCTGATCAACACGGTTTATACGCCGAAGCGGGTGTCGGAACTCGGCTTGATGCGCCATCTGTATTCGGACACGCGGCATCATGACCGGCTGATGCGTGTCGTCGAGCGGCGCCTTGGCCACGCGCTTGCGGCGCATGCGGAAGAGGCGAAGATCGGCGTCGCGGCGGGCGGCGAGACGCTGATCGACCTGGAAGTCGTCGAGGAAGATTTGCGTCTCGCGTTCGACGAGGCGCAACTGATTGTTGCGGGCAAGGACGAGACGCAGCGCATCGTCCAGGCCGCGCGCGATACCGTGCAACGGGGGGGCGTGGCGCCGCGCGACGTCGACGCGTTGTATTTCACGGGCGGATCCACGGGGCTTGCGTTCTTGTCGGGCGCGCTCGCGGCCGCATTTTCCGACGCGCGTCCCGTTTTTGGCGACCGGCTCGCGAGTGTCGCAACCGGATTGGGCATTCATGCTCGACGTGTGTTTCGGTAAAGAATTCACGCGATACACCGATATTCGGATTAACCCGCCATTAAATAAAAAACCCCGCCGAGGCGGGGTTTTTTGCGTTCCGTACAGGAGCGAAGCTTAGGCCGGCTTGATGTTAGCGGCTTGCTTGCCCTTCGGGCCCGTCTTCACGTCGTAGGTAACCTTTTGGTTTTCCTGCAGCGTCTTGAAGCCTTCGACGCGGATTTCGGAGAAATGCGCGAACAGATCTTCGCCGCCGCCGTCCGGCGTGATGAAGCCAAAGCCCTTAGCGTCGTTGAACCACTTGACGGTACCGGTTTCCATATTACTTTTTCCTAAAAATGGTGAATAAGGCCAAAGCCAAAACAGCTCTAACCCGAGGGTGCATGAAAATCAAGGAAGGGTAATGGGACCAACCGGAGTACCGTTGATGGGCGAACTACGAAAGAACCAATTCACTCGCCGCTTGAAATCCTGCCCGTTCTTTATACGGGCATTTCGAGAGAAGGTCAACCGTAATCTGCAAAACTCCGCCGGTTAGTGGGGACATATACACCCCAGATTGCTTACAAAGCTTGCTATTTCCGCGATTTTTTTGTAGGGCGCCAACGCATTTTGACTGCAATCGAACGGTGCAACCGTTAAACTACGCCCCGCGCGCGGCCCGGTTGCACTTGGCACAACCTGCAATCGAATTCGCGGCCGCCCGCTGCATGCCCTAGTCCTGGTCAAGACTTCAAACCTTGCCTCATGCGGCAGTGGCGTGCTTTCAGATAGTAACGATGTTGTATGGGACGGAAGGAGGCGCGGCAGCGCTTAATCCCGTCGACACAGGAGAAGACGTGAAAAGTTCAATTCAACGTCACATCGGCCCATTTGCGCTGATGCTGACGGGACTCGGTTCGATCATCGGGTCCGGCTGGCTGTTCGGCGCCTGGAAGGCAGCCAAGATTGCGGGCCCTGCGGCGCTGTGCGCATGGGTGATCGGCGCAGTGGTGATTCTCGCGATCGCGCTGACCTACGCGGAACTCGGCGCGATGTTTCCGGAGTCGGGCGGCATGGTGCGCTACGCGCGCTACTCGCACGGCGCGCTGGTCGGCTTCATCAGCGCATGGGCTAACTGGATTGCGATCGTGTCGGTGATTCCGATCGAGGCCGAGGCTTCGATCCAGTACATGAGCACGTGGCCGTACGAATGGGCGCACAACCTGTTCGTCAACAGCGAACTGACGATGCCCGGATTGCTGCTCTCCGCAGTGCTTGTGGTCATTTACTTCCTGCTGAACTACTGGGGCGTGAAGGTGTTCGCGCGCGCCAACTCGGCGATCACGATCTTCAAGTTCCTCATCCCCGGCCTGACGATCCTCGGCCT
>NZ_JAGIPX010000062.1 GCF_017814945.1 Paraburkholderia sp. LEh10
AGATTGAACTGGTCGACGTTCACGCAGCCCGGCACGACGCGGATGCGCTCGGCGGGAATGCCGTAGCGTGATGTGAGGATCCTGCCGAATGCATCCGACAGCACGATCAGCCGCGACGAACGCGCATACACGGCCTGCTCCAGGTAACGCTTCGCGCGCTGACCAAGCGAATCGGCGCCCTCGACATGGCTCTCGTCGGCCCACGGCCCCTGAAAATGCGAGACCTGTGGAATGCCGCGCGTCACGTCGAGCCCCGGAAACGTGTAGAGCGCGAAATGCGACGAGATCACGTCGGGACGCCGCTCGCGAATCTCGCGGCGCAACGCGCGGCGCGCGGCCATCAGGCGCAGCGGCAGCGATTGCGCGGCGGAACCGAAGCCCTGGATCGCGCCGTTGGTGTCCTGCGCGACACGCTCCGAGCCCGCGACGACGCCGCGCACTTCGACGCCCGCGCCCGGCAGCGCGCCGATCAGCGAGTAGTACATGCGGTCGAGGCCGCCCGCGCGCTCGGGAAACCAGTGCATGCCGATTTGCAGCGACTTGATGGAACGAGTGGTCATGGGTGTGCCTTCCTTGTCGTTGTCGATTGCGCAGTGACGCCTTGCGTCACGCGGTCCGCGCGTTGCGGACGGGTCAATGCATTCGAGATGTTCGAGACGTTCGACGCCAGCGTGTCGTTGTCGTTGCGCCTGTTCGCGCGGCGCCCGTCTTCACGCTCGTCCATGAGCTGGCGATACAGCGCGATGTACTGCTGCGCCATGCGCGCCCAGCCGAAGCCCGTCGCGAGCTCGTTGGCCGCGCGGCCCATCGCGCGGCGTGCTTCATCGTTCGATGCGAGCTGCGCGACGGCTTGCGCGAGCGCCTTCGGATCGTCGGGATCGTCGAGCACGATGCCGCACTCGGGCGTGATGATCTCCGCCCCACCCGCCGTGCGCGCCGTCACGACAGGCAAACCCGCCGCCATCGCTTCGAGCAGCGACAGGCTCATCGCTTCGTAGCGCGACGGGAACACGAATGCATCGACGGAATGCATCAGCACGGGCATTTCCTTGACGAGCCCCAGAAAATGCACGCGATGCGCAATGCCGAGCGCCTTCGCTTCATCGGGATACGGACTGCCCGGCAGATAGCCCGCCACCGCGATATGCACGTGCTCGGGCAAATGCTGCAATGCGCGCAGCACCGTGCCGAGGTTCTTGCGCGGCGTGCGCAGATCGCCGACGAAGAGCAGCAGGAACGTGTCCTCGGGCAGCCTGAAGCGCAGACGGTCGCCCTGCGCCGCCGCAAAGCCCTGCGTATCGACGCCGTTGTAGATCACATCGAGCCGGTTGCGCGGCGTGAGCCCGATCGCGGCGATCTCGGCGGCGACCTTCTGCGACACGGCCGTGATCACGCGCGAACGTCGATACGCCCAGCCTTCGAGCACGGCATTCGCGCGCGTATAGACGAACTGATACGCGGACCACAAACCCTTGCTCAGGCCGAACGGGTAGTACTTGCTCCTGTACCAGCCGCTATGGACGAAGTGCGCGGTGTTGACGTCCGCTGACATCCACGTGATGAAGCCGTTCACGTGCAGCACGTCGTATTCCGCGCGATGCGTGCGCAGCCACCACGCGCTTTTCAATGCGAACACCTGCTGGCGCAGCAGATTGGTCGGCCAGAAGCGGCCAATCCTGATGGGCGCCCAATGCACGAGAGGATGCGCGAGCAACTCGGGCGCGACATGCGAGGCAACCAGCGTGACCTCGATGTTTTCTTCGAGCGCCGCGCGCGCGATTTCGTGATTGACACGGCCCTGCCCGTCGTTATGACGCACGACATGCGTGACGATGGCGACTCTCAATCAGTGGCCTCCATGAAAGAATGAATGGCGGCGCCCGTTCAGCTTCTGCCAGTGCGCCGCGGAAAGAATCGAAAACGCGCCCATGAAGAGCAGCAGGCCGCCCGTGCCGACGAGCGAATTGGTGAACACGAGCATCGCGAAGATCGCGAGCGACAGCGACAGCGAAGCCGACGCGAACTTGTCGTCGCGCAGCCGGAACGACGCGCGCAGCGCGCGCACGAGCAGCCAGATCACGCCTGACATGTAGAGCAGTGTCCCCGGCCAGCCGAGCACGAACGGAATGTTCATCACGCCGCTGTCGAAGTTGCCGTACTGGCCGAGCTGGCCGCCGTCGTTCGACAGCTTCGTCGACGTGCCCGTCGCGCCCAGCCCCTCGCCCGTCACGTCGGTGAACGCGGTCTTCGCGAAGCTCGCGTAGAACTCGTTGCGCGCGGCGTAGCTCTGGTCGTCGTGCAGATTGACGATGGTATCGAGGCGCGCCTGCATCCGTTGCGCGACAGGGCCGATGGCGAGCAGCGGCACGCACAGGCCCGCGAGCACGATCGCGCTCGCGACGATGCGGATGCGCACCTTGTTGTTCGACTTCACCAGTTGAATCAGCATCGCGATCACCCAGCCGCCCCACGTCGAGCGCACGAGCGAAAGGCAAAAAGACAGGAAGCCGAATGCGCCCGCCATCCAGCGCACGCGATGGTTCGCGGCCATCACGTAGACCATCGCGCCCATCATCGCGAGCGCGAACGGGCCTGACGAGTTCATCGTGCTGAACACGCGCACGCCGAACGGCACAGGGTCGCCCTGCGAGTTCATCTGCGAGCCGAGCATCCACAGCGCGTCCCACTGCGGCATGATGAAGAACTGCACGAGCCCGTAGCCGCCCATCAGCAGCATGCCCCAGATGAACGTGTTGACGATGGTCTCGCGGTAGTCCGGGTACTGCCGCGAGTGCGCCATGATGTGAAAGCCGATCAGGATCGGATAGACCCAGTTCGCGAGGTCGTACAGGGCGGCCAGCGGGCCGCTGGAGACGACGCCGATCATGAATGCATACCCGAGCCCCGCCAGCATCAGCAGGACGGGCAAACCGCGTTTTTGCGCGAGCACGGGGTAGAAGCGGATCAGCGAAAGCCCGCTGATCATCGTGACCGCGAGAGGCGCGACCTGGATCAGGCTGGTCGGCGTGAACGCGCCCTTCGACCAGTCGGCGAGACGCCGCACCTCCGGGCTCAAAAACCACAGCCACCACATATAGCCGACGTATTTCGCCGGGCTCTTGAAGTACAGCCAGAAGCCGACGGCGATCGACAGCACCGGGAACGCGAGCGTGAGCACCGTGCCCTGGTGCGCGACGATCAGCATCGCCGTGATGAGCCACAGCAGCGCGGGCGGCAGCCACTCCTTGCGCTCGCGTTTGACGTCGCGTGCGGCGCTGTCGATGCCGGCTCGTGCAATCGACGACATCGCTTACATCCCTCCGCGGCTTTGCGACGGCACCCGCGCGCGGGCGTTCGCGTTGGCCTTGGCCTGCGGCGCGGCGTCGCCCTGACGCTGGCCGCGGAGGGTCGTTTGCGCTGTATGCGTCGTTTGCGTCGTGTGCGCCGTTTGCGCCGCTTGCATCGTTTGCGCGCGGCGGCGCAGCAGATCACGCGTGATCTTCACATGCTGTTGCGCGTAGTGCTGCGTCGTGTGATCGCGCGACAGGAGCTGCGTCGCGGCCGCCTGCGCCTGTTGCAGCGCCTTGTCGGGCGACGTCGCGAGACCTAGCAGCGCATCGCGCAGTGCGCCGGCGTCGAACGGCGGCACATAGGCGGCTGCACGCGCCGAGAAATAGTCCTGCAGTCCGCCGACGTTCGTGACGACCATTGGCTTGCCGACAGCCGCAGCCTCGAGCATCACCGTGATGCCGGACGCGTGCGAGTTCGGCCGCAGCGGCACGACGATCACATCGGCCCAGTCGTACAGCTCGCGCTGCTTCTCGAGGCCGGCCGCGGGCGCCACATGCACGTTCAGCGAGCGCAGCGAACGCGCAATGCGCCTCCGCGTCGCGAGCCGCACGGCAAAGCGTGGATCGTTGCCGACGGCCTTGACGAGCGTTTCCCAGTCGCGGTCGCGATCGTTGCCGATGGCCGCGATGCGCAGCGGCGTGTGCGGCTGCCATTCCTGCGGCGGCTGCACGGGAAAGTCGCGCGTGTTCAGGCCATAGAAAAGCTGTGTCGCGTCGCGTCCGAAGAATTCGCGGCACAACTGGGCGTTGTCGCGCGCGAGCGTCGTCAGCAGATCGGCGCGTGCGACCAGCTTGCGATAGAACCAGCGGCGCATGAGACCGTAGTCCCGCCACTTGTCGAGCAGCCACACGCTTTGCGCGAGCAGCAGCGGCGGCGCTTCGCGCCTGCCGCTCATCAGCAGCAGGAGCGCCACGGACAGCCATTCCTGTTCCGTATGCGTCCAGATCACGTCAGAGCACAAGATCGCGTCGCGGTTGCGCAGCGTATGCAGCAGATCGAAGCCGAGCATTGCCTTCAGCGCGCGGCGCACGAGGCGCACGGGCCGGCTTTCCTTCACATCCTGCGAATACGTCAGCTGGAACTCGTCCGATTCGGCATGGTGATAGCCGTACAGGCAGCCGATGTTCTCGCCCTTGCGATAGAAGCGCGGATCGGCGCCATAGAAGAGGTGCACGTGGACCTTCGTCGTCATGCGTGCACCCCTTTGCCCGTACCCGTGCTGCCATTGCGCGCGAACGCGCGGCGCGCCTCGCGCGCGCCCATGCGCACGGCGCGCCAGCGTGCGAGCCGAGTGAGTCCCTGTTTCGATGTCAGCGCGAGCAGCGCATGCGCGGCGCCCGGATAGACGCGCGTGCCGACGAGGGCATACCACCACCACGCTACCTCCCGATGCACGGGCGGCAACTGCTCGCGCAAGATCAGATGCAGGTTGTACGCGGCGTTGCGCACGGCCATCATCGACTGCGCGTCGCGGCCGTCGTCGTCGAAACGCTCGGCGGGGAAATGATCGACGGCCACGCGCGGATCGTAGACGAGCTTCCAGCCCGCGTTCTTCACGCTCATGCTGAACGCCATGTCGTTGTGGACCTGCGCGCCGGCGCCGCGCAGGCGGCCGTCAAAGCGGATCGTGCGGATCGCGTCGCGCCGGTAGCTCATGTTGGCGCCCTTGAGCATATCGACTTCGCGTGCTTCGCCCACGCCCAGATGATGATTGCCGATGATCTTGCCCGACGCCGTCATCTTGCCGACCAGAAAGCGCGAGCCGTCGAGCACGCCGCCCTTCTCGTGCACCCAGTCGCGTCCGCCGAGCGCGCCAAGCCTCGGGTCGCTTTCGAACGCCGCGCCGATGCGGCGCAGCCAGTCCGCGTGCGGCGCCGCGTCGTCGTCGGTGATCGCGACCACGTCGCCCGTCGCGGCATCGAGCCCGCGGTTGAGCGCGGCCACCTGGCCGGGCACCTCGACGGGCGCGAGGTTCAGCGGCAATGCGCCCGTCACGAGGGGATCGCGCAGACACGCATGCGTTGCTTCATCGTCGGGGCGCGCGACCACCACGACCTCGTCGGGCGTGCGCTCCTGCCTCTGCAAGGCCGCGAGACAGCGCGCAAGATCCTGCGGGCGGCGATATGTCGGCACCAGTACCGTTATTTTCATCCTGTACTCTCCGTAGCTTGATTGACGGCGCATGGGCGTTGCGTGCGTCGCAGGCAAGGCCCGACGCGCCAGTCAGGTGCTCAGGTATTCCTGCACGGCCGCGTAGCTGCGGTCGTAGTTGCCGCGCGCGCGCGGCGGCATCGCGTTGAAGATCGCGCCCTGCACGTGCACGCCCGCCGAATGCAGGCGCTTGAGCGCATCGGCGATCTCGCCTTCGCTGTGCATGCCCGAGCGCACCACGAAGAACGTCGAGCCCGCATAGCCGCCGATGATCGACGCATCGGTGACGGCGAGCACGGGCGGCGTGTCGATCAGGATCACGTCGTAGCGCTTCGCGAGGGCTTCGAGGTATTGCGGCAGGCGCGGCGACATCAGCAGTTCGGATGGGTTCGGCGGACGGCGGCCGCACGAGATGAACGACAGGTTGTCGATCTCCGTCGCGCGCACGGCTTGTTCGAGTGAAACCTGGCCGCTCAGCAGTTCCGACAGGCCGTTATCGAGCGAGCCGCCCAGATGTTTTTCGAGCGCGCCGCGCCGCATGTCGCCGTCGATCATCAGCACGCGCTTGCCCGAATTGGCGAGCAGCACGCCAAGATTGATCGTCAGGAAGCTCTTGCCGACGCCGGGCATCGGGCCCGTGAACATCACGATGCGGTTGCGCGCGTCCTGCAGCGTGAACTGCATCGACGTGCGCAGGCTGCGCAGGCTTTCGATGCACACGTCCTTCGGCTTCGCGTTCGCGAGCACCGCGCGCTGGCGCGTGCCGCCGCGCAGCGCGGCGTTTTCGAGCAGCGCCTGCTCGGCCGACAGCGGCACGAGACCGTAGACGGGCAGATGGAACGCCCGCTCGACCGTCTCGGGGTCGTCGATGCCCTTGAACATATTGCGGCGCAGGAATACCAAGCCCGTGCCGACGATCAAGCCGAGAATCGTCGCAGCCGACAGGATCAGCGCCTTCTTCGGCTTGATGGGCGAGCCGGGACGCAGCGCGGCGTCGATGATATGCACGTTGCCGCCCGTGCCCGCCTTCTGCACCGAGAGCTCCTGCACGCGGTTGAGCAGCAGCACGTAGATGTCTTCCGCGACCTTCGCGTCGCGCTGCAGCTGCACGGCCTTCACTTCCGTCGCGGGCAGATCGCGAAAGCGCTCCGCGTACCTGGTGCGCTGCGCCTGCAGCTCGGACATCTGCTGCTGCGCGGCCTTGATCATCGGGTGATCGTCGCCGTAGCGCTGTTCGAGCTGCGCGATCTGCAAGCGCAGCGCCGAGATCTGCTGCTCGTATTGCACGCTGCCTTCCAGATAGACCTTGGCCTCGTCGCTCGCGTTGATCGAGCCGCTCTTGCTCTGATACGCGGTGAGCGCGGCTTCCGCGCGTTCGAGATCGCCCTTCAGGCGCGGCTCTTCGCTCTTCAGGAAGTCGAGCATCTTGCTTGCGTCGGCCTGCTTCGTCTTGATGTGCTCGTGCAGGTACGACTGCGCGAGCGCGTTGGCGACGACGGCCGCATGCTCGGGGTTCTGGTCTTCGAGGGAGATCGAGATCACGCCCGTCTGCTTGCCCTGCTCCTGCACATTGATCGCCGCCTGGAACGCGCCGATCGCATCGAGGTCGTTCGCGCGCATCACGGTGAACTGCGTGCCCGGCCGCGCGACGAGCCTGTTGACGAGCAGCGTCACGCCGCCGCCCTGCGCGGGCGCGCCGGCCTGGCCGCGCAGCAGCAGATCGCCGTCGGGCGACATCAGCGTATAGCGTTCGTTGTCGAGCGCGGTGAGGATCAGCTTCTTGCCTTCGAGCGCGGGCGTCACATCGATCGAATCGACGTCGGCCACTTCGCCGCCCCATGCATACGAGCCGAGGCCGAGCCACGGCTTCGCGGGCCGGCCCGGCGTCGCGACGCGCGCGGCGAGGCTGCCGAGAATGGGGATCGTCTTCGGCGTCACCGAGAAGTTCAGCTTCAGGTCCTGAACCACGGGCGCGACGACGCCCCGGCTCTTGATCATTTCGATCTCGGCGTCGGTCGGGATGGTCGTCTGCCCCGTCGAGATCGTCGCGCCCGTCTGCGTCTGCGTGAGCGCCTGCGACGTGTTATCCGACGTTTCCACGCGCACGTGCGCATCGGCCGAATAGACGGGCTTCGCGACATAGCAGTAGAAGCCGGCGATCGCGACGATGGTCGCGGCGATGCCGATCAGCCACCAGACGTCGTCGATGATCACCTGCAGCAGTTGGCCGAGGACCACGTCCTCTTCTTCGGTTCTGGTCTTGATGGCCAGATGGGGATTCGCTTGAGTGCTCACTTGGGTACTCGCTTGGGTGCTCGCTTGCATGCTCAGGGTTCTGACCCGGACAGGGCCGCCGACGGCCCCGGCGCGTTGCATCGGCTCGTGTTCCCGATGCGAAGCGCCGGATGGCCAGCGGCGGTTCGGGTATTTCAATCGCGGGCTTAGCGCGTCAACTGCTTCAGGTAGAACAGGGTCTGCACCGTCGGCAGCACTTGCTGTAGCACGCGGTTGAACGTCGTCGATGCAGCCGTGCCCACGTACACGACGTCCATCGGCTGCAACTGGAATTGCGACGACAGCATGATCGCGTCGGGCTGCGTCAGGTCGAGGCGATACACGTCAGGCGTGGTCGGCTTCTCTTTCATGCCGCGCATCACGTAGATCTGGCGCGGATTCGCGTCGGTATCGAGAATGCCGCCCGCCTGCGTGAGCGCATCGGCGATCGTCAGGCGGCCCTTCATCATCGTCACGGGCGCCGGCGTCTTCACCTCGCCCATCACGAAGATGCGGCTGTCCGAGCGGTCCGGCACGTTGATGATGTCGCCCGGCTGCAGCATCACGTTCTGCGTGGTGTCGCCCTCATCGAGCATGCGGTTCGCGTCGAGCACATAGAGCTTGTTGTTGCGCGTGAGGCGCACGCGCTGCAGGTCGGCGGAGTCCGTCGAGCCGCCCGAGCGCGTGATCGCGTCGACGAGCGTGAGCGGCACGTCGGACAGCGCAAGCGGCCCCGGCGTCTTCACGTCGCCCGTCACCTGCACCTTCTGGCTGCGGTACGACAGCACGCGCACATCGACCTGCGGATTGCGGATGTACGGCACGAGCTTCGTGGCCAGTTCGTCGCGGATCTGCGCCGTCGTCTTGCCCGCCGCGCGGATGCGGCCGACGAACGGGAAATAGATCGTGCCGTCGTGCGCGACCGTCTGCCCGTAAGGGTCGGCCTGGCCCGGCAGCGCCTGCGTATACGGCTGCTGCAGCGCGCCGCCGAGCGTCTGCGTCGTGTTGCCGCCCGACGACAGCGTGCTGCCGTTGGGTGTCGTCAGCTCCGGGTGATCCCAGACGGTGATGCCGAGAATGTCCTGCGGCGCGATGCGATAGACGTACTGCGTCGGATCGGCGAACGGACCCGGCGGCGGCAATACCTGCGGCGCGGCTTGCGCCTGTGCCTGCTGCGCGACGAGCGCGCCGTCGATCAGCTTGACGGGATAAGTCTCCGTCGGCTTGTTCTGCTGGTCTTCCTTCAGGCGCGACGTGTCGAGGTAATTCCCCGGCGCGCTCGCGCATGCCGACAGAAAAGTCGTCAGCACAATAGATAACGTGATATTTCGCTTCAGCATATTTTGTTCAGCCATCCCATGACCAGATGTTCGATGTGCGCGAGGCTGTCGCGGTAGACGTCAAGCTCCTGTCCATGTGGATCGACGACATCCGTGTTCTCCCACTTGCCGAGCGGATAGACCTTGCCGCGCGAAGTGGGATCGAGCGCTTCCACGTCTTTCACTTGCCGCTGTTCGGTGACGAGGATCAGATCGGCATCGCGCACGCTCTGGCCGTCGAGCCGCCGTGCGCGATGCGCGCCGCTTTCCACGCCGCGCTCTTCGAGCAGGCGCCGCATCACGGGGTCCATGCCGTAGCCGTCGATCGCGCGCAAGCCCGCCGAGCGAAACGCGATGCGCTGTACGCCGCGCGCCTGCTGACGCGAGCGGAACAGCCACTCGGCAGCGGGCGAGCGGCACACGTTGGCGTGGCAGACGATCAGGACGTTCGCGAACATGGGCGGTCTCGTTCGACTCGATGAGGCCTTGGGGATCAGAGCGCGGCGGCGAGCGATGCAACGCCGGAGCCGAGCGCTTCCAGTGGCGCATGCGGGCGGCCGATCGCGTGATACTCGATGCCGAGCTCGCGCATCGAGTCCGGCTCGTACAGATTGCGGCCGTCGAAGATCAGCGGCGTTTTCAGCAGGGTCTTGAGGCTGTCGAAGTCCGGGCTCTTGAAGACCTTCCAGTCGGTGAGGATCACGAGCGCGTCGGCCTGGTCGGCCGCCTGCATTTCCTCGTCGGCGAACGTGAGGCGCGCGAGCTGTTGCGGCTTGCCTTGCAGGTCGAGCGCGAACACGCGCTTCGATTCGTCGACGGCAACCGGGTCGTAGGCGACGACCTTCGCGCCGCGCGAAAGAAGCTCGGCGATCAGCGGACGGCTCGGCGCTTCGCGCATGTCGTCGGTGTTCGGCTTGAACGCGAGGCCCCAGACAGCGAACGTGCGGTCCGACAGGTCTTCGCCAAGACGCGCGACGATCTTCTGCGCGAGGATCTTCTTCTGCGTCTCGTTGACGGCTTCGACGGCTTCGAGAATGCGCAGGCCGTGACCCATTTCGCTACCCGTGCGGATCAGCGCCTGCACATCCTTCGGGAAGCACGAGCCGCCGTATCCGCAACCCGCATACAGGAAGTGGTAGCCGATGCGCGGATCGGAGCCCATTCCGCGGCGCACGGCTTCGATATCGGCGCCGACGCGGTCGGCGAGATTCGCGAGGTCGTTCATGAACGAGATGCGCGTCGCGAGCATCGCGTTGGCCGCGTACTTCGTGAACTCGGCGGAACGCACGTCCATGTGCAGCGTGCGCTCGTGATTGCGATTGAACGGCGCGTAGAGGCGCTTCATCAGCTCGCGCGCCTTTTCGCCGGGCACGTCGTCGTCGCAGCCCAGGATGATGCGGTCGGGCCGCGTGAAGTCTTCGACGGCCGCACCCTCTTTCAGGAACTCGGGGTTCGAGACGACCGAGAACATCTGCTTCAGGCCGCGCGCATCCAGCTCTTCCTGCACGGCTTGCGCGACGCGGCGCGCCGTGCCGACGGGCACCGTCGACTTGTCGACGATCACCTTGAAGCCCTTCATGTGGCGGCCGATGTTGCGCGCGGCCGCGAGCACGTATTGCAGGTCGGCGGAACCATCCTCGTCGGGCGGCGTGCCGACGGCGATGAACTGGATGTCGCCGTGCGCGACGGCCGCTTCGATATCCGTCGAAAACTTCAGCCGCCCGGCCTTGCGGTTGCGCGCGATGATTTCCAGCAGACCGGGCTCATGGATGGGCACGCCGCCGTTGTTCAGCACGTCGATCTTGCGCTGATCGACGTCGAGGCAGAATACGTCGTGGCCGATGTCTGCCAGACAGGCGCCCGTCACGAGGCCCACGTATCCGGTTCCAACGATCGTCAGGTTCATGAATTACACCTCGGAGATTGAATGGTTCAGTGAATGCGGAACGCCCGGCGTTCCGCCTGGTTGGCGCGCCGCGTCGTTCAGTACGCGTTGCTGCCGACGAAGCCCTTCCAGAACGTCAGGCCCACGATCTTGATGTCGAGCCAGAAGCTCCAGTGCTGCATGTAGTACAGATCGAGCTTCACGCGGCCCATCATCTTTTCGACGCGGTCGGTTTCGCCGCGATAGCCGTTGATCTGCGCCCAGCCGGTGATGCCCGGCTTGATCCGGTAGCGGTGCATATAGCCCTTCACCAGATCCTTGTAGATGTCGTCGTGTTCGAGCGCGTGCGGACGCGGGCCGACCACGGACATCTCACCGCGCAGCACGTTGATGAACTGCGGCAGTTCGTCGAGGCTCGTGCGGCGCAGGAACGCGCCGACGGGCGTGATGCGCGGGTCGCGGCGCGTGGCCTGCGTGAGCTTGCCCGCTTCTTCCGTGTGGACCTTCATCGAGCGGAACTTGAAGATCTCGAACTCGCGACCGTCGATGCCCTTGCGCCGCTGCCGGAAGAACACGGGCCCCGGCGACGACAGCTTGACGGCGGCCGCGATCGCGAGCATCAGCGGCGCGAGCGCCGTCAGCGCGGCGAGCGCGAACAGACGATCGAACACGCGCTTGGGCAGCACGCGCAGATCGGTGATCGGCGACGCGGCGAGATTGATCGCGGGCACGCCGAGCAGATCGACCATGGGCTGATTGAAGAGCGTGAGGCTTCTCACATCCGGAATGAAGCGGATGTTCACGAAGTCGTTGCGGAACTCCATCACGAAGCGATGGATGACCTTCTCTTTCGACATCGGCAGCGCCATCCACAGCTCGCGCACCGAGCGGCGGCGCATCTCGTCGATCATCGCCGCGTAGTCGCGCTGCACGGGCACGCCTTCGATCGCTTCGGGCCCGTCGGTGTCCTCATAGTGGCTGCGGTTATCGTCCTCGTCGTAGACGACGACAGGGCTGAAGCCCGCTTCGGGACGGCTGCGCATCTGCTCGATCAGAAACTTGCCATACGGCGCGCCGCCGACGATGGCCACCCTCTTCTGGTTGTAGCCTTCGCGGCGCAGGCCGCGCAGCACCGCGTGCACGCCCGCCTTCGTGACGATCAGCAGCACGACGGTCGCGCTCGCCCAGTACGCGAGCCACAGCCGCGACAGCATGTCCGCGCGGTGCAGGCTGAAGCTCATCAGGATGCCCGTCACCTCGACCATCAGCCAGCCCATCGACACGCGCCACAACAGGTCGTACAGCGGCTTGCCGCGCCACGACTGATAAATGCCGAGCGCCGGAAAGAACAGGATCACGAGCAGGCAGTCGAATGCCAACGACACGCTCTGCATGTCGTCGAGCCACACGAAGCGCCCGTCATGCACGGCCGACGCGATGAGCGCGCCGAGCGCGACCACGCCGATGTCGATGATTCTCGATAGAACGCTCAGCATCTGCTGCACCTCGCCTTGTCTGTCAGTTCAATCAAGTTCTATCCACGGTTCATTGAAAAATGCGCGCTGTTTGCCTGCCGGTACTTCGCGCGATCGCTATTCGGGCATTCGCCGTTTTTACGCCGATGGGTGAATACCCTTCTACAAGCCTAGATAAGGCGGCATTAAAATTCAGGCTGCAATACGGCAAAAAATATCAAAATGTTTCGACGCTAATTACGTCATTTTTTCTGCTTTTATTCGGTAATTCTTGCCGAATTATGCGGCTTGCACTGGTTCGCGGGCTCTGCGAGCGACCATTTGCGTGTGTGCCTGCCGCTTACCACGGCGAATATTTTTTCGCGTAGTCCGCACAGGACATCGCATTCGACGCATCGCATAGTGTCATGTCAATTTTTATCCGATTTATTTTTTAATTTTTCATGACTTGCGAAAGTCGTCTTTGTGGTTTTTATGGAATTTGCTATTCGAATTATTCGATAGAAATTCAATGCTGATTTATTGACGCATTACGACGTGATAAAAACGAAGCCATTCCCCCCGCTTCGAGGAGTTATCACCATGACTGCTACGGCGTCCGCCGTCGACCATCGACAGGCGAACCAGAACCGTCTGAACGTCAAGCTCAAGGTTCATCCCGTGATACTGGCCGGCGGCTCAGGCACGCGTCTGTGGCCGATGTCGCGCGAACAGCATCCGAAGCAGCTGATCGGCCTGCTCGGCGAGGACTCGCTGCTGCAATCGACCACGCGCCGGCTCGACGGACTCGATGCCGGCTACCCGGTTGCGGAGCAGCTGGTCGTCGTCTGCAATGAAGAGCATCGTTTCACGACGGCCGAACAGTTGCGCGTATGCGGCAAGCCAAGCCGGCTGATTCTTGAGCCGTGCGCGCGCGACACGGCGCCCGCGCTAACCGTCGCGGCGCTGTCGGTGCTCGCCGAAGACCAGGACGGCATCATGGTCGTGATGCCCGCCGATCATGCCGTCGCCGACGCGCAAGGTTTTCATGCAGCCGTCGCGGCAGGCGTGCAGCACGCGGCGAGCGGCCATATCGTGACGATGGGCATCGTGCCGTCACGCGCGGAAACGGGCTACGGCTATATCCGCATCGGTGCATCGCTGGCCGCCGGCGACACGGCGAGCGAGCACACGATCGACGCGCATCAGCTCGACCGCTTCGTCGAAAAGCCGCACTATGAGCTCGCGCAGCACTACGTCGAGTCGAAAGAGTACTGGTGGAACAGCGGCATTTTCATTCTGCGCGCATCGACGTGGATCAAGGCCGTGCGCCACTTTGAGCCGGCGATCCATGAAGCCTGTGAAGCCGCGCATACGCAAGGCACGGCCGACGGCGACTTCTTCCGCGTGCAGCGCGACGCATTCGGCGCGTGTCCGTCCAATTCGATCGACTACGCGGTGATGGAAAAGCTCGGCAACGACACGTCGGTGTGCTCGGGCGTCGTCGTGCCGCTCGATGCGGGCTGGTCGGATGTCGGCTCGTGGGATGCGATCTGGGACATCCTGCCGAAGGACGATGACGACAACGTCGGCCGCGGCAACGTGATGTTCGAAGGCGCCGCCTCGACGTTCGCACATTCGGAGGGCCGTCTGATCGCGTGCGTGGGCACGCAGGACCTCGTCGTCGTTGAAACGGACGACGCGATACTCGTCGCCGACAAGAACAGCGTGCAGGACGTGAAGAAAGTGGTCGGCCGTATCCGCGACGCGCATGGCGCGCAAGCCGTAAACCACCGCAAGGTGCACCGTCCCTGGGGCCACTACGATTCCGTCGATACGGGCGAGCGCTTTCAGGTGAAGCGCATCGTCGTGAAGCCGGGCGCGCAACTGTCGCTGCAAATGCATCATCATCGCGCCGAGCACTGGATCGTCGTGCGCGGCACCGCGCTCGTCACGCGCGGCGAAGAGCGCTTTATCGTTTCCGAAAACGAGTCGGCTTATATTCCCCTCGGCGTCACGCATCGACTCGAGAATCCGGGCAAGATGCCGCTCGAAATCATCGAGGTGCAGTCGGGCTCGTATCTCGGCGAAGACGACATCGTGCGCTTCGACGATACGTACGGACGCCGCTAGCCACGAACGCAAACGGCGGGCGCTGCCCGCCTTGTTCGCGGCTCTTCGATGCGGTTTGCTCGTGCTTCGGGGGTCGACGTGTCTGATGGCCGCAAGCTTGCTCTGGCCACGACGTTGAACATCGGCGATACGCGCATCGAAAGCCGATGCGGCGCGACAGCGAACAGCATCTCGACGCAGTGACGACGCGCATGCGCAAGCAACCGGTTCCAGGGCGAGCTCAAATGCTCGCGCCTGGAACCGCGGTTGTCACCCTGCGTGCGAAATCACGTGCGACGCCAACGGATAGCGCTCGCCCGACTTGTCCTTGACGACGTCGGACGGATAGCGGCGCAACGGCATCAGCCGCGGATTCAGATGTTGCGGCAAGTGCGGATTGCCCGGCAACGCGGACGCGGCATTCGATGCCGCAAGCGCAGGCGTCGGCGTGAGTTCGGGCATGGCGCGCGTCACGGGACGCACGGCGACCTGCGGTGCATGCACGCCCGCTATCGGGCTCACGTGCAGGCCGGTTGCAGCTTCACGCACGTGGCACGCCCTGTCGATCCACTGACGCGCCCAGTCGAGCGCGAAACGATGCGCCGCGTCGGCGTCGGCGAAACGCGGACCGATCAGCCCCGAGCGTTCGACACGCTTGCCGTCCTTCATGATCTCGGCCCACGCGCGATACTTGTTGTCAGGCACTTGCTCCGCCGCGACGTAGATCGCATAGCCCTGGCGATCGGCGACCTGCAGGCCGCGTGGCGCCGTCAGGCTCATCCACAGCGGCGTGTGCTGGCCGGCGGGCGCGTCGGCGTCGTCGCGCGGCTCGACCTCTGCGCAAACGGCAGCGGCGCGAATCTGCGCGTCGACGCGCTCCAGGCTGCCGAAGGCCGCGCCGGAAACGATCGGACTCGCCGCTTTGGCGCGCGTTTCAAGGCCTGTCTCGACATAGCCCGTCTCGACAGCCGCCGAGCCCGCGAGCTGACGCGTGATGTCGGCCATCGGCGCGAGCGCGCGCCAGCCGCTCGTCACACTCGACTCTTGCGCAGCCGATTGCCACGTTTCCGGGCTCTTCCAGAACACGCCGCGCGCGAGCTCGTCGCGCGGCTTCTGCGCTTCGGCCACGGGTGCGGGCTTCGGCGCGATGGGCGGCGCCGGCTCCGGAATATAGGCGAACGTGCGCCCGTTGCGGGTCAACTGCCGGATCATCTCGGTCAGCGTACCGTTGGCTTGCCACTCTTCGAAGCGACGCCGGCACGTAGGGCCTGACGGATAGCGTCCGGGCAGCTTCGACCACGGCTCGCCAGTAGTCAGGATCCACAAGACGGCGTTGGCCACGATGCGCGGTTCGGCGCGGGGCCGTCCGCGTCGGTTCAGGCGGACGGCTGGCTCGTCGGAAACGAGCGCTGACAGTTGCGCCCATTCGTCATTGCTTAGCTCATCGAAAAACATTCGGCTCTCCACACAGCCTGGCCTGGCTGTGGCTTTGGGCACGCACGAACTTCATTTTGGCGGATCATGTCGTGTCCTCGGTTGCACAATATGCTTATACGTTCTGCGCCAGTATCAGGAATCCGCACATGGATAGTGCGATATTTCACCGGGACGACGCACAAAACGTGGTCTCACTCGTGCATGGGAGAATTTGTGCACGAAGCATACCATTGCTAGGGTTTGTCTGAATATGACTGAGACAAGTGTTACGGATGGAAACAATCTTGTCCTTTTTGCTGCGTCGTTTAGTTCATGGCTGTCACAGAATTGACGTCAGTTGCGACCTCATGAACGGCGCGGGAACGCCCCGCCTCAGCGTCTCAATGCTCTCGCCGCCGCAATGACGAACGTATGCGCGCGTGGAATCCGCACAACATCATTGCGGCGGTTACATTCGATTTGATGAGCAATGCATCAAGCAACTGCGCAGACTGTGTTTCTAATTGCAATGCATATTGGCGGCTGCGCAAGAGGTCCGTCGCATGACGGCGACGGGTGCGGATTCAACGAACAGGTGTCGCGGCTCGCTCGCCGACGACCGTGGTCCACGGACGCACTCGCCATTGCGTGACGAGTCCATTGAGCACATACGGGTCGGCTTTGGCAAACGCCTCGGCGACAGCGGGTGAATCGCCTTCGAACAGCAGCATGGCCGTGTCGACGGGATCGGCCAGCGCGCCTGCCAGATGCAGTTCGCCGCGCTCGGCCGCCGCCCATGCGAGCTTCAGGTGCGCGGCGCGAAATTCGGCGCGGCGCTCGAGATAATCGGACGACACATCGTAGATCAGCAGATAGTGCATGGCGAAAACTCCTCGATAACAATGGCTCAAGCATAACGGTTCGCGTGCTTCGGGTAAGCGATCTTAGGGAAATACCTGTGCTGTCCGAACGTCGCGTGGGTCAACCGATTGAGCCGTCCATTCGTTCTGACAGACACCATGCGCAGCCATGGCGACGGCCGATCACGGCGAAGGCGACCCGCCCGGCCCGATGCCCGTCTGAGAACAACACAATCAACAACATCCACAACCCGTGATGGAGTGTCCCATGAAGATCCAAGCCGCTATCGCCGCCCTCGCCCTGACGGGTCTGCTCGCATCGCCCGCGTTCGCCGCGAACAGCCAGCAAGCGAAGATGGCAGATTGCAACAAGCAGGCGGGCGACAAGAAGGGCGACGACCGCAAGGCGTTCATGAAGAGCTGTCTGTCGGCGTCGTCGGCGATGGCTGCGTCCGCACCGATGTCGCAGCAGGACAAGATGAAGATGTGCAACACGCAGGCCGGTGACAAGAAAGGCGACGACCGCAAGGCGTTCATGAAGACCTGCCTGAGCAACAAGGGCTGAGGTTCCGTCCGCGCGTCGCGGCGTCCGCGCAAGCGGCGCGCGATGGTGCAAGAGCGTGAAGCGGCGTCCAGTGTGTATGGGCGCCGCTTTTTGTTTTGGCGCGCCGCCTGCGATGTCCCGCACACAAGCTGCACATCGGGCTCGCCAACCCCTGCACTTCCCGGGCCATTTTCTTCTATGATGGCGGCACAGACGGCCCACCCCACATAAAACAAGTCCCACGGGCCGCCAGCTTGTCGTTGATGCCGCAAGCGCATCGCACGGAGGCAAGGATGGTTGGGAGACACAAGAACCGCTGGCTGCGTCGCTGGCTGGTGGTGATCGTATTCTGGGCGGTGCCCGTGGCGATCGTCGCCGTGCGCGAAATCCAGGAAGAAATGGCCTATAACCGGGTCGACCTGAACAACGCGCTGACGACGTGGCAACTGACGGACGCGCAACGCGCAGCGGGGGCCGCCGCGCACTGCCGCGGCACGCCCGACGACGCGCGCGCCGCCGGCTGTCCCGCCGACGTGCTCGCGGCCAATGCGCCGCGCCAGCAAGACGCGCTCAACGAGTACGCGATCCGCAAAAGCACGTTGGCGAGCTATCTGTGGCATGCGTTCGTCGGTTACTGGGTCGTGCCCGCGGCGACGATCTTTGCGATCGGCTTCGTCATCGGCATGGTGCGCCGCGCGTTGAGGCGCCCGGCCGTGAACAAGAGCGCGGCGAATCGCTAATGTGCGCCGATGCGGGCGCTGCTGCGGCTTTCCCGTAACACTTTCCAGTTCCTTTCAACGTGATTTTGCGGCGCGCAGAATCGGTAAATTCGACTCGCTGCGGCCGCTGTTGCGGCGGCTCGGAAACGGATTGCAAGGAGACTCGCCGGTTGCCGGAAACGAGCGGCGAATGCGGCGCCGCGGACGTTTTTGAATACGCGAGCGACCGGCCAGAATTACCCGACGAATCGCTGACGATCGCCGGAGTGCCCGTCTCACAAGGGTTTGCGCGATATCCCCAAGACCCTTGCTTTGCTGGATCGTGTGTTATAACTAAGTAGGCAACCCGCGTGAACTGAGGCTGCACCCCGGAACCACGATGGAGAAAAACGATGCAAAGACGAAACTTCATTCTGAAGAGTACCGCCGCGCTCGCTTTCGGAAGCCTTGCACTGGCCGGCTGCACCACCACCAAGAGCAGCGGGGAATCTGCCGCTACCGACATGTCCAAACGCCAGTCGATCGACGCCAGCGTCGACGGCACGATGTCGCGCCTGTACACCACCGTGCAGGGCTCGCGTGAGCTGGTCTCGAAGGCGCGCGGCATCCTGGTGTTTCCGTCCGTGCTGCAAGTCGGCTTCGTGGTCGGCGGCCAGTACGGCGAAGGCTCGCTGCGCGTAGGCGGCAGCACGGTCGGGTACTACAGCACGATCTCCGGCTCGTTCGGCCTGACGGCAGGCGCGCAGTCGAAGGCGATCATTTTCATGTTCATGACGCAGGACTCGCTCGACAAATTCCGCAGCTCGGATGGCTGGTCGGTAGGCGCCGATGCATCGGTTGCGCTCGTCAAGATGGGCGCGAACGGCGCCGTCGATACGACGACGGCCACTGCGCCCGTCGAAGTGTTCATCCTGACGAATGCCGGTCTGATGGCCGACGTGTCGTTGGCGGGCACGAAGGTATCGCGGCTGAAGATTTGACGGCGAGGCGGCCCGCATCGGGGCCGCGTCGCGTAGCGCTACGGGACGCGGACGCGAGTCCGCTACGCGGTTCCGGCAAATCGTCGATCACGCGTGTCGCGCAGCAGCGTCATGCTGCCGACGCCGATCGTGACAAAGGGCAATGCAACCGGTTGGCTGCATTGCCCTTTCTTTTGCGCGTTTGATCTTGCTGGATGACGTGCGTCAAACGGGTTGGCCCGATCGCGACGCGACGGCTTCGGTAACGCTCGCTGACGCTTCAAGGGCGCTTCAAGGACGTGAAGACGCGTCGATCACCTTGAACCGCGAGCGCTTCTGCGCGCGGATCACCGACTGATACGCATCGACGTACTGCTGCGCCATCCGGTGCGACGTGAAGCGCTCTTCGAAGCGTTTGCGCACCGCCGTACGCGGCAGCTTGTGCAGCCGATTGACGGCCGCCACCGCACCGATCTCGTCCTCGACGATGAAGCCCGACATGCCATCGTCGAGCACTTCGGGCACTGAGCCCCGATTGAACGCGATGACGGGCGTGCCGCACGCCATCGCCTCGATCATGACGAGCCCGAACGGTTCCGGCCAGTCGATCGGAAACAGCAACGCGTGCGCGCCCGACAGGAATTCCGCTTTCTCGTGATCGGCAATCTCGCCGATGTATTCGACATATGGCAATTCGAGCAAGGGCTTGATGTCGCGCTCGAAGTATTCGGCGTCGGCGGCGTCGACCTTCGCGGCGATGCGGATCGGCAAGCCGCAGCGGCCCGCGATGCGGATCGCCGTATCGACGCGTTTTTCCGGCGAGATGCGCCCAAGGAAAGCAAGGTATTTCTGCTCGACGGGCTGCGGCGTGTAGAGCATTTCCGGCAGGCCGTGATAGACGGTGCTGAGCCAGCGCGCCTGTGGCAGCGGATGACGCTGCGAGTTCGAGATCGAGATGACGGGCGCCGTGTTGAAGGTGTCGAACACGGGCTGCTGCTCGGGCAAGTCGAGCCGCCCGTGCATCGTCGTCACAAACGGCGTTTCCTGACGCTTGAACACCGAAAACGAGTAGTAGTCCATGTGAAAATGGAGCACATCGAATTCTTCAGCCTGACGGCGCACCAATTCCATCAGCAGCATGTGCGGCGCGATGCGGTCGCGGATGCCGGGGTCGAGGCGCAGCGCGCGCGGCCAAACGGCTTCGAGCTTCGCGCGCGTGACGGAATCGCCACTTGCGAAAAGCGTCACGTCATGGCCCAGGTCGACGAGCGCCTCGGTGATGTACGACACCACGCGCTCCGTCCCGCCATATAGCTTCGGCGGTACCGATTCCGTCAAAGGGGCGATCTGCGCAATTCTCATCTATGTCTCCATGGTCCGCGCCGAAGCGAGCCGCTTGTGGCATATGGTGGCGAACGAGTATGCCAGCACGCAGCCAGCCGATCAAACGCGGCACGACGTTTCGAGCACGTTTTCGTGCACTCTCATGCGCGAGGTCGGGTTTATCCGTAGTTGCCCAGATCGCCCGTCAAGCCAAGGCTGCGTGGCGCGCGCACTCGGCCACGGCCCCTTGTGTCCGTGTGCCGATTATTGCCCGTCGTCTAGCCAAACGCCTCAGGTATTTCATTTCCATTACGCTGTTACAGTCGGGAAACACTCGTTTCGCGCGTTCCCTAATTGCTTTTTTGCGGCGCCTTGCCAGTCATGCAAGCGCCCGCACGTTCGATACAAGCATCGCGCGAAGGGAGCGCTCGAGGCCTGCCCCGAGGATGGACTGCTGAGCGCCCGCGCGCGAGCGACGGAATCAGTTCGCCGCTCGCCGTCGCGGCGAGCAGAGCAACGCGCCATACAAGCCTGGTTTGCGGCTTCCGTTCGGCGCTGCAATGACGTTCAGGCGCGCAAGCGGCACGACCAGATCGCGCAACGATCGATAGTTGGCGTACGAGAGCGTCGTCAGCGTCCGCGCCCCGTTGGCGGACGCGGCGCACGCGTCAAGCAGAATTGATCGGGATCGCGAATGAATGGCGCGCCGGGTTACGAATTCCCCGCTTTTTTCGCCTCGAACGAGCCCTCGGGAAGATCATCGGGGCCAGGCACGCTGCGCAGATCGCGCAGGAACGAATCGCGCCAGACGCCCAGGTCGTTCTTGCGCAAAGCCGCCATGTCCATTTCGTGACGCCGCTTGCGCTCTTCGAGCGGCATCGCGAGCGCGCGCTGCAGCGCTTCGCACATGCCGATCGAATCGTGAGGATTCACGATCAGCGCGCCTTCCAGTTCGGCCGCCGCGCCGGCGAACATCGACAGCACCAGCACGCCGGGATCGTCCGGATTCTGCGCCGCCACGTATTCCTTGGCGACGAGATTCATGCCGTCGTGCAAAGGCGTGACGAAACCGACCTGCGATTCGCGGAACAGCGACATCAGTTTCCAGCGGTCATACCGTTGATTCATATACCGGATCGGCGTGTAGTCGAGACCCGAGTATTTGCCGTTGATCCGCCCTGCTTCGTATTCGAGTTGCTGGCGGATGTCCTGGTAGGTGGTGACGTCGGAGCGTGTTGGCGGCGCGATCTGCACCAGCGTGACGTTGCCGCGCCACTCGGGCGAACGTTCTAGCAGCGCTTCGAATGCGCAGAAACGCTCGACCAGCCCCTTCGAATAGTCGAGCCGGTCCACGCTCATGATGAGTTTGCGCCCTTCGAGGCTCTGTTTCAGATCGAGCACATGCTGACGGCTCTCATAGCGCTTCGCCTGCTCGGCGATTTCGTCGGGGAACACGCCGATCCGGTACACACCCGTGCGCAGCCTGCGGCCGAACGCTTCGGCATGGCCGTCGCCCGACACGACGCCGCGTGCATGACGCTGCAGGTAGTCGTGAAACGCGAGCTGGTCGTTGTCGGTCTGAAAACCCAACAGGTCGTAGCAGCACAGCGACCGCACCAGTTCTTCGTGCGGCGGAATGTTGAGGAGAATTTGCGGCGCCGGAAACGGAATATGCAGGAAGAACCCGATCCGGTTCGCGACGCCCTCGGCCCGCAGCGCCTCGGCAAATGGAATCAGATGGTAGTCGTGGACCCAGATGATGTCATCGGGTTGAAGCAGCTTGACAAGCTTGTGCGCGAGCCATGCGTTGACGCGCCGGTAGCCCGCATATTCGTCGCGCTCGTAGCGCGCCAGATCGTTGCGGTAATGGAAGACGGGCCACAGCGTCGCGTTCGAAAAGCCGCGATAGTACTGGTCGTAGTCCTTGCGCGTGAGGCCCGTCGTGGCGAACGTCACGCTGCCGTCCACTTCGAGCATCGGCCCGGCGTTCGCGACCGTTTCACTGACGACATCCCCGCTCCAGCCGAACCACACGCCGCCCGCGTCCTTCAGCGCACCGAATACGCCCACCGCGAGTCCGCCCGCCGAGCCTTTGGTTTCCGTAGGCGTGGCGACGCGATTCGACACGACGATCAGTCGGCCCATGTTGCTGTCCCTCCACTCTGGTTGGCGCGGCCCGTCCGCCGTGGCCGGCGCGCGTTGTCAGTGGTAGTTCGACCGCGGTTGCACCCGATCAGTTGCACATTTACGCATGTGCGAACGGCATAGGCGAAAAGACCGAACGCGCTCGCGCGCCGCCATGAAATCGCAAGAGATCAGATGAAGTGTGACGCATGCGCGCGAATCAGGTGCGCGCCTCAGTCGGAAAAAGCAGAAAAACGCGGAACAAAACGGGAAAAACGCGCGCCGTGCATAAAGCACGGCGCGCGTCGAGAGAAGGCAGATCAGGCAGCGGCGCTTGCCGTTCAGCTGCCCGACTTGCAGGGAAACGCCTTGCCGAGCCCGAGCGAGACGGCCGTGCTCGCGTTGTAGCCCGCGACGTTCGGATTGTCGGCAATGTACTTGCGCACGGCATCCGTGAGCTGTTGCGAGCGTGCGTCAGGCGGCAGGCAGAAATACTGGCCGACGCGCGGACCCGTCGTTCCGCCGATCGCGTCGATGGTGTTGAAGACGCCGTCCGCGGCGCCTTCGATATACGCCGCACACGCACTACGCGACGCAACGTCGGTCTTCGTGCACAGCTTGTTGAGGTCGCCCCCCGTGAACGCGGCAGCCGTCAACGGCACAGCAAGCGCGCTGGCGCAAATCAAAACCCGCAGCATGTTATTCCTTCCTGGTATGAGCCCGGCATTGTGTCCGGCGGTCTTCGCCGCCGGCCTGGCTACATCGCCCGCGCGTGATGGCCCGCGGCGAAGACGCTATTTTGCACTGTTTTGCGGCGTTGCTGGGGCTCCCGCGGGCGCCTGGATCTGCATTTGCTGCATGCGCGCCGTCAGGCCTTCGACGACATCCGGTTCCTTGTACTGTTTCGCGAAATCGAGCGCCGTCAGGCCGAGCTGGTTTTTCACGTTCAGGTCCGCGCCGCTGTCGAGCAGCAGCTTGACGGTCGAGACATGGCCGCCGCGCGAGGCCATCATCAGCGGCGTCGTGCCGTTCGGCGAGCTGGTATCGATGTATGCGTCGTGATCGAGCAGCAGCTTGACGATGTCGTCGTGACCGTTCGCGGCCGCGTAGTGCAGCGGCGCCCAGCCCTTCTTGTTCACTTCCGCGTCCTTCGCGATCAGCATCTTCACGATATCGATGTCGCCGTTCAGCGCGGCCATCATCATCGCGTTCTCGCCCGCCTTGTCGAGAATCTCGATGTCCGTCTTCGGGTTGTCGATCAGCGCGGCCACCACCTTGTCCGATTTCTCGCGCGCGGCGATCACCAGCAGCGGCATGCCCTGGTTGTCGGTCATGTTCGGGTCCATGCCGTTCGACAATTGCTTCTTCACTTCCTTCACGTCGTCGAACTTGACCGCCTTGATCATCGTGTCGGCGGGCGCCGCGTGCGCGGGCAGCGCGCCGAGCGTGGCGAACGCAATACCCGCCGCCAGCGACACGCGCACGGACAGGTGCGCGAAACCGCGGCGCAGGCCGCCCGCGCGCGAAGAAGCGTGACGCGATGGATTGCCGCAATGGCCGTCAGCCGGGTAATTTTTCATGTGGTACTTTAGGAAAATTTCCTATCCTCTTGATAATGCTTGATTTTCACTCAGGCGTTCGTCGCCGCCGGAATCTTGAAAAGGCGGAAGAAGTTTTCGCTCGTCGCGACGGCGAGCGCCTCGTCGGACATCCCGCGCTGCTGCGCGATGAAGCGTCCGACATAACTCACGTACGCAGGTTCATTCGGCTTGCCGCGATACGGCACGGGCGCGAGATAGGGCGAATCGGTTTCGATCAGCAGGCGCTCGAGCGGCACGCGGCGGGCGACGTCCTGCACGTCGGTGGCATTCTTGAACGTGACGATGCCCGACAGCGAAATATGGAAATTCTGCGCGAGCGCCTGTTCGGCGACGGCCCATGGCTCCGTGAAGCAGTGCATCACGCCGCCGGGCTCGCTCGCGCGCTCCTCGGCCATGATCTTCAACGTGTCTTCCGACGACGCGCGCGTGTGGATGATGAGCGGCTTGCCCGTCTGATGCGCGGCGCGGATATGCACGCGAAAGCGTTCGCGCTGCCATTCCATGTCGGCGATCGAGCGGCCTTCGAGGCGGTAGTAGTCGAGCCCCGTCTCGCCGATGGCGACGACCTTCGGATGCTGCGCCAGTTCGACCAGCTCGGCGAGCGTCGGCTCCCTCGCGTCCTCGTGATCGGGATGCACGCCGACCGACGCATACACGTTGTCGTACGTGCGCGCGATGTCCAGCACGGACGGCAGCGTTTCGAAGTCGACGCAGACGCACAGCGCGTGCGTCACGGAATGCGCGCGCATGTTTTCAAGCACTTGCGGCAGACGGTCGCCGAGTCCTTCGAAGTTGATATGGCAGTGTGAGTCGACAAACATGATGAAGTCCTGCGAAGTGTCTGATTGCGCGACAGACGGTTACGCGGCGCCGTCCAGACGCTTGCCGAGTATGACCAGATCGCGCTCGACGCCATCCAGCACCGCGACGCGCGGCAGCGTGCCCCAGGCCGCAAAGCCAAACGACCGAAACAGTCGCACGCTAGGCTCATTGTGACCGAACACAAAGCCCAGGACCGTATCGATACCGAGCTTCGGCGCCGCTTCCAGCGACGCGGCGAGCAACTTCCTGCCCAAGCCTTTGCCGCGTGCGGCTTCATCCAGATAGATGCTGACTTCGGCTGTACGCTGGTAGGCCGGGCGGCCGTAGAAATCAGAAAAGCTGAGCCACGCAATCACCCGCCCCTGATCTTCGACCACCCACAGCGGACGCGTTGCCGGAGCGTGCGCGTCGAACCACGCACGGCGGCTTTCGATGCTCACGGGCTCCAGATCGGCCGTGACCTGGCGCGACGGCACGGTCGAATTGTAGATGGCGACGATCGCGGGAAGGTCGTCGAGCGTGGCGTCGCGGTAACGGAAAGTCATGTCGGTGTCGTTGATCGAGTGAGCCAGAATGCGTGGCTGTCGCGCCCGGGAGAGGCGCAGGCGGATTCCCACCCGCTAGACGAACAGGTCGCGATAGCCGAGAAACAGTTCTTCGAACACCAGCCGCGGGTTGAGCGGATGGTTCTCGACGGCGCGCTGCCGCGTGACCATCCGCATGAAGCGCGCGAATGCATTCGCGTCGGCTTGCGACGCGCATCGCGCGAGCGCCGCCGATGCGTCCGGAAAATAACGCGGCGTGCCCGCCACGCGCTGCGCGAGCAGATCGTACATCCAGCGCTGCAGCCAGCCGAGCACGAGCGGCACGGGCAGCTTCTGCAGCGTCTCGCCACAGGCGAACGCGTCGCAATTCGGGCCGGCCGCCAGTTGCTTGAGCGTCCAGTCGCGCAGCGGCCGGTTCTCGTCGCCGGCGAGCGCGAGCGCCGCGAGCGGCGCGCCGCCCGCTTCCGCGAGCAGGCCCGGCGCATCGCCGACGCCCTGCGCCACGAGCCAGGCCGTGGCGGCTTCCGATGACGGCGTAGTCATCGGCCATTGGCGGCAGCGGCTGACGATGGTCGGCAGTAAACGGTCGATGCGTGCCGACGCCAGCAGGAACACGACGCCCGCGGGCGGTTCTTCGAGCGTTTTCAGCAGCGCGTTGGCGGCCGCGACGTTCAGCGCTTCGGCGGGATACAGCACGACGACGCGTACGCCGCCCCGATGCGAGCCCACCCCGCAAAAGTCCAGCAGCGCCCGCACCTGCTCGATCTTGATTTCCTTGCTCGGCGTGCGCGTTTTCTTGCCGCCTTCGTCGGCATCGGCCTTGTCGGCTTTTTCATCGGCGGCCGCGCTGGCGAAGCCCGCCTCGGCGGCGAGCGCTTCCGGCAGCACGATCCGGTAGTCGGGATGATTACCCTGCGTGAACCAGTTGCAGGCCGCGCAGGCGCCGCACGGCTCGCCGTTCGGGGACGCCGATTCGCACAGCAGCCCCTGCGCGAGGTGTTGGGCGAAGCGCAGCTTGCCGATACCGGCCTGGCCGTGAAGCAGCAGCGCGTGCGGCCAGTGGGCGCGCAATTGCTGCAGGCGGTTCCAGTCATCGGTTTGCCACGGATAGATCATTGTTTGTCTTTCAATTCAATGGGTTGAAGCGCATGCTTGATGTATCGGCCGAGCCTTGCCGCCCGTCGTATTGGCGGCTTATTGCTTTATAAATCAAAGCGATACGATCAATTTATCAAGTTGTTTCTGAATCTCGGCGATGCTGCGCGTGGAGTCGATGATAGCGAACCGGTAAGGCGCTTCCTCTGCACGGCGCAAATATTCGGCGCGCGTGCGCGTGAAGAACGCATCCGATTCGCTCTCGAAGCGGTCCGGCGCGCGCGCTGCGCCGCGGCGCTCGCTCGCCGTATCGGTCGGCACGTCGAACAGCACGGTCATGTCCGGCTGAAAGCCGCCCTGCACCCACCGCTCGAGCGCTTCCAGCTTGTCGCGCGGCAGGCCGCGCCCGCCGCCCTGATAGGCGAAGGTCGCATCGGTGAAACGGTCCGAGAGCACCCAGTCGCCGCGCGCTAGCGCAGGCTCGATCACCTGTGCCAGATGCTCCCGGCGCGCGGCGAACATCAACAGCGCCTCGGTTTCGAGGTCCATTGCCTGATGCAGCAGGATGTCGCGCAGCGACTCGCCGAGCGCCGTGCCGCCCGGCTCGCGCGTCATGACGACGGAGCGGCCCGTCGGCGCGAGCTTCTGCTCCAGCCGGTCACGGAACCAGCCGAGATGCGTGGTCTTGCCCGCGCCGTCGATGCCCTCGAACGTGATGAATTTTCCCCGCGCCATTATTGCCCTCGAATGTATTTGTCGACGGCCTTGTTATGATCGCCGAGCGTGTCAGAAAAGATGCTGCTGCCGTCGCCGCGCGACACGAAATACAACGCGCTGGTCTGCGCCGGATTGAGCGCCGCCTGCAGCGACGCGATGCCCGGCAGCGCGATCGGCGAAGGCGGCAGACCCATCCGCGTGTACGTATTGTAGGGAGTGTCCGTCTGCAGGTCCTTTTTGCGCAGATGGCCCGTGTAACTGTCGCCCATTCCGTAGATGACGGTCGGGTCCGTCTGCAGCGGCATCCCCACGCGCAGCCGGTTCGCGAACACGCCCGCGACCATCGCCCGGTCCGAGGCCTTGCCCGTTTCCTTTTCGACGATCGACGCCATCGTCAGCGCGTCGTACGGCGTCTTGTACGGCAGGCCCGGCGCGCGCGTCGCCCACGCTTCGTCGATGCGCAGCTTCATCAGCCGGTAGGCGCGGCGGTAGACATCGAGATCGCTCGTGTCCTTGTCGAACAGATAGGTATCCGGGAAGAACAGGCCCTCGCCGCTGCCCGTCGGCGTTTCCGGCGCGCCGATGGACTTGAGGATATCCGCGTCGGACATGCCCGCCGTATCGTGTTTCAGCGCCGGGTTCGCGTCCAGCTCGGCGCGCATGTGCTTGAACGTCCAGCCTTCGATGATCGTCGCCACGTATTCGTTGACGTCGCCGCGCGCCATTTTCTGCAGCACTTCGTACGGCGTGATGCCCTGCTTGAACTCATAGTTCCCCGACTTGAGCGCCGCCTGCAGCCCGAGCACGCGCGTCATCAGGACGAACAGCTCGGGCTCGACGGGCACGCCGCCGCGGTTGAGCTGCGCCGTGACGCTGCGCAGGCTGCTGTGCGGCTTGATCGTGACGTCGAGTTGCGGGGTGGCGAGTTGGACGGGCGTCGTGGCCCAGTGGTACGCGCCGAAGGCGGCGGCGGCGATCAGCATCGCGAGCACGACGCAGGCGATGAGACACTTCTTGAGGAGGGTCATGCGAAACATGGCTTGAGTGAAGCCAATATAATACTTGCTTGCCTCCGCCAAAGTCAGAATTGACTGCTCCCCGAATCCATGAACGCACCGCTTGCTTCTGCTCCTGGCACCGCTGTCCCCGCTCCCGTATCGCTTCCCGTGTTGCCGCGCCCCGCACGCGACGAGTTCGACGCCGTGCTGTCGCGCGGCGCATTCATGCCGCTGCCGCAATTCGGCGTGATCGACGTGACGGGCGACGACGCCGCTTCCTTCCTGCACTCGCAGCTCACCAACGATACCCAGCATCTCGACGCCGCCACGGCGCGCCTTGCGGGCTACTGCTCGCCGAAGGGCCGCCTGCTCGCGTCGCTCCTCGTGTGGTGCAGCGCCGAATCCATCCGGATGCTGGTGTCGAAGGACTTGCAGGCTGCTGTGCAAAAGCGTCTGTCGATGTTCGTGCTGCGGGCGAAAGCGAAGCTCGCCGACGCGACGGGCGATACGCTCGCCATCGGTCTCGCGGGCGATGTGCGCGCCGCGCTGTCGGGCGCGTTCGACGCGATCCCCGACGGTGTGCACGTGAAGGTGGATGGCCCGGCGGGATCGCTCATACGCGTGCCGGATGCGGCAGGCCGCCTGCGCTACGTGTGGGTCGGCCCGAAAGCGGAAGTCGAAGCGCGGCTGCCCGCGCTGGAGGCGAAACTGCCGCGCGTATCGCCTGCCGTGTGGGACTGGCTCGACATCCGCGCTGGCGAGCCGCGCATCACGCAACGCGTGGTCGAGCAGTTCGTCCCGCAGATGATCAACTTCGACGTGCTCGGCGGCGTGAACTTCCGCAAGGGCTGCTATCCGGGCCAGGAAGTGGTGGCGCGCAGCCAGTATCGCGGCACCATCAAGCGCCGCATGGCGCTGGCCAACGTCGCGGGCGAAGCCGACAGCGTCGTGCCGGGCCTTGAACTATTCCATTCGGACGATCCGGGCCAGCCGTGCGGGATGCTCGTCAACACGGCGGCCGCGCCCGACGGCGGCGTCGATGCGCTCGTTGAAATCAAGCTGGCCTCGCTCTCGAATGGCACGGTGCATCTGGGCGCTGCTGACGGCCCCGCGCTGAACTTCCTGCCGTTGCCCTACGCGTTGCCGACGGAAGCCTGACACCGCTCACGCTGCATGTCCAAGGCGCCGCGCCCTTCCCTTCAGGCGCGGCGCGATCCCGCTGTCATCCGATTCTCTCGTAGCGAGACTTCTTCCGATGTGTCTGATCGTGTTCGACTGGCGCCCCGAGGCGTCCGACGGTCCGCTGTTCACGCTGGCGGCAAATCGCGACGAATTCTTGAAACGCACAGCCGAACCAATGCACTGGTGGGACGACGCACCCGGACTGCTGGCGGGGCGCGATCTGGTCGGCGGCGGCACGTGGCTCGGCATGACGCGCGACGGACGCTTCGCCGCGCTCACCAACTATCGCGCGCCGAGCGAAATGCGCGCCGATGCGCCGACGCGCGGCACGCTGGTCAGCAACTGGCTGTCGGGTGCTCACGGCGCCGATAGTGGCGCGCCGCTCAACTATCTGCTGCAGGTCGCGCAGGACGGCGACATGTACAACGGCTTCAACCTGCTGGTCGGCGACTGGACGCGGCGCGAGCTCGCCTGGTACTGCAACCGCTCGCCCGCCGCGCCGACGCTGCTCGCGCCCGGTACGCACGGCATCTCGAACGCGGTGCTCGACACGCCCTGGCCGAAGCTCGTGCGCAAGCGCGCCGAACTCGCGCAGGCACTCGCCGACGACGCCCGCGCACCACTTGGAACGCTGATCGAGCTGATGCGCGATCCACATGTCGCGCGCGACGACGAACTTCCCGCGACGGGCATTTCTCTCGAACGCGAACGCGCGCTGTCGGCGGCCTTCATCGATACGCCTGACTACGGGACGCGCGGCACCACCGCATTGCAGGTGATCGCGCGGGACGCACGGCTGAGCGTCGCTGCGCGCGAACGCAGCGACGACAACGGTTCGCACCGGGTCGTGCGCCCCGGCGACTACGAGCGCAGTTTCACGTTCGATATCGCCTAGCGGACCAACGCAAGAACGATCCGGCGCCTTCTCATTCGACGCCGAATGCCGTACGCAATGCGGCTGCCGCATCGGCATGAGCGGCGGCTACTTCGGGCACGTAACCGCCCATCTTGAAGAATTCGTGGATCATGCCCGCGTAGCAGACGAACGCGACGTCATTGCCCGCTTCACGCAGCTTGTGCGCGTACGCTTCGCCTTCATCGCTCAACGGATCGTATTCGGCCGTCGCGATCCACGCGGGCGCCACGCGACGAAAATCGGGCGCGCCGCGCGCGCCGTCGAGCGGCGCGAAGCGCCAGTCGTCACGGTCACCGGCGTCGCGCACGTATTGCTCGAAGAACCATTGAATCGTATCGCCCGACAGCAGATAGCCGTCCGAAAGGCGTTCGTGCGAGTCCGTCTGCTGATGCCCCGTCGTACCCGGATAGATCAGCAGTTGCAGCACGAGCGCAATGCCTGCGTCGCGCGCGAGCACGGCGCACACGGTCGCCAGCGTGCCGCCCGCGCTGTCGCCGCCGACAGCGATGCGATCCGCGTCGATGCCGTACAGCGGCGCATTGTCGTGCAGCCACTGGAGCGCGTCGAACGCATCGTCGACGGCGGTCGGAAACCTGTGCTCCGGCGCGAGCCGGTAATCGACGGACATCACGACGCATCGGGCATCGCGCGCGAACATCCGGCAGATCGTGTCGTGCGTGTTCACGCTGCCGACGGTAAAGCCGCCGCCGTGATAGTAGACGAGGGCTGGCGCGGGGTCCGCCCAGTTCGGCTCCGCAGGGTGATAGAGACGCACGCGCACGGGTACGCCGTCGCGCATCGGCACGTCGATGTTCTCGACGGAAAACATCGGCGCCGCAGGCACTTCGAGGATGGGCGCGCTCTTTTCGTACGACGCGCGCGCGGCTCGCGGCGTCATGTCGTGGTACGCCGGGCGCTTCGCGCGCGCGATCATGTCGAGCACCTGCTCGATCTTGGGATTCAACGGCATGTTGGGACGGTGGCGCACACGCGCCGGACGGTAGATTGAGCGCCGAATGATGCCACGAAGAGACGGCGCTGCGCTCGCAAACCCGACGTCAGCGCGCCTGCTTCACCTCGGGCTTGAGCGACAGTGGATCGGTCGGATTGCGCTGCTGTTCGATGTCTTCGTGCCGCAGCCTCACGGTCGCGAGAATGGCGGGATGCGTGATGATATAGAAACGCCGCTCGGCGATGGCCTCGAACGTCAGCTTCGCGACATCCTCCGCGCTCAGCTTGCCGGAGCGTACGGCCCGCTGCAGTTGCTTGTCGGCGGCAAGCTGCGAGCGCGTCGGCCCGCCGCTGTTGCGCAGCGACTCGGGCCGCGCGCGCTCGGCGTCCGCGATGCCCGTCGGCACGAACGCGGGGCACAGCAGCGAGCAGCCGACCTCGCCGCCCGCATTGCGCAGATCGTGGTAGAGCGTCTCCGTCAACGACACGACGGCGTGCTTGGACGCGTTGTAAACGCCCATCGACGGCGGCGACAGCAAGCCCGCCACCGATGCCGTATTGACGATATGCGCCGGCTCGTTCTGTTTAAGCATGATCGGCGTGAACACGCGCACGGCATGCGCGACGCCCATCACGTTGACGCCGAAGACCCATGCCCAGTCGTTCGCCGAGCTTTCCCACAGAAAGCCGCCGGAGCCGACACCTGCGTTGTTGAAAAGCAGATGGACCTTGCCGAATGCTTCGAGCGCGCCATCCGCGAGCGCCTGCACCTGCGCTGCGTCGGACACGTCCGTGCGCACGCCGATGACCTCGGCGCCCGTTGCGCGCAATGCGTCGACGGTTTGCGCAAGCGCGGTGGAATCGACATCCGCGAGCACGAGCTTCATCCCGAGCGATGCGCCCCGCTGCGCGAACGCGCGGCCGAAGCCGCTCGCCGCGCCGGTGATCACGGCCACCTTGCCGTCAAACTGGAACATGCTGACTCCCGTAGGGGCTGCGCGCTTCAGACGCGCTTCAGGACGCCTCAAGCGCGCTTTGGTTCACCCTGTTTCGCCGATGCCGTGTCGGCCCGCGCCGATCCGCGTCCGTTCAGATCAGCTTGACCAACTGCTTGCCGAAGTTGCGTCCCTTGAGCATGCCGAGAAACGCTTCGGGCGCGTTTTCGAGGCCTTGCGCAACGGTCTCGCGATACTGCAACTTCTTCTGCGCGACGAGCGCGCCAAGCTCTTTCAATGCAGTGGGCCACACGTCCGGGTGCTCGGAGACGATGAAGCCTTGCACCAGCAGACGCTGCGTGAGGATCAGCGACGGATGTTTGAGCGGCAGCGGCTCGCCGTCGTATCCGGCGATGAAGCCGCACAAGGCGATCCGGCCATGCGCGTTCATCCGCGCGAGCGTCGCGTCGAGCCCCTCGCCGCCGACGTTCTCGAAGCAGCCGTCCACGCCGGCAGGCGTCGCGGCCTTGAGATCCTGGTAGAGATTACCCGCCTTGTAGTCGACGCACGCATCGAAGCCGAGTGTCTCGACCACATAGCGGCACTTGTCGGCGCCGCCCGCAATGCCGACGGCGCGCGCGCCCGCCTGCTTCGCCAGCTGTCCGACCACGCTGCCGACGGCCCCGCTCGCCGCGCTGACGACGACCGTTTCGCCCGCCTTCGGCGCGACGATCCCGTTCAGGCCGTACCACGCCGTCACGCCCGGCATGCCGACGGGGCCGAGATACGCGGACAACGGCACATGCGTCGCATCGACCTTGTGCAGGCCATTGCCGTTCGAGGTGCCGAACTCCTGCCAGCCGAACATGCCGATCACGTTGTCGCCCGGCTTGAACGCGGCGTTCTTCGACTCGATCACTTCGCCCACGGTGCCGCCGATCATCACCTCGTTCAACGGCTGCGGCGCCGCGTACGACTTGCTGTCGTTCATGCGGCCGCGCATGTACGGATCGAGCGACAGGTAATGATTGCGCACGCGCACTTCGCCGTCCGCGAGCGGCGCGAGCGGCGTTTCGACGAGCTTGAAGTTATCGACGGATGCCGCGCCCTGAGGGCGCGACACGAGCAGAATCTGGCGATTGAGTTCGGTCATGACGGATGTCTCCGCAAATGTTGGTGTCGTGGAAGACGCGCGCTTTCGCGCCGCGTCGCGCAATGCAGGCTTCAGGCGTCGCTCGGGCCGGGCTTCGCCGATGGGTCGCTGCGCAGCCGTTGCTGCCGCACTTCGCGGCCGACGGCCAGACGCCGCATGTACTTGAACGTGCCGAGCGCCTTCGCGACGAAGTGCCCTTCGCTGTCGCGGATTTCGCCTTCGCAATAGGCCATCGTGGTCGAGCGATGCAGCACGCGGCCCGTCGCGCGCAATTCGCCGCTGCCGGGCTGCATGAAATTCACCTTCATTTCGACCGTCACGACGCCCACACCGTCTCCCGCGAGACTGCGCGCGGCCATTGCGAGCGCGACGTCAGCGAGCGTCATGGTGATGCCGCCATGCGCGACGGCCCAGGTATTCAGATGCTCGGGACGCAACGCGAGCAGGACTTCGCTGACGCCGTCCGCCGCCGAGAGGAGCTGCGCGCCCAGATGATCGATGAACGGACTTTCGATGACGAGCGGGTTGTCCGGTTGGTCTGTGGATGGAACTGTCATGGGCGTTCAGATTTCGTAGTCGACGGCCTGGCGCGCTTCGCGCACGGGCGCGAGAAATGCCTTCACGTGCTGGTGCGCGGGATGGACCTGATAGCCATCCAGCGCAGCCTTGTCGGTGAAATCGGCGACGAGCACGACGTCGTAAGTCGAGTCAAGACCGGGCGCCGCGATGCCCACCTCCAGATGCACGATGCCCGGCACGGCATCGCGGCAGGCCTCGAGTTTCTCTTTCAGCTGCAACGCGGATCGCTCGCGCGTCGCGCCTTGCGTCTCCTTCAACTTCCACATCACGATATGACGAATCAAGTGGGCCACCTTTGCTGTTGACTGTGCGCGATGGCGTCTGCGCCAACGCTGCGGGCAAACCATGAAAAACCGCATCGCCAGATGATACCCGCACTGCGCATGCCGATGAATTGAGCTGCACCGCGTAGGAAAAATGCACATCGCGATGCAGGCGCCCCCCGTCGGCGCGCGCGAGGTCGCCTATACTTTTCTGGCAGTGAGCCCGGCCATGCGCGGCAGCGTCGACAGCGCGCGAATCCGAAACCGGGCGGTGCCATCCTGCGGCCGTGTCTCTCATGAGCGCGCAACGCTGACGTGCTGCGGCCGCCTTGTCTTCTTTCTCTTTGCCTCTTTTCCGCGCATCGAAACGGCCCGCGCCGTGCCCGCGTTCGACCGACGAATGCGGCGCGCGCGGCAGATCCGCCTTTCACATCACGAGGACAACATGGCCACTTACATCATGCTGGTCAACTGGACCGAACAGGGTGCACGCAACGCGAAGGACACGGTCAACCGGGCGCGCGCGTTCCGCGAGACCAGCAAGGCGATGGGCGTCACCGTCGGCACGGTGAACTGGACGCTCGGCGCATATGATCTGGTGATTTCATTCGACTCGCCCGATGACGAAACCACCACCCGTCTCGGCCTCGCGCTCGCGTCGCTGGGCAACGTGCGCACCGCGACGATGCGCGCGTTCGGCGAGGAGGAGATGGAGCGGATCGTCGGCGGCCTGAAATAGGCGCATCGAGCGCGATCTGCGCCAATCGCGCGGCACTGCGCGCGTCTGTCATGCGCAGCGCCGCGCGTCCGGGCGCACCCGTGCACAACGCCCCTACGCCACCTGGAAGCCAGCCGGAAGACGCCCGTCAGATTTGCGCGCGCGGCAGATGCCAGCCGTTCGTCGCCGCGACCACGCGCAGCACGAAGCACGCGACGCCGCCCGCGATGCCCGCCATCGCGGGCGACAGTCCGAAACGGCGCGCGATCAGCACGACGGCCGCGCCGAAAAGCGCCGCCGTCGCGTAGATGTCGGCGACGAGCACGGACGGAATGCGCGCCAGCAGCACGTCCCTGATGACGCCGCCGCCGACGCCCGTCACCGTGCCCATCAACGCGGCGACGAAACTGCGGATCCTGAACAGCATCGCCTTTTCCGCACCCGCGACTGCGAACAGCGACAAACCCGCCGCGTCCAGCACCATCAGCCAGAACGCGGGGAACCCTTGCGCGTCGGCATGAAACACGAAGGTGAGCAGCCCGGCGACGAACGTCAGTGCGGGATAACGCCAGTCGCGGATCGCGTTCGGCGGAGTCGCGCCGATCAGCAGATCGCGCGTCACGCCGCCGCCGAGCGCCGCGACGAACGCGATGACCATCACGCCGAGCAGATCGAGGCCGCTGTGCATGGCCGATACGGCGCCCTCGATGGCGAAGATGAAAGTGCCCGCGAGATCGGCGGCCAGAACGATGGTTTCGGTTTTTGGTTTCATGCGGTCGTTGCGTTTGAGACGACCCGAACGGTATGACGAAGCGCGCTTTCGCGGCACCCGCCGGGCCTGTGCGCTGCGTGCAGCTTGCGCTGCGTCGGCGGGCGCCGCGATTGTCGCATCGGTGCGCGGAAATCGGCAAAGCGCGTGCGCACATAACGATCGACCTTGCCACGCTTTCGCCGCCGCGCGGCCGTCGCGATGGCGTCGCGGCCCGCGCTCGTATCGATCGCACGCGCGGTTAGAATTCATGGCACGCGCGCCACTTTGCGCGCGCTCTTCATGAGGTACACGACCATGCCCACTCATCGCGCGTCGCTCGTCGTCCGCCTGCTGCTCTTCGTCGTCGCGATGCTGTCGATTGGCGGCTGCGCGGGAATGCTCGGCCAGCAGCCGCTGCGCGTGAATGTCGCCGGTATCGAGCCGCTTGCAGGCCAGGGCATGGAGATGCGCTTCACGCTGAAACTGCGCGTGCAGAACCCCAACGAAGCCGCGATCGACTACAACGGCGTATCCGTCGAACTCGACCTGAACGGCAAGCCCTTCGCGAGCGGCGTCAGCGATCAGAGCGGCAGCGTGCCGCGCTTCGGCGAAACCGTCATCAGCGTTCCGCTGACGGTCCCCGCGTTCGCCGCCGTGCGTCAAGCGTTCGCGTTCGCCGACAGCGCGCAGTCCGGCCAGTTGCCGTACGTGTTGCGCGGCCGCCTCGCGGGCGGTATCACAGGCGGTACGCGCTTCATCGACCAGGGCACGCTCTCGCTGCCGATGAACGATATGAGCGGGACGTAGACGGGCTGACGGCTGTCTCAGGCTGGCGTGATGTCCGCAGCCCGCTCCTGGCCGCCGCATGGCGCGATTGACGGGCGCCGTGTCCCGGTCGCGCAGATGGGGCGACCCGAACGAATGGACAGCGCAGCGCGATCGACTGACGTTGCGTCCTGCTGCGAAGGGTGGCCACCCGGCCCAAACGCCCGCATCAATGGCCCCTCAATGATTCGACCCCAGTCCTTGTGGCGGCGCTGACGGCCTTGCCGCCTGGTTGCCGCCCTGTCCCGGTGGCGGCCCGGACGGATGCCCGCCACCCGGCGCGGGCGGCGGTCCCGACGGACGCGCGACGGCCTGCGGCGGCGGTGCTGGCGGGTGTGCGCCGCCCTGATCGCGCGGCTGACCCGATGGCGGAGCGGCGCCCTGCATAGGCGGCTGGCCGCGGGGCGGGCCCGCGCTTTGCCCGGGCGGCGGCCCGGACGGCCGCGCGTCGTGCGCGGGCGGCTGACCCGGCGGCGGCCCGCCGCCCTGAACGGGCGGTTGCCGCGGGCCCGACCGATGCCCGTGCTCAGCCCCAAGGGGCTGGGGCGTCGGACCGTTGGCGCCCGGCGGCGGAGGCGGGTGGGCGGGCGGCGGCAGCCGTGAAGGTGGCCCGGATGGCGGCGGCCGATGATGTTCCCAACGCGTGCGATCGGGATACCACGGCCGCTCGCGGTAGTAGTGCCCCCAATACGTGCCGAGCGAAAATGTGATGAGCGGCAGACCGATCGCCGTGCCATACGTCATGACGGGGACGCTGCTGCCCTGATACGGATACGTCAGATCGCCGCCGTACACCCAGCCTCGCGCCTGTGGGATCGCGACGTCGCACCACGTATAGCCGCCCACGCAGCCATAGACGGTCACGGGCTGCCCGGCCGGCAGCTGAGCGACGACGGGATAATCGTCCGCCGGTCCCGCGTACATGTAGACAGCCGTGCTCGTATAGGCCTCGCTTTGCGCCGAAGCAGCACCCGATCCCATCGACAGCACCAACGCCACGGCAGCGACGTATGCAACCCGCACTCGCATGTAGTTCTCCTCGCGACCCGGCTGTTCCGATTGTGAACCCGACCGGTCCGAACGGCCTCCAGGTGCACATTAGCGAATACTGTGCCCGACAGGCGCGGTGCGATGGCGCTCCATCGCGCGGCAGCTTTACACAACGCGCGCAATCACTGACGAGACCAACGCGCACACAAAAAAAGCCCGCGTGCTTCTGACACGCGAGCTTTCTCAACCGGCTAGGACAACCTGAATCAAACGACTTCGAACAGCCCCGCCGCGCCCTGGCCGCCGCCGATGCACATCGTCACCACGACGAACTTCGCGCCGCGCCGCTTGCCTTCGATCAGCGCGTGCCCCGTCAGCCGCGCGCCCGACACGCCGTACGGATGCCCGACGGCAATTGCGCCGCCGTTCACGTTCAGGCGTTCGTTCGGAATACCGAGCTTGTCGCGGCAATACAGCACCTGAACGGCGAACGCTTCGTTCAGTTCCCACAGGTCGATATCGCTGACCTTCAGGCCCGCCTGCTTGAGCAGCTTCGGCACGGCGAACACCGGGCCGATGCCCATTTCGTCCGGCTCGCAGCCCGCGACCGCAAAGCCACGGAAGATCCCGAGCGGCTGAAGTCCTTCGCGTTGCGCAACCTTCGCGTTCATCACGACGCATGCCGACGCGCCGTCCGAGAACTGGCTCGCGTTGCCCGCCGTGATGACACCGCCCGGCAGCGCCGTGCGAATCTTCGACACGCCTTCGAGCGTCGTATCGGCGCGGATACCTTCGTCGGCGGCAATCGTCACTTCCTTCGTGAACATGCGGCCGCTCGCCTTGTCGGCGACGCCGGCGAGCACCGTCATCGGCACGATCTCGTCCGTAAAGCGCCCCGCTTCCTGCGCTGCTGCCGCGCGCTGCTGCGACTGCACGCCGTATTCGTCCTGGCGGTCCTTCGAGATCGAATAGCGCTTCGCGACGGTCTCCGCCGTCTGCAGCATCGACCAGTAGATTTCCGGCTTGTGCTCCATCAGCCAGCCGTCGCGCAGCATGTGCAGATTCATTTCGTTCTGCACGCACGAGATCGACTCGACGCCGCCCGCGACGAACACCTCGCCTTCACCCGCGATTACGCGTTGCGCCGCGAGCGCGATGGTTTGCAGGCCCGACGAGCAGAAGCGGTTCACCGTCATGCCCGGCACCGACACGGGCAGCCCGGCGCGCAGCGCGATCTGCCGCGCGATGTTCGAGCCCGTCGCGCCTTCCGGATTCGCGCAGCCCATGATTACGTCTTCGACACGCGCCGGGTCGATCTTCGCGCGTTCGACGGCGGCTTTCGTCGCGTGCCCGCCGAGCGTCGCGCCATGCGTCATGTTGAACGCGCCGCGCCACGATTTGGCGAGACCCGTGCGGGCAGTCGATACGATTACGGCGTCAGTCATGCAAGTCTCCTGTTTCGATGGGAGTGAGCGCCCTGGCGCTGACTCCCGTCCCATCCAGCATGGGTTGCGTTTCAATGAGTGCGTGTGGTTCGCGCGGGCAAAAGCGCGATGAAAGGCGCATCGCTCAGGCGAGCAGATCGGCCGATTGCACGCGTTCGACACCCGCGGCGCGCATGTCGCGCCACGCGTTGTCGAGCGAACCGTTCAGATCGATCGCGCGGGTCGCATCCTCGATCACGGCGAACTCGAAACCCGCTGCGCGCGCGTCGAGTGCGGACCACGCGACGCAATAGTCGGTCGCGAGGCCGCAGCACCACACGCGCGTCACGCCCGTATCGCGCAGATAGCCCGCGAGCCCCGTCGGCGTCTTGCGGTCGGCTTCGAGAAACGCCGAGTAGCTGTCGACGTCCGCGTGATGTCCCTTGCGGATCACGGCGCGCGCGTGCGGTATGTCGAGATCCGCATGCAACGCGGCACCCGGCGTGTTTTGCACGCAATGCGTCGGCCACAGCACCTGCTCGCCGTACGGCAGCGTGATCGTCTCGAACGGCTGACGGCCCGCGTGATTCGCGGCGAACGAAACATGCGACGGCGGATGCCAGTCCTGGGTCAGCACGACATGGCTGAAACGGCGCGCGAGCCGGTTCACGAGCGGCACGATCTCGTCGCCGCGCGCGACCGCGAGCGCGCCACCCGGCATGAAGTCGTACTGCACGTCGACGACGAGCAGAACTTCGTTGGCACCTTTCATCGCTGTTTCCTTGCGCTTACACGACAGGCCGCGTGCGTTCAGCTGGTGAACCCGCGTCCTTGCTCAGCCCTTTCGGCGATACCCGAAGCAAGCTGCCACGCGTCGCCGTTCGGCTGTGCGGCGTAGCGGCGGATCGCGCGCGCCACGTTATAGAGGCCGACGGTATCCGCGTACAGCATCGGGCCGCCGCGCCACAGCGGGAAACCATAGCCCGTCAGATAGACCATGTCGATGTCCGACGCCTTCGACGCAATGCCCTCTTCGAGGATCTTCGCGCCTTCGTTGACGAGCGCGAACACGAGCCGCTCGACGATCTCCTCGTCTGAAATCTTGCGCCGCTCGACGCCGCGCTCCTTCGAAAACGCGACGATCATTTCGTCGATCTGCTTCGACGGATACGCGTTGCGATCGCCCGCCTTGTAGTCGTACCAGCCGCCGCCCGTCTTCTGCCCGAAGCGGCCCGCCTCGCACAGACGGTCGGCGATCTTCGAATAGTGCATGCCGGGGCATTCCTGGTAACGGCGCTTGCGGATCGCCCAGCCGATATCGTTGCCCGCGAGGTCGCTCATGCGGAACGGACCCATCGCGAAGCCGAACTTCTCGATCGCCTTGTCGACCTGCGCGGGGAGCGCGCCTTCTTCGAGCATGAAGAGCGCCTGACGGATGTACTGCTCGACCATCCGGTTGCCGATGAAGCCGTCGCACACGCCCGACACCACGGCCGTCTTCCTGATCTTCTTTGCGACCTTCATCACGGTGGCGAGCACGTCCTTCGCGGTGTCCTTGCCGCGCACGACCTCGAGCAGCTTCATCACGTTCGCGGGGCTGAAGAAGTGCATGCCGACCACGTCCTGCGGACGCTTCGTGAACGCGGCGATCCGGTTCAGATCGAGCGTCGACGTGTTCGATGCGAGGATTGCACCCGGCTTCGCGACTTCGTCGAGACGCTTGAACACCTGCTCTTTCACGCCGAGTTCTTCGAACACGGCTTCGATGATGAGGTCGGCGTCTTTCAGGTCGTCATACGAGAGCGTCGGCGTGATGAGCGCCATCCGCTGCTCGAGCGCTTCCATCGACAGCTTGCCCTTCTTGACGGTCGCCTCGTAGTTCTTGCGGATCGTCGCGAGGCCACGGTCGAGCGCGTCCTGCTTCGTTTCCAGCAGCCTCACGGGCACGCCCGCGTTGACGAAGTTCATCGCGATGCCGCCGCCCATCGTGCCCGCGCCGATCACGGCCACCTGTTTGACGTCGCGCATGGGCGTATCGGACGGCACATCGGGAATCTTGCTCGCCGCACGCTCGCCGAAGAACGCATGACGCAATGCCTTGCTCTCGGGTGTCTGCACGAGTGCGAGGAAGCACTCGCGCTCGACCTTCATGCCGTGATCGAAGCCCTTGAGCACGCCCGCTTCGATTGCATCGATGCACTTGTGCGGCGCCGGGAAATTTTTCGCGACGGCAGCGACGCTATTGCGCGCGAACTGGATGAAACCCGCCGCATTCGGATGCTCGATCTTGCGATCGCGAATCTTCGGATGCGGGCCGTTCTGCGCCCCCACCTTGCGTGCGAACGCGAGCGCGCCTTCCATCAGATCGCCTTCGACCAGTTGGTCGAAGAGCGGCGTGCCCGCAAGCTTCTCCGACATTACGGGCGCACCCGACACGATCATGTTGAGCGCCGCTTCCAGTCCGAGCGCGCGCGGCAGCCGCTGCGTGCCGCCCGCGCCCGGCAGGATGCCGAGCTTCACTTCCGGCAGCGCGATCTGCGCACCCGGCGCCGCCACGCGATAATGCGCGCCGAGCGCGAGTTCCAGGCCGCCGCCCATCGCGACGCTGTGAATCGCGGCGACCACCGGCTTCGCGCTGCCTTCGACGGCCTTGATGACTGTCATGAGCGTCGGTTCCTGCAGCGCTTTCGGCGTGTTGAATTCGGTGATGTCGGCGCCGCCCGAAAAGGCCTTGCCTGCGCCCGTCAGCACGATCGCCTTGACGGCGGGATCGTTCTGCGCGCGCTCGACGCCTTCGATGATGCCCGTGCGTGTCGACAGGCCGAGGCCGTTGACGGGGGGATTGTCTAGCGTGATGACGGCGACGCCGTCCTGTGTCCTGTAGTCCACTGCCATCTGCCTGCCTCCATGCGATGAAGCCGCGCGTCGAGCGTGCGGCTCAGACGGGAACATCCGAACTATTGTCCGCTGTTTCACCGTTCTTTAACGATAGACGGCAGAATACACAAAAAAGCACGCCCGTTCAATTCGGGTGATCCGCTTCTGCGGTCGGCGTAAACCCGAGGTCTACAAAGGATTGGCTTTATTGCCTCTAGCGTGTCGTTCGGCGAGCGCTTCCTCGTCGAACGGACAGTCGTCGACGGCCAGCGCCGACGGCAGCACGTGATCGCGGAACCGCTCGCGCAGCTTGAGCTTTTGCAGCTTGCCCGTCGCCGTGTGCGGCAGTTCGTCGACGAACACGACGTCATCGGGAATCCACCATTTCGCGACCTTGCCCTCGTAGAACGCGAGCAGTGCGTCGCGCGTCACGTCGGCGTCAGGGCGTCTCACGACGACGAGCAGCGGCCGCTCGGTCCACTTCGGATGCGCGCATGCGATGCACGCCGCTTCCGCCACGCCCGGATGCGCGATCGCGACGTTCTCCACGTCGATCGAGCTGATCCACTCGCCGCCCGACTTGATCACGTCCTTGCTGCGGTCAGTGATGTTCAGGAAGCTGTCGTTGTCGATCGTCGCGACATCGCCCGTCGGAAACCAGCCGTCGACGAGCGGCGACGCGTCGTTGCGGAAATACCGGTCGATCACCCACGGCCCGCGCACGTGCAGGTCGCCGAATGTGACACCATCCCACGGCAGCTCGCAACCGTCTTCGCCGACGATCTTCATGTCGACGCCGTATATGACGTGCCCCTGCTTTTCGCGCAGCTTGCGCTGCTCGTCGGGCGAGCGCTGCGTCTGCTCCCAGGTGAGTTTCGACAGCGTGCCGAGCGGCGACATCTCCGTCATGCCCCACGCGTGGATCACCTCGACGCCGTAGACGTCCTGGAACGTCTTGAGCATTGCGGGCGGACACGCCGAGCCGCCAATCACCGTGCGCTCCAGCGACGAAAACCGCACGCCCGCTTCGCGCAGATGGTTGAGCAGGCCGAGCCACACGGTCGGCACGCCCGCGGAATACGTGACGCGCTCCGCTTCCATCAGTTCGTACAGCGACTTGCCGTCGAGATCCTTGCCCGGAAACACGAGCTTGGCGCCCGTCAGCGGCGCGGCGTGCGGAATGCCCCATGCGTTCACGTGGAACATCGGCACGACGGGCAGCACGCAATCGCGCGCGGATAAGCCCATCGCGTCCGGCAGCGATGCGCCGAACGCGTGCAGCACCGTCGAGCGATGCGAGTACAGCGCACCCTTCGGATTGCCCGTCGTGCCCGACGTATAGCAAAGGTTGGACGCGCTGCGCTCGTCGATGGGCGGCCAGTCGAAAGCGCCGTCCTGCTGCGCGAGCAGCGCTTCGTAGCTCGATGCCGCCGTCGACATGCGCGGCATGTGCGCCACGTCCGTCAGCGCGATCCAGCCGCGCACGTTCGGGCACTGCGGCGCGAGCACATCGACGAGCGGCGCAAACGTGATGTCGAACAGCACGTAGCGGTCGTCGGCGTGGTTGACGATATAGGCGATCTGATCGGGAAAGAGCCGCGGGTTGATCGTGTGGCACACGGCGCCGAAGCCTGTCGTGCCGTAGTACGCCTCCAGATGCCGGTAACCGTTCCATGCGAGCGTGCCGATCCGCTCGCCCGCTTCGACGCCCAGCGCGATCAGCGCCTGCGCGAGCTGCTTCGCGCGCTTTTCGCAGTCGCGGTACGTGTAGCGATGCACGTCGCCCTCGATGCGCTTCGACACAATCTCCGTTGTCCCGAAGTGGCGTGACGCATGCGCCAGCAACGAAGGAACCGTCAGCGGCACGTCCATCATCTGTCCATAGAGCGGCGTCGTCATACGCAGGTGTCTCCCAGTGGTTTGTGCTGGCTGGTGTTGTCGTTCGAATGCAGTTTTGACCTTTGTGTGCACCCTTGAGCAAGGCCGCGCATCGGATCGAAGCGCGTTCGATGCGCGCGGCGGATGCGCGCGCTGCAGCGCGGCAGGCGCGGAATTACAATATCGGTTAATAAAGAGGCGCTCAACATGTCGTTTTCCCCATGCAATGCAGGGTTATCCGGTCCGATGTCGACGGCGGCAGGCGCCATCGACAGCCAGCGCGGCGGCAGCTTCGCGGCGCTCGGCAACGTCTTTCTGACACGCCTGCCGGCCGCGCCGCTGCCCGCGCCGTATGTGGTTGGCTTTGCGCCCGATGTCGCCGCGATGCTCGGTTTCGATGCATCGCTGGCAAGCGCGCCAGGCTTCGCCGAGTTCTTCTCGGGCAACACGACGCGCGACTGGCCGTCGGCATCGCTGCCGTATGCGTCGGTGTACTCGGGGCATCAGTTCGGCGTGTGGGCGGGGCAGCTCGGCGACGGACGCGCGCTGACGCTCGGCGAAGTCGAGCATGACGGCCAGCGCTTCGAATTGCAGCTCAAAGGCGGCGGACGCACACCCTATTCGCGCATGGGCGATGGACGCGCGGTGCTGCGTTCGTCGATTCGCGAGTATCTGTGCTCCGAGGCGATGCATCATCTCGGCATCCCGACGACGCGCGCGCTCTGTGTGATCGGCTCCGATCACCCCGTGCGCCGCGAAGAGATCGAGACGGCGGGCGTGGTCACGCGCGTGTCGCCGAGCTTCGTACGCTTCGGCCATTTCGAGCATTTCTACGCGAACGATCGCGTCGATGCGCTGCGCGCGCTGGCCGATCACGTGATCGACGGCTTCTATCCGGCGTGCCGCCAGGCGGAAGACCCGTATCTCGCGCTGCTTGAAGAAGCCGTGCTGTCGACGGCCGACCTGATCGCGCAATGGCAGGCTGTCGGCTTCTGTCATGGCGTGATGAACACCGACAACATGTCGATCCTCGGCCTCACCATCGACTACGGCCCGTTCGGCTTCATGGACGGCTTCGACGCGAATCACATCTGCAATCACTCGGACTCGCAGGGCCGATACGCATACCGGATGCAGCCGCAGATCGCGTACTGGAATCTTTTTTGTCTGGCGCAGGGCTTGCTGCCGCTGCTTGGCGAGCGTTACGCCGACGCGCAGCGCAGCGAGCGCGCCGTGCAGGACGCGCAGCGGGTGCTCGAAGGCTTCAAGACGCGTTTCGCGCCGGCCCTCGAAGCGCGCATGCGCGCGAAACTCGGACTCGAAACCGGGCGCGAAGGCGACGATGCCCTTGCGAACAAGCTGTTCGAGATCATGCACGCCAACCGGGCCGACTTCACGCTGACGTTCCGGAATCTGTCGAAACTGTCGAAGCACGATGCAAGCGGCGACGCGGGCGTGCGCGACCTGTTTCTCGACCGCGCGGCTTTCGACGCCTGGGCGAACGACTACCGCGCGCGGCTGTCGCATGAAACGCGTGACGACGCCGCGCGCGCCGAAGCGATGAACCGCGTGAATCCCAAGTACGTGCTGCGCAATCACCTCGCCGAGACGGCGATCCAAAAGGCGAAGGAAAAGGATTTCTCCGAGGTCGAGCGGCTCGCCGCCGTGCTGCGCCGCCCGTTCGACGAGCAGCCCGAGCACGAAGCGTATGCGGGACTGCCGCCCGACTGGGCTTCGTCGCTGGAAGTGAGCTGCTCGTCGTAAGTGCAGCGAGAAATCAGGGCGTCCGGCGGCGGCCTTTTGCGGGTCGTTCGCACGCCGGCCGGCTACCCGGACCGCATCGAGCGGGCTGCGCTACAATTCGAGCCCAGATAGCGTCACTCGCGCTCCGGTTTGCCGTCGGCGCGGGCGAAGGCTGGACGAAAGCGCCGGCGCCCGAGGACGTCTGCCGGCGTCTTTCAGCCCGGGGTTCGCCGTGATTCGACAGCCGTCCTCCCGACCTCACAGACCGCGCGCACGATGCGCCCAACCCTCTCCGGATTCCCGACCCGACAATGAAATTTCTGTTCGATCTGTTCCCGATCATCCTGTTCTTCGTTGCGTACAAGGTGTGGGGCATTTTCACGGCGACGGCCGTCGCGATCGCCGCGACGCTGGTCCAGATCGCGTGGGTTGCGTTCCGTCACCGCAAGGTCGATCCGATGCTGTGGGTGAGTCTCGGCGTCGTCACGGTGTTTGGCGGCGCGACGCTCGTGCTGCACAACGATACGTTCATCAAATGGAAGCCGACCGTGCTCTACTGGGCGTTCTCCGTCGCGCTGGTGGTCTCCGCGCTCGCATTCAACAAGAATCTGATCGAGGCGATGATGGGCAAGCAGATCCAGTTGCCGCATCGCATCTGGGGCCAGCTGAACTACGTATGGGCGATCTTTTTCGTGCTGCTCGGCGTCCTCAACCTGTTCGTCGCATACAACTTTTCCACTGATGCGTGGGTCAACTTCAAGCTGTTCGGCGCGACGGGCTGCCTCGTCGTGTTCATCGTCGGGCAGAGCCTGTGGCTGTCGAAGTATATGAAGGAGGAATGACATGAGCGACGTTTTCCTTCACGCCAGCCCTGCCGAGCGCATCGCGCTGATCGAGGCGGGCATCAGATCGGCGCTCGCGCCCGTCGATTCAATCACCGTGCGCGACGACAGCGCGCTGCATGCGGGCCATGCGGGCGCTTCGGCGGGCGGCCACTACGCGGTGACGATCGTGGCCGCCGCCTTCGCCGGCAAGGCTCGCGTGGCGCGGCACCGCATGGTGTATGATGCGCTGGCCGATGCCATGCAACGCGGCATTCACGCTCTCGCCATCACGGCTTACACGCCAGAAGAATTCAATTCGCTGTCCCGTTAGGAAACTTCCGATGACCTTGAAACACACCCGCTACGGGGTCTTGCTGGCTGCATTCGCAGCAGCGCCTGCATTCGCACAGAACATCGCCGTCGTCAACGGCACGCCGATTCCGAAGTCGCGCGCCGATGCGCTGATCCAGCAACTCGTGCAGCAGGGTCAACAGGATTCGCCGAAGCTGCAACAGGCCGTGCGCGAAGAGCTGGTGAATCGCGAAATCCTGATGCAGGAAGCGATTCGCGAAGGCATTCCTTCGAAGCCCGAAGTCAAGGCGCAGGTGGCTGTTGCGCAGCAGACGGTGGTGCTGCGCGCGCTGATCGAGAACTACCTGAAGAAGAACCAGCCGACTGACGCCGAAGTGAAGGCGAAGTATGACGAGCTGGTCAAGCAGATCGGCGGCAAGGAATATCACCTGCACCATATCCTCGTTGACAACGAGCAGCAGGCGAAAGACCTGATCGCGAAGATCAAGGGCGGCGCGAGCTTCGAAGACCTTGCGAAGCAGTTCTCGAAGGACCCGGGCTCGGGCAAGAACGGCGGCGACCTCGACTGGTCGGACCCGAAGGCTTATGTGCCGGAATTCGCCGCGGCGGCGGAGAAGCTGCAGAAAGGCCAGATGACGGATGAGCCGGTGCATACACAGTTCGGCTGGCACGTCATTCGAGTGGACGACGTGCGCCAGACGCCGCCGCCGCCGTTCGAGCAGGTGAAGGCTCAGATCGCGCAGCAGATGCAGCAGGAGAAGCTGCAGGCGTTTGAGGAGGACCTGCGGTCCAAGGCTAAGATTCAGTAAAGTTTTTTGCTGTATCGCGAGGAAGGCCGCCTGCGGGCGGCTTTTTCTTTTTGGGTTGGAGTGTTTTTGTTGTCTGCGCGACGGCGTTTGTATTGGGGTTTGCTTTGCCCTCTGCACGGGCTTGACGCGATGCGGTTCGCTTTGCCCCTTTGCGGGCATGCGCGATGTGGTTCGCCTCGCCCTTCGCTGGCATCCGCGATAGCGCCTCGCGGCGCAGGTGTTGCCCCTGTGCGGGGCGGCACTTACTTTCTTTGCCGCGG
>NZ_JAGIPX010000063.1 GCF_017814945.1 Paraburkholderia sp. LEh10
CTTTGCGGCGGCAAAGAAAGTAAGTGCCGCCCCGCACAGGGGCGACGCCCGCGCCGCGAGGCGCTATCGCGGATGCCAGCGACAGCGGCAAAACACAAGCCGCATCGCGGATGCCAGCGATAGCGGCAAATCGAACCGCCAGCGACAGCGGCAAAACAAACCGCATCGCGCCCCCGGAAGGTCCTCTTTAAGGGTTAAACATATGTTGCAATTAATTTTTTCATGGCAACATCTGTGTACACGCTCAGGACCACGCGTAACGCGCAGGCTCACTCAAAGGGGACACGTAATGAACCGACCGACTTCGCTTGCACTCGCCTTGTGCGTCGCGGCGTCATGCTTCACGTCGATGGCCAGCGCCGTCGCGCAGGAGTCACAGCCGACGCTCGCCAAGATCGAAGCGGCCAACCTGATCGCCATCGGCCATCGCGAAACGTCGGTGCCGTTCTCGTACGTCGATTCGAACAATCAGGTGATCGGCTTCTCGCAGGACCTGTGCAACAGGATCATCGACGCGGTGAAGGTCGCGACGCACAAACCGAACCTGCAGGTGCGCTACGTTCCCGTCACGTCCCAGAACCGCATTCCGCTGGTGCAGAACGGCACCGTCGATCTGGAATGCGGTGTCACGACGAACCTGACGTCACGGCAGAATCAGGTTGCATTCGGCGATACGTTCTTTGTTGCGACCACGCGGCTGCTCACGCGCAAGGATTCGGGCATCAAGGACTTTCCCGACCTCGCCGGCAAGACGGTCGTGACGAACCAGGGGACGACGTCCGAACGCATTCTGCGCAAGATGAATGAAGACAAGAAGATGAACATGCAGATCATCAGCGCGAAGGACTACGGCGAAGGCCGCATGACGCTCGAGACGGGCCGCGCCGTCGCGTACATGATGGACGACGTGCTGCTCGCGGGCACGCGTACGCTCACCGCGAAGCCGTCGGACTGGGTGATCGTCGGCACGCCGCAGTCGTCGGAAGCGTACGGCTTCATGCTGCGCAAGGGCGACCCGGCATTCCTCAAAGTAGTCGACGACACGCTCGCGCAGGTGATGAAGAGCGGCCAGATCGACGCGATGTACGACAAATGGTTCATGAAGCCCGTGCCGCCGAAGAACATGAACTTCGATTTCCCGATGAGCGAGAACCTGCGCACGCTCTACAAGAATCCGAACGACAAGGCGTTCGAGTAACCCGCTCTACCTATATGGGCGGCCGCGCGACCGTGTAGCAGCCCTTGCAGATCGCTTTCGGACCCACTCGCCGCGCGACGGAGATCGAGCCGCGTGTTGAGCCGCGGATCGAGCCGCGCATGGAGCCGATCCCACGCTGCCGGAGTAGAATCGAACGAATGAAAACCCGTGACGATCTGCTTTCGGAGCTGCAATGAATACGCCTTCGCCAAAAGAGGAACGAAAGCGCTGGCGGCCATCGCCGACGATGCTGAACGTGCTGACCGCGCTCATCGGCATCGCTACGTTGTGCGCGGGAATTGGCTGGCTCGTCTATAGCTGGTTCGTCGATCTCGAAGTGCCTTACTTCGCCATCCCGCTCGTGATGTGCGTGCCCGTCATCGTGGCCGTTGCGTTCAGGAACATGTTCGACTGACGCTGTTCGAACACCTTGCTGGCTATGTCGGCGGGGCTTGCGCTCAAGCCGCCTTCACGGCGGCCATGCCTTCATCGAGCTCGCCGCCGAGCGCATCGATCACCCCTTCCAGCATCTTCGCCAGCTCACCCGTCATCAACGTGAAGTCGGAGTCGAACTGCTCGTCGTCGTTCACTGCGGTCGGATCGGACGCTTCCTTGATCACGTCGAGCGGCGTCACGCGCTTGATCGTCAGCGACGGCGTCAGCACGAACGACACACGGTCATTCCATGTCATCGCAAGACGCATGCACTGCTTGCCCGCTTCGATATGACGACGCATGTCGTCGGCTTCGAGTGCGTGCCCGACATAGCGCACCGTCGCGTTGCCTTCGGCGGGCGAGCGCAGCTCGGTATCCTGGTCGAGCGTGAAATTGACGGGGCCTTCGCCTGCGAGCAGCCAGTTCGTCATCGCGGCAACGGGCGCCTGCGCGACGCGCACGCCCGAGATCGGCAAGCGATCGACGGATTTGACGAGCAGCCCGAGCACATCGTCGCCGAGCGCCTGCGACGCGGCATCGATCACGAGCCAGCCGTTGACGGTGTCGATCCACACACGCGTATCGCGCTGGATGCTGAATGCGCGCGGCAGCAGTTCGTCGGTGACCTGCTCCTTCAGATCGCGCATCTGCTTGCGGCCCGGCTTGAACCCTTGCTGCTCTTCGAGTTCCAGCGCGCGCGCCTTCGTCACCTGCGTCACCACGGATGCGGGCAGCAATTTCTTTTCCGCGCGGAACGTGAGCAGCATCTGCTTGTTGATCGAGTAGACGAGCGGGCCGTCGTTGCGCGGCGACGCCCAACCCTGGCGCTGCGTCTCGACGCTATTGGCGGGCTCGAACGCATGCGGCGAGAGCCATTTTTCCATTTGCTCGACGCTCACATTCCACGGAGCGGGAAGACGGTGAAGCTGTAGATTCTTGAACCACATGGCGGGGACGGGCAAAGCGCGTCATTTTATATGACGGCGGCGACATCGCGGAAATTCGCGTCGCCGCCGTCGCAAACGGCAAGCGCTTGCTCAAGGCATCACTTGACCGCCGTTGACTTCGATGATTTGCCCCGTCACATAGCTGCTCGCTTCGTCACTCGCGAGAAACAGAAACGCGCCCGTGCATTCTTCAGCGGTGCCCAGGCGCCCCATCGGAATGGCCGCTGAAAAACGCTTGAGGATCTCCGGGCTGAAGTGTCCGTCGTGAAACGGCGTTTCGATCACGCCCGGCGCCACCGCATTGATGCGGATCTTTTCGCCGACCAGTTCTTTTGCCATCGTACGGGTAATCGTCGACACGAAGCCCTTGCATGCCGCGTAGAGCCCGGCGCCCGGACCGCCGCCTGTGCGCGCGGCCTGGGTCGTCACGTTGATGATGTTTCCGCCGCCCGCCGCGGCCATCAGCGCAATGACGCGCCGGCTCACCGCGACCACGGAGCGCGCGTTGAGCCGGAACACTTCGTCGATGTAGTCGTCGTCGGCTTCGACGATGGGCGCGCGTCGCACGAACCCGCCCGCGTTGTTCACCAGCACGTCGATGCGTCCATAGTGCGCGTGCACTTTCGCCACCATGTCATCGACCTGCGCGGACTGGGTGACGTCCGCCTGCACCGCAATCGCGTCGCCGCCCGCCTCCCTGATCTGCGACACGACCGACTGCGCCGCCGACGCGCCGCTTCGATAGTGCACGGCAACTTTCGATCCGCATGCACCGAACGCGCGGGCCAGCGCCGCGCCGATGCCAGAGCTTGCACCTGTAATCAACACCACCTTGTTCTTCAGATCTCGCATGGATGCTCCGGATAATCGGGTAATCAGACTTCGCGCAACGACAGTTCGACATGCTTCAGACGTCTGACCATGCGGTCGACGAACTGCAGCGTCACATGAGCCAGCGCGCGTTGATTCGGCGCAATGACGCCGACGGTCAACGCATTCACGTTCGCATCGTCGAACGGCCGCCACACCACCTCGCCGCGCGCCAGTTCGTCGAGGAAGGCCAGCTTGGAGAAAAACGAAATGCCTCGCCCCGATGCGATCAGGCGTTTGAGCAGCGTCGTCGAGTTGCATGTGACGCTCGGCTTCAGCGATTCCCAATACTCGTGAAAGTCGTTCGCGACGACGCCCTGAATCGGCGAGCGTCCTTCGAGCCTGAGAAACGCATGATTGCGGCATTCGTCGAAGCTGATGCGCTCTTTCTTGGCCAGCGGATGCGACGAGGCCATCACGACGCCGGGCGGCAGCGACACCTCCGTCACGACGTCGAGACCGGCGGGCAGCTTCGTGATGTACGAGATGCCGAGGTCATACTCGCCGCTCACGAGCCGCGCGGGGACATCGTGAGGCGGCACGGCCGCAATCGAATAGGTCACGGCCGGGTAAGAGTCGGAGAACTCCTCCACCGTGGCAGGCAGAAAATCGACGAACAGCGAGTCCATCGCCGCCACCGACACGTGCCCTTTGCGCTCGCCCTTCAACGCGTCGAGTTCGCTGCGCATCAGATGGAAATCGTTCAGCGTCGAACGGATATGCTGAAGGACACGCTCTCCCGCAGCGTTCAGGCGAATGCCGTTGGGCAGCCGGTCGAACAGTTCCGCGCCCATCTCCGACTCGAGCTTGAGGATCTGCCGGTTGACCGCGCTCGACGCGACATACAGGTTCTGCGCGGCCTTGCGGATCGATCCGCAACGCACCACTTCGACAAAGTACTTCAGGACATTCGCATGCATCGTGTCATCTCAGTTCGCTGCGCGCGCCGGCCACCCGGCAACCACGGGATGATCGCAGGGTATCCTGCCGACGTCGCATGCGCCACCAGGCGAACCCAGAGCGCTCACAGGGGCATCGAAGAAATCACGGTTCACACAGGTGAATTGAGCCTCTGCCTGCGGAACCTCGTCTTCATGAAAGATCGCTTCTGTCGGACATACGGACACGCACACGCCGCAACTGATGCATTCATCGGGATGAATGTAGAGCGTGCGCTCGCCTTCATAGATGCAATCGACAGGACAGCACTGCACGCAGGCGCCGTCCTTGACGTCGATGCACGGTGAGGTGATCACGTAGGCCATCAGCGTCCGCTCCAGCGCGGCTTGCGCTTCTCCTGGAAGGCGCGCACGCCTTCGTGCGCGTCTTCCGATTGCAGCGCCGCGACCAGCGCGGGCAGCCGCAGCGCCTGCGCCTCCGCCGCCGACAGCGTCGAGGTCCGCCGGACCACCTGCTTGATCGCCTGCAGCGACAGCGGCGCGCAGGCGAGCAAGGCTTCGACCAAGCGTTCGACGGCCTGATCCAGTTCCGCGCGCGGCACCACCTCGTTGACGAGGCCCATGTCGAGCGCTTCGCGCGCGGACACGCGGCGGCCCGTCAACAGCATCGCCATCGCTTGCCGATAAGGGATCTGACGCTGCAGCAGCGTCATGCCGCCGTCAAGCGGCATGCGTCCCACCAGCGCCTCGGGCAAACCGAAGCTGGCCTCCTCGCACGCGACGACAAGATCGCATCCGAGCACCATTTCAAAGCCGCCGCCGAGCGCGTAGCCGTTCACTCGCGCGATCACGGGGACGTTCAGCGTTTCGCGCAGCGCGATGCCGCCGAAGCCGCCCGGACGCGGCGCAGCCCAGTATTCGAGGCCGCTCATCGACGGGTTCTTCAGGTCGGCCCCGACACAGAACGCGCGCTCGCCCTCGCCCGTCAGCACGACGACGCGGATGTCGCGGTTGCGCTCCAGCTCGCTCCAGACGCGCTGCAGTTCGCTCTCGGTCTCGAGGTCCACGGCATTGAGCGCTTCCGGGCGCGCCAGCGTCACGGTGGCGACATGTTGATCGATCACCAGTCTCACGCTCATACGACCTCCTGGGCAACCGTGCCGCGCAACTGCTTGAGAATTTCGTCGGTATGCTGTCCGAGCCTCGGCGGTGCGCGCCGCAACTCGACGCGTGCGCGCGACAGCTCGATCGGGCTGCCGATGAAGCGCACCGGCTGGCCTTCGCCTTCCCCTTCGATGATGAGCTGGTTGTGCAGTGTCTGCGGATCGACGAGCGCTTCGCGCAGCTCGCGCACGGGCGCGCACAGCAGGTCCTGCTGTTCGAGGCGATCGAGCCAGAAGTCACGCGTGTTGCTCGCAAAGCGCTCGCGGAAGATCCGCTGCAACTCGCTCTTATGCTCGAACTGCTGGTTCAGATTGCAAAAGCGCGGATCGAGCGACAGGTCGTCGATCTGCAGCGCGGCGCAGATGTCGCGCAGCGGATTCGGCTTGAATGCGCCGACGAGCACGAGCGCACCGTCCTGAGTATCGAACACGCCCGACAGCGGCATCGCTGCCCAGTTCACTTCGGAGTCGGCCATCATGATCATCGCCGCTTCCTGCATCTGCATCGCGAGCATCGAGTTGTACAGCGATACGTTGACCTTCTGCCCCTCCCCCGTGCGCTCGCGATGCAACAACGCAAGCAGGATGCCCTGCACCAGATGCATGCCCGCCGAGTAATCGGCGAGGGCCGTCGGATACACGGAAACCGGCAGCGACTCGTCCGCGCGGCGCGCCATCACGCCGCTCATCGCCTGCGCGAGCACGTCCTGGCCGCCTTTGTGCGCGTACGGACCCGTTTCGCCAAAGCCCGTGCCCACCGCGAAGATGATTCTGGGGTTCAGGCTGCGGCACGCTTCGTAGCCGATCCCCATGCGATCCATCACGCCCGCGCGAAAGTTGCTGACGACCACGTCGGCATCGGCGATCAGCTTTTTCAGTGCGTCCATCTGCCCCGCGTCGCGCAGATCGAGTTCGAGGCTGCGCTTGTTGCGGTTGAGGCTGCAGAAGATCGGGTTGTCGGCGCCCGCGACGGGCTCGAACGTCGAGCGGCTCAAGTCACCCGCGCCGATCCGCTCGACCTTGATGACGTCCGCGCCGTAGTCGGCGAGCATCTGCGTGCAAACGGGGCCCATCATCACTTGCGTCAGATCGATCACGCGCACGCCTTCGAGCGGCAGCGTTTGCTTGTCCACTGCGTTGTAGCCGTTCTTCATGCTGCGGCCCTCGCATCGACGTGAACGGCAAGCGGCGGCACATCGGCGTTGCGGCCCGTCTGATCGCCCGGGTCCGCGCCCTGCGCGCGCAGCGTCTTCTGCAGGCTGCGCACGTCCACGTCGCGCACGCTTACACCCGCATTGAGCGCGAGCGCCGCGGCAACGCCGGCGGCTTCACCCATCGCCATGCACGGTGGGATTTCGCGCGACATCTTTTGCGCCTGCGACGTCGCCGAATAGTGACGTCCCGCGACGAGCAGATTGTCGATCTGCTTGGGCAGCAGCACGCGATACGGCATGTAGTAGTCACGTCCCCGCGCGATGCTGTCTTCGAAGCGGGTGCGTTGCGCGAGGTCGTCCTTGGTCATCACATATTCGCCTTCGAGCAGACGCGTCTGACGCACGCCCGTTTGCGGCGCGACATCGATCACGTGGCAGTTCTCGAACCCCGGCAGCTTTTCGCGCACGAAGTCGACGACGGCATGAATGTGCTTGCGGCCCTGCACTTCGGCGCGCGTCAGGTCTTCCGGCTTCAGGCCGTCGAGGCCCGCCATGTGCGGACAGTTGCACCACACGACGCCGGGCAGCGGCGTCTTCAGCCACCAGTAGCCCCACGAGCCGCCGAGAATGCGCTTGATCTGGCGGTCGATCTGCGCGAACGCCTCGGGCTCTTGCGCCTCGAAACGCTCGGCCGCGTCGGTATCGACGCCCGCCAGACGGAACACCGTGGTCGTGATGTACGTGCCGCCGACATGCGGCACGCCCGCCGACGCAGCCACGTCCAGGTCGCCCGTCGCGTCGATCACGACGTCGGCGAGAATCGCTTCGCGTCCGCCCTTCGTCTCGCAGATCACGCCCTTCACCTGGCCGTCTTCGACGAGGGTTTGGGAGAACCACGAATGCAGGCGCAGCTTGATGCGGAGTTCTTCGACCATTTCGAGCGCGACGCGCTTCATCGCATCGGGGTCGAACGCAGCCGCGAAGCACACGGGATGAGGCGTCTTCTGGCTGTGAAAGTCGAAGGTGCCCCACCGGCCCCACTGCCGATACGCCGCGGGATCTTCGCCCCATTCGTGCGAGCGCGGAAACATCGCCATCTTGCGCGCCGCCATGCGTTCGATGAACGTCATGCAGGTGCCGCGCACGGAGATTTCCTTCAGGTGGTTGTCCCACATGTCGTCGAGAACGAGCACCATGCCGCCCGATGCAAGCCCGCCGAGATGGTTGTAGCGCTCAAGCAGAATCACTTCCGCGCCGTTTCGCGCCGCGCCGATCGCCGCCGACAATCCGGCAGGGCCGCCGCCGACCACGACGACGTTAGCCTTTGCGACCACGCGCACATCGCGCGCGGGTTCCTGAATCCATTCGCTGATCATGTTCATTTCGTCTCCTTTCAGAATTGGCTGTGTCGCTCAGGCTCAATGTGCGTTCTCGGGCTGCCATTTGACGAGACAGCGCTCGAGTGCTGCGATGACCATAAAGAACGCGCCGGCCAGGATCGCGCTCATGATGATGGCGGTGTACAGCAGCGCGGAATCGAAGTTGTAAGTCGCCTGGATGATCATTGCGCCGATGCCTTGCGTCGCCCCGATCCATTCGCCCACGACGGCGCCGATCACCGACATCGATGCGGCGATGCGCAGTGCGGAGAACAGATACGGCAGCGATGAGAAGACGCGCAGCTTGAAGAAGATCTCGCGTTTGCTTGCCGACAGAATCTGCATCAGCTCCATCGCTTGCGGATTGACGGCGTTCAGTCCGCGCACCATGTTCACCAGCGTCGGAAAGAAGCAGACGATCGCGGCAATGGTGATCTTGGGTTCGAGCCCGTTGCCCATGATGAGCACGAGAATCGGCGCCTTCGCGACGACAGGAATCGAATTGATCAGCACGGCGACGGGATAGAAGATGTCCTGCAGCGTCTTGTTATGGACAAACACGGTCGCCAGCAAAATCGCCGCGAGGTTCCCCAGCACAAAGCCGAGCGACGCCTCGATCGCCGTCGGCAGCAGGTTTTGCAGCAGCACGTCGCTCTTGCTAACGAAGGTCTGCAGCACGAGCAGCGGCGAAGGCGCGATGAACGGCTTGACGTGAAAGCCGGCAACGACTGCCCACCAGGTGAAGAGAAGACCCGCGACGCCCAATGCCGGCAACATGCGCGCGCGCCACATCTGCTGGCGGCGGCGTGCGGCCCAGGCCTGTGCTTCGTCGTCGGCGGCCGGGGAGGACATATTCAGTTGAATTTCAGACGTAGCCATCAGCAGGTCTCCAATACACGTCGCAGATAGGCGGCGAGTTCGACGAATTCCCGCGTTTCGCGGATATCGAGGGTGCGATCTTCGGGCAGGCTGACGGGCACGATCTCCTTCACCCGGCCAGGGTTGGCCGCCAGCATCAGCACGCGCTGCCCGAGAAACGCCGCTTCGTAGATGCTGTGCGTGACGAACAGCGTCGTGAGCCCCATCTCTTTCCAGACGCGGCGCAATTCCTCGTTGAGCCGGTCACGCGTGATTTCGTCGAGCGCGCCGAATGGCTCGTCCATCAACAGCACTTTTGGATCGCTGACCAGCGCGCGGGCAATCGCGACCCGCTGGCGCATGCCGCCCGACATCTCATGCGGGAACGCGTCTTCACGCCCCTTGAGGCCGACCAGTTCGAGCAGTTCGCGCGGTGTCGCGCGGCCGGCGCGATTCTTCCCGTTGGCAACCTCCAGCGGCAGTTCGACGTTCTGAAGCGCGGTGCGCCAGGGCAACAGCGCCGCATCCTGAAACACGAAGCCGATATCGCGCCGCTCACGTGCAACATGGGGCGCGGAACCGAGCACGCTGATCTCGCCGCGGCTCGGCTTGACGAGATCGGCGACGACCCGCAGGAACGTCGACTTTCCACAGCCGGACGGTCCCAGCAGAGTGAGAAATTCACCCGCGGCGACATCCAGGCTCAGACCTTCGATCGCGGTGACGCTACGCCGGTCGGTGAAGAAGCGGACGTTGATGTTGCGGCAGCTGATCGACATGGCGCCGTCATGCGGCACCCCAATGGGCGAGTTGACCCGCTCCGCGCGCGGCGGAGTGGACGTGGCAGCATGCATGGGTTACACCAGGAGTCGAGAGGAACGGGTGGCGTTGAGCACGTCCATCGTCATGACGTCCTCCACCTTGGGTTGATGCGCCCTGAACTGGCCGAGCTGTCCATAGGTCGAGATCTGTTCTTCCCAGACCTTCGGGTCCATCGCGCCCCAGCCCTGCGTCTGCGTGGTCTGGTTGAACGCGTAGCTCATCAGCGAATCGATCGCGATGCGCTCGTCCGCGCGGTTCAGATTCGGGTATTCCTTGATCAGCAGATCGATGGCCTGATCGCGGTGCGCATTCGCGTAGATCCAGCCTCGCGCAGTCGCGCGCATGAAGCGCGTGACGGTGTCGGGATGTTCGTGCAGCGTCGCCGTGGTCGCGTAGTAAGGCAACGCATAGAGACGCACGCCCGTGTCCCACAGGCGCAGATCGACGCGGTCCGCACCGAGCGGCTTGAGCGCAGTGGTGTTGGTTTGCCAGCCCGTTACGGCATCGACCTGCCCGCTCAGAAGCGGCATCATGTCGGCGCCGATGGGGACGATGTTGACCTGGCTCTCGGCAATCTTGTTCTTCGCCAGCAATGCCTTGAGCAGCACCATCCCCGTCGCCTGAATGCCGATGCGCTTGCCGATCATGTCGTGTGGCGTGCGGATCGGGTTCTTCTTCAGCGAGAAGAAGGTGTACGGATGCTGCTGCAGCCCGGCTGCTATGCATTTGATGGGCAGGCCTTCGGAGACGGCCAGCATGATGGAAGGGCTCGATGAGATCTCACCCGTCTCGAAGCGCCCCGAGGCGACGATCGCCACCCCGTCGATATTCGGTCCGCCCGGCTGGATATGGAAATCGATCCCTTCCTGTTCGTAAAAGCCGAGTCGCTTGGCGACCACTTCTCCAACCTGGTTGCCGCCCGGAACCCACCCCAGCTGCATATTGACAGTGGTTTTTTCGCCTGCTAGCGCGCGCACCGAAAGCAGTGCGCCGGTTGCCGCCATGCCGCCCGCCGCTAGCGTCATCCGCAGCATACGTCTGCGCCCTGCGTTCTCGATTACTGACATCTTTTACTCCTCCGATGGGCATTCATGGATTGAAGGGGCCGGTCTTTTTTCGTCTCGCGGTGCTGCCGGTTAAGTGCATTCTCAGCAGCCAAAAGTGTCCCCGCAAGCATCAATTTTGAAGACGAGTGATGCCGAAATTAGCTCACCCCCTGCTGCGCACCGAAGCGGTGCGACGTCTGAGGCTGCGCACATGACGCACGCATTGCCCGATGAGGTGCTCTGAAAATTCGCTCACTGCTAGTCAAATTCGGTGCTAGGCGACGAGATTTTTGTTCCGCAAGAATCGGTCGCTGGTGAGGCACGGGAGATGGCCTCACTCACGCAGTCGGGTATCGGGTCCCACCATCGGCACGTCAAAGTCCGGCTACGCAAACCATCTGTTTTGCTTTCCTAACTAAATTGGGTTGCACTTCCTACTTCAACAATTTGCCCAGCACACTCAAGGAAATCATGATTCGACGCGCTATCGTAATTGCGGCAACCGCTCTCGCCTGTCAGTCGGCATTCGCGCAAAGCAGCGTAACGCTTTATGGCCTGATCTCCAGCGGCATCGTGTATGCGAACAACCAGAAGGGGGCCGACAAGCAGGGACATTCGACCTGGCAATTCGCGAGCGGACCGATGCAGACGCCGCGTTGGGGCATGAGAGGCGTCGAGGACCTCGGCGGAGGACTGAAGACGGTCTTTACACTGGAAGGCGGCTATAGCATAGGCACCGGCGCGCTGTCACAAGGCGGACGGCTGTTCGGACGGCAGGCTTTCGTGGGTCTGTCGTCGAACAGCCTGGGCACGGTCACGTTCGGCCGCCAGTATGACGAGGCGGTGACGCTGTGCATCTTCTCGTCCGCATGCCAGTTCGCCGCGTATGGCGCGCACATCGGCGACAGCGACAACGTGTTCGATACCTTCCGCATCAACAATGCGGTGCAGTACAAGAGCATCGACTACCACGGATTGCAGTTCGAAGGGCTCTATGGCTTCTCGAACAAGGCCGGCGCGTTCTCGGACAACAACGCGGTGAGCGCCGCCGTGCAGTATCGCCGGGGAGCGTTCTCGTTCGGCGCTGCGTACCTTCAGGTCAAGATGCCGAACGATCCCGCCAATCCGAACGGCGCGGTGGTCGGCGACTACGGTTTCACTTCGCCTTTCATCACCAATCCGGCGACCAATGCGGGCGTGAGCAAGCAGCGGATGTACGGTGCGGGCGGCGCGTACGCGTTCGGCAATGCGAATGTGTCGCTGCTCTACACGAATGCGCGCTTCGACTATCTCGATCAATCGAGGCTCACGCTGCAAAACGTCGAAGTCTCGCTGACGGACTACGTGCGCCCCGACCTGCTGCTCGGCGCGGCCTATGTCTTTACCACGGGGCAATACCGACCGCAGGATGCGAGCCCCAAATGGCATCAGGTGAACGCGGGCGCGATCTATTTTCTGAGCAAGCGCACGGACGTGTTCCTCGTCGGCATTTACCAGAAAGCCGCGGGCGACGCACAATTCGCGCAGATCTATACGTTGTCGCCATCCACGACGAAGACGCAGGTCTCGGCCGTCATCGGCTTGCGGCATCGCTGGTAAGAGCCGCCTGCCCATCAACGAAGGCGCCTGCGCGCGACGGCGCCTTCCCGCAGCGATCGATGCGCGCTCAGGCCGGTTCGGGCGCGGCGCGGTGCGCCGCCATGCCATGCCCGCTGCTGGCGGGATGCCGGCTGAACAGCGCCGCGAAATCCTCCGCCGCGAGGGGCCGCGAAAACAGGTAGCCCTGCCCGCTGTCGCATGACCACTCGCGCAGCAGGCTCGCCTGCTCCGGCGTTTCGATGCCTTCCGCCGTGACCGACAAGCCGAGCGACTGCGCGAGCGTGACGATGGCCCGCACGATCGCGTCGTCCTCGGTGTTCTGGCCGATGCCCTGGACGAAGGAACGGTCGATCTTGAGCACATCGAGCGGCAACCGGCGCAGATAGCTCAGCGATGAATAGCCGGTGCCGAAGTCGTCAATGGCGATCGTCACGCCGAATTCCTTCAGCCGGCGCAGCGTCTCGATGCTCTTTTCCGTGTTGCGCATGATCAACCCCTCGGTGACTTCGAGCTTCAGCGAAGCGGGGCCGATCGATGCCGCGCGCAATGCCGACGCCACATCATCGATGAGATGGGGGTCGTCGAACTGCCCCGGCGAAAGATTGACGCTGACCTGCAACGGCGGGTGAACCGGAAAATCCTTTTGCCATTTCGCGACCTGCTGACAGGACTGCTCGAGCACGTAGCGGCCCAACGGAATGATCAGCCCGCTTTCCTCTGCGATACCGATGAATTCGGCCGGCGGCAACAGCCCGCGCACGGGATGCTGCCAGCGCACCAGCGCCTCCATCTGATGAAAGCCCCCCGCCTGCAGATGCATGATCGGCTGGAAATGCACGCGCAACTCATGCCTGTCGATCGCATGGCGCAAGTCGGTTTCGATTTCGAGCCGCCGCACCGCTTCGGCATGCATGTTCTCCTCGAAGATCACATAGCGGCTCCTGCCGCTGTTCTTCGCGCGGTACATCGCGACGTCGGCGTCGCGCAGCAGCACATCCGTTTCGCCTTGCAGATCGTTCGCGTGCTCGAAAGCGAGTCCGAGACTCGCGCCGACCCTGTACTGCTTGCCGTCGAGATCGAACGGCTGATTGAGCTGCTCGAGAATCCGCTCCGCGACGGCGATACCCTCGTTCACCGCCTCCGAGCCGAGGTGTTCGAGCAGCATCACGAATTCGTCGCCGCCGAGCCGCGCGACGGTGTCGGTGGGACGCAGGCATTGCTGAAGCCGCTCGGACGCGGCGATCAGCAGCCGGTCGCCGGCATGATGGCCGAGGCTGTCGTTGACGCGCTTGAAGTGATCGAGATCGACGAAGATCAGGCCCACCATCGCGTTGCGCCGGCGCGCCCGCACGGCGGCCTGGCCGATCCGGTCGAGCAGCAACGCGCGGTTCGGCAGCCCCGTGAGCGAGTCATAGAACGCGCGCCTCGTCAGTTGCGCCTCGAAGTGCTTGCGCTCGGTGATGTCGCTCGCCGTCGCGACGATCGCGCCCACTGCGGGTTCGTCCAGCAGATTCGTGAGCGTCATTTCGACGTGGCGCCATGCGTCCCCTTCGCCCTGCGTACGGATCTCGATCGATTTGGTCGAACGCGGCGCGGACGAAACGGCACGCAGCACGCCTTGCAGGCTCGGACGATCGGCGGGATGAATGGGATCGGCGACGTTGGTCCCCGCGAGGCGTCCCATGTTCTTGCGCGGATCGGGCCGGCGCGTGGGCGCTTCGTATGTGACGACGCCGTCCGTATTGCACACGAGGATCGCATCCGTTGTGTTCGCAACCAGCGCCCGCAGGCGCTGCTCGCTCTTCTTCAGCACTTCCTGGGCGGCTGCATCGGCGCTGCGGCGGATGCGCCGCAGCATCTGCAGGAACAGCAGCGCGAGCGCCACGCCGATCAGCAGCACGACGGGCGTCGAGATCAGCACGATCCGCTGCACCTTCACGAGCCGGTCGAGCTGGATGGTCGCGTCGAGGCGGTGCTGCGCGGCGGCGGCGATCACTTTGTCGCCGATGTCGTCGAACAGCGGATCGGCGAGCTTCTCGTCGATCTCGTTGGCGAGCGCAATGTCGTGCTGGTCGACGGCCTCGAACATGTCGCGCGCGAACGCCCGATACTTCGCGTGCTTGTCGAGCAGGCCGCGCAACATCTGCGCGCTTTGCGGCTCGAGCGTGATGGCCTTCGTGAGCGCAGCGTCGAGCGCCTCGCCCGCCTCGACGTGCTGGCGGCGAACCTCGGGACGCGGATCGAGGAAGTACTTGCGCTCGGCGGACTCCTCCCAGGCGACGCTATAGCGCGCCTCTTCGAAAATCATGTCGGCCTCGTTTCCTGAACGGGCCGCCGAGCCCGCGCTCAGGCTCTCATACGCGCCCCAGAACGCGAGCAAAGGCACGCTCAGCAGCACGAGCGTCAGACCGGCAACGGCCGTGCGGCGGGCCGGCGGGACGTCGTGCGATGCCGCTCCGGCCTCGGATTGATAGAAGCGGCCGCGCCACAGCCGGCGCCTTTCGGGGTTGCCTCGCTGACTCGTCACAGTTGCTCCGCTAAAGGTGAACGCAGGACGCCTTGTTTACGACAGCGGATCGCAGCTACTTGAATTGGGGATAACGCCTGGTGCCGGGTTACAGCCCGGCTTATAGCCCGGCTTATAACCCGGCTTGCAGCCTCTGAAGCGCGACAGCGCGGCATCGCATACGATCGCGATGCCGCGCCGCCTTTCACGCCCTGCCGGGCGCGGCGGGATCAGCTCGTCAGGCCCGCCTGCACTTTCGCCGCGACATCGGCGGGCACCCACGTCTTCCACATCTCAGGATGCGTGCGCAGGAACTGCGCCGCCATCGTCTGTGCGTCGAGCTTCTTCACGCTCATGTCGAGGATGGTCGCGTTCAGGAAGTCCATCGGGAACTTGACCTTCGCGAACATCGTCATCAGTTGCGGCTCGGCGTTGTAGAACGGCGTCGATGTGCCCACCGTCACATGCGACACCATGTATGACGACGCGCACTGCTGCGTGCTGCTTTCGTTGCGCAGCGTCTGCCAGCAGCCATCGTTGAACGCGGGCATTTTCAGCTCGGTCAGCTTGTACTTCGCCATCAACGCGGCGGGGCCCCAGTAGTAGAACAGAATCGGCGCGCCGCGCGCATATGCCGACGCGATCGCGGCATCGAGCGCCGCCCCCGTGCCCGGACGGAAGTTCGTATACGACTGGTCGAGCTTCAGCACCTTGAGCAGGCGCGTATTCACGCGCTCGCAGTCCCAGCCGCTCGGGCAGTTCAGGAAACGGCCCTTGTTCGGTTCTTCGTCGTCGGTGAACACGTTCTTGTACTTCGGCAGATCCGCCACCGACGCGAGCCCAGGCGCCGAAGCCTTGATGCCGCGCGCGGGATCGCCCTTCACCACGTAGTCCGGCACGAACCAGCCTTCCTTCGTGCCGCCCGGCAGCGTATCGCCGACCAGCTTCACGCTGCCCGTTTCGACGGCCTTCGCGGTGATCTCGCTGCGGCCCGTCCACTGCTCGGCCCAGATCTGCACGTCGTTGTGCGCGAGCGCCGTTTCCGTCGCGGCCGTGCTGCCCGGCACGACGTCCGTCTTGCAGCCGTAGCCCTTTTCCAGAATCTGCCGCAGCACTTCTGTCGCGAACGCGCCGCTCTCCCATGTGATGCCCGCGAAGTGCACGGTCTTGCCGGTGCTGCACCAGCTTCCCGATTGCGCGGCGCCGCTGTCGGCAGCATGCGCGCTGCCCGCGCCGAGCAGGGTTGTGGCGGCCGTTGCGGCGGCAAGCATGGCCGCGCGCAGCTTGATGGATCGCTTCATCGAATGTCTCCAGTCCGAAGGTCTCGAATCTTGTAGTGATCGGTCGCGCGGATCGCGCTAACCGCCGGGCCATCGCAGGGCGTGACATGGCATCGCGATTGTGCGGCGCGTTTTTTCCGGCGATGAAGCGATGTTTCTTGATGCCGGGTATGAGTCGGGCTCAACTTCGGGTTTCTACGGTGGGGTTTGCGCGGAGCGAGCGCCGCGTGCGGCATTCAGCCCGGCGGATAGCAGAATGCGTAGTCTTCGCAGCCGGGGCAGCCCGGCGCGGGTGCGGGCGCGCGGCCCTCGGCGAACGCCAGCTCGCGCGCGAGGAATTTCTTCCAGCGCGTGCCGTCGACATTGCGCGCGACGAGTTGCGGATAGTGGCGCGTGAGGATCGCGGTGACGTCGTCGCGGCCATCGAGGCCGAGATCGCGCCACAGATGATCGGGCCGCAGACAGGCCGTCGCGATGATCGTCGCGAGGCACTGCGCGTCGGCGTCCTGCGCGGCGAGCGAGGTTTCGTCGCGCAGCAGGAAAGCGCGCAGCGCCTGAACGAACGGTTGGTGCGCCGCTGCGGCAATGTGTTCGGGCGCCGCATGCGGCGTGGCCGCGCTCGGGAAATGACGCGAGCGCAACGCGTCGAGCGCATCGCGCGTCAAGCCGAGATGCAGCAGTTCGCCGCTCGCGCATTTCGCGCCGATCAACCGCGCGAACATCACGGTATCAGCCGCGTCGCGGTGCGTGGCATGAGCGAGCAGGCGTGTGACTTCGGCGTTGCGGGCATCGGCGGCGCGTTCAAGACTGGACATGTCGTTCCTTTCGGCATGCAAGCACACGGCGCAGCGTGCCTGACGCGGTGGATACCGCGGTGGATACCGCCGTGCCTACCGCCGTGCCTACTCTACACCCGCTGCGCCGAACTTCTTCCGGTATGCGCCCGGACTCGTCGATGCAATGCGCCTGAAATGCCGCCGCAGCGACTCCTCCGAGCCGAAGCCCGCCAGTTCCGCGACGCGCGACATCGGCAGATGGGCGGGCGACTCCAGCAGATCGCGCGCAATCGCGACGCGCTCGCGAATCAGCCATTCGTATGGCGCCATGCCCGTCGCGTCGCGAAACTGCCGCTGCAGCGTGCGCGGACTCATCGCCGCCTGTCCAGCAAGCGACTTCAGCGTATGCGCATGCGCGGGGTTGGCCCGCACGTAGTCCATCAGGCGCGCGAGGCGGCCGCTGTCGTCGTGCGGCATCGGCCGCGGCACGAACTGCGCCTGCCCGCCTTCGCGATGCGGCGGCACGACGAGCCGCTGTGCGACGCGGTTCGCAATCGCGCTGCCGTAGTCGCGCCGCACGAGATGCAGCAGCATGTCGAGCCCCGCCGCCGATCCCGCCGACGTGATCACCTGCCCTTCGTCGACATAGAGCGCGTCGGGCTTCACGCACAGTTGAGGATAGCGCTGCTGAAGCTTGTCGGCGTAGCGCCAGTGCGTCGTGACCGTCTTGCCGTCGAGCACGCCCGCCGCAGCAAGCACGAAGACGCCCGAACAGATCGAGCAGACGCGCGCACCGCGCGCCACAGCCGCGCGAATCTTTTTCAGCAGCGGCTCGGGCGGCCGCTCGTCGGGATCGCGCCAGCCGGGCACGACGATGGTCGCCGCCCGGTCGAGCATCTTCAGCGTGTATGGCGCGGCCATCTTGATGCCGCCTGCCGCCCGGATCGGTCCCGGTTCGACGGAGCACACGGCGAAGCGATACCACTCGACGCCGAGTTCCGGTCGATCGAGTGCGAACAGCTCCGTCACGCAGCCGAATTCGAAGGTGCACAGGCGGTCGTAGACGAGCGCCGCAACGAGATGATCACGCATGGCGCGATGTTACCGGAGATTGACGATCGCGCCACTTACCATGTCGGCGTCCGCTGCCGATAATCGACGCACACCCACTCTTCGAACGAGTATCCACATGGCCTCGATCGCCCCTTCATCCGTCAGCGCCGTGCCCGCCGCCGACAGCGCGAGCGCGCTCGCTCACTTCCAGTCATCGCTGCGCTTCGAGACCGATTGCTGGGACGTCTCGGACAGTCTCGCTTCAGGCAACGCCGACTTCGTGCTGCTCGACGTGCGCAGCCCGGCGCTGTTCGCGCGCGGCCACGTGCCAGGCGCCGTCAACCTGCCGCACGGCAAGATCGTCGCGTCGAAGCTCGCTGGATACCCGCCCGGCACGCTCTTCATCACCTATTGCGCGGGCCCGCATTGCAATGGCGCGACGCGCGGCGCGATTCGGCTCGCGCAGCTTGGCCGCCCCGTGAAGGTGATGATCGGCGGCGTGACGGGCTGGCTCGACGAAGGTTTCGAACTCGCGACGAGCGATGCCGATGCCGATGCCGATGCCGATGCCGATGCCGATGCCGATGCCGATGCCAATGCCAATGCCAATGCCAATGCCAATGCCAATGCCGCAGATCCGCAGCCCGCGCGATAGGTTCGCCTTATGACGGCCACATGAAACTGGTATTTCCGCGCGGCACGGCGTTCACCTAGAGTCTTCGTACCGGAAACGAATGCGCTGGCCCAGCCGGCGACGGAGACAAGCATGAGCCAACCGATCAGTGAAGCCGGCGTGCGCACCGAGCACGCCGACGACATCCTCGCCGAAACGTCTGCCGCCGCCCTGAGCGCAACGCTCGACTACGAGAGCGCGCCTCGCGCCGGCGACGCGCTTCCTCACCTGTGGCACTGGATTTTCTTCCGCCCGACGGTTCCTCACCATCTGATCGCCGAGGACGGGCATCCGCGCAAAGGCGGCTTTCTGCCCGACCTCGGACTGCCGCGACGCATGTGGGCGGGCGGGCGCCTGCGCTTTCTGTCGCCGCTCATTGTCGGCAGCGCGATCAGCCGCGAATCGAAAGTCATGAACGTCAGCGAAAAACAAGGCCGAAGCGGCAAGCTCGGCTTCGTGACCGTCAGCCACCAGATCCGCTGCGCGGGCACGCTCGCCATCGACGAAGAACACGACATCGTGTACCGCGAGCCCGCCGTTCCCGGCGCACGGGCGCCCGCGCCCACCGCCGCGCCCGAAGGCGCGCAGTGGCAAAGGCAAATCGTCCCGGACGAGGTGCTGATGTTCCGCTACTCGGCGCTGACCTTCAATGCGCACCGCATCCATTACGACAAGCAGTACGTCACGCAGACGGAAGGCTATCCGAACCTCGTCGTGCACGGGCCGTTGATCGCCACGCTACTGATGGATCTCGTGCGCCGGCACCGGCCCGACGCGACGGTGCTGGCGTTTTCGTTCAAGGCGATACGTCCGTGCTTCATGGGCAATGCGCTCCATCTGTGCGGCAAGCCATCGCCCGATGGCAAGACGGTCGAGCTCTGGTCACACGACCACGAAGGATGGCTGACCATGTCCGCACGCGCAACTCTCGCCTGACCTACCGACGGAATTTTCCCCATGTTCAACACTACGAGCGATTCACATCAGGACATCCGCGAAGCCGTGCGCGATCTGTGCGAACAGTTTTCGGGCGAGTACTTCCGCAAGATCGACGAGGAGCGCGGCTACCCAGAGGCGTTCGTCAACGCATTGACGCAGGCGGGCTGGCTCGCGGCGCTCATTCCACAGGAGTACGGCGGCTCGGGGCTCGGCCTGACGGAAGCGTCCGTCATCATGGAGGAGATCAATCGCTGCGGCGGCAACTCGGGCGCGTGCCACGGGCAGATGTACAACATGGGCACGCTGCTGCGTCATGGTTCTGCGCAGCAGAAGAAGCGCTACCTGCCGAGTATCGCGTCGGGCGAATTGCGATTGCAGTCGATGGGCGTGACGGAACCGACCACGGGCACCGATACGACAAAGATCAAGACGACGGCCGAGCGCAAGGGCGACCGGTATGTGATCAACGGTCAAAAGGTCTGGATTTCCCGTGTCCAGCACTCGGACCTGATGATCCTGCTCGCCCGCACGACGCCCCTATGCGACGTGAAGAAGAAGAGCGAAGGGATGTCCATCTTCATGGTCGATCTGCGCGAAGCGATCGGCCACGGCATGACGGTTCGCCCGATTCCGAACATGGTGAACCACGAGACCAACGAACTCTTCTTCGACAACCTCGAAATCCCCGCCGAAAACCTGATTGGCGAAGAAGGCATGGGCTTCACGTACATTCTCGACGGCCTGAATGCCGAGCGCACGCTGATTGCGGCGGAATGTATCGGCGATGGCTACTGGTTCATCGACAAGGTCTCGCAATACGTAAAGGACCGCGTCGTGTTCGGCCGCCCGATCGGCCAGAACCAGGGCGTGCAGTTTCCGATCGCGCGCGCCTTCGTCAATCTCGAAGCGGCGAACCTGATGCGCTACAAGGCATGCGCGTTGTTCGACGCGAACAGGCACTGCGGCGCGCAGGCGAACATGGCCAAGCTGCTCGCAGCGGATGCATCGTGGGAAGCGGCCAATGCATGCCTTCAGTTTCACGGCGGCTTCGGATTCGCAGCGGAATACGACGTCGAGCGCAAGTTCCGCGAGACGCGCCTTTACCAGGTGGCGCCCATCTCGACCAACCTGATCCTTTCGTATGTCGCCGAGCACATCCTCGGCCTGCCCCGCTCCTTCTGACGGGCCGCCGATCATGCGTCCGCTTCAAGGCATCAAGGTCGTCACGTTCGAGCACGCGATCGCCGCGCCGTTCTGCACCCGCCAGCTCGCCGATCTCGGCGCACGCGTGATCAAGGTGGAGCGTCCTGGCACGGGCGACTTCGCGCGCAATTACGACGAGCGCGTGTCGGGCCTTGCGTCACACTTCGTATGGACCAACCGCTCGAAGGAAAGCATCACGCTCGACGTCAAGCAGCCGCAAGCACTCGACATCGTGCACAAGCTGCTCGCCGACGCCGACGTGTTCGTGCAAAACCTCGCCCCCGGCGCGACGCAGCGGCTCGGCCTCGATTACGGATCGCTCAGCGGGAAGTATCCACGGCTGATCGTTTGCGACATTTCCGGCTATGGTCTCGACGGCCCGTTTCGCGACAAGAAGGCCTATGACCTGTTGATCCAGAGCGAATCCGGCTTTCTCAGCATCACCGGCTCGGAAGGCCAACCCGCAAAGGCCGGCTGTTCGATCGCCGACATCGCGGCGGGCATGTACGGCTACACCAACATCCTCGCGGCGCTGATCGAACGCGGCAAGACGGGACGCGGCAAGCACATCGACGTATCGATGCTCGAAAGCATGGCCGAGTGGATGAGCTATCCGCTCTACTACTCGATCGACGGACAGACCGCGCCTTCGCAGGCGGGCGCGTCGCACGCGACCATCTTCCCGTATGGACCGTTCATCGCGGGCGACGGCAAGACAGTCATGCTGGGCCTGCAGAACGAGCGCGAATGGAAGAGCTTCTGCGAAACCGTTTTATGCCAGCCCGCGCTCGCCGCCGACGACCGGTTCAGTTCGAACAGCCGGCGGGTCGCGAGCCGCGACGCACTCACGCGCATCATCGTCGATACGTTTTCCACGCTGACGGCGGCTCAGGTGATCGAGCGGCTCGAACGGGCGAGCATTGCAAACGCACGAATGAACGATATGCATGACGTGTGGCGCCATGAACAGCTCGCGGCACGCCATCGATGGACCTCGGTGCGCACGTCGGCGGGAGAGGTTCCGGCGCTGTACCCGCCCGGCCAGACAGCCGCCGACGAGCCCCGCATGGACGCAGTTCCCGCGTTGGGCGAAAACACCGGCGCGATCTTGCGCGAGCTCGGCTTCGACGCGTCCGCCATCGACGCGATGCGAGCGTCGACCATGATCTAGAGGCATCAATTCATAACTACAAACACAACCTACATCGGCGACCGGCTTGGGCGGCGCTACTCGTACCAGCTCAATCTCGGCATCTTCGGTCTTGCTTCGATTGCCGCATGCTTTGCACCGAACATCGAATGGCTCATCGTGCTGCGCTTCATCATGGGCGTCGGGCTCGGCGCCGAACTCGTGGTGGCCGCGGGCACGCTCGCCGAATTCGTGCCGCCCGCGACGCGAGGCAAGTGGGTATCGCTGCTCGCCATCATCATCAACAGCGGTTTATTCGCGGCGCTCGCGGCGGGCTACTGGATCATCCCGAACCTCGGCTGGCGCTATATGTTCGCGATCGCGGGCGTCGGTGCGCTGGTCGTCTGGTTCCTGCGTCACCGGATGCCGGAATCGCCGCGCTGGCTCGAATCGACGGGCAAACTGGAAGAAGCGGAAGCGACGCTTTCGGCCATCGAGCGCGAAGTGCAAGCGCGTGTGGGCTCGTTGCCCGCCGTGCAGCGCGTCGTCGATCTGAACGTCGGCAACGTGCCGCTGCGCACGCTTTTCGCGCCCGGCATGCGCGGCCGCACGTGCGTCGCGGCGTTGACGGCCATCGGTGTCAACATCGGCCTGTATGGGTTCATCGCGTGGCTGCCGACGTTCTTCGTCAGCGAAGGGCTGTCGATCGTCAAGTCGCTCGGCTTCGTTCTCTTGATGTCGATCGGCTCGCCCGTCGGCGGGCTGGTCGGGTATCTGATCGCGGACCGCGTCGGGCGCGCGAAAGGCATCGTGTACGCGGCGCTCATCAGCATCGTGCTCGGCTGGATCTATGTGACGCTGCGTGATCCTGTGCATATCGTGATCGTCGGCTTCTGCCTCGTCACCTCGATCTACACAATCACGACACTCGGCCTTTTCGGCTACATTCCGGAGCTTTTCCCGACGGAAGTCCGCTTGCGCGGAACGGGAGTCGCGGGAACCTGCGGACGCGCCGCCTCCATCGCGACACCTTATCTCGCGCTGGTGCTCTATCAGCATGTCGGCGTATCGGGCGTGATTGCGATGGTCAGCGTCGTGTTCGCGCTGTTGTGCGTGGCTATTCTGATTCTGCGCGTCGAAACGAGCCGCCATGCTCTCGAAGACGTCGCGCCCGGCACGAGCGACATCGCGGCGCTGGGCGAGACGATACACACGACGAAGCAACCGGCGCAAAGCGCTTGAGCGAGGGCTTTCAGTGCGACGCCGCGCGCAGCGAAGGGTTCAGGTATCGCTCTTACGTTCGCGCAGCGTCACGCCCTTCCACGTGTCCTGCCGCACCTGTTCCTCGATCAGCCCGAGCAGCGTGTCCCGCACGGCGACGGTCGCCGAATGAACGGGTGCGTCGTTCGGCCAGCAGATGCTCGCAGGACGCCTGATCACGGGATCGACGATCTTGCGCATTCTCGGCAGCCGAGCCGGGTCCCATTGGGCGACGGCTGAGCCGGGCAAAATCGTGCAGGCTCTTCCCGAATGCGCGATCAACAGCAGCGACGGCAGCGAGTCGATATCGGCGACGATGTTGAGATCGACCTTCTCGCTGAGAAACGTGCGTTCGAGCAGAAGACGCAGACCGTTCGATGCGCCGGGCGCAACCAGCCTGACTCCGCCGAGCTTGGCCAGCGAGCACGTCGATGCGCGCGGCGAGATGTCGCCGCCGGGCTCGCCGAGCAGATAGAGCGTCTCGTCGAGCACGGGTATTGCCGTGATTCCCGGCGTATCCGACTCGCGAAAGAGAATGCCGAGATCCAGCCGCCCATTGGCCAGCAGTTCGTTCAGGTATCCGCTCATCGTCTCGAAGAATTGCAGCCGGATTCCGGGGTACCTGTCCTGCACCCGCTCGAATAGCGGCACCGCGAGCACGGAAGCCATGGTGGTCGGCAGCCCGACGGCGACGGTGCCGGACTCGGCCCCAGCGCCTTTGGTGACCTCCTGCTTCAACTGCTCCATCTGCCGCAGAACCATGCGCGCATGCCGATAAAGGGCATCGCCCTCGGCCGTCGGCGTCACGCCGTGATTGCTTCGCAAGAGCAGCGACACGCCCAGCTCTTCTTCGAGCCGCGCCATTTGCTGACTGAGAGACGGCTGCGCGACGAAGAGTTTCTCCGCGGCCTTACCAAGACTGCCGTAATCAACGATGCTGACGAAGTAGCGGAGCTGGCGAACGTCCATGAGAGGTCGAATGACGCGTTGATGTGTTGCGGCGCGGATTGCATCGTCGATACGGCCATGCAGCGCTGCATGAGGCGACGATCCATTCTATACCGCGACGGCAGGCTCGAAACGCGATGGCTTGCCGTGCGATCCGATGCAAGCTGTGATCGCGATTACGTACGCGCAGCATCCACGATGCTCTGCGCCCTGCTGACCACAGGCCGGTCGACCATCTTTCCATCGACTGCCACTGCCGCCCCGTTCGCGTTTGCGAATGCAACGAGCACGCGCCTCGCCCACGCCAATTCCGTGTCGCTCGGCGCATAGCAGCCGTTGACGGTCGCAACCTGTCTCGGGTGTATGCAAAGCTTTCCAGCAAATCCCCATCGTTTTCCTTTTATGGTCTCGGCCTTCAACAGAGCTTCGTCATCGATTGACGGGGTGACGCCATCGATGGGCGCGCGGATGCCCGCGACCCTCGATATCATCGTCAGGCGGCCCCGGAACGGATTCAGTTCCTCACCATCGGGCTCCATCCCCATGTCGGCGCAAAAGTCCAACGTGCCGAACATCAGTTGATGCACGGACGGCGCGCTCGCAATGTCGAGTGCGTTCCACATGCCCTTCGCGGTTTCGATCAGCGGATAGACAGGCATCCCGCTCTTCGTGCGCGAAACGAGATCGCTCACGTCAGCGGCACTCCCGGCCTTCGGCAGCACGATCCCCGCCACGCCGCGCAGTGTTCCCAGTTGCGCGTCCTGCTCGTACCACGGCGTTCCGGCGGCGTTCACGCGGACGAGGACGGGGCGTTGCGGCGAAAGCCACGCTGCAATGGCCTGCCTTGCCGCGTCCTTGTCTTCGGGAGCGACGGCGTCCTCCAGATCGAGGATGACGGCATCGGCGCCGCTGCTCATGGCTTTGTCGAACCGCTCCCGCCGATTGCCGGGAACGAACAGGTACGATCGGAGCGGTTTATTCGCGATGTCGGACATTTCAGGCTCTCAGGTGCCAATGCAGGTCGATCACTATGCAACTGAACATACGGCCACGATCTTGAACAGAACCGAGGCTTCGTGCAGCCCCTATTTGAAGGCCAGTCCGACAGCGGCGCAAATACGAGTTGGCTCTGCCCGCCATAGGCATTGCCTAGGACCGCGGCTACATGCGGCCACATGCGGCAAAAAATTGGACAAGAACCCTGCAATGCATCAACTGGTTTTACAGAACCGATTTGATGCCGTTAAGGCTTAAAGAAAAGGGTTCAATAAACGCCTTCAAAATCAAGCCGATAATTTTTCTGAATCTTTTAAATTAACGCTCAATGATTTAAAAAGTCTGCCGCTTCCGCGAAAGAACTGACATGCAGAGCACTTACAACCTGGGGCCGGTCGCCGTGTCGCTCGCCGTCGCCACGCTTGCGTCGTATACGGCGCTCGATCTGGCCGGGCGCATCTCGACGATGGCGTCGGCATCCCGACCGCCGAGCGCTCCGGGCAAATCGTGCAGATCGGCCATTCGAGCCTCGCGTATCTGCAGCGCTTCCGCGTGAAGCAGCTGAAGATCGACCGGTTCTTCACGAACGGTCTCGATGCCGATGGCCATGAAGGCAGCGCGATCGTGCAGACGATCATCGCGCTCGCACATTCGCTCGAAATGGACGCGGTCACGGAAGGCGTGGAAACGGCCTCGCAACTCGACAAGCTGAAAGACCTGCAATGCGACGAGATGCAGGGCTTCCTGCTCGGCAAGCCGCTTACGGCCGATGCGTTCAGCGAACTGCTTCAGCACCGCATGACGGCCGCGTGAGCGCGCCTCACTGATCGGCCTCGCGCAGCTCGTCCCGTGCTTGAGGCGCGCAGGCCGCCGGCTCGACAGGCGGGCTCGCGACGGCGGGCGTCACTTCGCGGCGCGTGAGCTTGCCGTCCACCGACGCGCCCACATCCATCCGCAGTTGCTGGTAATGGATGTTCCCCGTGACACGCGCGTTCTCCTGCAACTCGACGAAATGATCGGCGATCACATCGCCTGTGATCGTGCCGTTGACGATCACGTCGTAGCCATACACGTTGCCCGTGATCGAGCCGCGATCGCTCAGCACAAGTAGCGTCTCGCAGCCCGGCTTGCCCGTGACGTTTGCTTTCACATGACCGTCCAGCCGCAGGCCGTCGCTGAATTCGAGGTCGCCCGCGATGTACACGTCATGCGCAACGAGCGTCGCCAGCTTGTTCTGGAAGACGACGCCGGGCGACTTCTTCTTGCTGAACATAATCGATACCGGGTTGGAATTGAAAACGTGCCGTGCGCCGCCTCTCAACGGCGCGAGCGGCTCTGGCCCTGCAGGAACAACACTTGCGTCTGAAGCCGCGTGACTTCGACGGTCAGCGCGTCGGCGGATTTCTGCACCGTCGCGCGCGATGCGGCTTCCTGCTTCAGCGCGAGTTGCGCGCGCGCCAGCGCGTCCTGCAAGTCGTCGTGGGCGGCAGGCACTGCGCACGAATCACGCGCCGCCACCGCGCGCGTGCCGTAGCCATGCATCGCCGCCGCGCCCGCCGTCGCGCACGCGATGCCCGCGAGCAGCCACGTTGCGATGCTCGCGGCCCGCGAGCGCACGGGCCGCGGCGCATACGCGCGCCGCGCGATCGCGCGGCCGCTTTGCCGGTTTGCCGAACCACGGCGATCAGCCATGAGACGATCCCATGAAAAGTGCGAGATAGTCGGTCGGATCGACGGGCGCGTCGTTGACGAGCACTTCGAAGTGCAGGTGCGGCCCCGTCGAGCGGCCCGTCGAGCCAATGTCGGCGATATGCTGGCGCGGCAGCACGAGATCGCCTTCCCGCACGACGATCCGCGATGCGTGGCCGTAGCGCGTGATGAGCCCGTTGCCGTGATCGATTTCGACGGTATTGCCGTAGCCGTCCTCCCATCCCGCGCGGATCACGCGGCCGCCCGCTGCGGCGAGAATCGGCGTGCCCGTCATCGCGACGAGATCGACGCCCGGATGGAAGCTGAGGCGATGCGTGATTGGATCGATGCGATTGCCGAACGGCGAGCCGAAGCGCGCGCCGTCGGCGGGCATGCGGCCGGGAAACGACTCCCAGTTCGCGGCGTGCAGCATGGTTTCCTGTTCGAGTGCGGTGAGCGTCGCGGCAACACAGGCGATCTGCTCGTGAATCGCGACGGCGTCGCGCGCGCGACGCACGTCGTCGCAGCGGCGCGGCGGCAGCGACGGGCCGCCCTCGCCGCCTTCGCTGCTTGATGGTAAGGATGACGCTGCGGATGAAGCGGCGGATGAAGCGGCGGAATCGTTGGCCTTGTCCGTGGTTTGACCGGCTGGCTGGCCGAATGACCCGTGAACGCGGGTCTGAGGCTCGGCATCGTGTCCGTCGGCGGCTCGCGCGCCGCCTTTCGCCGACGGCTCGCCCGTCGAGGACTTGTTTTCCGCGCGCTCGACGACATCGTCGCCGGCGTCGCCGCCGCGCACGTCGCTCGCCGACAGCACAGGCGGCGCAAACACGGGGCGCGGCAAGGTTTCGATCGACTTCAGACGCGTTTCGAAATCATGCAGTGTCGCGACCTGCGCGGCGAGCCGTGTCAGGCGCGGCTCCATCTGCTCGACAGCCGCGCTCAGCTTGCCGAGCTCCGCGATCGTGTAGTCGCGCGTCACGCGGCTGTCGCCCGCCGCCGCGGCACGCATCGGATGATCGCGTCCGATCATGATGCCCGCCGTCAGCGCCAGCGCAAAGCTGCCGCACGCGACCAGCGCGCCGATCGTGAACGCCGTGCGCCGCGTGACGAAGCGCACCGCGCCACTCGTCAGATTCTTGCGCGCGCCCCAGATGAACGGCATCAGCAGGCGCCCTTCGTCGTGTCCGAGCGCCAGCGCGGCGCGCGGGCGCGCAACGATGTCGATGCCAGCAACGCAAGCGCCGTGAATGGAGCAGTGAAACGATGAACCAGCATACGCAGGATGTCGAAACGATCTGAGCGGTGACGAAAACGTGGCGCGAATTATCACGCCACCCGCAAGACCCGCATCTCAAATTCGACGACACCGGATTCGTCGCATGCTCACGCGACGCGTGCCGAGTATCCGGCTAGAACCGCGCTGCGGCCCATCGAACGGCCATCACCCGGCGAGCATAGGCCGCAAGCGTTCGCGCAACGATTCGCTCGCACGCGTCATCGGCGCGCGCAAAACGTCTTCGAGCAGGCCTTGCGCGGCGAGCGCCGCCTTCACGGGCGCGGGGTTCGGCTCGGAGGTCAGCGCGCGGATCAACGGCAAGAGCGCATGAAAGAGCGCGCGCCCTTCGTCGAGACGCCCCGCCTTCAGCGCGCGATCGAGCGCGACGAAACGCTCTGGCCACAGATGTGCCGATGCGGCGATCGCGCCGCTGCCGCCGATGCAAAGCGTGTCGAAGATACGGACGTCGTCGCCGGCGAGCACCTGCAGACGGCCGTCGAGTATCAGCGTGTGCGTGGTGTCGAGCGAGCCCGCGCAATCCTTGATCGCCTGAATGCGCGGATGCGCGGCGAGCGCGAGCAGCGTATCGGGCTCGATGCGCACACCCGTGCGCGCGGGAATGTCGTACAGCACGACGGGATGCTCGCTGGCGTCGGCGAGCATCGTGAAATGCGCGGCGATGCCTGCCTGCGACGGCCGCACGTAGTACGGCGCCGAAATCAGCAGACCCGCGAGCGGCAGCGCGTTCAGGCGCGACACGCGCTCGCGCATGCTGCGGGCATGGTTGCCCGACACGCCGGCGATCACGGGCAGCGCGCCGTGCGCGGCATCGAGCGTCGCCGCGAGCACGGCTTCCTGCTCGTCGGCCTCGAGCGACGATGGCTCGCCCGTCGTGCCGAGCGCGACGACACCCGCGACGCCGGCGTCGGCATAGCGCTTCACGAGACGGCGCAGCGCATCGTGATCGACGGCGCCATCTGCGGAAAACGGCGTGACAAGGGGAATCCAGATACCCGAAAAGTTGGACATGACTATCCTCGAACGCGACCGTATCGGAACCGTTCAGCGGCGAGGAAGCAGTATCGGAAGCAGGAGGTTCGAGAACCGGGCTGGACAAGGCTGTTCCGTCGCGCATCTGACGGAACAGCAGCTCCGGTCAGATGAGCGGCTGTTTTTTGGCTTTGGAGACGACGCATGCGTGCGCGATCGCCACGCGTGCAAGCGCGGCACGCCATTGCGCGCCCGTTTCCACACGATCACGAAGCATTGAGCCGTTTTCCATGTCCGGCAGTGTAACCGCAATCGAGCTGAGCGCGCGCGTGAATCCGCCAGCCCGGCGCATTCCCCCCTGCGAATTTTTCTTGACTTCGCCGCGCAGCGAATTAATATACGCACCGCGTATATCCATGATTCACCTGACGAAACAAGAGGATCCTTCATGAGCGTCCCGCAACAAGCTTTTCTCCGTGACGCGATGCGGCGTCTGAACCTCACCCGCGACGGCTTCGCGACCCGTATCGGCGTGTCGAAGCGCGCGCTGGATACGTGGCTGCTGCCCGACGACTCGCAGGAATCGCGCGCGATGCCCGAGATCGTCGAGCGTTTCGTGTCGGAGATCGTCGTCAATGGCGTGCCCACGGAAAAATATACGCAAAGCGTAGAGTCACACGCGCTCAGCAGCCAGATCCTGTTCGAAGGCAAGCCGCAACTGCTTTCCGTCGACCAGTTCTCGCGCGACGCCGTCGAGGCCCTGTTCCGCGTCGCCGACATCATGCAGCCGATCGCGCGCCGCCGGAAAATCTCGCGCGTGCTCGAAGGCGCGGTGCTCGGCAACCTGTTCTTCGAAGCGAGCACGCGTACCCGCGTGAGCTTCGGCGCGGCGTTCTGCCGTCTGGGCGGCTCGGTGTGCGACACGACGGGCTTCACGTTTTCGTCGATGGCCAAGGGCGAGTCGATCTACGACACGAGCCGCGTGATGGCCGGTTATGTCGATGCCCTCGTGATCCGCCATCCGGAGCAAGGCTCCGTCGCGGAATTCGCGCGCGCGACCAACATTCCCGTGATCAACGGCGGCGACGGCCCCGGCGAGCACCCGAGCCAGGCGCTGCTCGACCTGTACACGATCCAGCGCGAGTTCTCGCGCCTTGGCAAGATCGTCGACGGCGCGCATATCGCGCTCGTCGGCGACCTGAAGTACGGGCGCACCGTGCATTCGCTCGTCAAGCTGCTCGCGCTGTATCGCGGCATCAAGTTCACGCTGATCTCGCCGCCCACGTTGGAAATGCCCGCGTACATCGTCGATCAGATCTCGCGCAACGGCCACGTGGTCGAGCAGACGCACGATCTCGCCAATGGCCTGCGCGGCGCGGACGTCGTCTACGCGACGCGCATCCAGAAAGAGCGCTTCGCCGACGAATCGTTCGAAGGCTATACGCCCGACTTCCAGATCAACCAGGCGCTCGTCGATACCGTGTGCGGCCCGGACACGTTGATCATGCATCCGCTCCCGCGCGACAGCCGCCCAGGCGCGAACGATCTGAGCACCGACCTGAACCACGATTCGCGCCTCGCGATCTTCCGGCAGACGGACAACGGCATTCCCGTGCGGATGGCGATTTTCGCGGTGCTGCTCGGCGTCGAGAAGCTCGTCCAGCATTCGATGCGTGACGCAGCATGGCGTCCGCCCGCCTATCTCGGACCCGACGACGCGGTGTTTCACGGGATCGACTGACTGCAAAGACGGATCGATCCGCCCGTTAGTTCGCTGTGAGTTCATCCAACACGCGCCTTGAGATTCAAGGCGCGTTTTGTTTTTGCGCCGCCGTATCGCATGCGCGGATGCAGGCGTCGCAATAGGCACCTGACACCGGCGACAGCGCCGCGCCATGTTCGCGCCATCAATCCGTCACGGCTGCGCCTGGCATTCTGTGCCACGATGAAGATTCGCTTTCGACGCTGCAATGACGCTGCGCAGCCACTTACTTTGCGCTTCGTCAGGTGCAACGTGAAGTCGTGACACGTCGCGCATGCCGTCGGCCGTCGCAAGGCGGCGCGTGTCATCGCTCGTGGAAGCCGGCGCCGCTTTTGCGCATCGTCGCGTCATGTTCTGCGCGAGCGGCATCGAAATTGCTCATTGTCATGGCTTGCCATGCACCGGCCGCAGGCTTCGGGTTCGATGCGGCGCAAGCCTGCATCGAACTCATACGGAGCAAGCAGAACATCATGTCCCGAAACATCGACTGTCAGGGTTCGTGCTCGCATCACGATGCGAACACGCCCCATCATGACGACCACGACGCCTCGCCTTCCAGCACTTCTCGCCGCCGCTTCCTGCAATCGGCGGCGGCCGCGGCCGCGGCAGGCAGCGCGCCCTACGTCCACGCGCAGGCGCAAACACCGCCCGCGCACGCGTCCGTTGCACGCGCAACGGTGCCGCCGCGCGCCGTGAAGCTCGACATCAACGGACGCGCCTACACGCTGCAGATCGAACCGCGTGTGACGCTGCTCGACGCGCTGCGTGAGTACGCGGGCCTCATGGGCACCAAGAAAGGCTGCGGCCGCGGGCAATGCGGCGCGTGCACGGTGCTCGCGAACGGACGCCGCATCAACTCGTGTCTGACGCTTGCCGTGATGCACGAAGGCGACGCGATCACGACGATCGAAGGCCTCGCGAGCAACGGCACGCTGAGCCCCGTGCAACGCGCGTTCATCGAACAGGACGCGTTCCAGTGCGGCTACTGTACGCCGGGGCAAATCTGTTCGGCGACAGCCTTGCTCACGGAATTCGACGCCGGCGCGGCCAGCACGGTCACGGCGGATGTGCGGCGCCGCCCGCCGCAACTGACGCAAGAAGAGATTCGCGAGCGCATGAGCGGCAACATCTGCCGCTGCGGCGCGTACGTGAATATCGTCGCGGCCGTGCAGTCCGTGCATCGCGGCACCGTGGGCAGCGGCACGGGCGACACGTACACCACGTTCGTCATCAAGACGAGCGATGTCGCGTAACGGAGGCCATCATGGATGCGATCTCGTACGAACGCGCAACGGATATATCGAGCGCCGTGCGCGCCGCGCAGCAGCCGGGCACGATGTTCATCGGCGGCGGCACCAATCTGCTCGATCTGATGAAGGGCGGCGTGACGCGCCCGGTCAAACTCGTCGACATCACGCGCATACAGGGACTCGATACCGTCTCGACGCTGCCTGACGGCGGCTTGCGCATCGGCGCGCTCGTGCGCAACAGCGACGCCGCGAATCATGCGCTCGTGCGCGAGCGCTATCCGCTGCTGTCGCAAGCGCTGCTCGCGGGCGCGTCGGCGCAATTGCGCAATATGGCAACCGTCGGCGGCAACCTGATGCAGCGCACGCGCTGCCCATACTTTTACGACACCGCGTTCACCGCCTGCAACAAGCGCGAGCCGGGCAGCGGCTGTGCCGCGATAAACGGCCACAACCGCACGCACGCGATCCTCGGCGCGAGCACGCAATGCATCGCCGTGAATCCGTCGGATATGAGCGTCGCGCTCGCCGCGCTCGACGCGAACGTGCGCGTGAGCGGCCCGCAAGGCGAACGCGTGATCCCGTTCGGCGACTTCCACCGGCTGCCGGGCGAGCGGCCGGATCTCGACACGACGCTGCGCTCCGGCGAGCTGATCACGGCCGTCGAGCTGCCGCCGCCCATCTACAGCGAGCATGCGCACTACCTGAAGGTGCGCGACCGCGCGAGCTATGCGTTCGCGCTCGTGTCCGTCGCCGCCGCGCTGCAGATGGACGGCGGCACGGTGCGCAGCGCGCGCATCGCGCTGGGCGGCGTCGCGCACAAGCCGTGGCGCGCAAACGCTGCCGAACAGATGCTCGCAGGCCATCCGCTCGATAAGGCGACGCTCGACGCCGCGGCCTCCGCTGCGCTCAGCGAAGCCAGGCCGCAACGCGACAACGCGTTCAAGGTGCGGCTCGCGCAGAACGCGATCGTGCGGGCGGTGAACGAGGCAGCGGGACGCACGGGAGGTGTCGCATGAACACGATAATCGGCCACCCACTGGACCGCACCGACGGTCTGTTGAAAGTCACGGGCGAAGCGCGCTATGCGGCTGAGTTTCCGCAGGCGCGTCTCGCGCATGGCGTGCTCGTCACGAGCACGGTTGCGCGCGGCACCATCGCATCGATCGATACGAGCCGCGCGTCGTCGCTGCCCGGCGTGCTGCTCGTGATGACATACCAGAACGCGCCGCGCCTGCCGAACGGCGGCCGCCCGTCGCTCGCGCCGCCGGCGGGGCGGCATCTATCGCTCTTGCAGGACAACGAGGTCCATTACAGCAACGAGCCGATTGCCGTCGTCGTCGCCGATACGCTCGAACATGCAACCGACGCCGCGCGCCAGTTGCGCATCACGTACGCGGCGCAGCCGGCGACGCTCGATTTCGCGCAGGCAAAACCCAATGCGCACGCGCCCGTCAAACCCCAGGGGCGGCAGACGGACACGTCGCGTGGCGACTACGACGCGGGGCTCGCCGCGGGTGCCGTGCGCGTCGACGCCGTCTACACGACGCCGATGGAGCATCACAATCCGATGGAGCCGCACGCGACGATGGCCGTGTGGGACGGCCCGCAGCTGACGCTCTACGATGCGACGCAAGGCGTGACGGGCACGAAAACGGCTGTCGCGCGAACGCTCGGCATCTCGCCCGACGACGTGCACGTGATCTCGCCGTTCGTCGGCGGCGGCTTTGGCTGCAAGGGCTCGGCGTGGTCGCATGTGGTGCTGTGCGCGATGGCCGCGAAGCAGACGGGACGGCCCGTGCGGCTCGCGCTGGAGCGTCCGCAGATGTTCGGCCCCGTCGGCGGACGGCCGTTCACCGAGCAGCGCATGGTGATCGCCGCGAAACATGACGGCACGCTGACGGCGATGCGGCATGACAGCTTTTCGAACACGTCGATGATCGAAGACTGGACGGAGACCTGCTGCATGGTCTCGCGCATGATGTATGCGGTGCCGAACCAGCAAACCACGCATCGCCTCGTGCCGCTGAACGTCGGCACGCCGACCTTCATGCGCGCGCCGGGCGAAACGACGGGCTCGTGGGCGCTCGAAACGGCGATGGACGAGCTGTCGTATCAACTGAAGATGGACCCTGTCGCGCTGCGCCTGAAGAACTATGCGGAAGTCGATCCACAGGAAAACAGGCCGTGGTCGAGCAAGGTCTTGCGCGAGTGCTACAGCGTCGGCGCGCAGCGCTTCGGCTGGTCGCGCCGCAAGCCGCAGCCGCGTTCGATGCGCGACGGCAACACGCTGATCGGCCTTGGGATGGGCACCGCGACGTATCCCGCGAATCGCAGCGAAGCGTCGGCGCTCGCGCGCATCCTGCCTGACGGCACGGCGATGGTCGTGTCCGGCACGCAGGACCTTGGCACGGGCACGTACACGGTGATGACGCAGGTCGCGTCCGACGCGCTCGGCATCGCGCCCGAAAACATCCGCTTCGGGCTCGGTGATTCTTCGCTGCCGAAGGCGCCCGTATCGGGTGGCTCGCAGTCGGTCGCGAGCGTGTCGCCTGCCGTGCGCGACGCGTGCGAAGCGGCGCGCGGCAAGCTCGTTTCGATGGCGCTCGCGGATCAGGGCTCGCCGCTTTTCGGCGTGCCCGAAAGCGACGTGACCGTGCAGAATGGCTGGCTGATGAGCAAATCGGCCCCGACCAGGCGCGATCCCATCGCGGCCGTTCTCGCGCGCGCGGGCGGCCAGCCGCTCGAAGCCGTCTCCGATGCGAAGCCCGGCGATGAGAAGCAGCGCTACTCGTTCCATTCGTGGGGGGCCGTGTTCGCGGAGATGCACGTCGACGCTGACCTCGGCACTGTCCGCGTCGCGAAGATCACGGCGGTGTACAACGTCGGGCGGATGCTGAACGTGAAGACGGCGCGCAGCCAACTGATGGGCGGCCTCGTGTGGGGCATCGGCGCGGCGATTGAAGAGGAGACTGCACTCGATGTGCAATATGGCCGCTTCATCAATGCGAATCTTGCCGAGTATCACGTGCCGGTGAATGCGGATGTGGGGACGCTCGATGTTGTCGTGCTCGACGTGCCCGATCCACATATCAATTCGCTCGGCTCGCGGGGAATTGGGGAGATCGGCATTACGGGTGTAGTGGCTGCGATTGGCAATGCCGTGTATCACGCGACGGGCGTGCGCGTGAGGGATTTGCCGATTACTTTGGATAAAGTGATGAGGGTGTGATTGGTTGTCTGCGACGCCTGGGGGTGGAAACTGGTGTGGGTTTGGGCCTTCGTGAAACCTTTGTCGGGTAAGGCTCAGGGTCCGCCCCGCGTTTCAAGCAGATTTCGCCTCTTTTGCCGGATACCCACGAGACACCTTTTGAGAATGGCGATTACCTTCAGCAGCCCGCCGCGTGCGGGCTTTTTTACGCACGCTTGATGTATTCAGGTTATCTGACGGGTGCTGCTTTCGCCGTTTAATGATATGCGGCGGCGCTGGATGCCGCCTGGATCGAAGGTCGGTTATGACTGTCACGGTCCTTGTCGACGGTCACTTTCACGCCCCCACCCGGGCTGGCTCCTTTCTGAGCTGCAACGATTCCTCGTTTCATCAGCCCAACCAGCCGGCATATTCTTCGATCCTTCAGTCGATTATCGACCTAATCTGATATTAAGCATTGCGAAGATATGTGCAAAATGTCCTGCTTGAAAGCTCGAATTTGCTTTCACATTACTTGGCATGTCGAAGCAAATATGAACAGGGGCTACGAAGTGGAGAACTCGTCATGTTGACATTTCATACAGCGCGGACGTTGACAGTCAGCGGCCCTGCGCTGCCAACTTTGCCTGATGGACAGGTGGCGCTGCAACTGAGCGCGATCAGGGGAGAAGAAACGCTCTCGTCCCTCTACGGCTATGAACTCTTTCTCACCACGCCGCTGGACATGCCCGAGGCAGTCGCCGCATCGATTGATGTCAAGGCATTGCTCGGCACGGAACTGACGGTCGCCATTCAGCTCGACGGCATGGGCACGTTCGTGGCGGGCGCTGCCGGGCTGGGAGGCACGGCGAACATAGGCGCGGGCACGCGCGAGATCAGCGGCCTCGTGATGGAAGCGGGTTTCGTCGAGCAGTTGAACCGGCAGAGCCGCTACCGCGTGCTGCTGCAACCCTGGACAGCCCTGATGGAGCTGCGTTCAGACTTTCGCATTTTCCAGCGCAAGACCGTTGTGGAAATACTTGAAGAGGTATTCGGCAACTACCTGTACTCGTATGACGTGCGCGTGAGCGGCACGTATCCGGTGCTCGACTATCAGGTGCAGTATGGAGAAACGGACTTTCATTTTATCCAGCGCCTGATGGCCGAGCACGGCATCTACTGGTTTATCGAGCATTCCAGCAGTTTTCACCGGATGGTGCTGGTCGATCACGTGGGTGCACACAAACCCGTCGAAAGCGCCGCCTATCAGACACTGTGGTACTACCCGCCCGGACATAAGATCGACCGCGAGAACGTCGATCACTTCGATACGACCGGACGCATCCGGACAGGCATCTGGACCACGAACGACTATCACTTCAAGAAGCCGAAGGCGCAGCTTCAGGCGCAGAACGAACTGCCGCAGGACACCGCGCACAACCAGCTGGAACGCTACGAGTGGCCCGGCGACTATACGGAACAGGACGACGGCGACCAGCTCGCGCGGGTGCGCATGGAAGAGCTTTACGCGCAAGGCGAGCGCGCATCGGGCAGTGGTAACGTGCGCGATATCGTGTGCGGCACAACCTTCACACTTAGCGGTCATCCGCAGGCGGATGCGAACCGTGAATACCTGGTGCTACGCGCAAGCTTCGACGCCGAAGAGATCGGCGAGGTCAGCGGCGGCGCAGCGCAATACCGCATCAACACCACGTTCGACGTGCAGCCCGCCACAACCGTTTTCCGGCCGTCGCGTGAGCGCTACCCGAAGCCGCGCACTACCGGCCCGCAGACGGCAATCGTGACGGGCGCACCAGGCAGCGAAATCTGGACCGACCAGTACGGGCGTGTAAAGCTCGCCTTCCACTGGGACCGCCGCGGTCCGAAAGATCACAGGTCGTCGTGCTGGGTCCGGGTGTCGTACCCGTGGGCGGGCAGCAACTTCGGCGGCATCCACATTCCGCGTGTCGGCACCGAAGTCATCGTGGATTTCGAGAACGGAGACCCGGACCGGCCCATCGTGACCCGACGCGTCTACAACGCGATGACGATGCCGCCGTGGGAACTGCCGGGCAATGCGACGCAAAGTGGCATTCTCACGCGCTCATCGAAGGACGGCGGCTATGGCAACGCGAACGCGATCCGCTTCGAGGACAAGAAAGGCGCGGAAGAACTATGGTTGCAAGCTGAACGCGACATGCGCACAGAGGTCGAGAACGACGAGTCACATGCGGTCCGGCACGACCGTATGAAGACCGTCGAGAACGACGAGAGCACCACCATTGGGCATGACCGTTCAGAGACAGTTGGTAACGACGAAAAGGTGAAGATTGGCCACGACCGGAGCTTTTCTTGACGATGTGGGACGTCAGCAGTTCTGGACCGAGGCACAGGTAAAGAAGGATGGCGTGACTGGTCCAGCCTTGACCCCACTCACTGCACTGACGAATGCGAAGAACTGGCATTTTCATCCGCTCGGGTTTCTGGCACAGATGCGCGAGTGCCTTACCACTGACGTACATCTCTCGGAAGAGGCATTCGAACAGGAAATCTTGACGAGCTGGAATACTGGACTGAAGCTGATCGAAAAGCGCCTGAAACAGCTTGATCCATGGAAGGACGCCACAGCTGTCTTGCCGTCCGCGCCGACGCCAGTACCCGTCGTTGTCCGCGAGTACGCAACGACGCACGACATTCACAATATCCAGCACACTACTTTCTGGGAAAACTTCATCTACTGGTTTGGCGTAGATCCCAATACCATCACTGCGCCCGAAACGCTTCACGGGACACTTGCCCCAGCACCTGCCGGTCACCATGTCTATCTGTACATGAAGGGCATGAAAACCTACTTCCGGCACATTTCGATGCAGCGTGTCATAAAGGGGGCGCTTGGTTTCGAAGCGGGGGCGTGGGTGCATCCGGCTTGCTATCCGGCCCAGCCGCTTCGGCCTGCGCAGGCCGGTTTCCAGATGGAGTACGTCAATATCGGCTGCCAGTACGGACTGTTCTTTCGTCTGTTCCGCAAGACCGACCCCGTGGACCAGAACCGGATGGAGGTCCAGTTGCATGAAGTGGCGCATCTGCAAAACACTGCGCATGCAAAAGACCAGATTATCGCGCTACCGGCTGCGACCAGCGATCCACGCAAATTCAACGGCCGTACGGCCTACGGTTCCGAAGCGGCGCGAGTTCTGGCTGAATTCTCGGCGAACCGTGCGCTTGCCAATGCCGAGAACATCGCTTTCTTTATCGAGAGTGCAAAAGATGAACCAGAACTTGTCGCGTAAGTTTCAACGCGTTCCGTACGCGGTCGCGATATGGGCTACCGCGACCCTGACCGCGTGTTCGCCAATTGCAACGCAACCTTCGACCGCAAAAAACACTATCGGAATAGTCGCCATGAACAGTAACCAGTCTCCTAGTAGCGCCAACCAGACGGGGATTCCTGATAACCGGATTAACTGGGTGAAAAATCCACTAGTTACACAGATCAAGTTTGCAGGGGCATCTGTATATGACGAAGCTGTCGAGGTGCGTTATAACATTTTGGTCAGCAATCCAACTGACAAAGACGTTCGGGCGACCGGCAAACCAACGCCGGACAACGCATTTGAGCGACTCTATTCCGAAGGGAAAGAGATAGAGCCGCATTCTTCACGCGAAGATAACAGCATTATGGCGATCAAGGCGGCGCCACGGGACGAAGATGTCAAGTTCTATCGTTACAACATCAAAGCACACGACAGTTGGAAAAGTCCCATACCTGCCGAGTTTGTGATTATGAGCAGCCAATTGATTTTCGGCACCCATTTCTACGAACTAGTCTACTGGCAAAGCCAGCTTGACTGGATCGACGTGCGCGAAGTCCTTCAGCGGACTGATGCGCAAGGCAAGGGCCGCATGCGTTACCCGATCACCGATAACGCGCCATCGAACCGCCTGTACTTCAAGGTTTATAAACCCACTGATGAGGAAGCGGCCAAGGGTCGCAAGATCGAGTTCCTCGGCGAGGTCGATGCCCGGACGCAGGTGCCTGCGTTTCCTTTTGCACGCCCCGGCGATTTCTCACCACGCTCCGGATACTGGCAGGCGGTAGGCGAAACCATCGACATGATCGGCGGCTACCATGAGGCGTTCGTCAAGGAAGGCGAACAGATGCCGAACCTGCCGGGCGATGTGGGCGTCGATCCGTTCAGCTTCCAGTGGAAGTACGTCGGAGAGCAGTCGAACGCTCAGGCACGATAACAGCGGAGGCTTTCACGTATGCAAAGGACCAGGTTATCGCGCTACCGGCTACAACCAGCGATCCAAAGAACTTCAATGGCCGCACCCCTTATGGTGCACTGGCAGCGCGGGTGCTGGCTGAATTTTCGCCGAACTGGGCACTAGCCAATGCCGAGAGCATCGCTTTTTTTATCCAGAGTGCAAAAGATGAACCAGAAGTTTCTGCGTGAGCGGCGACGCATCCGGCATGCGGTCGCGCTATGGAGTGTCGTGACCCTGACAGCGTGTTCGCCCGTAGCGATGCAACCTTCAATCAACAAGACCAGTTCCATGAATAGTAACCAGACCTCCAGCAGAGCCAACCGGACCGGGATTCCTGACAACCGGATAAACTGGATGAAGAATTCACTGATTACACGGATTGAGTTCGTGGACGGAGTAGTACGTGAAGATAGCGTAAAGATCCGGTACAACCTGTCATTCACTAACCCGACAGGTTCTGACATTAAGGCAACCGGCAAGCCGACACCGGATGGTCCGCTGGTACGGCTCTATTCCGAAGGGAAAGAGATAGAGCCGCGGGCACGGCGTGAAGACAACAGCATCATGGCAATCAAAGCGGCGCCACGTGACGATGAAATCAAGCGGCACAGTTACGTGTTTCATGCAAAGCAGCGGATTGACGGTGGGATCCCCGATGAATTTGTGATCGAGAGCAGCCAGTTCCTTACCGGCACGCATATTTACGAAATGGTCTACTGGCAAAGCCAGCTTGACTGGATCGACGTGCGCGAAGTCCTTCAGCGGACTGATGCGCAAGGCAAGGGCCGCATGCGTTACCCGATCACCGATAACGCGCCATCGAACCGCCTGTACTTCAAGGTTTATAAACCCACTGATGAGGAAGCGGCCAAGGGTCGCAAGATCGAGTTCCTCGGCGAGGTCGATGCCCGGACGCAGGTGCCTGCGTTTCCTTTTGCACGCCCCGGCGATTTCTCACCACGCTCCGGATACTGGCAGGCGGTGGGCGAAACCATCGACATGATCGGCGGCTACCATGAGGCGTTCGTCAAGGAAGGCGAACAGATGCCGAACCTGCCAGGCGACGTGGGCGTCGACCCGTTCAGCTTCCAGTGGAAGTACGTCGGAGAGCAGTCGAACGCTCTGGCACGATAACAGCGGAGGTTTTCATGCGCCCGGTTGTACTTGTGGGTCATCGTCACATGTGTCCAATGCACGGCGTAGGTACTGTAACGACTGGAATAAGCGGAGTGACCGTCAACGGTCGCGCTGTTGCACGCATTGGTGACCTGACGAGTTGCGGCGCCACCATCGTCACCGGCTCGACATCCGCATTCGAAGGCGCTGGCGTTGCCCGAAAAGGCGATCTGACGAGTCACGGTGGGACGCTAGATGAAGGCGACAACGGATGGCTATTTGACTGATCGGCGTGTCGTAGTGCAGAGCGCCTTGATGGTGTTGTTCGCTACGCCGTAGATCGCGAGGGCCACGCACGGCGCTCGCGTTCGCCGCGTGGAAGCGGTCGAACAGCCCGTTTTCCTCGCCGTACCTGCGTTCGGCCCCGAGCTTTTGAAATGCCCCGCACAGGGACAACGCCCGCGCCGCGTGGCGCATCACGGATGCCCAGCGACAGCGGCAAAGCAAACCCCATTCGCGGATTCCAGCGATAGAGCAAAACAAACCACATCGCAAATACTCGCAACAGCAGCAAACCAAACGGCCCCGCGTAGGGAATAATCCATCTTTTCCGCCCGCACGCTTTCGATGGAAACCCTCATCGTTCTGCTCGTCCTGTTCTCCGCGATGCTCCACGCGAGCTGGAACGCATTCCTGCGTCTCGCAGAAGACCGCATCTGGCTGCTCGGCATGATGTCGATTCCGTATATCGCCGTCAGCGCAATCGGCGTCGTCGCGCTGCCGCTGCCCGCGCCAGCCGCGTGGCCCTACATCGCCGCCTCCGTCGTGCTCGAATTCGCCTACTGCCTCGCGCTGATCCGCGCGTATCGCAGCGGCGACTTCGGCCAGATCTATCCGATTGCGCGCGGACTCTCGCCGCTGCTGGTGTTCGCAGGCGCGCTCGTGTTCGCGCATGAGACGCTAAAGCCGCTCGCGGCAACGGGCGTCGCGCTGGTGTCGATCGGCATCGTGTCGCTCGCGTTTCGCCGCAACATGCGCTTTTCCGGCGAAAGCGTGCCCTACGCGCTGCTCACAGGGTTCTTCATCTCAGCCTATTCCATCGTCGACGGAATCGGCGCGCGCGTCGCAGGCAATGGGCTCAGCTACATCATGTGGGTCTATCTGCTGTGGAACGTGCCGCAGTTTCTGCTCGTGTGGCACTGGCGCGGCGGCGCGAAAGGACTTTTCACGTCGCGCGAGACGATGGCCAAAGGCATGCTCTCGGGCGTCATCGCGTTGAGCGCGTACTGCCTGATCATCGAGGCCTATCGCTATCTGCCCATCGCAATGGTCTCCGCGCTGCGCGAACTCAGCTCGATCTTCGCGGTGCTGATCGGCTTCTCGTTCATGCACGAGAAGCTGACCGCGCGGCGCATCTTCGCGTGCACGCTCGTCACGCTCGGCGCGGTGCTGATCCGTCTGTAGCCGCCGCGCCGCCCGCGCCATTCAGGCGAAGAGCGGCAAGGTGGTGTCGATCGCGTCCGCAAGCGTGTCGAACGCGGGCGCGATCTCCTCGTCGGGCACGCACGCATAGCCGATCAACAGCCCCGACTGCGCGCGCGACGGTTGCGCATAGTAGCCGGACAACGGTCGCACGACGATGTTGCGTTCGAGCGCCGCCGCGGCAACGGCACGGTCGTCGGTGCCTTCGGGCAGTTGCATCACCAGATGCAGGCCCGCATCGCCGCCCACTGCGGGAAGCGCATCGCCATAACGCCGCGCGGCGACCTCGAGCAGCGTCGAGCGGCGCTGTCCGTACAGCGTGCGCATCTTGCGGATATGCGACGTGAAATGCCCTTCGGCGATGAACTCCGCGAGCATCGCCTGCTGCAGTAACTGCCCTTCGCGATAGAGCTCGGCGCTCGCCGTCGCGAAACTCTCCGCCAGCGCCTCGGGCACGACGAGGTAACCGATCCGCAAGCCCGGAAACAGCGTCTTGCCGAAGCTGCCGACGTAAATCACCTGCCCCGCCGTATCGAGCCCCTGCAACGATGCGAGCGGCCGGCTGCCGTAGCGGTATTCGCTGTCGTAATCGTCCTCGATGATCCAGCACTGGTTCTGCCGCGCGTATTCGAGCAGCATCCGGCGGCGCGCAAGGCTCATGACCATGCCGAGCGGATATTGGTGCGATGGCGTCACGAGAATCAACTTCGGCGGATGCGCGAGGTCGTCGGGCGACGGGTTGATGCCTTCGTCGTCGACGGCAATCGGGCGCGACTTCAGGCCGGATACGTGCATCACGCTGCGCACGCCCCAATAACAGGGGTCTTCCGTCCAGATCACGTCGCCGGGATCGGAGAGCAGACGCACGGCGAGATCGACCGACTGGTGAATGCCCGTCGTGATGATGATCTGCTCGGGCGTGCAGCGCACCGAGCGCGACGTGCGCAAATAGTCGGCAAGCGCGTGACGCAGCAGCGACAGGCCGCCGCCCGGCGCATAGGTCAGCAGATCGGGCCGCAGGCGCCGCCAGTACTTGTTGTGCAGGCGGCTCCATACGCGCGCCGGAAAACGGGTGACGTCCGGCACGCCCGGCATGAACGCGCCCCACTGACGCTTCGACACCCCCGCGCCCGCGATCAGCCGCGCGCCGCGCTGCGACAGCGCGCGCGCGGCGTGCTGCGGAGCGTTGGGCTGCGAAGGCGGCGGCGCCTGCCGCAACTGCCGCAACGCGGCGGCGGACGGCAGCCAGGAAGCCTGCGCCTCGGGCGAGCCGACGATTTCATCCGGCGACGTATCGGCGACGAACGTGCCGCGCCCCGTCGCCGACGAAACGTAGCCCTCCAGCGCGAGCTGCTCGTAGACTTGCGTGACGGTGTTGCGCGCGATGCCGAGCTCGTTGGCGAGCAGCCGCGACGACGGCACCTTGGTGCCCGGCGGCAACTCGCGCGTCAGAATGGCCTGCTGCAGCAGCCGATGAAGCTGCCGGTAGATCGGCTGCCCATTGCCGCGATCCAGACGCTGGGCCAGCCAGTCGGACAAGACGCTCGCGCGCATAAATTGGCTCCTGTTTTTTTACTGAAATGGCTCTGAAACCTAGAGCCAAATTTAATTATAGTCGCAGCATGTGCCGCGATGAACGCGAGCGCCTGAACGAACCCCAAACAGGAGATCTCCGTGAAGAATGCTGAACTGAAGAGCCGCAAGGACGCCGCCACGCCGCGCGGCGTGGGCGTGATGTGCGATTTCTACGCTGCGCGCGCTGAGAATGCGGAGCTGTGGGACGTCGAGGGCCGCCGCTTCATCGATTTCGCGGCGGGCATCGCGGTGTGCAACACGGGGCATCGTCATCCGAAGATCGTCGAGGCCGTGCGCGCGCAACTGGACAACTTCACGCACACCGCCTATCAGATCGTGCCGTACGCGTCGTATGTCGAACTGGCGGAGAAGATCAACCAGCGCGCCCCGGGTGATTATCCGAAGAAGACGGCGTTCTTCACGACGGGCGCCGAGGCTGTCGAAAACGCGATCAAGATCGCGCGCGCGGCGACGGGCCGGTCGGGTGTGATCGCGTTCACGGGCGGCTTCCATGGCCGCACGATGATGGGCATGGCGCTGACGGGGAAGGTCGCGCCGTACAAGCTGAACTTCGGTCCGTTCCCGGCCGACGTGTTCCATGCGCCGTTCCCGAACCCACTGCATGGCGTGACGACGGCGGATTCGCTGAAGGCGATCGACTATCTGTTCAAGGCCGATATCGATCCGAAGCGCGTCGCGGCGATCATTTTCGAGCCGGTGCAAGGGGAAGGCGGCTTCTATCCGGCGCCCGCCGAGTTCGTGCGCGCGCTGCGCAAGCTGTGCAACGAGCACGGCATTCTGCTGATCGCAGATGAAGTGCAAACGGGTTTTGCGCGCACGGGCAAGCTGTTTGCGATGAACCACTATGACGTCGTGCCCGATCTGATGACGATGGCGAAGAGCCTGGCGGGCGGCATGCCGCTGTCGGGTGTGGTCGGGCGCGCCGACGTGATGGATGCGGCGGCGCCGGGCGGGCTGGGCGGCACGTATGCCGGCAATCCTCTCGCGGTTGCTTCGGCGCATGCCGTGCTCGACATCATCGACGAAGAGAACCTTTGTGAGCGGGCGGTGACGCTGGGCGACCGCTTGAAGGGACGGCTGACCGCGCTGCAGTCGGAAGTGCCGCAGATCGCGGATGTGCGCGGGCCGGGAGGCATGGTGGCCGTCGAGTTCTGCAAGCCGGGCACGTCGGAGCCGGACGCGGATTTCACGAAGCGCGTGCAGACGCGGGCGCTCGAGCGCGGGCTGTTGCTGCTGGTGTGCGGGGTTTATTCGAACGTCGTTCGATTCCTGTTCCCGCTGACGATTCAGGATTCTGTATTTGATGAGGCTCTTTCTATTCTTGAAGACGTAGTGAAAGAGACTGTCGGCGTGGCTGCCTAAGTTTTTTTGCCTGCGGCGGCTTTTTGTAGTCGCCGTTTTTTTTGGTTTATTTGTCTGCGACGCCGCTGTTTGGTTTGCTTTGCCCTGCGCGGGCATTCGCGATGCGATTTGTTTTGCCACTATCGCTGGCATCCGCGATGCAGTTTGTTTTGCCTTTGCGCTGGCATCCGCGATGCGTTTTGTTTTGCCGCTATCGCTGGCATCCGCGATTGCGGTCTGTTCTGCCGCTATCGCTGGCATCCGCGATAGCGCCTCGCGGCGCTGGCGTTGCCCCTGTGCGGGGCGGCACTTACTTTCTTTGCCGCCGCAAAG
>NZ_JAGIPX010000064.1 GCF_017814945.1 Paraburkholderia sp. LEh10
ATCGGTGTGCGGAAATACTCGATCGGCGTCTCGAAGTTGGGCGGCCGATAAGTCTTCTTGATCAGCGGCACCTTGCCCGGCAACGCGTACAGATGCTGTTCGGCAAGCGCACCAGCGGGAATCTCGGCGAATCCCAACGCAACCGAGCTGCCCGCTTCGGCAGCCAAAATTGTCAGAGGTCTGAGCGCCGCGAGTGAGCCTGCTCCGGCAGCGCCCACCAGCAATTTGCGGCGCAATCCACTATTAACGGATTCTTTCATGGAAGCGCTCCGCAGTCTGATAACGGGAGCTTACTTCACGCTGGTGGACTGGCAAACTAGGGTTTTTCGGTGGACCGTAAGCTCTGGTGTGCAACTCGCTGCGAGACAATCCGATTGAATTCGCTATGGGGCCAGCTCCACATTAATCGGCGATCGATTGCGTGCTGCTGGGGCGACGCTGCGACGTGCGGCGCTGGACTGAAGATGACCGTTGCCTGGCTGTAGGCGAACGCTCGACTGACCGCATAGAAACGGAATTCACTGGCCGCAACTGGCAGTACGCGTTCACACAACCGCTCGAAGCGGCCTTTAGCGACTTCACGTCGGTTTGGCATCACGTTCATCGAACTGGTCCTATCGGCCACAAGCGGTCGTTGGACGTCGATGCATGAATCGTCGACAATCCTACCTACCTCGACGGACGACAATTTCAAGTGCAAGAAATAAACACGCAATTTGGCTTACTCAACGTTGTGAACGCGCCCGCGTATTCGTTTGAGTCAAAAGACAATGTGCAGTCGTACGAGCTCGAAGTAGCGCTCACATGGGACCGACTTACATCTATCTATGGGATAGCGTTGAACGGGAGGGGAATAATGGAAGTTCTCGCAAAGCCCATCGGGGTGCTGTTAAGCACCGCGCCATTGCACAAGCTTCGCTCGGTGCTGTCAACGACCGGTACATTGAACTAACCTGCGAGTCTGATTATCGATCTGGACGGCTTCCCAATTAGGATATCTGGTTGGCCATTAAACTTTGCTTTAGAGTCCTGACGTCGGATAAGGGACCTAAGGCGCGGGACAACGCCCGCGAATGCTCAAGGATGGGCGTACGCGTGCGGCTGTATTGGCAGCGGCATGCGCGTTTTGCGCTCACGCGCTACTTCAGCGGCGACAGCACACCTTCCCGCCCTGGGACTATCCCTACAAAGCCATCTGAAAGGCGCCGACACGCCGTCGATCGACGCGACAGCGGCGGATCGAGCCGCTTTGATGTGTGCATTTAAATTAGCAGCCCATGTGGCAATGGAGCACGCTGCACGGTACAAATATCACTTCGCTGACGCTAACGCTCTGTTTACAATTCGTCTTCGCCTTCCGGCCGAGCCCATTCGCTTTTGCCGTTCGCGAGTTTCGAGAATTCAGGGGACGGCGTTGAACATTTCGCGGGCCATGAGTCGGGAGATAATCGGCCGGAAGCATTCGACTTGAGAGGCGGAGAAGGGATGGACAAGCAAGGCTTCACCACGAGCATCGTTCACGGCGACAGAATCGCGGGCACTGAGCACGGTGGCGTGCATCAGCCGATTCATACGTCCGTGCAATATGGCTTCGAGCGCGTCGAAGACCTGATTGGCGTGTTCCAGGGCACGAAAAAGGGCGGCTTCAACTATGCGCGGCAGGGCACACCCACGACCGCCGCGCTCGAGCGCAAGATCACGAGCCTGGAAGAAGGTGTCGGCACGGTCTGCTTCAGCACCGGCATGGCCGCGATCACCGCGACGTTCCTGACGCTCCTGCGCGCGGGCGATCATCTGGTATCGAGCCGTTATGTGTTCGGCAACACCAACAGCCTGTTCGGCACATTGCGGATGCTCGGCGTCGAAGTCACGACCGTCGATGCATGCGCCGTCGAGAACGTGAAGAACGCAATCCGGCCGAATACGCGCATGGTGTTCGTCGAAACCATCGCGAATCCAGGCACGCAGATTCCCGATTTGCAGGGTATCGGCGATGTGTGCCGTGATCGCGGCATCGCGTATGTCGTCGATAACACGATTACCTCGCCAGCCTTGTTCAAGCCGAAGGCGGTCGGCGCGAGCCTCGTCGTCAACTCGTTGACGAAGACGATCGCAGGCCATGGCGCCGCGCTCGGCGGAGCGGTGACCGATACGGGCCTGTTCGACTGGAGCGCGTATCCGAACATCGCCGATGATTATCGGCGCTCGGCAGCGAAGGAGCAGGGGCTTTTGCAGATCCGCAAGAAGGGGCTGCGCGACATGGGCGCGGCATTGTCGTCGGAGCAGGCGCATTCCATCGCGATGGGCGCGGAAACGCTCGCCTTGCGCGTGAAGCAAAGCAGCGACAACGCGCTCGCACTCGCGCAGTTTCTGGAAGGACACAAAGCCATCGGCAAGGTGTTCTATCCTGGCCTGAAGAGCCATCCGCAATACGGGATCGCGCAAGCGCTGTTCAAGGGCGCGTCGTGGCTGTTGTCGTTCGAATTGCTTGACGCGGAGCGCATGATCGAAGTCGTCAACGCGCTCGAGCTGCCGATCAAGGCGACCGGTCTCGCCGACACGCGGACGCTTATTATTCCCGTCGCGCCGACGATCTTTTTCGAAGCCGGCCCCGAAACGCGCAAGGCGATGGGCATTTCCGACGGCATGCTGCGGCTGTCGGCGGGTATCGAGGATATCGACGACCTGATCGCGGATTTCTCGCAAGCGCTGAAGATTGCGACGTAACTTTTGGAGCCATGGCAGACCGAGCCGGATCGCGTGTCAAGCGATCGGCTCGGTCGTCATTGCACGCGTGAGTCCGTGCATCGGCCGGCGCATCGCGACATCGAACGGATTGACCTGCGGACCGATGAGATCCGCCTGTCGTTTCAGCAACTCGACGACCATCGGCAAGCGGTCTTCGCCCAGTCGCGCGGACAACGTGCCGACGCTCAGCGCGGCAACCGCGCAACCGGTTCTGTCGATGATTGGCACCGCGACGCCCGCCATTCCCTCCAGTACGCCGCTGTTGCGTCCGGCGTAGCCGAGCTGCCTGACGCGCTCGATCTCCGTGCGCAAATAGACTTCGTCGAGCACACCATAGCTGCGTAGCCTCGGCACATTGAAGCGAATGATCTCTTCGCGCTCCGCTTCGGGCAGGAACGCCAGAATCGCAAGACTGCCCTGTCCGACGCCCAGCGCGACGCGCCCGCCGATATCGCCTGTGAACGAGCGAATCGGAAACGGCCCTTCACACATGTCGAGACACACGGCATCGAAACTGCTTTTGACAAGCAGAAAAATCGTGTCGCCGAGGCTCGCGCACAGACGCAGCAGCGCGGGACGGCACAGCGCGCGCATCCCGCTCGGATTGCCCGCCTGCGCCGCAAGCGCAAAGAAGTCGACGCTGAGCCGATAGAGCTTCGTGTTCTGGTCCTGCTCGACCACACCTTCCGCGATCAGCGCATGCAGGATGCGGTGCACCGTGGCCTGCGTGAGTCCGACGGCTTTGGCGATGCGCGTCACGCGGCCGCCTTCGGGCTGAATCTCGCCCAACGCGCGGATGACGGCGAACGCACGCTGCAACATGCCCGCGCCGGGCGCGTCGGGCTGCGCGGTGCCGGGCTCCTTCGAAGGTTTCATCGACGATCTCGATTAGGATTCCACTGAACGGAATACTAACCGAAGTTCGTGCCGGAAAACAAAGCCCGGCCGGAAACGCGCACAGAATCCGCGACAAGTCGAAATTCAGTGCTTTCACTGACAACGCACCGCGGAACATTTCTGGGCGCCAAGCCAACAAATATTCCGTTGAATGAAAGAAAATGCACATTTATATCATTCATCGGAATTTCGAATTGACGGTCGGGAATTTGGCTAGCTAGAGTCGGTTCAACAGACACCCGTCGATTCAGCCGGTGCCAGCGCACCGAAAGGCCAGACCATGTCGTTCCTCACTTTGACTGACGTTTCGAAGTCGTTCGGCGAGCTGCATGCCGTCACGGGCATCAACCTGTCGGTGGAAAAGGGCGAGTTCGTCTCGCTGCTCGGCCCGTCGGGCTGCGGCAAGACGACCACGCTGCAGATGATCGCCGGTTTCATCGACACGACGCGCGGCCGCATCACGCTCGATGGCCGCGACATCACGCACATGAAGCCGAACAGGCGCGGCCTCGGCATCGTGTTCCAAAGCTATGCGCTGTTTCCGCACATGAGCGTCGCGCAGAACGTGAGCTTCGGGCTCGAAATGCGCGGCGTCGACAAAGCCGAGCGCGAGGACCGCGTGCGAGAAGCGCTCGCGCTGGTGCGGCTCGATACGCTCGCGCATCGCTTTCCGCGTGAATTGTCGGGCGGGCAGCGGCAGCGCGTCGCAATCGCGCGTGCCATCGTGATCGCGCCGCCCGTGCTGCTGCTCGACGAGCCGATGTCGAATCTCGACGCGAAGCTCAGAGAGGACATGCAGTTCGAGTTGCGCGCGATCCAGCGCAAGATCGGTACGACGACGATCATGGTCACGCACGACCAGTCCGAAGCACTGTCGATCAGTGATCGCGTGGTCGTGATGGAAGCGGGGCGCATCACGCAGATCGATACGCCGTATCGCGCCTACGAGCGGCCCGAGAACCGCTTCGTCTCGCAGTTCATCGGCAAGGCGAACATGCTGGCGGGCAAGGTGATCGCGCGCGACGGCGACGCCATCCGGATTCACCTCGGCCACGATCTCGCGGAGACGGGGAGCCTCGCGCAACTGTCGGCACACGGCCAGGCGATCGATGTCGGCGATGACGTCACGCTTTGCATCCGCCCCGAGAAACTGCGCCTGTGCGCGCCCGATGCAGGGCGTCTTGCGGGCAATGTCACGAGCCGCTTTTTTCTCGGCAGCCAGTGGCTTTACCGGCTCGACAGCCGCATCGGCGAAATGCTCGTGTGTTGTCAGAACGAGGGCAACGAGCCGTTTGCGGAAGGGGCGAAAGTCGGTATCGACTGGCATAGCGGCGCGATGCGCCTGATCGGAGAGGAGCGCGCCAATGGATAGCACGCTGCGCGTAACGCAAGGCGCAAGCCGCCGCGCAGTCCGCGCGCCGGGGCGCGCGTTCGTGCCGCTCTGGCTGATGAGCGCGCCCGCGATGCTGCTCTTCGCGACCCTCGTTCTCGTGCCGCTGGCGATGACGTTCGCGTTGACCTTCTACCTCTTCGATCCCGCAAGCGGGCCGATTGCGGCGTTCGGGCTTCACAACTACGTCGAGGTGCTCGGCTCGTCGTACTTCCATACGATCTTTCTGCGCACTTTCGGCATCGCGTTGCTGACGACGGTGCTGTGCGTCGCGATCGGCACGCCCGAAGCCTATGTGCTGTCGCGCATGCGCGATCCCTGGCGGTCCATCTTCCTGCTCGTGATTCTGGCGCCGCTGCTGGTATCGGTGGTGGTGCGCGCGTTCGGCTGGAGCATGCTGCTCAATACCAACGGCCTCGTGAATCAGGCATTCGCGCTCTTCGGGCTCGGGCCGTACAAGCTCGAATACACGACGTTCGCCATCGTCATCGCGCTCGTGCACGTGATGTTGCCGTTCATGGTGATTCCCGTCTGGACCGCGCTGCAACGGCTCGATCCGCAGACGGAGAACGCCGCGCTGTCGTTGATGGCGTCGCCCGCGACGACGCTGCGCCGCATCGTCCTGCCGCAGCTCGTGCCCGGCATCCTGTCCGGCGGCCTGATGGTGTTCGGCCTGTCGGCGAGCGCGTTCGCGATTCCGGGCCTGCTCGGCGGACGCCGCCTGAAGGTGGCGGCCACGGCCGTCTATGACCAGTTCCTGAGTTCGATGAACTGGCCGCTCGGCGCGACGATCGCGGTGCTGCTGCTGGTCGCGAATCTCGTCGTGATGCTCACCTACTATCGCGTGCTGGAGCGGCGCTACGCCCGCAGCATGGGCTGACCGATATCGACGGGCAAACAACACCAGGCGAACTCATCATGCGCAAGAACGGCCCTATCGCACTCGCGTTCCATACGCTCGTGATTCTCTTCGTGCTCGCGCCGCTGGCGATCGTCGTGCTCGTCGCCTTTACGCCCGACGAAACGCTCACGCTGCCGACGCACAGCTTTTCGCTGCGCTGGTTCCGCGCGATTCTCGACTACCCCGACTTCATCACCGCGTTCCTCAATAGCCTGAAGCTGGCGTTTGCGTCGGCGACGCTGTCGCTCGTCATCGCGCTGCCCGCGGGCCTCGCGATCGGCCGTGCACGCTTTCCGGGGCGCGACTTCGTGAACGCGCTGCTGCTGTCGCCGCTGGTGATACCGGGGCTGGTGCTCGGCATCGCGATGCTGCGCTTTTTCGCGCTGATCGGCGCAACGGGTTCGTTCGCGTGGCTGATTCTTGCGCACATGGTCGTGATCACGCCGTTCGTGATGCGCCTCGTGCTGGCGTCGGTGAGCGGCATGGATCGCAGCATCGAGCACGCGGCTTCGTCGCTGGGCGCGGATGCGTGGACCACGTTTCGCCGCATCACGCTGCCGATGATCGTGCCCGGCATCACGGGCGGCTGGCTGCTGGCGTTCATCAACAGCTTCGACGAATTGACGATGTCGGTCTTCATCACGTCGCCGCAGACGGTCACGTTGCCGGTGCGTATGTACATGTACGCGACGGAATCGATCGACCCGATGATGGCCTCTGTGTCGGCGCTCGTCATTTTCATCACGGCGGGCGCGATGCTGCTGCTCGACCGCGTCTACGGTCTCAACCGCATCCTGATCGGCCAGCACTGATGGCTCCTTCCGCTACCGCTCACATGACCAGTCCCAACAGCCAGTTGCTCCGCGTGGCCGAGTCCGAACGCGCGCCGGTGTCCTTTTTCATCGATGGTGTGGAGGTCGGCGCGCTGACGGGCGATACCGTGCTGACGGCCCTGCTCACGCAGCAACGTCACGTACGTCGCAGCGAGTTCAGCGGCGAACTGCGCGCGGGCTTTTGCCTGATCGGCGCTTGCCAGGATTGCTGGGTGCGCTGCGAGAATGGTGCGCGCATACGCGCCTGTTCGACGCTCGTTCAACCGGGCATGCGCGTCGTGACGAACGGCGCGGCATCCGCCGTAGGGAGCACGCGATGAACGGCGAACAGCAGGTGGTGATCGTCGGCGCGGGGCCTGCCGGCATCCGCGCCGCGCAAACGCTGGTGGCGGCGGGCATCAGGCCCCTCGTCCTCGATGAAAACGCGCGCTGGGGCGGACAGATCTACCGTCAACCGCCCGCGGATTCGGGCTTCCGGCGTACCAAGGCGGCGCTCTACGGTTTCGAGTCCGGCAAGGCCGATGCCGTGCATCAGGCGATGCGCGAGATTCTTCCGCGCATCGACTATCGACCTGAAACGCTTGTATGGGCATGCGAGCCGCGCCGGCTCGAAACGCTGTGCAATGGCCGCGAGACCAGCGTGCCGTTCACGCATCTGCTCATCGCGAGCGGGGCAACGGATCGCGTGCTGCCGATACCAGGCTGGACCTTGCCGGGCGTCTATACGCTCGGCGGCGCACAGGTCGCGTTTAAGGCGCAAGGGTGCGCGATCGGGCGGCGCGTCGTGCTGGCGGGAACGGGGCCATTGCTGTATCTGGTTGCGTATCAATACGTGAGGGCGGGCGCGCGGATCGAAGCCGTGCTCGACACGAGCGGCTTCTCGAAGCAGGTCGCCGCGACGCCGAAGCTCCTGAGCCAGCCGTCGATGTTCGCAAAAGGCGTCTATTACGTTGCATGGCTGAAGGCACGCGGCGTGAAAGTGCTGCGCGACGTGACGCTCGTCGGCATCGATGGCGAGCAGGGCGTGAAGGGTATTCGCTTTCGTGCGTCGCAAGCAGGAGAGGCGACCGCGCGCATCGACTCGATCGCTTGCGATGCCGTCGGCCTCGGTTTCGGGCTGCGGCCGGAAACGCAACTGGCCGATCTTGCCGGTTGCCGTTTTCGCTTCGACGAACTGAACCGCTGCTGGCTGCCCGAGCGCGACGACGCGGGACGCAGTTCGGTACAGGGCATTTATCTGGCGGGCGACGGCGCGGGCATCGCAGGCGCGGACGCGGCGGAACTCGCGGGACGCCGCGCAGCGCTCGCGCTGCTCGAGGATCTCGGCATCGCGCATCCACTGCATCTGGACGGCATCGATGCCGCGGCGCTCGAACGGCGCCTCAAGCGTATCGCCGTGTTTCGCACGGGCATCGAAGCGGCCTTCGCGCCGCCGCAACGACCGTCGAAGCAATGGCCCGACGACATGACCGTGTGCCGTTGCGAAGAGATCGATGCGGGCACGCTGCGCCGATGCATTCGCGACGGCGAGGCTACCGAGATCAACCGCCTCAAGGCACTGACCCGCGTCGGCATGGGACGCTGCCAGGGACGCATGTGCGGCGAGGCGGCCATCGCGCTTCTTAGTGACGAAACGGGATGCTCGCTCGAGGGCGCCGGTCGTCTGCGCAGCCAGGCACCCATCAAGCCGATTCCCATTTCTCCGATGCTGTTCGACGACGACGTGGCGGCGATTCCCGAGGGGGCGCGCGATGAGTGATGCCGTGCACTATCAGGCCGTCATCGCGGGCGGTGGCCTCGTCGGATCGTCGGCAGCGCTCGCGCTTGCGCGGCGCGGCGTGTGTGTCGGCCTGTTCGAGCGGCGCTACTGCGGCGCGCAAGCGAGCGGCGTCAACTACGGCGGCGTGCGATGCCAGGGCAGGCCCGTCGAGCAACTCCCGCTTGCAATGCGCGCGCGGCGTGTGTGGGACCGCTTGCCCGAACTGATCGGCATCGACGGAGAACTGGTCGTGTCCGGACATCTGCGTCTCGCGCGCCGCGAAAGCGATTTTGCCGTGCTCGAGACGTGGGCCGCGATGGCCCGCGAGCATGGGCTCGTAACCGAGCTGATGAGCGGCGCGACGTTTCGCAAGCGCTTTCCGTGGCTCGGCGAGGCGGTGCTGGGCGGGTCGTTGTGCATGAGCGACGGGCATGCGAATCCGCGCCTCGTGTCGCCTGCCTTTGCGCGCGCGGCACAAAGGGCAGGCGCGGTGGTGCGCGAGCAAACGGCATTGACCGACATCGCGCACGACGGCACGCGCTTCCGGATTCGCGCCGGCGACGAGCACATCACGGCCGACTGGCTCATCAACTGCGCCGGCGCATGGGCGAATACCGTGGCGGGCTTCTTCGGCGAGTCCGTGCCGATGCATCCGATCTATCCGAACATGTGGGTGACGGAGCCGCTGCCCCGTTTCGTCACGCACAACCTCGGCGTGGTAGGCGGCGGCGTTTATGCGCGCCAGGTCGAGCGCGGCAACTGTGTGATCGGCGGCGGGCGTGGACACGGCGACGGCGAGTACGCGAAACCGTCGACGCAAACCACGCGTGCGGTGATGCGAGACGCCTGCGCGTTGCTGCCCGGATTGCGCGATGCGTTGCTGATTCGCACCTGGAGTGGTGTCGAAGGCGAGACGCCCGACAGCAACCCCGTGATCGGCGCGAGCCAGAAGGTGCCGCGTCTGCTGCATGCATTCGGTTTTTCGGGCGGCGGCTTTCTGCTCGCACCCGGGGTCGGCGAGGTGCTGGCCGACCTGGTCATCGACGGCGAGACTTCGACGCCGCTCGATGCGTTCGCAATCGGCCGCTTCGATCGAAGCGCCATTCCCGCTGTTCTTTAGTCATGTCAAGGAGACCCACGATGAAGCTGTCAAGCACGGTAGCGGCGCTGGCCGCCGTGTTCGCGGTCGGCGCCGCCGCGCCCGCCTGGTCGCAAACCAAAACGATCTACATCGGCATGAACGGCGGGCCGATGGAAAAGGCGTACACGAGCCAGGTGCTGCCCGACTTCGAGAAAGCGAACAACGTGAAGGTGGTCGTGGTGCCGGGCACGTCATCGGATGTGCTGGCAAAGCTGCTCGCGAATCGCAACAGTCCGCAGATCCATGTCGCGTTTCTCGATGACGGCGTGATGGCGCGCGCCGTCAGCATGGGCGTGTGCCAGAAACTCGACGATTCGCCCGTGCTGAAAGAGCTGTATCCGTTCGCGCGGATGAAGGACGACATCGGCGCGGGCGTGCAACTGGGCATGACGGGTATCGGCTACAACACAAAGCTGTTTGCGGAGAAAGGCTGGGCGCCGCCGACTTCGTGGATGGACTTCGCCAATCCGAAGTACAAGGGCAAGGTCGTGTTTCAATCCGCGTCGAGCAGTACGTTCGGCCTGCACGGGTTTCTCGCGATCAACCGCCTGATGGGCGGCAGCGACCAGAACGTCGAACCGGGATTCAGCAAATGGTCGAGTACTGTCGGACCGAACGTCGTCGAATACATTCCGAATTCGGCCAAGCTCTCGGAGATGGTGCAGACGGGTGAAGCCGGCCTCTTCCCGTTGACGCCAACGGCTGTCGGCGATCTTCAGGACAAGGGCATTCCTGTCGCTTATGCGAATCCGAAAGAGGGCGCCGTGTTGCTGCTGGTCGATCTGTGCGTCGTGAAGAACAACTCTGATCCGCAACTCGCCCAAAAGCTCGCGCAGTTCCTGTTGTCCGCGCCGGCGCAATCGAAGGCGGCTTCTGCCGGCAAGCAGATTCCGACCAACGGGCACGCCACGATGACGCCCGGCATGCAAAAGAGCCTCGGCAATGTAGACGACCTGGTGAAGAAGGTGACGGTCGTCGATTGGGATTCGATCAACGCGCATCGCGCGCAATGGGATCAACGCTGGAACCAGCAGATCGAGCAGTGATGCGTTAGAACCTCGCGAGAAACAAGTGCGGACGCGCGGCATCTGAGCGCCACAAAGCTGCCGCTCACCGACAAAAGTTCTACCCGCATGCGGGATATGCAGGGGCTTATCCAGCATGCGGGCCGCCGGCCGAACCGATCGCCTTACGGGTGTTGATCAATGACTGGCGAAGACCAGCAGAGTCAATTTGGCACCGTCCTCCATCTCACACCGTTACGGCGTGCGGGGAAAATTGAACGCGTCGAACAGATCGCCAATTGCGGGCGCGTTGACGGGCACATAGGGATGCGTCTGCAACTGGATCGGATTCGGAAGATAGTCGCGGCTTCTTTGCGTGACCGGCTTCAGAGCAGGCCGCCAGGATACAGCAGCGTGAAGGCACGAGATTCAAAGCGGCCTGTCGATCAGACCGCGCAGCTCGACCGAATCGTCATTCAGCGCCCGATCAAGCCTTCCTGTTTCATCCAGGCGAGGGTATCGGCAAGCAGCGTACTTAGCGGTGTTTCGACATAGTCCAGTTCACGCTTTGCCTTTGAGGAATCGACGCGCAGCGTTGCGCAGACGATCGCCGCCCCCTCGGGCGTCACGTCGGGTTCCTTCCCCGTGACCCGCGACCATGCATCGGCGGCGCGAGCGAACGTCATCAATGCCCACGCCGGGGTTGCGCCCCGAGGTGTGCGCTTGCCCAACGCGGCACCCACGCGGTGCACGAAATCGACATAACTCGCATGCTCGCCGCCGAGCAGGTACGCCTCGCCGAACCGCTGCCGCTGCCAGGCGCACACCTGTGCGCGGGCAATTTCCCGCACATCGGCAAATGACCCGCTGCCGGACGGAATGCCGGGCAACTTCTCGCGGTCTACCAAAACGATGAGGCGTGCCCAGTTGTGACGGTCGCCTGGACCGAGGATGTGCGACGGATTGACGACGATCCACGGCAGGCGGGAGCGGCGCACCGCCTTTTCGCTCAGGTATTTCGTGCGCTCGTAGTTGATCCAGCTTTCGGCGCCGCGCTGCCGTATCGACTCGTCGAGCGTCCGGTGTTCGAGATGCGAGTAAGCGGACACAGACGACGTGTGCACAAACGCCTGCACGCCCAATGACTCGGCGGCACGCAGCAGATTGCCGGTTCCCTGGACGTTGGTGGCTGTTTGCACTGCTGCGTGAGCACGCCACATGCTGGTGCTGGCCGCTGCATGGAATACGGCCTCGCACCCGGCAAGCGCCGTTTTCAGAGACGCTACGTCCGCGAGGTCGGCGTGGACGGGAATGCCGCCCTGACCGGCGATGATGTCGTCCGACTCCGCGCGACGCGACAGCGCACGCACTTCGCAGCCCGCCGCGCGCAGCTCGCGCAGCAAATGCCCGCCCAGAAATCCGCTCGCGCCGGTCAGGAATACGGTCGCCATGTTCGTCCTGGAGTCTTTACACCCTTGCGCAAATCGCGAAAAAAGGAAGGGAAGGTGGTTCGACGTCCATTTTGACGCGGGTCGCCGCCAACCGATACCTCCACATCTGTAATATGTGGCGTCCTCCTCGGGGGCCCCAATCGCTTCATTGCGACTGCGGTTCGACCGCGCAATTTGACCGACGTCGCTGCCCTCGGCATGCTCGAAGAGGCATTCGCGTTCGTGGACAAAACCGGGGAGCGCTGCTACATGGCGGAGTTGTATCGGCTCAAGGGCACCATACTGCTCGGTGCATTGAACAATGACGATTGCCGGTCCGCGTGCAGCGACGAAGTGGAAGCCTGCTTTCGCAAGGCGATCGAAGTGGCTCGCCATCAGGGCGCGAGATCGCTTGAATTGCGCGCAGCGTTGAGCCTGGCCCAGCTGTGGCAGCGCGAGGGCAAAATCGCGGCGGCCCGGCAAGCGCTGTTCGAGGTCTACAGTTGGTTTGCGGAGGGCTTCGACACCGCCGACTTGCGAGAGGCCAAAGCATTGCTTGATGCTCTTGCGCCGACTTGAGCGGATGAAGCACCGCGCCATGCACTCACGAAATACCGGGGCGCTAAGCCCGACGCGATCGATGCACATCCGCCTGCCTCAATGAGCCGGGCGTCGCGAACATGGCCAGGTGTGTTCGCTTCATAGGCTTGTATGGTCACGCAACGGGCTTTCTTTCCAGATAGTGCTCGACAAAGCTGAGAATGACCTTGGAGCGATAGTTCTTCGCCAGTTGGCATAAGTGGTCTGCGAAAGGGCGATAGCGCTCGTCGAGTTCGGTCAGATGCGCGGCGTGCTGCGCGATCGCGCGCATGTCGCCGAGTCGCGCCAGATGGTGCAGCGCCGTGATTTCATTCGGCGGCGGAGCGATCAGGGTTCCCGCCATCTCCGATGGCGCGCCCGATTCCTCGTCGCTCCATTCGAGATTCAGCAGCGTCGCGATCTGCGACAGCAACGCCCGGTAGTCGACCGGCTTGGGTAAAAACGCATTCGCGCCCGCCGCCAGACATTTCGCCGCATCGCTGCCAGACGCGCTGGCCGAGATCGCAATGATGGGCAGATCGCGGAATGCCTGTATCCGCCGCAAACGCCGCGTGACTTCAAGCCCGTCGATGCCCGGCATGACGATATCCATCAGCACGAGCGACGGCCGCAGTGCCTGCGTCTTTTCCAGCGCTTCCAGCCCGTTGGCCGCCTCCGCCATCTCGAATCCGATCTGGCCGAGCATATCGACGGCGACGGCACGGTTTTCCGCCACGTCGTCGACGACGAGCACGCTCTTGCGCGGCCCCTTGTAGCCGCTCACCGTCCATTCGGGCGCGGCATCGGCGGCCTGCGGCTCGACCACGGGGACGCTCAGCTCGAACGAGAACGTGCTGCCCGCACCGCGGCGGCTCGCGACATGGATATCGCCGCCCATCAGCCGCACGAGCTGCCGGCTGATCGCGAGGCCGAGCCCCGTGCCGCCGAACCGGTGCCGGGTGTCGCTCGCCTGCTCGAAGGGCCGGAAGATCGCTTCGAGACGCGCTTCGTCGATGCCGATGCCCGTGTCCTGCACTTCGAAACGCAGGCGCTCCGGCGGCAGGAAGGCGACGCGCAACTGCACGCCGCCTTCGTCGGTGAATTTGATCGCATTGGAAAGCAGGTTGAGCAGCACCTGACGCAGCCGCTTTTCGTCGACCCGCACGCCTGCGGGCAAGTGAGGCACCATCTCGCACGCGAACGCGAGGCCCTTTTCCGTGGCCTTCACCCGGATCGCCTCCGCGATGAAATGGATGAAGCGGTCGAGCTGCACATCCGTCGGGTCGAGCTCCACTTTGCCGGCCTCGATCTTCGCCATGTCGAGGATGTCGTTGATGAGCGTCAGCAGGTATTCGCCGCTGCGCTGGATCACTGCGAGCCCGTCGCTCTGGCGTTGATCGAGCTGCTTGTCGCGCCGGAGAATCTGCGCGTAACCGAGAATCCCGTTCAACGGCGTGCGTAGCTCATGGCTCATGTGCGCCAGAAAATCGCTCTTCGCCTGATTGGCCGCATCGGCGTGTTCCTTTGCGATCGCGAGCTCGGCCGTGCGCTCGCGAATCATGACTTCCAGATGCTCGCGATAGCGGCGCAGCTCGTCTTCGGCGCGCTTGTGCTCGGTGATGTCGCGCGAAATGCCGAGCAGAAACTGCGGCTCGCCGCGCACGTCGAGGATCGGCATCTTCATCGTATGCAGGAGGCGCTGCCCATGACGCGTATGGACGGACTCTTCGGGCACGTCGACCATCTGCTTCGACGCGAGCACGTCGCGATCCTTCAGCGCGAAGAAGTCGGCCTCATGCGGCGGAAACAGGTCGTGGACGGACTTGCCGATGACCTCGTCGCGCCCGTAGCCAAGCAGTGTCTCCGTGGCCTTGTTGACGCGCACGAAGCGCAGCGTCGCCGCCTCCTTGACGAAGACGGTGTCCGGGATGTTTTCGATGATGCTGCTCAAGAACTGCTCGCTCGCGCGTGCGGACTCTTCGGCATGCTGACGTTCGACGATCTCGGCCGCCTGGCCAGCCAGCGCCGTGCTGAGTTCGGCCGTGCGTTGCGCGACGCGCGCCTCGAGCTCGATGTTGAGCTCTTTCAGTGCTTCTTCCGCTTGGCGGCGCTGGCGCCGGTCCTCGAGGAACTGCTCGACGGCGCGCGCCATGTCGGCGATCTCGTCGCCGCCGTGCACGGGCACGCCAGCTTGCTCGCCCGCGGCATCGCCATGGCGCAGCGTGTGGCTCACCCGCTGCAGCCGGGCCACGACATGGCGGCCGAGGAAGGCGTGGGCGATCAGCCACGCGATCAGGAGGCTCACGGCCACTTCGCCGGCCACCCACGTACGCGCGCGGTCCGCCTCGCCGGCGAGCGCCTGGACGGCTTCGCGATAGTTGCGCGACAGATAGTCCGACTGCTGGCGCGCCGCGGCAGAGAAGGCATCGGCCTCGCGGCGCAGCTCGTCGTCGAGGCTCGCGAGCGATGTGCCGGGCCGCGGCGCGGCTCCCTGCACGCTTGCCCGCGCAGTCCCGGTGAGGAGCGCGGTCTCGCGCATCTGCGCCTCGACGTTGACCGTGTTGCGAAAGCGCTGGCTCGAGCGATGCAGCGCCAGCGCGTCGACACCGACGTCGTCGCTCGCCGTCGGGGACGCGAGACGGTCCACCAGGGCATCGAACGAGGCGAGTTGACTGATGATATGTCGATGCGTCTCCCGCACGGCGTCGACGTTATTGTCGCTGGACAGTTGTGACGCCAGGCGTTCGATCCTCAGCGTGTCCTGCGCGAGATTCTGCGCATCCTCGAGTCGTGCGAGGCGCGCTTCTGCCAACTGGCGGATCGCGTGGGCCGAGCTGCTCAGCGAGTAAAGGGTCGTGGCGCCGACCGCGACGACCAGCGCCGCGAGGCATGACGCCACGAGCGCAAATTGCGCGGTCAGCGATCGAGGAAGGAGGGGTTTCATGGGCGTTGCCAGATGTGGCGATAAATGTCGCGGTAGCCATTTGCAGGATCGTAGATCAGACGATCGCCGCCGTCCGCATTGACGTTTTCTGCCGTCACGAGATGCACCGGCACCACGTAATTCGTGACGCTTTCGCCGGCGAACAACCGGTTCATCTCGTCGATCAGTTGCCAGCCGTGCAGATTCAGTGGCTCGGCGACGCTGCCCGTCTGGAACGTGCCCGTGCGGATGCGCAGAAAAGCGGACTCGCTGCCGTCGCCCGCTGACAGCATCGACAGCGCGCCGTCGGGTATGCCGGCCTGGGTCAGCACGGGCGCGGCATAGTCGAAGTAGATGTCGTTGATTGCGAGCGCGAAGTTCCAGCGCTTGCCATAGCGTGCGAGCAGCGCGCGGGTCGTGCCCGGCATCAGCTCCTGGCTGCGCGAGATCGCGACGTCGCGCATGTCGAGCAGCGTGCAGCCGCTGCATCCGCGCACGACTGCGGCCATCGCATCGGCCTTGTCCTGCGCAATCCGGAAGTTCGAGTCGGTAAAGATGACGACATCCGCATGTCCGCCAGACTGCACAATGGCCGCGAGCGCCGTCACGCGGGCCACCTCGAGCGGATCGGTCGAGACGTTCATCGCTACGGGCGTGCCGGGCACGGGGCCGGCACGGGCGGCGACATGCCAGCCGACGATGGGAATGCCCCGATCGGCGAATGGCCGCAGCGCGGGTGTCAGCGCGTGGGCGTCCGCGCCCGCAATGATCAGACCATCGGGATGGCTGGCAAGGGCGCTCTCGAGGACCTTCAGCCGAAGATCCGGCAGGCCGTCGGCGTCGAAGACCTTCACGCTCCAGCCGATGACCTTTGCGGCTTCCAGCAAGCCGTCGACCACGCCGAGCACGCCGCCGTTGCGCAAATCCTCGGCGATGACGGCGATGTGCTTGCCGGGCTGGGCGCGCGGCCCGGCGCGCGGTCCGCTCCACGGGGTGGTGGGCCGCGACGCCGCGTCGACGATGCGCTTCGCTTCCGCCAGAAAGCTGCTCGCGCTCGCGGCGACCGAGCCCCCGGGCGCAGCGGCCGTGATGAGATCCTGCGCAGCGGCCATCGACGGCATGCACCCCCATGCGCATGCCCATGCCCATGCCCCTGCCCATGCCAGAAGCAAGCCCCTCATGCTGTTCCCCGTCGGGGTCGATTGAACGTCCGTGAAGACGTATATGGATATCGTGCGCAAGTGGTCATGCGATCACGATAGTACACCGCAATCAGGGCGTTTCAGCGAGCCCTGGGGTCATGCCGGCTGTTCGTACGGTTGCCCGGCGAACGCGGGCGGGCAGTGACTTGCCGGATCGTTGCACTGCGGCCGCAAAGGCGCGTTCGCAAGCCCGCTATTAGCGTGAACGGGCCCTGGATGATTTGCCGTAGTCCGGCGGCGCAGCGGCCATGGAATCGCACAGCGTCACGCCATGCGTAAGGCGCCGCGGGGTTGCGATATAAGATCCCGTGCAAAGGAGCAGCGAAGCACTGCACCAGAGGCGCCGTCGTCTCGCCAGTTCTGGAGCTTCATCCACTCGATACCGCACGGCTCATGCATTCTTCGCGTACGGTTGTTAGTTCAGCGCAGCGCGGCCATTGCGCTGTCGTTTCCTTGCGCAGAAGATTTGTCGAACCGCTGAATGAGAGCGCGAATCTGCGGATAGATCTGTGTTCTCCAGCGGCTTCCCGAGAAGATGCCGTAATGGCCGCATTTCGCGACGGTCATCCGAAATCGGCGCGAAGACTCTATCGCTGTACAAAGATCATGCGCAGCGTGCGTCTGACCTTGTCCGCAGATATCGTCGTTCTCGCCCTCGACTGTGATCAGTACGGTGTCGCGAATCGCTTCGGGACGCACTCGCTCGCCATCGACCATCCACGTTCCGCGCGCGAGCGCGAAGTCCTGAAACACGACGCGTACCGTCTCGAGATAGTACTCGGCTGCCATATCGAGTACTGCGTTGTATTCGTCGTAAAAGGTCCGGTGTTTGTTCGCCGCTTCCGTATCGCCCGCCGATACGTCGTGGAAGTATTCGACATGCGCTTTCAGATGCCGATCGGGATTCATCGAGACGAACGCCGTATGCTGACGAAAGCCCGGATACACCTTGCGCCCGGCACCCGCGTGAGGGCGAGGAACGGTGTTGATTAACGTGCGCGCGAACCAGTCGAGGGGTTTGCTGACGGCCAGATCGTTCACAACGGTCGGGCTCTGACGCGCGTCGACGGGGCCGCCCATCAGCGTGACACTCGCGGGTGTGCATCGGCGTTTCGCCGCCGACAACGCAATTGCACCAAGCGCAGGCACCGTAGACTGGCAGACAGCCACGACGTGGACCTCTGGACCGAGGAATTCGATAAATTCCTGAACGTACGCGACGTAGTCGTCCAGATGGAAAGTGCCACGTGCGAGCGGCACATGACGCGCATCGAGCCAGTCTGTGATATGGACGTCGAAGTCCGGCAACATCGTTTGGACTGTATCGCGCAGCAATGTCGCGTGATGGCCGGACAGCGGGGCGACGACGAGTACAACAGGATGTCTGCATTCAGTTGCCCGCTCGAAACGAACGAGACGGCAGAACGCCCTTTCCAGGACGATGCGTTCTCTTACCGCGATATGCTGGCCCGCTATTTCAGTGTGCGTGAGACCGAATTGCGGCTTGTCATAGTGCTTGATCAAGCGAACCAGCAGGTCGCAGCCAGCCGCGAATTGACGGCATGGAGCTGCATGATGTATGCCGTCAATCTTTGCCAGCAGGTCGGCTGTTGCCTGCAACCAGGGCAGCACAGGTGCCCACATCGTGCTTTGCCATTCACGCCACGCGTACAACATGTCAGTGCCTCGTTTAGCCTTAAGTTTCGGGCCGGCAATTGCGTGTTATCGCGAGGCTCGTAGAGTAGGCGCCAGGCATGAGTGCGAGGCCTCCGTGTCATGGTTGCGGAGCCTGCAGCGCCTGACCGACCGTGAACGCAGCTTACGCGATATGACCTGAGTGCCTCGCTCGGCATAGCCGGAAAATCGATATACGCATGACCTGTACTTTGTGTAAGGATTTCCCTATAGCGACACAGTGGGCGAGGGCAAGTTGTCGATCGAATGGACGCGCGTTCACGTTGGGGCGATGTTGATCGAGTCCGCCATTTCAATCGAAGAGAGCTGCACCAGAAAGCGGCCTTAGGAACTCGGCTGCAACAGTGGCACCTTGAGCTAGGAATGCAGTTCCACGACATCTGTATCGGCCACCGGATGATCGGCGCCTACCTGCTGGCCGCTGAACTGACCGCTCCCCCAAATGCGGGCGAACTTGAACGTGTGTGCGAGATCCGGATGCACCCGCAGAGCGACGTCCAGCACGGTGTCGCCGCGGCGCATCGTAAATGGCCGGCTCCCGTCGACGGGTTTCCCGGGGGCCTTCGTGTAGACGCGAACGATGCCCAGAGCACGGAAGAGGAACGGGCCGATCTCGGCCAATCCTCGTCCGCTGGTTGCCGAGGTTGCGAGTGCCGGAAAGCGTACGTCGAGCAGTTCTTCAAGCACGGCCGCGTCTTCCGGGTTGGCCAGGTCGGTCTTGTTGGCCAGCAGCAGCGTAGGGAGGTAAACGTTGAACGGGTCGGCCGGCGACAATAACGACGCCGTCGCCGCGGTGCTGTTGGCCTGACCCGGCCAGCACTCCGTCAGGAAAATCTTTGTCTCGGCGAGCCGCCGCAGAATCAGCGCCAACTGCTCTGTGCAGTCGGGCAGGCTCACATCGATCACGAGCAGTGCGCCGTCGGTCGAGCGCAGTGTGCTGATGAGCCCTGGCTGCATGAATTCGATCGAGATAGGCGGCAGATCAAGCAGCTGAAAGGAAATGTCCTCGAACGGCAACATGCCGGGAATCGGCAGTCTGGTCGGGCAGGGCCCAAGCTTGCTGTTCGCTCCTGTCAGCCGTGCGTGCAGGCTGGACTTTCCCGCGCCAGGTGGGCCGACCAAACAGAGTTGGGCCGCGCCTTCAGGATGAACGGCATTTGACGGCCCTCTGTGCGCCGCCTTCCCGTGGCCCGCTGACTCTTGAGTGAGTTCCCTGATCCGCGACTTGATATCGGCTTGCAGACGCTCCGTCCCCTTGTGCTTTGGGATGGCACGGAGCATCTCCTTCAGGCAATCGAGCTGCTCGCGCGGCTGGCGTGCCAGCCGGTAGGCCTGTTCGGCCCGCTTGTACTCGGGAGAAAGGTTTGCTGGCATAGGTCGTCAGTGCAGAAGACCATTCTGCCGCTGCGGTACTCCGCTTGAGCCACGCGCGTATCTGGCCGGGCTGGCAAGGCCTTGGCGGTTAGCGACCCGCAGCACATGCGTGTCGAGCGCGAGAAACGCTGAAATCATGGCTTTCGCGTCCCTCGCCTCACCCTCTCCAGGTATTTTCCAGAGCCGACATCGATTCGCACCGTGTCCCCTTCCTTGATGAACTGAGGAACGAGAACTTCCATGCCGTTATCGAGCGTCGCGGTCTTGAAGGTGGAGGTTTCATGCTCGTGCAGCCCCGGCGGCGTGGACACGACGCTTAACTCGACCGCAGCGGGAAATGCGATGGTGACGGGCTCGCCCTCATAAAGCTGCACCGGGATTCGCATGTTGGGCTGAAGAAATTTTTCGTATGCGCCAATGGTTTCCGAGGGCAAACCAATCTGTTCGAAGGTGTCCGGATTCATAAAGTAGAAGGCGACACCATCGGCGTACAGATACACCATCTCCTTGTAATCGAGCGCGACCTCTTCGAGCTTGTCGCCCGGGTGCAGCCGCAACTCCTTGATGTGGCCGGTCTTCAGGTTCTTGACCCTGACAAAGACTGCGCTACCCTGCTGGCCGCCGCCGGCGTGGTACCCGGCGCTGGTGACGCTATGAAATTCGCCTTCAAGCATGACGACCATGCCCGGCTTCAGTCCGGAAGCTTCGACCATTTGCTTGCCTCCGCCTGACCGGCAAGATGACGCGTTCAGCCTAGCACTGCAGCGGACCGCCAGCAACCGACGGGCAAATCATTCCGAAGACGAAGACGAGGGTCAAGAGGTGGCCACCGGTCTCCATTCCGATCGCTCAGAGAGCTTACTTCGTTACGCTTGCCAATGAGCGTCTGTTGGACGGCGTAGTTCGGCTGGTCACGCCCGGCGGTGCAAGGCGTTGTGGAAGGCACACCTCCTTCGTGAACCGGTGTGCGGTTCGTATGCAGGGTTTGGCGTGTTCCTGCCCCAAAGGATCAACCAAAGCACGACGCTGGCCTTAGGGACACATCGATGCAGCGGGGAGAATATGGCCTACACTAGAAAAGCGTCGTTCGCGTGCCCGGGGCCGCTTTGACGCAATGCAACGTCGCTGGCAGCCAGTGAAGCGCGAATGACGATGGCACGGGCAACACACTGTTATCTGCTGCCTGAAATTCATTTGGAACTGATGTTCAAGAAAGGGGGGCATCATGTTGCAAGCTAGTGAGATCCAAAAGCGCTTTACTCATCTGCAGCAAACCATCGGCGATGCATCACGGACATGCCATGCCGACAAGACGATCCCAGCAGACTTGATGAACTGGGTGGACGAACTTGATAAGGAATGCAAATCGGCAAAGAAGATCATGTCATCCAACGATGAGGATCGGATGCGGCAGTGTGTCGACGATCTCGAACGGATTGGCGATCGTGCAGAGCGCGCTTGCCAACAAGCCGGTAGTCTCGACGCCAAGATCAAGGACGCAGTCAGTTCGATGCATTCGGAACTTGCGGACCTGAAGCGTCAACTCCACTGACCTGACCGACAGCCCCGGTCCAACCCGCCGGGGCAATTTACACTTCAGCGGTACCACGACGCGCAGCAACGCTTCCGCTCGCCGCGCGGCCATCTGATTTCTCGAACTGGCGGCGCTTATCATCCGCAGTTGCGGACACGCCGCCACCGGGACCCTGCAAATAACGCCGTGGAACGAATTCATTGCGTCGCTGTAGCGGAGATCGATCATTCGGGTTTGAGGCGATGACATTCACCAGGGCGATGCTGCATTTCGCCGGCGCGTGCCTGATCGTATTCGCGGGAGCGGACATCTTGCAGGATCGTTTTCTCTACTTCCCCGAGAAAGCCGCAATCGAGGACCTCGTTTCCGGCGGGCTTCGCGCCTGGCCGACGCCCGAGGCGTTCCGGGGCCTCGTAGCCGATCCGGCCTCAGAGGCGCGCGGCACGGCCATCGTCTTTCACGGCAATGCAGGGCACGCCGGACACCGTTCGTTCTACGCCGGGGTGCTCACCCGGTTGGGCCTGCGGGTCATCCTCGCCGAATATCCAGGCTACGGGCCACGCGACGGCGCGACCGGCGAAGAGACGCTCCTGGCCGACGCCCAGCAGACCATCGCGCTTGCGCATCGCTTATACGGCGAGCCACTGGTGCTCATCGGTGAATCGCTCGGGGCCGGCGTAGCGGCCTCGGCTGGCTCGCGCGAACGCGACAAGGTCACAGGCTTGCTGCTCATCACGCCATGGGACCGGCTCGAGCACGTCGCCGCTCACCACTATCCGTGGCTGCCCGTGAAATGGCTGCTGCGCGATCGATATGACAGCGTGACCCACCTGGCGTCGTTCGACCGCCCGGTTCTCGTCGTGGTGGCGGAAAGCGACAGCATCGTTCCTGCGCGTTTCGGCAAGGCGCTCTATGACGCGCTGGCCGGTCCGAGACAACTGATGGTCGTCAAGGCGGCGGGACATAACGACTGGATCGGTCACGTCGACGAGGCCTGGTGGCAGGAGACGATCAGCTTCCTGCTCACGCAACCTCATTGAAAAATGAAACCCGGCACCGTCCCGCGCAATCGCAAACGCTGTAGGTCCTTTGATCTTTCGCCGCACATTGATGGGGGTCGCAAGGCGTTCACACGTCGCTACCTTGAGCGTTGTCCCGGATAGTGTTCCTCGCAAAGCGGGCAAACGGCTCCGTTTCGGCTCACCTCTCTTCCCCCGGAATTTTCCGCATCCTTGGCGTGGTTGTCCCGAGTCATAAACTTAACGCCAATTGTCTGCCTCGCAAGCAACATACGTCTCATCACGGTGCTGATTGGCACGGCGAGTATGTCTGCCGCCTCCTGGTAGCTTAGTCCTTCGATGACCACAAGCAACATGACAGTTCGTTGCTCCTCTGGCAGTTGCTGTACCGCGCGTATTACCTGAGCGTTTTGTGTTGGCTCTTGTGAATCTGTCGTGTCAGGATCAGGCACTGTGATCGAAAAATCGTCGACCAAATCGATGCGCTCGCAATAGTGTACAGATCTTGCACAGACGTCAGTGATCCACATGGACCGCAGAATCGAAAACATCCAGTTGAGTGGAGCGGAATTCTGTTCCATTTGATCAGCGTGCTCGATCGCTTTCGCGCACGCCAACTGTACCAGGTCCTCGGCGTCATGCGCGTTGCCCGAAAGGCGCAGTGCAAAAGACCACAATCGTGGCAGCATATCCGGGAGCATCCGCGCAAGGTCTGCGCCCGTCATTTGGTCCACCCAAATTGTGATTGAAGCAGTGTTCCGGCTCGTGCAGCGCTGTCGACGGAGAGGCGTGTGGCCGGGCCGCCCGAGGCTAACGTCGGGTCGCGGTTCGCGAGCGCGGGTGATTCTCTTGCGCTGTCTCCCGCACGCTTCTCCCTTTTAGGTCGCAGATGCCCAGATGCTTGCTCCAAGGTCCGGTGTCGAGTCAATTCCGCGTAGACGACAGAGCGTGCGGTAATCGGAGGCTCGTCGTTCCTGGCCGCCGTCAAGTTTAAGTGCCAGCGAACGGGGCCGGCTTCGAGACGCCCGTGCGAACCTAGGGTGTCGCGCTGTCCCGCGAACAATTCAAAGATCTCAGGGTGATCAAGCCGTGGGTTTTCCAAGCACCAGATCAGCAGCTTTCTCCGCGATGGCGATGACGGCTGCATTGGTGTTACCCCTAACGACTGACGGCATCACCGAGGCATCCACTACTCGCAACCCTTCAGTGCCGAGAACCTGGAGAGTCGTGTCAACAACCCGACCGATCGCGCACGAACTTGTCGGGTGAAAACACGAGCCGGTATGTTGAGCGATGAACTCCGCGATGTCGTCGTACGCGTCGGACATGGGAACGGAGAACGGCGCGCGGCGCAGTCCGGCGAGATTGTTTTGTCCCAGCAATTCCACCGCCCGACGCACACCGCCAATCATCGATGTGCGATCTTCCTCCGTTGACAGATAGTTGTGGTGAATGCGCGGCTTGGCGTCGGGGCGCGCCGATCGCAACGACACCTTCCCACGACTCGTTGGTTTCAGTGCGGTTACCGTCGCAGCATAGGCGTGATCGAAAGGCGCCGAGAGTCCTTCGTCGTGGAACATCGCCGCGCCCAGTATGAGTTGGCAGTCGGGTACGCGCGTGTCACCAGAGGTCGAGAGGAATACGCCTCCTTCTCCGATATTTGAAGTCAGTGGCCCACGACCTTGCTGATAGATTGCCGCGTCTTCAGGCGAACCGGCACCGAACAGCGATCGCTCGTCGGTTAGGTAGCAGATCGGAAGCAGCAGGTGATCCTGCAGGTTGCTGCCGACCGGAAGATCGACAATCGCGGAAATGCCCAGCGAACCTAGTTCTTCGGCTGGCCCGATGCCCGACAACATCAGAATTTGCGGTGAAGCGTAAGCACCTGCCGCGAGGATGACTTCCGTTTCCGCGGTCAGCGTTCTGTACTCGTCGTATCGCTGAAAGGAAACGCCCGTCGCGCGGACACCGTGAAACTGTACCTTGTGTACGAGGCTATCTGTGAAGATGTGGAGATTCTTTCGATCTTTTATGGGGTGGAGATAGGCCGATGCGGTACTGCATCGAATGCCGTTGCGCTGGGTCAGTTGATAGCGGCCCACTCCCAGTTGCGAAGCGCCGTTAAAATCGTCATTGGGGCGATGGCCTGCGCGTATGCCCGCTTCAATCAGGTGGTCTACGATAGGATGCAGGGAGCGCCCATCCTGCACGGCGAGAGGTCCGGCATCGCCGTGATAGGGAGACCGGCCTCGTTCATTGTTCTCGGATCGGATAAAGTACGGCAGCATCTCGCGGTACGACCATCCTGGCGCGCCTTCGTGCTGCGCCCAGTCATCGAAATCAACGGGGTTGCCGCGGATATAAATCATGACGTTAATTGACGAACTTCCGCCCAAGGTCTTGCCACGGGGCAGGTAGATCCTTCTGCCAGCCAAGCCTTGTTCGGGTTCTGTCGAGAAGTCCCAGTCATATTGGGTTTTGAACAGAGAGGGGAAGGCGACGGGCATGCTGATTTCGGGAGCGTCGTCTTGTCCGCCGGCCTCGATCAGGGCGACCTGGATATCCGGATTCTCACTGAGTCGGGCCGCGAGGACGCATCCGGCGGAACCGGCGCCGACGATGATATAGTCAAAGTACTGACGTGTATTCATGGTTTCCATCGAAACAGGATTGTTGGCACTACGTTGACCACAACGACTACGTCGATAGTGCCCGATATCGCAACGCGAGACGTTCGAGCCGTCGGGGACTTCATCTGCGATGATTGTGCGCAAGCGGTTCGGCTTTCGATACCCTTGTATTCCACTCCATGGAATTGATGGACGAGCGATGCCTCCGCGACGTCGCCGCTCGACCTTGTTCCACATCCGCGCGGGGCGCACTGATGCCGACTCGTCCTATCGAAACACGACTTTCACCATTGAACCGATCGGTCCAGCGCGCCCTATTGATTTTTCGCGCTTTTCGACCGGGTATCGGGCGCCTCGGAAACGCGGAGCTTGCCGAGCGAACGGGTCTCGCACGCTCGACCGTCAGCCGCCTGACGCAGACGCTGGTCGAGAGCGGCTTTCTCTACTACGACATGGAGAGCGCCAGCTACCGCCTGGCGGCAGTCGTGCTCAGTCTTGCGCACGCTTTTCGCCTCGACTCCGATGTGCTCGACCACGCTTTGCCAATAATGCGAAAGATGGCGGAAGACCATTGCATCAATGTCGGACTCGCCGTCGCGGACCGGACAGACATGGTGTATCTGGAGTCTGTGCGCCGGAACAGGCGTGAGCTTTCCCGGCATGTCGCAAGCGGTTCTCGTGTGCCCATTGAACTCACATCGCTCGGCAGGGCTTATCTCTTTACGCTGTCCGCGACAGATCGAGCCGCGCTGGAAATCTCGATGCAAGAGCGGCACCCGGACGATTGGACAAAAATTCTTGCCGAAATCAATCGGTCTCTTGCAGAGATTGATCGAGAGGGCTATTGCTCAGTGTCCTGGCAGATGGGAATCACGTCAATTGCGTCACCTCTTGGCCTGAAGCATTTGCCGCCGTACGTCTTCAACATCAGCTACGCGACTGACGAATACTCCCAGCGCGAGGTCCGATCTTCGCTCAAGCCGCTGCTTCTCGATCTCGTCGGCAGCGCGCGAGAAGCTTTTGCCTTCGTCGACCCGTCTGCATAGCCGTCTGACTGCCTTCCTTTTCGGGTACTCGAGGTACACAAGCGTTACATTGTCGACCGGCTGGCGAGAAGATATACGTGGTTTATCTAAGAACTTCGTATAAGAAGACGCACGTGACGCGACTCGGATTTGTCAGCCCGGGCGCCATGGGAATGCACACGGTCCGCTACATGAATGGGGACGTCGACGTTGCGATGTTTGACACTAGCCCGGCCGCTGCAGATCACGATTCAAGTTAGGCGCAAGGCCAGCAGCAAGTGTACGGAACGAGGCCGCCACCGCACATGATAACTCGATGGTTCAGCGCTCCATTGGGCTTCGCTATTGCGGACCGCAATTCGCCTTGGCTGAAAACGCGGACCGCTCGTGCGCCTAAGATCAACCTTGCACCCTAGGAGCATCGGACGGAGCAATGTAGATCCAATCGGCAGCATGCCGGCTTTTACGTGGGCCGTTGAATGAGCTGCGGCTGTGGCTTTGTACAAGCTTCCTCGATGGCGACGCAATGCAGCCAATGCTGTTGGAGGAGCGTCCAGCCGTTGCCAGCTTCCATTTCGGCTTGCGCGCACTGGCATAGAGCTGTGTGCTCTCGGCCATACGGTATGTGCGGCTGTGCGATCAAGCGCCTTACGTGCATCCCGCTGTGCTGTGGGTTTCGAGCCACAGTTGTGTGTGTCGCGCTCGCCCTGGTTTCGCTGGGCTGCTGCAGTGTGTAAAGACCGTTGGCGCCCAGGCGCCGGTTGCCCCATGCTCTTACACCGGAACTGCGCTTGATGGCGTGCCGGTCCTGACAATTCGCGACTACGTCCATCGCTTCGTTTTTGTGCGCGTTGTCATACTCGGATCGTTGCACAGTTAGTGCGAAGGCCAAAGAGCCGTTAATGGTGCAAATTTATATCGGGAGCGAGACGAATGAACTCCTCAATCGTGTCACGAAACCTGCTGGCGACGCTCAAGATCAAGATGCCGGTCATTCAGGCGCCAATGCTCGGTTGGGCCACCCCCGCGATGGCCGCGGCCGTATCCAATGCGGGCGCGCTCGGATCTGTCGGCATAGGCGGGATGAAAGCAGAGGACGCACGCGTAGTAATCCGTGCGACGCGTGCGCTCACCGACAAACCATTCAACGTCAATGTGTTCTGCCACAAACGGGCGGTATCCGATCCATCCCGGGAAGCACGTTGGCTCGAATACCTCAAGCCGCACTTTGCGCGCTTTCAGTCGCGGCCGCCCGATACGTTGCGCGACACCTTCTCGACATTCATCGACGATGAAGCCGTTTTGGCGATGCTGCTCGAGGAGCGGCCAGCCGTGGTCAGCTGTCACTTCGGACTGCCCGAGCCCGCGGCTATCACAGCATTGCGCGAAGCCGGAATCGTGCTGTTTGCGACGGCAACAAACCTCGACGATGCGGCGCGGATCGCAGATGCGCGTATCGACGCAATCGTTGCTCAGGGTTCGGAAGCGGGAGGCCACCGAGGTACATTCGATCCTGCGGCCGCGGACGAACTGCTAGGGACGGCGACGTTGGTCCGATTACTCGCGCGCGAAAGTGCATTGCCAATCGTTGCGGCGGGCGGAATCGTGGACGGCGCAGGCATTGCCGCCATGCTTGCGTTAGGTGCTCAGGCCGCTCAGCTTGGCACCGCGTTTGTCGTTACCGACGAGTCCGCGGCCAGTGCAGCCGATCGAGCCGCGTTGCTCGACCGTCAGAGCCGCACTGTGTTCACCAAGGCGGTTTCTGGAAGACTCGCCCGCGGTATTGACAGCGCTTTCATGCGTCTTGGACAAGATCCGGCCTGTCCGCCGATTCCCGAATTCCCAATCGCTTTTGAGGCCACCAGAGCACTAATTGGCGCAGCGAAAGCGCATGGCAGTTCGGACTTTGATGTCCGATGGGCCGGAGCGGCCGTACAGCTCGCACGAGCAATGCCCGCCGCGGAACTCGTGGCATTGCTGATGCGGGAGACTTTCGACGCTATCAGATGTTTGAAGGACGAATTCGCGCGCTGAACTTCTCTGATTGAGTGGGTTCAGCATGCGATGCGAAATGAGGGCTGCTGTGCACTGATCGAATTCGCTCCGCAAACACAAACTATCGAGACTCCATTCGTCACATCCAGAAAGCCGACCGATTGACTCGATCGCCAGATCCGCCACTCCGATGTGCCCGTTGCCGTGATAACCCGCGCTTTGTCGCAGGCATACACTTTTAGGAGATCGTCGTGCATCGGGGATGCTGGGGGCGCGTGAACGTCTGAAACACATCCGCAGCAGCAAATGCCGTCAAGATGACCTGAGCGGCCGTAGAGGGTCCAACTGAGCCAACCGCGTCAGGCAGAAGTTGGCGGCCCTATGGTATTTGGCGTCGTTGCATCAATCGCTATAGCTGCTGTTCCGGTGGATTCCTGTGATCTGCTAGCGGCCGTGGCGCAGTGGCGCGCATGCCCGCGGCCAAACTCGAAGGCCGCGGCGCATCTTTCGGAAGTGTGACACGCGCGTGCGTAGCGGTGGTGCGCATCGATAAGACAGGTGCCAGTCAACTCGTGCAGGCCGTCATCGCAAGTGCTCTGACCAACGCGTCAAACACGTTCCGCACACGCTTGGGCACGGGACCGCGCTGCGGCCGGTAGACATAGAGATTCCATGGATCGGGATCGCTGCGCGGTAGCACCCGTACGAGCCGGCCGTCCGCCAGTTGTTCGCGCACGAGGTACTCTGGGCACTGGCTGATCCCGCGCGCTGCTATACAGCCGAGCACTTCAATCTCGGGATCGTCGGTGACGAGTGCCGGGAGCGGCGGGACGAGCTGACGGTTATGGCGAAACGTCCATGGCCATGCACGGCCGGTGCTGCGCTCGATTAGCGCGGTCAGCGGCATGCCGAGCAATGCATCGACGCTCTTCGGGACGCCGATCGTATCGAGCAGTCGCGGTGCCGCAACAGTATGAATCGGCAGCGCGCCGACGCGCCGCGCGATGAAGCGGCCATCCGTGATGAAGCCGGCGCGCACGCCGATATCGATCTGCTCGTCGACGACGGACGACAGCGTATCCGACAGGCGCATGTCGATCACAATCCCAGGCTGCTCTTCCATCAGTTGCATCAGCACCGGAGCGACATAGCGCCTGCCGAGTCCGCCCGGCGCGGTGACGCGCACCGTGCCGCTGATTGAACCCGTCTGATCGCTGTTCACCTCGAACAGTTCGTCGACCGACTGCAGAAGCGCGTACGCACGCACGGCAAAGGTCTTCCCGAACGTCGTGATGCGCACGCTGCGCGTGCTGCGATGAAAGAGCGTTTCACCCAGCCTTTCTTCGAGTTGCTGGATTGCACGTGTGACGACCTGAGGCGACGTGCCGAGGCGGCTCGCCGTCTCGCGGAAACTGTCCGATTGCGTCGCTGCGGTGAAGATACGGATGAGTTCGATCTGGTTGTCCATGGTCTGCCGGTTTTCTGTCCGTCGATGCGGTCGATGCCATCGACGCATCTTAGCGCAGCAGAACGCCGCTGCAATTATTCCTGGTGAGGGAATTCTGAATGCCCCGTCTGGCCGTTCTCTTCGACATCGGTCCTGCGCATAATGCATTGCATGCGGTTAGCCGCGACTCAACTGGAGATCATCATGAACGCATCAGATGCCTCGAAAAATAGCGGCCATTTCCGTCAACTGGAAGGAAAGGTCGCGCTCGTTACGGGCGCGAGTTCTGGCATTGGCAAGGCAACGGCGATCCTGCTCGCGCAACGAGGTGCGAAAGTGATTGCCACGGCGCGGCGTCGAACCGAACTGGACGAAGTCGTGGCCGCGATCACGGCGGCGGGCAGCGACGCGACCTCGCTCGTCGTCGATGTGACGAAAGAGGACGACATTGCCGCGATGGTGAGGCTTGCGGTCGATACTTACGGCAAGCTTGACATCGCGTTCAACAACGCAGGCACGGAAGGCATTTTTGCGCCGCTCGTCGAACAGAACAAGGAACGCTTTGACATGGTGTTCGAACCAAACGTGCGTGGCGTTTTCAACAGCATGAAATATGAAGCGGAAGTCATGCTGAAACAGGGCTTTGGAAGCATTATCAACAATGCGTCGATGGGGGGTGTGATCGGCTTCGAAAACGCGTCACTCTATACAGGCACGAAGCATGCGGTGATCGGAATCACGAAGACGGCATCGATCGAATGGTTCAGGCGCGGCGTGCGCGTCAATGCCCTATGTCCGGGGCTGATCGAGACGCCGTTCCATCATCGTGGCATCTGGCCGTCGGTCGAAGCGCAGCATGCGTTTGCAGCCAGCACGCCGGCGGGCCGCTTCGGTTCCGCCGAGGAAATGGCGACGGTCGTCGCGTTCCTCGCATCCGACGACTCGTCGTATGTGTCCGGTCATGCGCTGCTTGCGGACGCGGGCTATTCCATCGCCTGAAGGTTCCAGCGCGGCGCGCGGCTCGTTCATTTTCAAGAGGTCGTCATGAATATCAGCATCATCGGAGCGGGAAACATCGGCAAGGTGCTCGCACGCCGTTTCGTCGAAAACGGGCATGCCGTGCGTATCGCGAACTCGCGCGGAGCGGGATCGTTGAGGGAGATTGCGAAGGAAACAGGCGCGACGGCAAGCGACGTGCAGGATATCGTCGCGGACGCGGACGTGATCGTCGTGACGATTCCGCAAGCCAAGGTGACGAATTTGCCGAAAGGTCTGTTCGAGAACGCAAAGCCGTCAGCTGTCGTCGTGGATACGGGGAACTATTACCCTCGTCAACGTGATGGGCGCATCGACGGCATCGAGATGGGCGCGCCCGAAAGCCGCTGGGTTGAGGAGCAGATCGGCCACGCCGTCGTCAAGGCGTTCAACAACATCTACGCCGCGCACCTCGAAGGGATGGGCAAGCCCGCTGGCATGTCGGGACGCATCGCGCTGCCCGTGGCAGGCGACAACCCGGAGGCGAAGGAAGTCGTGTTCAGACTCGTCGATCAGATCGGCTTCGATCCAGTAGACGCAGGCACGATCGCTGACTCATGGAGGCAGCAGCCCGGCTCGCCTGTCTATACGGGCGATTTCGATGTACAAGGCGTCAAATATGCGCTGGCGCGGGCGACGACGGAGCGCACCGAAAGCTGGAAGGCGACGCACTCAAGTCCTGGCACGTTCGATCGTCCGGCCTGAGGTGATGTCCGAATGAACCGAGCCCGCGCGCGACGAGCAGTCAGTGTCCCGCCAGGGCTAGCGCCGACACATTCGTTGCTAGCCGGCCCTGAACGGCCCTTCGGGTGGACGTACACATGCTCAAGACACTTTCAGTATTTCGTTTCTCGCGCTGCTGCGGCCCTCACATCACACTAACGTCCTTACAACGCACGCGTGCGAAGTGTGCGACGCGCTGGGTACCAATGTGGAATTGCAGCGGATGAGCAGCGCGGATTTACATGGAATGCTTCCTTCGATGCTGCCACGCCTGTTTGCATTTGCGCTGCGCCTTGCTCGCGACAGGCACGACGCGGAGGATCTGGTGCAGCGTGCGTGCATACGGGCGCTAGAGCGAGAGCATCAATTGCAGCCGGACACTGCGCCTCTTAGCTGGATGTTTTCAATCGTCCACACGACCTGGATCAACGAACTGCAAGCGCGCAATGTGCGCGAGCGTTCCAGTGTGGAATGGGACGATGGCGAGGTGCAGAACGTCACCGATCAGTCGATGAGGACGCCGGAGCAGTTCTTGATGAACAGGCAGATTATCGATGCGGTGATGCGACTGCCAGAGGCTCAACGCGCAGTGATGCTGCTCGTCGCTGTGGAGGGCTTGAGTTATGAGGAAGCCGCTCAGGTTCTGAACGTGCCAATTGGAACCGTGATGAGCCGACTATCGCGCGCGCGGCAGGCAATCGGCGCGCATTTCGCGCCGGGTCGGCGAAGCCGAAAATCTGTCGACAGTGCTCCGTGAGCAGGGCGTTGACGTAGACACGCGTGGCGCGTCTACGTTCCTTCCAACACTGTAACGCGGTAGTCAACCCGCAGATTTCATCGAACTAACGGGTCCAGATTCAGACGAAGGACGCGCGGCCGGCGCCGGCTTCATGAAGCGTATTGACCACCATAAGGTGCACCCCGAGGCACCGGTATCAGATCAGACCACACAAGCTCAACTGAAAGCGATTATCGGCTGGGGTAGAGTGCGGCGCAGAATTACGCCGAACTAGAAGAGATTTCACAGCCAGTTCTTGTTGTGAGCGATAACAACGACACGATGGTACCGACGGCCAATTCCTACGCATTGTTCGAGCATATTCCGGCCGCACAGTTGAGCCTTTATCCGAACTCAAGTCACGATTTGCTCTTTCAGCACAACCGGCTGTTGTATCGCAAGTGAATACATTTCTTGATGTCCCACCAAGTATTGACAGGTGCGTTAAGTAGAGCCTCATGCGTTATGATGTCGGCTAAAAAGTGGATGCCAACGCTTCGTAAAATCGAGAAACGGATGGATATATGAATCGAATTCCAAACGCGGGTGTACAGGAAGGAATGTCGGCCTGCTAGTTTCGGCGCTAATCTCTTGCACACAAACGCAAGGCGCACATCCACGTCGGGGCGCGGCGGGCCGAGGATGCGATGATATGTTTCGGGGCGTGGTTCAGAAGACGTCGATTCTGGGTTACACGGGAAATCAACGGAGCGGCGCTGGCAATGGAATTCGGCGTTTCGAAAATGTAACACCTTCGTTTGAACCACGCGCATGTCGGTTTGGAATGAGCCCACGACCGTTACATAATCCGCAGCGCGAGCTTGCCGACATAGCGTGTGCGAAGCGTTTTCAGATCATTAGTTAGTTCGCGCTGTTTTAAGCGAGACGTTCTTAGATTCCCCGCCCCTCGGGGCTGGGTTTTTCATTCGTTGCAGTATCTCTTCAATATTCACATTCCGGATCGCGTATGAGAACACATTGGACGCATCGAATCGCCTCCACGCGTGCCGCTTTGGCGTTTGGCGCCCTTTCCATCGTCGCAGTGCACGCGCAGGCGGACGTCATCAAGCCGATCAAGGTGACGAAGCCTGAAATCCACGGCTCGATCTTTCAACGCAAGGACGCCGTGCATGAGACGAAGGATGGCAATGCGACAACGGACATCGTCACGTTTACATCGAAAGACGCCGGATTTCAAACGGGGCTGTACCAATCCGGCCCGCTGAACGAGGTCGACAAGGACTACCCGTACAACGAGTTTCTTTACTTCATTTCCGGCGGCGCCACGCTGACCTCCACGGACGGCTCCGTTGTGACAGTCCATGCGGGGGAAGCGGTAACGATCCCCAAAGGGTGGAGTGGCACCTTCAATACGAAGGGCTATACGAAGATGTACGTCACGTACAACCCGGACGACGTCAAGAAGTAGTTCAGAAAATCCCAGCCAACTGGGTTGCGGGTTTCGACGAACTGGCGTTCCAAGGTCGTTTCGTACTGTCGAATGCCAGATCGTTGCCCGTCCCGACAGGCGTCGTTGTGGGCGTCGCGCTGCAGTATGGATGGCAAGAACCCGCGCGCGGATTCCTTTGACGATGCCGCCGCCTACGGCATATGAGTCCGCCGATTTTGCGCGCGGTCGCGTGGCGGGAGTCGCGCGATCGCCCCGATGCGGTACATGTCAACGCAAACGGTTCGGTCGATTTCGGTCTCATGCAGACGTTGCACTTCATGGGCGAGCAGATATCGATGGGTGAGCGGAAGGCACCGCGAGAATCGCGGCGCGCGACATCGGCCGCGGCTATGGAAACGCGAGCGGTCGCCACTCGGGCAACTCGCGAATGTGCTGCCTCACATCGCGGCGGAATACCGGATCCGCAAGGCGCGCGCGGAAGCGACCGGTGAAGCGCGTCGCCGGGTCGGTCCGGACGGCGAGCGCACTGCCGAGCCAGTCAGACACGTCGTCGTAGGTCACCGGGCGCAGGTCGTGGGTCGGGAGATTGCGGATGTTCGCCGGCGAGGGGAGCGGGCGCAGCGCGTCACGAAACGTGACCGGCATCGCCGCGACGAACTTCGGATCGGGCCTTTCGGAAACAGAGATCGTCTCGTTCGCTTTCGCACGCAGAGCGAACTGATGTGCGTCGATCCGGCCTTCGACCGGTTTGCTGCGCGACTTGCCGAATGCTAGCACCTTGGGCGAGCCGCTTTCGCAGAATACCGCGTCCGCGCTGTCATAGCCGGGCGGCGCCGCGGCGATGACCAGCGCGGTGCCATCCGCCGGCGTGAACCGCGTGCGTTCGGTATCGACGACGGGTGTCGCGTAGTTCGCCACGCTGCACGCGTGCAGCACCTTGACCCAGCCGCGCAGCAACGCGACATGCGCATCGCGTGTCAGCAGCACGCGCGTGTCGCGGCCGAGCGCGACGGTATTGCCGTTCTCGTCCTGGATCTGCACGACGCCGCTTGACGGTGTCTCGACGATGTCGTCCTGCGAAAGACGCTGACCGGCGTCGATCTGATGCACGCTCGTTGCGTGAATAGCGGTGACGGGCGTGCCGGCACTCACGAGCGTCCAGTCGGCATGCGCGTACGAGGCGAACGCCAGAAGGCCGAGCGGCACGAGCCGAAGTGGCGCTCCGGCGAGCATTCGATCAAGTTTTTGCTAAACGTGTCATCGCCTGTGGTGCAGTGAATCCACTGTCGGCTAAGGCGTTGATACCGACTCAACAGCTACCCTCGCGCATTTATTCCTTCTCGCGTCGATGAATCCACTGTGCGATGCGCGGTCCCCTATCGCGCTTACTGCGATTCACCGATCCGGGCCACGGAATATTCGCCGCGTGCTGGTTGTTCTGATTTGCGCAGGGGATGCAGTCGTGACCGGAAGCCCATGCAAGTCGATCGAGGAAACGTGGAATAGATTGCGAAGCTGCGCTGTTCTGTGAACGTGGACGGCGGTCGCGCAACGGCACAAGTCCATGGCGGGCCGGCCGGTTTTGGGTCACGCGACTTCGTCGAATCCCTGAAACCTCTTGTATCCCAAAGGACCACGCGCATGGCATCGAAGCAGAGCAGTCAGAAATTCATAGCGCGGAATCGGGCACCCCGCGTCCAGATCGAGTCCGCTCGCGCGGATCGTCACGCTGCAGCTGAGTCGGATCAGACGGCGTGTCGAGGAGCGATATCGCCTGGCGTTCGACTATGACGACGCGGTCGTGCGCCTGGTTGTCGGACGCTGTACCGAGAGCGAATCGGGTGGCCGGATGATCGACGCGATTGTGACCAACACCATGTTGCCGTCGATCAGCCGTGAGTTTCTCGCGCGCATGATCGACGGCCGCGCGATCGAGCTGGTCCGCGTGAGCGTGGAGGATAGCGATTTTCCGTATCGATTCGACGAGTGTGCGCCGGCCGTCGTCGCGATTCCCGGCATTCCGCGGTAGCGCAACCGGCGGGTCGCGCGCCGGGGCGATACAAAGAAATTGACACGTATAAGGAGTTCGAAACGTGAGAGCCATTCCGAAGGTCGTTCATGTTATCTGGATCGGCGGCGATATCCCGCAACGAAACCGCGATTGCATCGTAACGTTTCCAAGGATGAACCCGGATTGGGAGGTGAATCTGTGGATCGACGCCAATCAGTTACTGACAGGCGAACGTCGCCGCCAGATCAGCGCGCAAAACAATGCCAACGTTTCTGCGCAGCAATGGAGTGAAGTGGCCGGGCGCTTGGGAGCAGATGGGGGCGATTCAGCAACGATCAGATATCTGGACAAGTACCTCAACATGCGTGGAGAGGCATTGCAAGGACTGCGGGTCAAGCACATCAATTCGATCATGGACTTCTGCAAGGCTCATAAGCTCAAACTGCGCGAGGTGCAACGCGATCTGAAGATGGGTAAGAATTCCGCTATTTACCGAATGGAACTGGTCAATCGAGGAGCCAACTTCGGTTCAGCCAGCGACATCCTGCGCGTCGAAATTCTTCTTCAATACGGCGGTATCTATGTCGATACCGACGTCAGTTGCGTCAGTCCCCTGGGCGAAATCATTTGCCACCAGTCTTACCCGCGCTTCTCCGCCGTAAACTTCGCCTGGCGTAACGGCGTGGGCGAGAGCGACTGGCTGAATCCGGTCTGGTGGGCAAACAACATCACAGGCGACGAGCCACCACCGATCAGCAATTCCATCATTGCGGGCCACGTTGGTAGCCGTGGTTTGAAGTCCTACAAATCGCTCATACACAGCAAATTCAAATCGCTCAAGACGAGCGACGATCTGCGAACTGAATACATGAATGATTTCCGCGGCTCCACAATCAGAATGACGGGGCCCACAGCCGCAGCCGAGAGTTCGGGGTTCAACGCGATCCGCAACCGGATGTTCATGGAGCAGGCCCGTTCTGAGGCGTCGGATCAGAAACTGCAAAACAGGCTGTTCATGCGAGATAACTGGTACTTCCCCATGCACAAGGTCAGGGATAGCTATTTTCACGATTGGCTCTGAGTGCTCATCTCATCTATCGCTCGACCGGATCGTTCAATCCCGAGCGCCGGCACGTTGAACGGCGCTTTACATCGACCGGGCAATCTGAACGGAACACACCATGGCCAAAGGCAATCATGTCTTCAACGCGTTCGACAAAGTCATCTCCAATATCTACCGGGAAATTGTCGTGCTTGACGATCCGCAACGCGGGCGGGAGCTCGATGCGGTCGGCGGCAGTGGCGGCGACATCACAAAAGCCGATGCCAACCTCAAGGTGAGGTTCGAATACTTGTACACGTTCTTCAAGGAAATCCGGGATCACGTCAATATCGGCTTGATGCATGACACGCAAGACGACCATCCGCTGGTCGCGAACGATGCCAATTCGACGAAATTCGGCGAAGAGGCCGTCAAATTCGGTGCCGCCGTGATGGCGTGGGCGACAGGCACTGGCGCGACCGACCCGATGGACGCTTGGCGGCAACTGGTCAACAAGGGTTCCGATCCTCCGCTCGCTCAGGCGACGTATATCAAGGGAGGGCTCGAGCGGGGCCGGTACGCCGAAGACCGAGGATGCCCGCGCGCGCTGCGTCGAACTGGATAAGTTCGTCAAGGCCGAGCTGACCGGTCTCGTGCGGAAATGGCTACTCGGGATTCGCGCGGATCTTAGGAAGCTGGGGCAAGGTGAGCTATGTCCCGAGCAAATTCGCCGATTGGAAAGATCTTCTGAAGGCCTGATATGCGGCCGATGTCAAAGCATCAGCCTCGATTTGCGAAGGAATAGATAGCGGGGGCCGGCTGTTCTGTTTTTCGAGGGGCGCACCCATCGCGCCGGGAGATGGAGCTATGCCGGCGGACGAAAGCAACGATGGATTTTCCACTCTGTCGACATTGAGTGATACGAATGTGGTGAAGCTCGTGACCAAGTTGATCGATGGATTCGAGCATTCGAATCCCCAGTTCACGTACAAAGAAGTACTGGCCGACGCCGCCAATTCGAAGGCGGCCGCCAAATCGGCCCAGCAATAAAGGCGCAACAACAAGGGCGCAGCAATTGGCACGGACGGCAAGGCGATCGGTTCAGATGCGATGCACACAAGAGAACGGACTGTCATTGTGACGGAGGTATCGAGCGCGATCGGCTTTTCGATCGCGCACGCATGTCTCATGCACGGACACAATGTCGTGGGCAGTGCGCTCACTCCGGAGCGCATGCGGGTATCCGCAAGGCTTGGCCATCCTGGCCAGTTTGCGTTCGTCGTGGGCGACATCGCGAAGCCCGCGGCGACCCGGACGTTGTTCGATACTGCAATCGAGCGCTTCGGCAGGGTCGATGTGTTAATCAACAACTTGAGTGGCGTTGTTGCGAAGCCGCTGGCCGACTATTCGAATGAAGACCTTGAATACATGGTCGCCGCACCGTTGCGAGGTTTCGTATACCTCTCGCGGCACGCTGCCCGGTATATGTCTGCGAGACGGTGCGGGCACATTGTCAGCGTGACGGCCAGCGTCGCGATGCAGGGAAGAGAGCAGGTCACAACGCAGCTTCCTTCGCTGCTGGCCGGAGGCGTCGACCATGCTACGCGTGCACTGGCCGCCGACCTCGCACCGTGCAACGTGATGGTGAACCTGATTGCACCGGAGACTTTCATTTCGCGGCAAACCACGGGGACGGCCGGAACGACCCCGGACCTGACCATCCAGCGGATCGTCGACGTCGTGTTGCACGTGGCCGGTCTCGCCGATGCTCTTTCGCGATGAAAACGACACACGTCGTCGCCACGAAATAGCATCTGGCGAGCAAGTCTTCCGTCACGCGCCGGGCCGGGCTGTTGCATGGACGCATGCGTATGAGGACAACCGGGTGCCGCCTCCATGAGCTGCGTTTGCGCACAGCCATTGCATGATCAAACGAAGATTTTACACTTCCGGCAATGGCGTGGAATAACTCACGCCCCCCGGCTGTTCTATTGAGAAAAACAGCAGTGAAACGATGGATCAGATCATCGCGACAGTATGGATCATCATATTTGTAATATTTAGGAATACAACGTTATGGAGTAAATCTTGCAAGTCTTGGCAGGAAAATTGGTGAGTTGTTTGAAAAGACCGAGCGTAGTCGCCGGGAGGCCTATCTTGCATCGAGCAGGGATATGGGAGAACTCGAACGCCGCATGCGCTCGATCGAGCGCCACGGCTACCCGGGTTGCATTCCCGCGTCTCAGGATACCTATACACCAATCGGATTCCGCGCAGAGAAACCAATTGGGTAAAACTAAAAATAGCATCTCTTTCATTCTTCAGGTACATCGCAAACCCCACGGAAATGAACGTCGCATTAACCAGTGACCAACGTTAAAACACAATGGTGAATATTTATATGCAGTGGCGTGTTCTACGAAGGAATTGACAGTTTTTGAGCCGGATACTTCGTGCCAATGTTGCCTCCGAGTGTCATCCACGATCCGTGCAGTTCTGCTGGATCGAGGCGAGGCTCGCCGCGGCCAACCAACGCTAAAGGTATAACCGATATGAGCATAATGATAGAGTCATTCACCCAGCGCGCTGAACGTGCATTGGGCGGGTTTGAAAAGTTATTCTTTCTTCTTAATCAAAAGCACCCGAATCACTTCGCGGTGGTCGGCGAGATCACTGGTCCGACGAGCGTCGATCAATGGCAAGACAGTCTGGACAGGGTTGCGCGGCATTCACCCCTGATCTGGTCACGAATTGAACAGGAAATCTATGGCGTCCCCGCCTTCCGGCAGGCGCCGCAGAAATCCATTCCCTTGAACGTCGTCCCCTATGATCCCTTGGCCTGGACCGCGGAAGCTGCCGGGCAGATCGTGCTTCCATTTGATGACCTTCAGCCACCACTTCTTCGCGCGACGTTACTTCACGAGACGCACCGCGCGATCATCATTCTTGTCGCCCATCATTCTATCGCCGACGGTCTGTCTCTAACGTATTTGCTCGGCGATCTAATGCGGGCGCTGTCCGGGAAAAAACTCGTGCGGAGCCAGGAGACCGCCGCGGTTAAGCGCCTTATCGGACGCAGGTATGGACCAATGCTTGCACAATCGCCGACACTAGAATGGGCGAGTCACCAAGCGCCTGTGGCGAAGTGGGCAGAGAACAAATTTCGGTATGCTGATGGATCAACGCCACTTGTCGATGCTATAGCTCTGACGGCAAGCATGACGCTCGACTTGCGCAACCGCGCCCGGGCGGAGGGCACCACCGTGCACTCGGCACTGGCTGCGTGTCTCGCGATGGCATCGAAACATCTGGCGCCAGGGGTCGATCGGGAATACATGCGCATCGTATCGCCTGTCGACCTGCGGCGACGGCTGCTTGATGACAGCGATCATCTTGGCCTTTGTACAGGCGGTGTCGTTCTCGTGGACGACGGTCCCCGCGATGCAAACCTATGGGCGCGAGCACGTCATCTTGGCCAAGCGTTCGTGAGTATTCAGTCGCCCGAGGTGCTGGCGGGAATGGTGCTTGGCGCAGACGGCATGGCCGCCAACATTAGCGAACCTGACGAAGCCCGCGCGCTGTTTCTCGACAAGTTTCCGAGGGACGCCGTTGTGACGAATCTGGGCGTCGTCAATCTTCCGCGTCAGTATGGTCCACTGAAACTGGAGTCACTGTGGGGGCCCGCTGTCAGTATGGGCGTCGTTGGGGAGCAAGTAGTCGGTGCCGTGACATTTAATAACCAACTGCACCTGCTCCATACGAGCTTTGAGCCGGTCGAGGGGTTGCTCGAGGAGATGCTGGCCGAATTCTGGGTTGCTTTGGCGAAGCGCTGTTAGACGCGCCCGCGAAACCCTGCCAGCGGTAAGCATCTGACGTGGCGGGTAGTACTTCTGCTCGCTGAGTGGCTTCCTCACATTGCCATTTTCCGGTCGACTTGTGCATCGTCTGATGAGTTTGGGGGTGTGCTTCTTCCATATCCATCACGGTAAGCCGGAGAAGTGGACATCGGCATGGCGAATTTCCCTGGAGTCATGCTCGTATTCGGGCGTTCTTGATGATCGGGTCGGCGGCATACAACGCCGCGCTCTGGTTGCATGACATTGACCCGTAGATAAGCGTACCGGCCATTCGCCAAGAGTCGATCTTTGGCTTCGACCATGGAATAACTCGCGGGATCGACTGTTTTGTTAGTGAGTCTGCCAAGAGTGCCAAAGAGGCACACATTTGCAGGCCACCGATTGGCCGCGATTCGCGCGCAGCAGAGATGGATGCCCGATGCCGTCCGATCTATTACAAGCGCGCGAGATGGTCAGCCATGTGTCGAATCAGACTTGATGACAGGAATTCAGCAATGGCCGCGCGGCTCTGAGGCACGACCTCATGAAACTCGTTACCGCCACGATCCCGGAGCACGTGCTGGACGATCTTCGCGACACGCTTTTACCGATCGGTATCAAGGGAATGACGATTTCCCCAGCGAGACAACGGTCACTTGATGAGATGGACCCGGAGTTTGATCGTTCGCGAGCGTGCGTCTTCGAGAACGCGTTGGAGATCAGGCTCGAGACGGTTGTCAGTGCGACGATCGTCGATGAAATCGTTGGGGCGATTTTGGCAGTATGCAACAAGGCCGCGCCGGACGGCATTTCCATTTTGGTTTCGGATGTGATCCGTGGCGTCCGGATCAGAAACTCTGAACTCGTTACTGAAGGATAAAGAGAAATGATGGTACCTATGTTCGCAAAGAAGCTTCTGGATGTGATGGTGTTCCTGTCGTTCGTTATCCTGGCGTATTGCCTGTTTTCGGATGCCGGAGCGCAAACTTCCGCTGCACCGGTCACTGCGGCCGTTGCGGCCGCGCCACCCGCCGCGTCGACTGCACCGTTTTCCGTCGATTCGTCGAAGCTCAGCTCGGGCGATGCCGCCTGGATGCTGACCTCGACGGCCCTCGTGCTGTTCATGACGATCCCCGGTCTCGCGCTCTTCTACGCCGGCATGGTTCGCAAGAAGAACGTGCTTGCCACCGTCATGCAGAGCTTCGCGATCACCTGCATCGTGACGGTGATCTGGACGGTGATCGGCTACAGTCTCGCGTTCACGCCAGGCGGCTCGTTCGTCGGCGGCTTCTCGCGCGTGATGCTGCACGGCATGGCCTATATCAAGGGCGACAAGGCGACGACGCTCACCGTCAGCCACCTTGCGCCGACCATCCCGGAATCGGTCTACTTCGTCTACCAGATGACGTTCGCGATCATCACGCCGGCGCTGATTACCGGCGCGTTCGCGGACCGCATGAAGTTTTCCGCAATGCTGATCTTCATGACGCTGTGGTCGATCATCGTCTATTCGCCGATCGCGCACATGGTCTGGGAACCGACGGGCTGGCTGGCTAGCGCGGGCATCCTCGACTTCGCGGGCGGCACGGTGGTGCACATCAACGCGGGTATCGCGGGCCTCGTCTGCTGTCTGGTGCTCGGCAAGCGTACCGGCTACGGCAAGGACTCGATGGCGCCGCACAACCTCGTGCTGACGATGATCGGTGCGTCGATGTTGTGGGTTGGCTGGTTCGGCTTCAACGCGGGTTCGGCAGTGGCCGCTGACGGCCGTGCCGGTTTCGCGATGATGACGACGCAGGTTGCAACGGCCATGGCCGCACTGGGCTGGATGTTTGCCGAATGGATCGCGAAGGGTAAGCCTTCGGTGCTCGGCATCGTGTCGGGCGCTCTGGCAGGTCTGGTTGCCATTACGCCGGCTTCGGGCTTCGTCGGCGTGGGCGGCGCGCTCGCCATCGGCCTGATCGCGGGCGTGGTGTGCTTCTGGTCGGCCACGTGGCTCAAGCACAAGATGGGCTACGACGATTCGCTCGACCCGTTCGGCGTGCACTGCATCGGCGGTATCGTCGGCGCGATCCTGACGGGTGTGTTCGCCGTCAAGGACATCGGCGGCGCGGACGGCAGCCTGCTGCTGCAGTCGAAGGGCATACTATTCACATTGGTCTACAGCGGCTGCGTGAGCTTCATCCTGTTGAAGATCGTCGACATGGTCGTGGGCCTACGTGTTACGGAGGAAGAGGAACGCAAAGGGATCGATATTGCGCTTCACGGCGAACACGTCGTTTGATGGAGCCAGCCATGAACAAAGCATCCATCGTTGCCAGTCGGCGGTCACAGCGACCTGAATCCGATCCTGGTCCGGACCCCGCGTCGCAAGCGTCGCAACCGTCACGAAAGTTGACGGAATCACCGGACCATGGGCTCTACAAGCTCTTTCTGGAAGCGGGGCAGACCGAGCTACCCGTCCAAGGTCTTACGGAACGATTGCGCGCCGCAGGTATTTTGAGCGATGACCCGCGCGCGAGGGAAATATTCGATCGCATGGGTCAGGACAAGAACGCACGATCCATCGCAACCTCTAGCGAATTCAACGAACTGTTTGCCCTCAACCCCAGCCTTATCCGTCGTGTGGCAGAGGACTCACTCGTGATTCCGGATTGGGACGAATTCTGCAGGTCGATCGCACTCATCTTTCAGGAAGCGGCGAACGTGGTCGACGGGAAAGTCGCGGCCTATATCCCCGAGCTGGCAAGTGTCCCCGCCGAAAAGTTCGGACTCGGCATATGCAGCGTCGACGGGCAACGCGTGCACTACGGCGATGCGAAGGATCCGTTCAGCATCCAGTCCATTTCGAAGACAGTGAGCTATTGCCTTGCCTCCGAGGAAGTGGGGCCGCAGGCATTGCACGCACACATCGGCCGTGAGCCGAGCGGTCACTCCTTCAATGCCATCACGCTGGACCCAAAACGGCGCCCGCACAATCCAATGATCAATGCGGGCGCCATCGTCAGTTGCTCGCTGATCAAAAGCGAAAAGTCCGCGTCGGAGCGGTTCGCGCATGTGCTCGAGACCTGGAAGCGCCTGACGGCCGATGGCGACGTTTCGTTCAATAACACCGTATTCCTTTCGGAACGGGATTCGGCGGACCGGAATTTCGCACTGGCGTATTTCCTTCGGGAGAACGCGGCGTTCCCGAAGAACACGGGTATCTCGGCAACGCTGGACTTCTATTTCCAGTGCTGCTCGGTGGAAATGACATGCGAATCGATGGCCATTGCTGCCGCCACCCTTGCCAACGGCGGCGTCAACCCGCTGACGAATGAGCGGGTGTTTTCGATCGAAACGGTCAAGAACTGCCTCTCGCTCATGCATTCGTGCGGCATGTATGACTTTTCCGGCGAGTTCGCGTTCTTGATCGGTGTGCCGGCGAAATCGGGCGTCGGCGGCGGAATCATGGTTGTGGTTCCCGAAGTTCTGGGCTTTTGCGTCTGGTCGCCGCCACTTGACGAGCATGGCAATAGTGTCAGAGGCATCGAGTTTTGCAAGTTGCTGATGTCGAAATATTCGTTTCACAACTTCGACATTGTGACGGGCGCTGAGGGGGAAAAAGTAGATCCGACTCGCCGCAAGGTATCGGTCAGGAACGCACGAGTCGTGGACTTGTGCTGGGCGGCGGCGAAGGGGGACACGAAAGAAATCCAAAGACTCATCGCATCGGGTGTCGATATCAACGGCGCCGATTACGACGGGCGAACCGCACTGCATCTCGCGGCGTCCGAGGGCCAGGCTGCTTCGGTGCAATACATCTTGCAGAACGGCGGGAAACGCGACGCAAAAGACAGATGGGGAAACACTCCGTTCGACGACGCCCAGCGCAGCGGGCATCTCGCCGTAGCGGAGATTTTTGAACACATTCAAGGATAGTCATGATCTCGTCGGTTATGAAATGGATCACCGATGACAAGATAAATTTCATCGATCTCCGCTTTACAGACACACGCGGCAAGGAGCAACACGTTTCGGTGCCGGTGTCGGCGTTCGACGAAGAGAAGTTCAGGAGCGGCCATGCCTTTGACGGTTCCTCAATTGCCGGCTGGAAGGGCATCGAGGCGTCAGACATGCTGCTCGTGCCGGACGCGAACACCGCCTTCATCGATCCGTTCTATGGAGAGTCGACCCTGGTGCTGACCTGCGACGTCGTCGAACCGGCTGACGGCAAGGGCTACGAGCGCGACCCGCGCTCGCTCGCGAAGCGCGCCGAAGCCTACCTGAAGAGCACGGGTCTCGGCGATACGGCCTTCTTCGGCCCGGAGCCGGAATTCTTCATTTTCGACTCGGTCCAGTGGAACACGGACCAGTCGGGCTGCTTCGTCAAGATCGGTTCGGAAGAAGCACCGTGGTCGTCGGGCAAGGAATTCGAAGGCGGCAACACGGGTCACCGTCCGGGCACGAAGGGCGGCTATTTCCCCGTCGCACCTGTCGACAAGTTCCAGGACATCCGTTCGGAGATTTGCTTGCTGCTCGAACAGATCGGCATTCCTGTTGAGGTTCACCACCACGAAGTGGCGGGCCAGGGCCAGAACGAAATCGGCACGAAATTCTCGACGCTGGTTCAGCGCGCCGACTGGACGCAGCAACTGAAGTACATCATCCACAACGTCGCGCACACGTACGGCAAGACGGCGACGTTCATGCCGAA
>NZ_JAGIPX010000065.1 GCF_017814945.1 Paraburkholderia sp. LEh10
ACGGCCGGTCGATCATCAACGCGACGGCGACCATCGGCGACGGCTTCCAGACGTCGCCGTCGTCATCGCGCAGCATGGTGGGCGTGGGTGTCGGCATGGTGCACCGGTTCTGATACCGTTCGACGTTCATCGAGCAGAGCAAGCAGAGCAGGGCGCCGCAATCGCGGCGCTTTGTTTTTTGGGGCGCGTGACGCAATGTACCGTGAAACAACGGACACAAGCGCAGCGGGACCGAGGCTTGCTCGCCGCGTCGGCTGCGGGCAAGCTGTCGCGCGAACGTGGACTGTCACCGTCTTGCTCAGGGCGATAGGGCGGCGATTAACCGCGAGACGGGGACGCTCATCGACGCGCCGACGCCTGTCGACAGCAAACCGCCATCAAGATGGCGCATGCTGGCCCAGCGGCTGCATGCAGTCCAGCGGCGTGAAGATGCCGGTCGGCTGCTACAATCCTGCGTCATTGCAATGAAGGTGAACACATGGGCTTTGAACAACTGGCGAAACTGAGGGACCAGCTCGCCAAACAGGCAAACGCACAACGCAAGCAGAAACAGGCCTCCGAGCGGCATCCGTCGCACGCGGGCGACAAGGATGCCAAGGCGAAGGACACGAAAGCCAGAGACGCCAAACCTGCGGCCAGGACGGCCGACAGGCCTGCTGCGAAGACGGGTGCCCGCAAGCCGGAGCATGCTCGCCCGGCAGCGAGGCAGAATCAAAATCCCGTCGATCCCGTCGTGCATACCATCGGCAAGTTGCAAAAGCGTTTCCCGCTGGCGTTTCCGAAGAATCCCGCGCCGAAGGTGGCACTGAAGATCGGCATTCTCGAAGATCTGCTCGCGCAGGCGGGTGAATTGAAGCTGACCGAGCAGGAAATCCGCGATGCCGTCAGTACCTGGTGCCGCGGCAGCCGCTATTGGGCGAGCCTGACGGAAGGCGCGCCGCGCGTGGATCTGGCGGGCGCCGAGACGGGCAAGGTCACCGCAGCGGATTCGGCGTTTGCACGGCGTCGATCGTCGGGCGGGCGGACGAGGCCCGCGAAGGCCAACGAGGAAGCGGCAGCAGCGGCGAAGACGGGAGATGAAGATGCGTCGACGGCGGGCGACAAAGGCAACGCGCCGGAAGCGGATCAGGCGCAAGGTTGATGTTATCGGCGGCCCGTACTCCAAAACGGTGCCGCCATACAGGCTGCTGCGTTACCCGGTTTTTGCGGTCAGCCATGATCGCTCGCTGGCGCGCGGTTGTTCCGGGCGCGGCTAACAGCAGTGATTGCCTTGGAACGCCGCATGCGCAATGCCGACATCGAGCGACCAGACGGGAGGTTTGCGATGTCCACATCAAATGCGCCTAGTGCGCCTGGGCGGACGTTCGTCGACGTGTAAAAGACGCACAAGGGAGCGTGATTTCCTGCACCGCACCTAAGCAAGACCTCCTGAAGACGGCGAAGCAGAACGCCGCCGATGAAGACGCCATGGAAGCGCTAGCGGCATTGCCCGGACGGAGATTTTGAAAGCGCGACGGCAGTGGCGAATGCGATAGGCAGTCGTGAGTGAGAATGCCGTGGTGCTGTTATCGGCGGGGTGAAACTGGCTAGGGAATGACGGTCATCAGTGACATGGTACTCAGGTGAACACGGCTAAATATAATTTGACATAATCTTAATTATCAACATTCAGACTGTAGGTCCCAAATAGAAATGTCGGGTTTTGCCATTGCTGGCAAGCCCACAACCTCGCCTTCATGAATGCACACCGCGAAACCGGCTGGCGCGAGCCGTCGTTGACAGACGACGGCAGAATCCGTGACTTTATCGTGACAGGCAACGACACATGAGCGTTCCCGTTCCGTTGTGTACAACCCCGCTCAATCGAAGTCCGCCGTGCCGCCGCCAAGCGGCAAAGTCACGCGGAAGACGGTTTCCGTGGGACGTGAACAGGCTTCGATCGTACCGCCGTGCCGATTGACCACGATACGATAGGCGACGTGCAGCCCCATTCCCACGCCATGTCCCTGCACAGCGCTGGCCGGCTTCGACGTAAAGAATGGCTCGAATAGATGACGCATGGCGTCTTGCGGAATACCCGGTCCCGTGTCGGCAATCTCGACTACGGCACGGTCGGAATCGCGACGTGTGCGGATAGTCAGCTGGCCACGCCCGCTCATCGCCTCAACGGCGTTTTCGATGATCCGTGTCCACACCTGATTGAGTTCGCTGCCATATGCGGGAACACGTGGCAAATCGCGGTTGAAGTCGCGCACTATCGCAACGCCTGACTTGAGTTCATGCGCCATCACGGTCAATGTGTCTTCGATACCCTCGTGAATGTCGACTTCCTGCCGCGGCCCCTGGTCCATGTAGGTATAAGACTTGACTGCTTTCACAATATCGGAGATCCGGGTTGCGCCGCGCGTCGCATCGCGCATCACCGAGCGCAGCTCCAGAACCTTTGCGATCCACGAGATGGCAGCATCGAGTTGATCCGTGCTGAGGCGGCCGGCCAATTGCCCGAGGTCATCGGATGTGATCCCGTGCGCGACCAGGCATGGCGCGACAAGCCACGGTTTCGCCATGCCATGCGCAGCAAGCCAGTCACCGAGCAGCGACTCCGCTTCGGCGTGCCGCAGTGCATCCGTGGCGCTCGCGGCGGCCTCTGTTGCGCTGCGCGCAGCAAGCGCTCTCAATTCATCGACAGCGTCGCGAGGAACCGCGCGCACCCCAAGCGCGAGAGCCGAGTCCTCGAGCGCATCGAGTCCGGCAAGCATGTGGTCGAGCGAGCGTGCCACGGCTGAAGCAGGATTGTTCAGCTCGTGCGCGAGTCCCGCCGACAGCTTGCCCAATGCGGCCAGTTTCTCGCGATTCAGCCCAGCCGTTTCGAGCGCGGTGAGCCAGTCGGTCATCACGCGGGCGACGACGCGGGTGAAAGAACCGCATGACACGAAAAGTTCACGGAAGGCCGCCTCCGGAAGCCGCGCGATCCGGCAATCGGTCGCCGCCTTGAGCGTCGCCGGAAAGGGGATCGATGCAACCATGCAAGGTGTGCCGAAAATTTCGGGAGCGCTATAGCGTTCAGCGGAAAGCTCGCCGGCGGCTGCCCTCGTCGTCCTGACCTCTCCATCGAGCAGGACCAGCAGATTGCTGCTCATCTCTCCTTCCTCGAGCAGCACGTCCCCGGATCTGGCGGCGAATTCCGTCAGGTTCTCGCACAGCCATTGAAGACGCTCACGCGGAAGGTCCGCAAATACGGGCATCCCGCTCAGTTCGTCGAGTTCGATCATGATTCGCTCCCGCCTCGCGACGCAAACACAAGCGAAAAAGCCGGCGAGCGCTTCGTTGTGCAGCGTCCCCTGCTGGATGCGGCGCGCCTGTACTTATCATAGGCAGTCGGAACGGCGGTCGGCTCGCGCAGAGTGTTGTGTCCATAGCCACAGCGAAACATGACGCGCTTTATCTGGCAAATGGCCGATCCTGACGGGGCCCTCTTTTCCTTCCAAGTTCTGTGTTCATCACACTTGCTATCTTCGACGATTTCGGTCTACCTTAACAATCCAAAACATACTGGAGGGCGTATGGTGGAACCGAGTTCGCGTCTTCACATAGTCAGCGATCCTGTCGAGTTTCGCGCTCTGCGGCGGGAGTGGGACGAGCTCTGGTCAAGAGCGGAAGGCCGCTACCACCAGGCTTTTGCCGTTTGCTGGCTGTGTTGGACCAAGGTCGCCGAACCACGCGGCCGGAAGCTGTGTTGCATCACCTTGCGCGAACACGGGCGGCTTGTCATGGTATGGCCGCTCGTCGTGTACCGGAGGCTTTGCTGGACGGTTGTGCGTCCCCTTGCGAGTGAATCGACGGACTACACGAGCATCCTCATTCAAGACGCGCAGATGGCTTCAAATGTGATTGAGCGCGCGTGGGCGGAGGTCCAGAAGCAATTCGGCGCCGATATCATTCTTCTACCCTATCTCCACGCCGACACCCGGTTGTTTGAACTGGCGTCCACGAAGCGTGGCGTCGTCACAAAGACACCGCACCCGGCAGCCGTCGGCTTGCTCAGCCGCGAGACCGATTGGGATTCGTTTAGCGCTTCGCTTGGGCGATTATTCAAAAACAAGCCCGGTGCGCTGGAACGACGCCTGGCGAAAAAAGGCGACTTGAAAATTCGCTTTCTTGGCCCCGAAAACGCGGAAGAAAACGCCCGTCTCGTGGACTGGATGTTCGACTGCAAGCGCAAATGGGCCGATCATGCGGACAAAAAAGGAGAATGGCTATATTCGGCCGAATATAGAAACTTTCTTGTCGCCCTGCTCAATCAGACAGAAAGCGAGGTCTCGGCCCGGCTAGTGGTCGTGAGCCTCGATGGCGCGCCGATTGCCGTCGATATTCTCGGATTGGGCAAGACCTGCGTGGACGACCTCATAGCGGGCTTTGATCCCGCCTATTCGTCGCATTCGCCCGGTGCGGTTGCGACAGAACATTGCGTCAGATGGGCGCTCGAACATCACCTCGACTTCGATTTCGGCGCAGGCACCGAAAAGTACAAAAGCTACTGGAGCCGCGGCCACATCTTGACCGTGTGGAGCCTGCAAATAGCCAATACGCGTTGGGGACTGTTTGCTCTTCAACTAGAGAATCTCCGTCGGCGCTTTACTGCGGGACCGCACACTGGCGAAAAAGAAAAGCTCCCGCTTCGCCTTAAGGCCGCGCTAAAGAGGGTCAATAGAATCACGCATTCAATTGTGAATTGGGCGTGAAATAACAACCAGGTACGCAGCGCAGAAATTCGGCGCGCGCTCACTCACCGTGAACGCGCGGGGACTTCATCGCAAGTTCCACGGTCGCGGTCAGGCTTGCGGCAATTTCGCGGGCTCTTCGTTTTTCGTCATCGCCGATTCGCTGCGCAACGCTCGCTTCGACAATCCTGATACCGGGCCTGCGCGTCACGCCATCTATATCGGGCCGCCGCACAAGAATCTGAGCGGCGCGGAGCAGCCGGCTAGCCTGTCTCGATCCCGAGCGCGGTAATCAGCCGCTCGCGCCGCGACAATGCCTGCAACGACCGCTTGCCCAGGTGCGTCGCGACGAGACTCAGCAGCCCTTCGCAAAAGATCAGATACGCGCCCATGCTGTTGCTGAAGAAGCTGCTCTCATGCGGAATCAGAAACGCGTGGCGCGCGGGCGGCACCAGCGGCGACGCGAGCGTATCGGTGATCGCGATCACGGTCATCCCCGCTTCAGCGGCCGCGACGGCGGCTTCTGCGACACTGCGCGTATAGGGCGCGACGCTCGTCACGACGACGACGTCACCCGGCTGCAACTGCGCCAGCCCCTCGGCAACGCCCAGTCCTTGCGCGTCGAGCAAGGCGGCGTCAGTGCGGATCATGCCGAGCCCATAACAAAGAAAGCTGGCGAGCGCACTGAACTGACGCAAGCCATGCACGCGCACGCGCCGCGCGTCCGCAAGCAAGGCCGCCGCGCCGCGCAGATCGGCTGGCGAAAGGCGCGCCAGAAATGCCTCGACGTTGCCGATCGACTCGTGCGCCAGTTGCGCGACCACTTCCACTTCGGCCGATGAGCCGCCATTAGCGGGCGTGTGCGCGCGCCCCCTGTTGCCCGCGACAAGCCGTTGCGCCTGATCCGTATAGAAATGCCGATGACGCTGCGCAAGGCTGTCGCGAAACACGCTCTGGAAATCCGCGAAGCCCGCGTAGCCGAGCTTCGTGCTCAGCCGCGTCAACGTCGATGCGTTCACGTCGAGTGCCGCCGCCAGATCGGTAATGGTGCGCACGGCGACTTCCTCCGGCCGTTCGAGCAGTCTCGCGAGCACCGTATGCGCCTTGCCGCCGAGCGATACGTCCGCCTCGTCGCGGCCGATCCGCAACACCAGTTCGCGCAGCCCGTCGACACTGCGCGGCGCATCGCCTGTCGCGTCAGGCGCCTCCGGCACCCTCGCCTCGTCCTTGTTCGCAGCCGTGCGGCGCGTCTTGCGTTTGTCTGTGTCCATCGATCAACCGATATCGGGGCGGCGTCCCTGGCCGTTCATAGACGTTCCATTCTATGTGAGACGCTCCCATCACGATATCGGCGGTTGCGAGCGTGTTCTCGTCGTCGGGATCGTCGGGGTCGGCGCGGTAGATCGGCAGCGATGCGTCGTGCGTGTCGGCGAGAATCGCCAGCGGATCGGGCGCGCACCCGGCTTCCCGCGCTTCGTTCAGCAGCGCGTCGCCGCGCCGTTGACGCTCGCGCGACGAGTCCGTCACCACTTGTGCGAAGCCGCGCATCGCAGGATGGATCGCGTGGTTCGCATGCAGCGAGGGCTGCGCGATCTCGTGCACCGAGCAGCCGTGCGCGCTGTACTCGACACTCAGCAACGCGGGGCTCGCGCGATGCGCGAGCGTCAGATGGAAGCCGCCCGCGCGCGGGTTATCGCGCAACACGGCAACGGCTTCATCGAGCGTCGACGCATCCAGCACGGCGCGCGTAAGCACCATGCGCGGCACGCCCGCTTCGATGCGCCGCTGCCGCAGATTGTTCACCGTGACGGCAAGGCCCGCGTCCGTCACCGCGAACGTGTGGCCCGGCAGCGAGCCGGGATACACGAATGCCGCAAAGCGGGGGCTGCCGTCGATGCGGCACTCGGCGATAGCGCAATGTCCGGCGAAACCCGGGTCGCCGTCTTCGTTGTGGCTGATGCGCGTCGCGCTGCCTGATGATGACTGAGCCGGCAATTGAACCGTCGTGCAGCCATCAGGGGACGCCGCCCACACATCACCCCGGCAGTTCCACAGGAAGACCTCGTCGAAGGGCACGCGCAGGCCATCCGCAAGCCCTTGCAATTCCGACCAGACACGCGGAAAACGCTGCTGCACGTGCGCGGCCAGTGCGGCCGCAATCGGCGTGCCGCGCGAACGCATCACGTCGCGCCACGCGGCCGTCTGCATCAGGTGACGATGCACGGCCAGAGCGCCGAAGCGCCCTAGCGCGTGGCCCGCCTCATACGGCGAGCCTGAAACTTCGATATAACCAAATGCGGGCATCTGGGACGATCATTCGACATGTTGAAGGAAATCGCGCAAGCGCTGATTGGGCGGATTGTCGAGCAGTTCGACGGGCGGCCCGTCGACGGCGATATGGCCGTGCTCCATGAAGATCAGCCGCGTGCCCACTTTGCGCGCAAACGCCATCTCGTGTGTCACGACGACCATCGTCATGCCCTCCTCCGCGAGCGACTGCATCACGCGCAGCACCTCCTGCCGCAGTTCGGGATCGAGCGCCGACGTGGGCTCGTCGAACAGCATCAGCTTAGGCTTCACGGCGAGCGCGCGCGCAATCGCGACGCGCTGCTGCTGGCCGCCCGACAGCTCGCTTGCATAGTGATCGACGCGCGCGGCGAGCCCCACCTTCGTGAGCAGCTCGCGGGCGAGTTCGTCGGCGTCGTCCTTGCGCAAGCCGCGCACCTGGCGCGGGCCGAACGCGACGTTTTCGAGCGCCGTCAATTGCGGAAACAGATTGAACTGCTGGAACACCATGCCCGCTTCCTTGCGGATTTCGCGGACCCTTTTCGCGCCGCCGAGCACGCTGATTCCATCGACGATCAGATCGCCGCCGTCGATCTGCTCCAGCGCATTGATGCAGCGCAGGAGCGTCGATTTGCCCGAGCCCGACGGACCGATCAATACCACGACTTCGCCAGCGCGGATGTTCAGATCGATGCCGTCGAGCACCGTGGTCTGACCGAAGCGCTTCGTCACCTTTTTGAACTGCACCATATCGAGCGCGCTCATAGCATCCGCATCCTTTTTTCCATCGTGCGCAGACAGAACGTCAGCACACCGATCATGCACAGATAGATCACGGCCACGGCCGTCCAGATTTCAACCGCGCGGAAATTCGCGGCCATGATCTCCTGGCCCTGACGCGTGAGTTCGCCGACGCCGATCACGATAAACAGCGACGTATCCTTCAGGCTCACGATGAACTGGTTGCCGAGCGACGGCGTCATGCGTCGCACCGCGACGGGCCCGACGACGAACGCGAGCACGCGCCACATCGGCATGCCGAGCGCGAGGCCTGCTTCCTTCAGGCCGCGCGGCACCGACAGGAACGCGCCGCGCACGATCTCGGCGATATACGCGCCCGAGTTGACGACGATCGACACGACAGCCGCCGTCATCGCATCGACGCGCACGTTCAGCAGCACGGGCAGCGCGAAATAGATGAACATCACCTGCACGACGATCGGCGTGCCGCGCACGAATTCCACGTACGCGAATGCGATCCTTTGCACGAGCGCGTTGCCGTACGCGCGCATCAGACCGAACAGAAAGCCGACGACAAGGCCGCCCGCCAGGCCCACGACGGTAATCAGCACCGTCAGCTTCGCGCCCTGCAACAGCGCGGGCAACGCGTCGGCGACGACGGACAAATCGAACTGCATGACTTCTCTCCTACTTTGATCCGATGTCTACTCTGATGCGCTGATGATCGCACCCGCGATGAATCAGGACTTCGCCGGCTCGACGCCGAACCACTTCTTGTAGATCGCCGCATAGCGGCCATCAGCCTTGATCTTCGCGAGCGCCGCGTTGACCTTCGGCACCAGCGCACTGCCCTTCGGGAACGCGATGCCGTATTGCTGCGCCATCATCTGCGGACCGACCGCCTTCACGCGTCCCTTGCCCGCCGTGTTGATGTAGTAGAGAACGTTCGGCGTGTCGTGCATCGCCGCATCGACGCGTCCCGTCTGCAGTTCCAGATAGGCGTTGTCGATATTCGGAAACTGGCGCAGATCGGTGCCCGCGAAATGCGCCTTCGCGTAGTCCGCCGCCGACGTGCCCGTCTTGATCGCGAGCGATTTGCCCTTCAGGTCGTCCGCCCCCTTGATCGCGCTCGTGGCGGGCACCATCAGCATGAAGCCGCTGTCGTAATAGCCGTCGGAAAAGTCGATCACCTTCTTGCGCTCGTCCTTGATCGTGATGCCCGCGAGCGCGACGTCGACGTTATGCGTCTGCAGCGCGGGAAGGATGCCGCTGAAGTCCATTGGCTGCAGCTTGTAGTCGATCTTCAGGTCCTTCGCGATCGCCGACCACAAATCGATGTCGAAGCCGACGTACTTGTCGCCCTGCTTGAATTCGAACGGCACGAACGCCGTGTCGCAGGCGACCAGCAAGGTCTCGGCGCGCGCCGCATGACCAAGGACGGAAACGGCGACGAGTGCAGCCGCGGCGAGCTTTGCTACGAGTTTCATGACGATCCCCTTCGGAGTTGGGTTGACGAACGACAGCAAACCGATTTGCGCTGAGTATCTTAGTGCAAATTAATTTGCGCAATAGGGGCGAACGCAAATCTGATTGCGAGGGTGGTAAACCCTGGTGAGAATCGTCGGCGAATCGTCGGCGACGAATGGCGCTGCGCAATCAGGAAGTCGCTGAGCTTCAGCCGGAGGCAAACGAAAAAAACGCGTGTCGCCGAAGGGTTGCAACGCGCATTTGCAAAACTGACGGATGTCTGGCGATAACCCGCAATATCAGCCGCGTGCCGATTGATGGCGGCCACGCGCAGGCTTGCGCAAGCGCTGCGCGCGCACGCGCTCAGTCAACGATCTGCGGCTCGTCGATCGCGCGCGTCAGCAGGTCGAGAAACGCCTGCATCGTTTGCGGCAGCGTGCGCCCCGCCATCGTCTGAACCTGCAGCGTGCGCTGATGCAATTCCGCATTCGTGATCGGCACGGCCGCGAGCCCGTCCACGTCGAGGCGGCTGCGCACCGTCAGATAGCCCGTCAGTGACGGCATCCGTAAGGCACACAAAGCTTTGCAGCGCCGCCGGCATGCCCGGACGCATCGCGGCGTGCGCATCGAGGTGTGCGCATCGCGGCGTGCGCATCGCGGCGTGCGCATCGCGGTGTGCGCATCGAGGTGTGCGTCGCGGCAGATCACATTGCGCGGCCGACGATCAACGGGTCCACAGCGCCGATCAGGTTCAGGTCGCGATTCGCGTAAGGCAGCTTGTGCAGCACGTAGCGCATCGCATTGAGCCGGGCGCGCTTCTTGCAACCGGATCGCACGACTGTCCATGGCGTATCCGCCGTGTCCGTATGCGTGAACATCGCCTCCTTGGCCTGTGTGTATTCGTCCCATTTGTCGAGCGATGCCAGATCGACGGGACTGAGCTTCCATTGCTTGAGAGGATGCACCTGGCGTTCCTTGAAGCGGCGCGCCTGTTCCTCGCGGCTCACCGAGAACCAGAACTTCACGATATGAATACCGCTTTGCGCGAGGTGCCGCTCGAAGGCAGGGACCTGTTGCATGAACTCGGTGTACTCGCCCTGCGTGCAGAAGCTCATCACGCGTTCGACGCCCGCGCGGTTGTACCATGACCGGTCGAACAGCACGATCTCGCCCGCCGTGGGCAAATGCTGAACGTAGCGCTGAAAATACCACTGCCCACGCTCCAGTTCCGTCGGTTTTTCGAGCGCGACCACGCGCGCGCCGCGCGGGTTCAGATGCTCCATGAAGCGCTTGATCGTTCCGCCCTTGCCGGCGGCGTCGCGCCCTTCGAAAAGAATCATCACGCGCTGCCCCGTTTCGCGCACCCACGCCTGCAGCTTCAACAGTTCGACCTGCAAGCGATACTTCTGCTTCTCGTATGCCTTGCGCGACATCAGGTTCAGATACGGATAACCGCCTTCGCGCAACGCGGGCGAAAGTTCGTCGTCGGGATGGCGCCGCATGCCCGCTGACCAGGTGGAAGGATTGCCTTCCAGCAGAAGACTCCGCAAGGCGCTGACCTCGTCGGCGGACATGCCGTCCATCAAGGTCCTCACCGCATCGATCAGCGTGTCCGCGTCTTGCAATGCATTGGCTTCGAGCACCGCCTGCATGTTGTTGGCGAGCAGATCGTTGGCGGCGTCGATCGCATGGCTGGTTTGCGCAAGCTCGGCCGATCTTGCCGTCTTGCCGGGAATGGTGTCACCGCGCGACGCGCGGCGCGAACCGGAGGGATCGGCGGCATGCGCCGGTGTTGGAGGCGCTTGCGCCGGAATTGCTGAATTGTCGTGATCGGCTGTCAACTTCATCGGCTCCTGTTTGAATTGTCATCGAATCCCGAACTGCCTTCCGTGGCGAACGGGCGGTCCGTCACGCTGTGGCATCGGCCTTCTTCAGGATTACGTAAATTCTGTCCTTTAGCTGCAGCTTTTCTTTCTTCAGGATTTCGATACTGAGGCGCTCGCCAGGTGTAACGCCCGTTTCCATGTTCCGAACCTGGTGATCCAGTTCGTTATGACGCTCGAAGAGCCGCGCGAAATGGGCATCTTCCGTCTTAAGGCGCGAGATCAGATCGCGATACTCAGGAAACATGACACCTCCTCAGAGTGACAGTGAGATCGTTCGATCATTGTCGCATCGTGACGAGTCCTGGCAACTCATACGGACGGCTAATGAGTGTGTCACGTGGTCGCATTCCGGGCGGTGAATGGATGCGCGCCTGCCTGTCGCCAACGTGGGATGACGGGCATCAAGCCGTTGCGCCGGCGCATTTGACAAAGCGTGAATGTTCGAATGCGCGGCGCTCAGTGCAAGCTGGGCATCGCTCGCGCGGCCTCACGGTCCCGCGCGATCGAGCGATGTGAGGATCTCATGCGCGGCGGCCACCCGGTCTGCGATCGGGAAGTTCCGAACGCCACATCTGCGCCAAAGGCATTGGTCGAGCCCGTCTTGTTGATTCATGCCTCATACGCACGCCGAGCGCCCTGCTCCGACGACTCACATCTCCGTCAGATGTGCAGCCGCTGATGTTTCGCGAGATCGTCCGCCGATCTTGATGGAGGGCACCATCATCACCGACAACACCGCTGCCGCGCAGATCACGACGATCGACAGGAAGGTCAGATGCAGCGAATGATGGAGCGCCGCGCGCACCAGCTCGTTGCTGGCCAGCGCCGTCTGCGCGGCGCCCGGCGTGACATCGAGCAGGGAGCGCAGCTGCTCGGACGTGATCGATGTGCCCTTGAAATGACTGAGCCCGAAGTTCAGCACCGCGCCGAAGATGGCCGCGCCGAGCGTGCTGCCCAGATTGCGTGAAAACAGATTCGAGGCCGTCGCCGAGCCGCGTTCGAGCGGCTGCACGATCTCCTGGATCAGGATCAGCGAACTGACGCTCACAATCCCCATGCCGAGGCCCATCACCAGCGAACCGACGCCCGCCACGACGGGCGAGCTTTGCGGATTGAGCACGGCGAACGCGATCGCGCCGAGCGGCAGAAAGAAGCTGCCCGCCACCATCGTGCGCCGCAGCCCGAGCCGATGAAACGACTTCGCGGTAAAGGTCGCGCCCGACGGCCAGCCGAGCATCACCATCGTCAGTGCGAGACCCGCGACCACGGGCGACTGATGCAGCACGCCCTGCACGTACATCGGCAGGAACGTCGTGAGCCCCATCAGCGCCATGCCCGACAGCACCGTCGCCGCATTGCACGCCGCAATCGGGCGGTGGCTCCATAGCGAGAACGAGATCATCGGCTCCGGCACGCGCCGCTCGTGCCACACGAACGCCGCGCCGCTCACGACGAACAGCGCGACTTCGAACAGCGCGCGGCCATCGTCTTGCGAGCCTGCATCCGTGAGCGCCATCATCAGCGCGCCGATGGCGACGGTGAAGAGCACGGCGCCCAGCAGATCGATAGACGGACGCTGATGGCGCTTCTCCTCGTGCAGGTACGAAACGAAGCCGAACGCCGCGAGCAGGCCGATGGGCACGTTGATCCAGAAGATCCACGACCACGACAGATCGCGGATCAAAAGGCCGCCCGCCATCGGCCCGATCACGGCCGAGATCGCCCAGACGCTGGCGAGGTAGCCCTGGATCTTGCCGCGCTCGCGCGCCGGATACAGGTCCCCTACGATGGTCAGCGTCACCGGCTGGATCGCGCCCGCGCCGATGCCCTGGATCAGACGGAACGCGATCATCGCGGGCATCGACCACGCGAAACCCGCGCCGAGCGAACCGATCAGGAAGATCGCGATGCCGACGAGCACGGTCGGCTTGCGGCCGTACAGATCGGCGAGCTTGCCGAACACGACGGTCATCGCCGTCTGCGCGAGCAGGAACGACGAGAAGACCCAGCTGTAAAGACGCAGTCCGCCGAGTTGCGTGACGATTTGCGGCATGGCCGTCGATACGATGGTCGCTTCGATAGCCACCATCGCCATCGACGCCATCACGGATGCGATGACGAGATGACGCTTCGTCTGAGGATGATTCGACATGGGGACGAGGTTGTAATGTGCAGCGCGAAAGCCGGCAGCGCGTGATGTCTACGCTTGATGTCTACGCTTGCGCGAGCCCGGTGCGGGCAAAGGAAACTATGCTACCGCTTAATTGCGTCGCTTGCACTTGGTTGTACGTGCATCCACAAAGCGCAAATGGATTCTCACGGTATGGCGCCATTTCACTCGCAGGCGGCCGCGAGCCGCCGCGCGAGCGCCTGCGCACCCGGCATGTCGAGCCGCAGCGACGCATATGCGCTGCGCTTCACGTCGTCGGGCAAGGTCCAGTCCCACTTTTCGTTGTCGATGTTACCGATCGCGCGCAGCGCGTCGGCTTTCTGCGCAGGCGTGAGCGACGCGATCCGTTGCAGCGTGTCCTTCACCGCGTCGGCGCGCACGCTGACCACCGGGCCGAGATTCCATGCGTCGAGTCCTTCGGCACGCAGCAGCACGACGAGCGCATCGTTGATCCCGTCGCCTGACCATGTCGCGAGTATCGTGTTGCCGCCGTGCCTGAACACGGCGCGCGTGGCCAGTTCATTCGACGCGAAATAGCGGCGCGCCTCTTCGAGCAATTCGCGCCCCGTGGTATCGAGAAACACGACGGGCGCCTGATCGTTGAGCACATTGAACATCTCGCGCCGCACTTCATCGTGCACGAGCGAACCGCCGCCGTCGAACACGGGCGGCACGCCGCCCTGATCCGCCTTCACGTATACCGTTTTCTTGCCTGCATCGACTTCCTGCACGCGCCAGCGCTGCCCGCCGAACACGAGGCCCTGGCCCGGCGTCAGCGGACGCGACACGGGCAGCGAGCCCAGCACCTTCGCGCCCGCGATGATGCGGAACTCGTCGTCGGTCGTAAAAGATGCGTAGAACTCATAGTGATTGACGAGCCGCTCGCCCGCCGGGCCATGCAGCAGCAGGCCGCCCGCTTCCTGCACGAGCAGATCCTTCGCGCCGAGGCCGCGCAGGATCGCGGCAAAGCTCGCCTTGTCGATCGCACTGAACGGGCCTTGCGCAACCAGTGTGTCCCACAGTTCGCTCGCGCGCGCGCCGCCGCGTTCGGCGATGACCGAGAGAATCTGCTGCACGAGCGTCGACGGATGCATGCCGCCCGCGCGCGGCGGCTCGAACCAGCCGCGCAGCAGCAGATTGATCATCGCCACCGATTGCACGAGACCTTCGCGCAGCCGGTCCGAGAGGTCGGCGTCGCTGTGCAGTTCCGCTTCGACGCAGTAGCCGCGCAGAATCGCCGCCTCGCCCTTGCGCCGGCCCGAGCGCCCGAGCCGCTGCCGAAGGCTCGCCACGGATGGCGGCGCGCCGACCTGCACGACGCTCTTCACCGCGCCGATATCGATGCCCAGTTCGAGCGTCGTCGTGCAGACGGCGCTCGCGGGCCGGTCGCCTGCCTTCAGCGCCGCTTCCGTCTGCTCGCGCAACTCCTTCGACAGGCTGCCGTGATGCGGCCAGAACTCGTTCGGATAGCCGTCGCGCTCACACGCGCGGCGCAACAGGTCCGCGTACAGCTCGACTTGCCGGCGGCTGTTCGGAAAGATCAGATTGTTCGAGCCGCGCAGCACCTTGTACATGTGACTCGCGACCTCGACGGTGCTGGCGGGCACGATGTCTTCGAGACCCGGGTTCTCGATATCGGGCTCGACATGGATGCGCGGCGGCTTCTCGACATAGCCCTTGAGCAGGATCTTCAGCTCTTGCCCTGCATTGCCCGACTCGATGATGTGCACGTCCTGCGCGGCTCCCGGGCGCAAGAATTCCGCGGCGAGCCGCATGTCGCCGAGCGTCGCCGACAGGCCGACGCGCGGCACCACGCGAGCACATGCGCGATCGACGCGCTGCATCAGCGATTGCAGCTGCATGCCGCGTTCGGAGCCGATGAACGCGTGCAGCTCGTCGACGACGACATAGCGCAGCGCGCCGAACGTCGCGGCCAGCGACGCGCCGCGCGTGACGAACATCGCTTCGAGCGATTCCGGCGTGATCAGCAAGACGCCTGCGGGCTTCTTCAGAAAGCGCTGCTTGCGTCCCGACGACACGTCGCCGTGCCAGCCCGTGACGGGAATGTCCAGCGACTCGCACAGCTTGTCGAGACGCGACCATTGATCGTTGATCAGCGCCTTCAGCGGACTGATGTAGAGCACCGAGCCGCCGCACGGCTCATCGCGCAGCAGGTTCGACAGGATCGGCAGAAAGGCCGCTTCCGTCTTGCCCGCCGCCGTCGCGGCGGCGATGATCACATCGCGCCCGGCATCGATCAGCGCGGGCACCGCCCGCTCCTGTGCATCGCGCAGCTCGGTCCAGCCTTCGCGCCAGATCCAGCGGCGAATGCGCTCATCGAGCAGATCGAAGCTGCGCGAGTCAGTTGAGCCGGAAGCTGGCAAGCTCATCGTCGCTGTCGGAAGCGGCGTCGTTGACGATGTCCGCCGCGCCGCCCGTGTCGCGCTCGATCTCCATGCTGCCGATCAGCCCGCGCCACTCGGCCGACGGGTTCTGCTCCAGCACCGAGAGCAGATTGATGAACGCGGTGATCGTCGTGCGCGGCGTGCGGAAGTAGGCTTCGCCGAGGCGCGTCGCACAATGCGCCATGAACGCGGGAATCGCGTCCTCGGGCACGAGCGCCTTGCTCGCGTCGCCGAACGCGTAGACGAGGCGCAGCTTGTCGAGCAGCACGTAGAAGTCTTCGGGCGTGAGCGCGGCGAGGCGGATCACGGGCCCGCTATAGTCGACGAGGCCGTTCGTCGCGAACGTGTTTTCGGCGAGGCGCGATTGCAGCGCCGCGTAGCTGTAAAGACCGCGGCGCGTGTCGAGCAGAAACTCGGGCGTGCCGCCGAGCACGAAGCCCAGTCCCTCGGCCGTGCCTTGCAGCGAATCGTTCAGGATGCGCAGGATCTGCTCGTAGTTGGCGTTGCGCGACTGCACGTTGGCGAGCTTGTACAGGTTCACCATCTCGTCGAGACACACCATCAGGCCGCTATAGCCCGCCAGCCGCACGAAACGGCCAAGCAGCTTAAGCTGGTCGTACATGTTCGCGTCGTCGACGATCGTGCGCACGCCGAGGGCCTGGCGCGCGTCGGTGCGCGTGGCGAACTCGCCGCGCAGCCAGCGCACGGCATCGCTCTTGAGCTTCTCGTTGCCTTCCTCGAAGCCCCGGCAGTAGGCGGCGATCACATCGGCGAAATCGTAGCCGTTGACCATTTCCGTCAACTGCGAAAGCTGCGCGCGGATCACTTCGTCGCTCGCGCGGCCCGTTGCCTTTGCTTCCGTCTTCGCCTGGCCGATGAACTTCTCCACCACGCCGGCAAGCGCGCCGCCTTCGGGCTTCGTGCGCGTCGCCATGTTCTTCACAAGTTCCGCATAGAGCGAGCGCGCCTGGCCGCCGGACGCATGCAGGCGCCGGTCGGGGTTCAGGTCCGCGTGAACGGTGACGAGCTTTTTCTCGAGCGCGATCGCGCGCACGAGGTTCAGGAAAAACGTCTTGCCCGCGCCGTACTCGCCGACGACGATGCGAAACGCCGAGCCGCCGTCCGCGACGCGCTCGACATCCTTCAGCAGCGCTTCGAGTTCGCGCGCGCGCCCGACCTGGATCAGATGTTGCCCGATGCGCGGCACCACGCCGGCACGCAGGGATTGCAGGACCGCATCGCGGTCCCTGGGGCGAATCGTTGTCATGCGGCCAACCTTTGTGCGACTTCCTGATTGATTTCGACGGGATCGTCCCCGTCCGTGAGCGGCTCGTCCCAATGGTCGAGCGACGCCTCGTTCACCTGTTCGATCGCGCCGTCGAGCATCAGTTCGAGACGCGACGCGGCGGCGGCGAGCTCAGCGCGCGCCCACGACGCACGCGTCATGAGCAGGCGCAGGAACGACGAATGGGCGTCGTCGAGGCCGAGCAGCGAAGCCTGTGTCGCTTCGGACGGTTGCCGGACGTCGGGCGCGGGCGGCGCGGGCTCAGCGTGCGCGGCGGCTGGTTGTGGCGCAAGCATCTGCTGTTCCTCGCCTGCAGCCGGCGCCAGCGCATCCGGGTCCGCCTGCTGTGCCAGCGCATGGCCGGACGCTGTCTTGAGCGTGCCATGCGCTTCCTCGACGAACACGTCCGCGAGCATCGCCGACACGCGCGCCGTTTCCTCCTTGAGTGCGGCGATGCGCGTCGCGTCGAGCACGAACTCGTGCTTCGGCATGGCGGGCTGCGGCGCGCTCGCGTGCTGGTTCGCTGCCGGCCGCGCGGCCGGCCTGGCCGCCGTCTTAGCGGCCGTATTCGCAGCCGTATTAGCGGCCGTATTAGCGGCCGTCGTGAGGCTCGCCGCCGACCCGGGCGCACCGATCGCGTGCTGATGCAGATCGCTGTAGAGACGCTGCCAATCGATGCCGAGCATCCGATACACCTTTTCCAGCAGCCGCACTTCGTTGCGCGACACGACGCCGTCCGCGTTCGCCGTATGCACGAGGAACGAGGCGATCGTCGCCTTCACGTCCGGCGACAGCGGCGCGAGCTTCTTCTTCAACCCGGCGCTCGCCGTCGGTTGGGCGAGTTGTGCGAGATTACGCGCTTTCAGCCGCGCGCGCTGTTGCGCCGACAAGTGCGGCCATTGGTCGATCTGCCATTCGATCACGGCCGTCTCGCGCTGCGTCGCATCGCCGTCCGCGCGCGCGACGGTCGCGGCGAGATCGACGATGATCGTCGCGACCTCGTATGCGTCGTCGATGGGCAGCGCCGTCGCGCCCGGCTCGATCGCGAAAAGCGCGACGGCATCCGTCGGCTTCGGCGTGCGTGCGCCGAGACGCACGTCGGGCTCGACGGCGATGCCCGCTTCGGCCAGCGCCGTCGTGAAGATCACGGCCTTGTCGCGCGTCATCTTGCCGCCCGAACGGAAGCGCGCGAGCACGGCGCCGAACGTGCTGACGGCCGTGTCCTGCGCGACTTCCGCGGCGAGCGCGTTGATTGCGTCGTGGGTCGCTTGCGGCCACATGTTCGCGGGCAGCATCAGCGTCGCTTCGAGCGTGCCTTGCGCTTGCGGATAGCGGCCGAGATAGCGGCTGTAGGCATCGAGCGCGGCGGCGCTTTCGTGCATCAGCAGCTGCAGCTTGTTGCGCGTGCCGTTGACGGCCGCGATGTCGGGCAGGCCGATGAGAAAACCCGGCACGGGCACGCTCTTCAACGCGCGAAACGACGGCTGCGGCGATGCATCCAGTTTCGTGCGGTTGGCGGGCAAAATCATGCCGTCGCCAAAGCGCTCGCGATACTGCCGCGTGAACACGCGGTCGAACTCTTCAGGGCAACGCGTGACGGCCGTGCGGCGCACCATCATCGGATCGAGCTTGACCCACGCAAGCGCCCAGTCCGCCGGCAGCGGATGCTGGTCGAGCGCCGCCTGACCGAACGCGACGCGCACGTTCAGCGGCACCTGATAACCCGTCGCGAGGCCGTCGGGCGCGGGCTGCAAATACATCCGCGTGTGCCGCGACGCCATCAGCGCGAGCGAGTCGATCAGGCCGCGCACATGCTTTTGCCATGCGTAGTTCGCATCGAGATTGAGCAGGCGCCGCAACTCTTTCGCGATTGCGTTGAATTCGTCGCCGCCGACCTTGCCGGCCGCGCCATCGACGAGCACGCGCCGCTCCAATCCGTACAGGTAGAAAAACAGATAGCCGGTGTTGATGTCCGACTTCTTCCGATCCGACGCGAGCCATTCGAGGTAAGTGCAGCGCTGCTCCGGCGTGAGCCCGCCGTAGCTCAGGCCGATGCCGCCGAGCCCCGCCGCCCGGTCCGCACCGCCGCTGGCGACATCGAAACGCATGTCGATCACGCAGGCATCGATCGAATCGGCATGCGAGCGCTGCACGTCGCCCGTGTAGAAGAAGCCTCCCGCGATTTCGATGCCGTGGATGTCCACAGCCTCGCCGGGCACGACCCAGCGCGCCGGCGAGCGCGCGGCCGGCCGTGAGGACGACTGCATATCGGGCCGCGCGCCGCCGGGCGCGGAGCCGATGCGGTAAGCGTCGGCCGTCGCGCCGGATAGGTTCATCGATACCAACGGCTCATCTTCATAAGAGCCGGGAGAACTTGTCATGAAATAGCCTGGCTCCTCACGAGCCTTGGGAGATCCGGATGAAAACAGCGACGCAAACGCGGAACCTGGCCGGCGGCGAAGACAGGCGCTGGGACGGCTCGTACAACTCAAGCGGCTCGTCGACACGATGCGCACCACGCAACATGTCTTTCAATGCAAGCTTGAATGGGAACCCACGATAGCCAGCCCAGAGCGCACACATGCGCCGGAATGGCCAGCGTCGGAGCGACGGAGGGAACGACACGCGCACGCCCATCCGACGCAAGGACCGCAAAACCGGGCATCCCGCCGAAATCGACGGCTGCGCCCCTCCCGACACTGCTTCGCCCGCGGCTCATTGTTCTTTCGTCTTCATCGCCGGGAATCCGTTGCCCGGCGCGGTCGCGACCTTTGATTATATGATTTTTTTCAAGATCGCTCCGGCGGCGCTCAAACGGCTGTTCGCGCGCCATCAGGCGGATGTCCGAAGCACAATACCACCCGCTGGATTACAAATGCCTTGGTGCGCGAGCAAACAATCTGACCCCAACCAGATCGCATATTTTGCAAGCTTAATTTACGAACTGGAGTTACACTCAACGACATACTTTCACGCAAGATGACACACGCAGGCGCCCGCCTCCTTTCGCGTCCTCGCGCTTCATGCGTCGTACTTTTCCCACCGTCTCTCAGGTTCTGGACGGCCCTCGGAATGCCAGAACCTATTCACGCCAGCGGAAGCTGGCGTCTTTTTGTGCGAAGAAAGAAACGACACGTTCTGTCCAGCACCCGCATTCGCACCCGCACTAACCGCCGCCCCTTGCGCTGCTTGCGCGCCCTGCGCACCTTGCGCGGCTTGCGCACCTTGCGCCGCCCCCGGCACGACGGTCGCGAGCGGACGACGCCGCACCGTCGCATAAGTCGCGAGGGCCAACCCGCACCAGATCAGACCATAGCCAGTCAGGTCGATCGTGGTCAGCCGTTCGTGGAAGACGGTGAGCGCGAGGATGAAAGTGACAGTCGGCGTCACGTATTGCATGACGGCCGATTCCGTCAGCGAGACGAGCGGCATTGCATACGCGTAAAGCGCGAGCGGCACGACGGTCAGGGGCCCTGCGAGCATCATCAGCACGGCCGCGCCGGCGCCGAACGACGTGAACGCGAGCGTGTGACTGGACGACAGGAAGGCGAAGTAGCCAAGCGCGAACGGCATCATCACGACCGTCTCGCGCCAGGTGCTGACGATTGCGTTCTTCGTCGGCCACACCTTGCGCGCGAGGCCGAGCAGCGAGAACGTGACCGTCAACAGCACGGCGAACCCAGGCACGCCGCCATGCGCATAGCATTGGACGAAAGTGCCGGCCAGTCCAAGCGCTAACGCGGCAGCTTTGAGACCATTAAGCCGCTCGTTAAGAAAAACGATGCCGAGCGCAGCGGAGAGCAGCGGATTCAGGAAATATCCAAGACTCGCTTGCAGTGCATTGCCCGTGACCGACGCGAGGATATAGACGACCCAGTTCGCCGACAACAGCAACGCGGGCAACAGCGCGAGCGCGAACGAGCGCCAGTCGCCCATTTGCCGCCGCAACGCGGGGTTGAGCGCGATCACCAACGACAGCACCGCGAACGACCAGAACACGCGATGCGCGAGCATCTCCGGCGGGCTCACTTCTTTCAGACGCCAGTAGTACAGCGGCATCAGGCCCCACCAGCACAGCGCCACGAGCAGCGCGGCGTATCCGGCGCCCTCTTTCTGCTTCTGATTGTTTGCGTTCATTCCTGTAGCGCCTCGTCGAGTCCGTCGATCAGAACTTCCACTTCGTTCATGCCAAAAATCAGCGGCGGCGACAGGCGCAGCGAATCCGGCGAAGCGGAATTCGGCATCGCCAGCACGCCGCAGTCGATCAGGTCCAGCCACACATCCGTCATGCTTATGTCGAGTTGCGGGTCGAGCGCGACACTCAGCGCGAGGCCTTGGCCGTGCAGCGTCAGGCGCGAGCCGAAACGCTCGCCGATGCGCTCGCCGATCAGCGCGCCCATCGCCGCCGCGTTCTCGACGAGTCGCCCGTGTTCGACGAGATCGAGCACGATCAGTCCGCAGTGGATCGCGAGCCGGTTGCCGCCGAACGTCGAGCCCTGCACCTTCGCCTTGCCCGGCGCGCCGAACACGGCGTCGAAGTCACCGTCGTTCATCAGCACGGCCGACAGCGGCACGAGCCCGCCCGTCAGTCCCTTCGACACGACGATCATGTCGGGTGCCGCTGTCGCCACGCCGTTGGTGCCGATCGCATCGATGCCGAACCAGGTGCCCGTGCGCCCCAGTCCGCAATACACCTCGTCGGCGATCAGCTTCGTGCCCGTCGCGCGGCATAGCGCGGCGAGCCGCGCCGAGGTGTCCGCCGTCCAGTGCTGCGCCGACGACGAGCCCGCGACGGGCTCGAACACGACGGCCGCGACCTTGCGGCTCGACAGCACGTCTTCGAGCGCGGCGAAGTTGGCGGCGTCGACGTGATGCACGTTGCCCGGTTTCCACGGAAGCGCTTCTGTCCAGAACGGATTGCCCGTGACGAACGACGAAAACATCGACAGACCATGAAACGACCCGCGAAACGAAACGACATCGCTGCGCTGCGTGCTCGTCATCGCGAACTTCACCGCGCTTTCGACGGCCTCCGCACCCGTGGTCGCGAAAAACACCTTCTGATAGCGACGGCTGGACAGCGCGAGCAGCTTTTCCGCGAGCGCCCGTTGAGCGTCGGCGCATTCGAACGGAAAGACGTTCAGCGACGTGCGCTGCAGCGCTTCGCCGAAGCGCGCGAGCAACGCCGGATGCGCATGGCCCAGATTCGCCGTGCCGAATCCCGCGAGGCAGTCGAGCAGCGCGCGGCCGTCCGCCGTTTCGATATAGCAGCCGTCGCCGCGCGCGCCCGTCATGTCGAGGCCCGCCTGGTCGAGAAACGACGCCCAATATGGATTGACGGGATCGAAGCGCGTGCGCTGCCCGGCTCCGTGCCCGGACTCGCGATCAGACTTCAAGCGACCTCCTGCCGTCATGCAGCCCATGAAACTGGAGCTGCTTCTGGTCGCCATAAAAGAACGCGACCGATTCCAGTTGCCGCATGTTGACTTCGAGCATGAACAGCGCCGCTTCGAGGCTGTAGCGCTGCTCCGCCGCCGTGACGTGCGCAACGTCGGCGAGAAACAGTCGCGAGAGGCTCGGATGATTCAGCTCGTCGTTCGTCTCGCCGTGCTTCGCGACGATGTCGCCCGCTTGCAGCGCGTTTTCGACCAGCGCGGCGATGTGCGCATGAACGGGACTGTGTTGGTCGCGCAATCCTTCCGTCACCATGATCGATGCGAAAAACGCCGTGGGCATGCGATGCGCGAGCACCGTGTAGGCGTCGATGTACAGCGCCGTCAGCGGCAGCGGGACGCAAGCGCGCACGTCCGCTTCGTTCATGCCGAGCGCGACGCAAGTGGCCAGCTCGAACGCTTCGTGGCCGTACTCTTCCTGAAAGTACTGGAAGAGCCGCGCGCGCAGATTGCGGTTCAGACGGCGCGACAGCAGCGGCCCAAGAATCTCGACGAAGCGGCCGGTGACGTGATACTGCTCGATGTAGAGCCCTTTCACGAGCGGCGTGATCTCGTTGCTCGCCAGCGCCGCCGAAGCATACGCATTGCTGCCGAGTTGATCGAGCGCCTTGACCAGCAGGCGCTCTGCGCGCGCGGCAAGCGTGAGGCCGCTGCATGCTTGAGTGATGCGTCCCGTGTTCGCCGACGTCATTCGCCTGCCGACGCGCAACGGCGCAATCTCGACGAAATGCGCGAACGAGACCAGGTACGTTTCGAGGTCGACGGGATCGAGCGAGGCGACGCTGCGAAAATTCTCGGGCACCGCGTCTTTATGGCCGCGCGATCTGGCCGCGGCCGTCACGGGGAACCAGCAGACATGCCGGAACACTTCGCCCAGCAATCGCTGCCACGCGATCACGAGTTGGGGCGCGTTCTGGCGCGCGTACGCGAGCTGAAAATAGATGGCCTGCAACGCGAAGTTGCCGGCGAAGTTGCCGGCGAAGTTGCCGTCGGCCTCGTCCGCAAACGGAAACGCGCCAGGCGCTGCGTCGCGCTCGTCATCTGTGAGCATCTGATGAACGGCGGCGAGCGTGTCCTTGTACATCGCGAAGCGCCGCTCGACCACGTCGGCAAGCCGCTGCCCGACTTGCGCGCACAACGCGATCGCGCGCTCCGCAGCCGATGTGACGCTGTCGATGCCGGAGTCGGTCTCCTCGATCAGCGACAGCGCATCGAGTTGCACCGTCAGCGCGCGAACCCACGCGGGGCACGCGCCGTCGCCCAGCTTCGTCCAGATCTCCGACGATGGCCGCATCAGTTGCGCGACGACCTCGGCAACCTCGTCGCGCGCCACGCCTTCGAACGAGAGATCGACGGCGTCGTCGCCGACGCCGATCGTCAATACGTCGTCGCCGCCCGGCGCGATCTCGCATGGCACCAGCGCGGGCCGTCTGTAGCGATCGATATCCCAGCGTTCCATGACGGCTCTCAGGCGAAGATACGCGGCTTGACGACCGTCTGCCCGCCGTAGTAATCGAGAATCTGGTTCTCTTGCAGCACCATTGTTTCGATCGCGAGCATCACGTGCTTCTTGACGGTCATCTGTTCTTCGGGCGAGATGGCCTCGATTTCGGAGAGCAGGCTGAGCGAAATGTCTTCGTGATCGAACTCGTCGTTGATCGCCGCGTGACGGGCGATCGGACGCCAGAAGCCTTCCGGGATGCCCGTCTCGCGGCAATAGTTCGCCAGTTCGATATGAAAGCTCACGCTCGGCTGCTCGAACAGGAACAACAGCGACTTGAAGCTCAACGGATGCTGACGCGCATATACGCCCAACGACGCGCACAGCGCAAACGTGGCGGGCAGCGGCACCAGATAGTCGAGATTGTCGGTGCGGATCGAGACGGCGTGCAGCGATTGCCGCAGCATGTCGTCGTGATTCAGTTCGGAGGCGAGAAAGCCCTGCAGCAGCTTCTGCACCTTGACGGGTTCGGCATGCGCGAGCGCGGGCGCGATCAGGCCGGGCGCTTCGCGCACAATGTAAAAGTACTCGAGCGCATAGCCGGTCAGCGCGCTCTTCGGCAATGTGCGATCGCAGAGCCCCTGATAGAGCCGCGACTGCGAATTTGCTTCGATTGTTTCGGCAGCGAATTTTCTGAGCCGGTGATAGAACTCTTCGCCCGACAGACATCCTGCGGGTGCGGGAAACGCGCTCTCGGTCAGCAGGCCGAGCCGGTCGAATTCCTCGATGAGTCCGTCGATCTCGGGCGCAAGCTCCGCATGGCGGCGCTTGAGTTCAGAAACCGGCGTGTTGCCGCGCTTGAGCGAATCGACGAACGACATCAGCTCGCCGCGCTTGTCGGCGACGACGGAGCATGACTGCTCGCGATAGTCGATGGTCAGGCCATTGTCTTCCTGAACCAGTTGCACGCCGGGACGAAAACGCGGCGCGGCGAAAAGATCGGCTGCGGTGGTGGCCTGCATCACGCCTCCCCATTGACGTCGAGTTTGCGCAACAGCGCCGGCGACGTCGAATAGTGTTCCCAGATGCCCGTATAGAACTGGTCGTAGAGTTCGATGAACAGATGTGTTTGCGCGCGCATGCGCCGCACGTCCGGGTCGGCGATCGCGGGAATGCGCGAGAAGATCTTGCGCGTCAGGCTGCCGTGGCCGCCGTGCAGATTGATATCCGAATGCGCCTTCACGGGCTTGAGCAGCGCAGGATCGACGCCGATCCGATACGCGGCGTCGAGGAAGGAATCCTGCTTGATATCCTTGCCTTCGAGAATGCCGAGCGTCGAAAAGAAGAACAGCGGATCGCTGTGCGCCCAGTACGCGAGCGCGTTGCATAGCGCCATGGTCTGCGGCAGCGGCACGGTGCACGCGAGATCTTCGCGCGTGACGCCCAAGGTGGTCAGCGCCTTGAGCAACAGTTCGTCGTGACCGTACTCTTCGGCGTAGAACTCGTTCATCGCGAGCCGCACGCCCGTATTCGCGACATACGAAAGAACAGGCGCGTCGAAATAGCTCTCGCGGAACAGAAAATGGTAGTTCTCCACGATCATCCCGTGGACAACGTTGAGCGGGATGTCGTCGCGCGTGGCCGCCGACGCGCACTTCTCCCAGAACACGTTCTTGTAGAGCGTGCAATACAGCAACTCGTTGGCGAGATCTTCGAGTTCGAGCAGCACGTCGAGGCCACTGCGGGCGAGCGCCGGCTTGACCGCACGCACCAGTTGCAGCTCCTTCAGACGGTCGAACACTTTCTGTTCATACGGCGAGTGGCGCGCCAGTACTTCTTCGGCCTTGATGCCCGAGCGCAATGCGCTGATGAGGGGCGCCGCGTCTTCACCGTCGACGGACGCCGGAAATTCGTATTGATGCTCGTCGTCTTCGATGACGAGCAAAGGCGACGTGCTGAGACACTTTCCCGCCAGCACAAACGCTTGTGGTTCAAAGATGTCGTCGATCACGACAGCCTCCGTTCGTGGCCGGCACGCGAAGGTGCCGGCGCATCTGTTACAGGTGAACGGGAATCAGCACGGGACGAGCCTTGCGCGGCTTGACGACGACGGTGACCTTCCTGTCTTCCTGGCGGTCCGATTGCACCTGTGCCTGCGATTGCTGTTGCGGCTGAACTTGTTGAACCTGCGTTTGGGTCGTCATTTTCAATCTCCTTCGGTTGGCGGTTAACTCTGCACTGCTTAACAAGCTGTCCACGAACGTGGCCAGTTCTTTCGCACCCGGAGCCAGAAACCCAGAGCCGTGTGGCGGGCAGCATCGTCCCGCCACGGCGGCAGGTCGATGAACGCAACAGGCTTATATATGTAGCCCCGTTCTCCGTCGTGGATCCTGACACCGGGAGCGGCTTCTTTACGGTCCGGTTCCGGTTCAGTCAGACGTGTGTGTTTATCTGTTCGATGCCGTCTGCGCGGCAATCACTTCGTCATCGAAGGCGCGCCCGAGTGTCACACGGGCATCGCAGCCTGATGCTCCGACGCGCAAAACGGGCGCTCCCGCAACGGGAGCGCACCTCAGGGTCGATATCACACTGGACGGTCCGGTTGGATTCTCGTTCGCGGCCGCCTTTCGATGGTTTCTCTCAGGTTCGGTTCTCTCAGGTTCGGTTCTCTCAGGTTCGGTTCTCTCAGGTTCGGTTCTCTCAGGTTCGGTTTCTCTCAGGTTCGGTTTCTCTCAGGTTCTGCTGGGCCGTATCTGTTTGCACGGCCTCGGAAATTCGTTGGGTACAGTTTCGCTTTTGCAAATCACTTAAAGTGTTCGTTCGATTTCGCCAGCGTTCGGCGAAAACACGAAATGTTAACCAAGTAACTGATTCATATGGTTTTTCAGGTAAAAATTCGTGCGAACAATTTAGCTCGTTGGGCCTATTGTTCCGGTAAACTGCGATGACTGGAATGAACACTTTCGATCAATTTGCGCGAAGTGTTCGGTGAACTTGCGCGAACACTTCTACAGCAGTATGGGACCGGAGTAAGCCGTTGAAGCACCCACTCTGGTCGACAGGGAGGCGAATGAAAATCACGCTCGACGTCGCAACCGCCACCCCGCTGACGGAACAGATCGTCGGCCAGGTGGAGGCGCTGATCCTTTCGCGCGAACTGCGCGTCGGCATGCGGCTGCCGTCCATCCGCAAATTCGCGGCTGAGCACAACATCAGCCGCTTCCCGGTTATCGAGGCCTACGACCGGCTCGCCACGCGCGGCTTGTTGCAGCCGAAGCACGGCTCGGGCTACTACGTCGCCGAGCAGTTCGAAAAGGCGCCGCGTGTGACGCGCGGGCTCGACGCGATCCGCGCCACGCCCGAATCCGACCAGATCCTGCGCCAGTTCGAGCGGCCCGACGAGGTGCTGAACCTGTCGATCGGCTTTATTCCCGAGGCGTGGCGCGATGTCGAAGGCATTGCGCAGGCGATCCGCCAGGCGTCGCGCAGCGATGCCCGCAGCCTGATCGACTACGCGATCCCGCAAGGCGACCCGGTGCTGCGCCTGCAGATCGAACAACGTCTCGCTTTCGTCGGCGTCGCGGCGGAGCCACAGAACATCATGGTGACGAACAGCGCAAGCGAGGCGCTCGACCTCGTCGTGCGGATGCTGCTCAAGCCGGGCGACACCGTGTTCGTCGAAGATCCCGGCTACTTCAACCTGTTCGGCCTGCTCAAGCTGCAGGGCATCGAGCTGGTCGGCGTGCCGCGCCTGTCCACGGGCCCGGACATCGACGCGATCGAAGCGCTGCTCAGAGAGCACCGGCCCAAGCTCTTTTTCGTCAACACGGTCTTTCACAACCCGACGGGCACGAACATCGCGCCTCACGTCGGCTTCCGGCTGCTGCAACTCGCGCAGGAGCACGACTTCATGATCGTCGAAGACGATGTCTATGCGGATTTCCAGGCCATCCCGACGCAGCGGCTCGCGTCGCTCGACCGGCTCACGCGCGTCGTGTACATCGGCGGCTTTTCGAAGAGCCTGTCGTCGTCGCTGAGGCTCGGCTATATCGCCGCCGAATCCGGGCTCGTCAAGCATTTCGTCGAGGTGAAGGCGCTCACGAGTCTCGGCGGCACGCGCTTTAGCGAGCGCGTCGTGGCCGCGCTGCTCGAGCGCGGCACCTATCGCAAGCATCTGGAGCGCTTGCGCCGGCGCGTGAACGGCGCCATTTCGACTGCGGTGGAGCTACTCGCCCAACTGGGCTGGGAAGTGTTCGACGAGCCCTGCGGCGGCACGCTGGTGTGGGCGCGCGTGCCCGGCGTGCCGAACTCCGAAGTGTTCGTCCCGGAAGCGGCGCGCGCCGGCATAACGGTGCAGCCGGGCAGCTACTACCGACCGCACGGCGAGCCGACGCCGTGGGTTCGCTTCAATACCGCGTATCTCGACAACGAGCGGGCGACGGGCTTCCTGCGCCGCGCGGCAGCGATGGGCGGTTGATCCGGGCAGTTGATTCGGGCGGTTGATTCGGGCAGTTGATTCGGGCAGTTGATTCGGGCGCCGCGCCGTGCCGAGCGACGCTGCTGCGCCCGTCGCGCGGCAGGGTCACAGCCGCGATGGACAGGTTCGAGCGCACAGGCGGCGGTGATTGCGCGCCCCGCGGCGGCCGCACGCAGGCTCAGCCAAGCTTGGCCAGATTCAACCGCCCTGCTGCCGCCCGAGCCGTGCACGCGCTTCGCTGACGCTCTCGAACCGGTCGTCTTCGTCGTTGAAGACGGAGATGCGTCCGTGGCCGATGTCGTAGACCCAGCCCTGCACGTCGAGCCGTTTTTGCGCGAGCCGCCCCGCTACGGACGGATGCGTGCGCAGATGCATCAGCTGCAGCCGGATGTTCTCCTCGACGAGCGCCTGCACCAGATGATCGCTGTCGACATTGCGCGCCTGCACGACACTACGCGCCGTTGCCGCGTTGCGCAGCCACGCATTGACGGTCGGCATCTCTTCCGCCGTCATCGGCGCTGTGCCCGCGAGGCCGCGCATCGCGCCGCAATCGCTGTGTCCGCACACCACGATTTGCCGCACGTTCAGCGCCAGCACCGCATATTCGACGACGGCCGACACGCCGCCCAGCATCTCGCCGTAAGCGGGGACGATATTACCGATATTGCGGCACACGAAGAGTTCGCCGGGATGGGTCTGCGTAATCATTTCCGGCGACACGCGCGAGTCGGCGCAGGTGATGAACAGCGTGTGCGGCGCCTGGCCTTGCGCGAGACTTTCGAACAGTGCCTGCGTGGCGGGAAAGACGTCGTCACTGAACTGCTCGACGCCGTCCAGGAGGTGCAGCAGATCCGACTTCGCCGGGTCGCGAAGCCGCCGGGTGTTGGGCATATCGTCCGACATGAGGCTTTGTCCCTTCGTAGCGCATCGAGTTGATGGATGAAGGAGTGTACGACGGGATGGCGTCAGCGATCAGTCACAACTGCGTGCAGGCAAGCCATGCCGGCCTCATGCGCGCGAGCGGCGCGCCAATAAAAGAAGCCCCGGCCGGACGTGATCGGAGCGGCGCGGGGCTCGACAAAAAAGCTCGCCTGTTCTCAAGAGGCGGGTCCACGTTACCCGCGTCAAAAAAACCGATCAATCGAAAAAAACCCCGGTCGCCGGGTTCCGGGCGACCGGGGGAAGCTCTCTCGCGCGCGAAGGGAAGCATCGCGCACAGGAATCACTGTAGCCGTTCGCGCGCGGTGGATTAATCACCCGCGCGGAAACGGTCCTTTCCAGGCCGCGCAAACGCCCGCGATCGACGCATCCACGCAACCGCGCGCGATGCGTTCGCGACCATCCCGCCGTCATCTCGCGCGAGCTCGCGGCGGATGCGCACGCGCCGCGCAATCGGCGCAGATGCCCTGCAACGCGAGCGCCCTGCCGTCGAAGCGCAGCCCGAACTTCTTCGCGATTGCATTGCGGCGGCGGTTGATCGCCGGGTCGGAGAATTCCTCGACGCGGCCGCACACGACACACACGAGGTGATCATGCGGCTTGCCCGTATTCAGTTCATAGAGGCTGTGATGCTTGCCAAGCGGCACGCTCGCGACAAAGCCCGCCTCGACCAGTTGGTTGAGCACGCGGTAAGTGGTGGACAGATTCATCCGCTCGCCGTGCGCGGCGATACGCCGATGAATCTCTTCCGCGCTGAAATGGCCGTGCTCCGCGTGCTGCAGATAGTCGAGCACGGCGATCTGCGCCGCCGTGCCTAACAGGCCGGCGCGCTTGAGCACGTCGACGGGATGTGTGGGGGGGCGTGAACGAGGCGGCATGCGCAGCCGTTCTGCATCGAATCGAGGGAACCGGCTTTCAGCCTATGACATCGCCCCGGACATTTCCGGAACCTAGTTGATTGCGATTCGCATTCGACGGAATGGCCGCGCCGCCGACGAAGCGCCACGCGCGCAACACAACGCGCGCGTGGCCTGCGCGCGGCCGACAAAGGAAAAATCAGCGCGAACGATCGCGCGCGGGCGCGTCGCCGCGACGCGCAACGTGATGTGCAGCGCGATGCCGGGCGGCCCCCAGCATGGACTTCTCGTGCCACGCGTTGCGCCGGTTGCGCACCACCTCGGCCGCCTGCCACGACGCGAGCGCGGCGCAGCCGAACACGACCTCGCGCATGCGCTTGACGATCGCAAGCGACAGAGCCGTCTGCTCATCGACGCCGAACATCCGCGCGAGCAGCACGACCACGGCCTCCTGCACGCCGAGCCCCGACGGCACGAAAAACGCGCCCTGGCGCGCCGCCTGAGTGAGCGCCTCGACGGCAATGGCGCCCCCGATCGAAACGGGATGCCCCAGCATCCACAGCGCGAGATACACCTCCGACGCGCCCATCAGATAGCCGGCAAACTGCCAGACAAACGCGCGCAGCAACAGGCGCGGTTCACGCAGCAGCGTGTCGATGGCGGCGTCGAGCCGCTCGCCGAGCATGGGCTGCGCGCCCCAATGCGCGCTCATCGGCAGACGCGCCGACCAGCGCTCGAGCGCGCGAAAGAGCCCGCCACGACGCAGCAGCACGAACACCACGATGGGCAGCGGCAACGACAGCAACAACGCCGCGCCGATCGTCACGAGCAGATCGTCGTGCCCTGTCTGCGCGAGGACCAGCACGAGGCCGAGCGCGGCGAACACATACTGCACGCCCAACGTCACCAGCACTTCGACGATCACGGACGCGCCCACGACACTCGCATCGCCGACCCGCCAGCGCGCCAGCCGCACGCCGACGAACTCGCCGCCGATGCTCGCCACGGGCAACAGCCGGCTCACCGCCTCGCGCACGGTCGCGACCCACCACAGGTACATCAGCGACGCCCGCTTGCCGAGCAGCAGCCACCATGCCAGCGCGTCGAGCAGAAGCGGCAGTGCATGCAGCGGCACGAGCCACAGCAGCACGAAACCCGCCGAACCCACGGCATTCAGCACGTCGCCCATGCCGCCATGCAGCGCGAGCGCGATCAGCACCGCGATGCCCACGGGCAAACCTAACCATCTGAGCCACTTCATCATACGTAAGGCCGCTGCGAGAACACATCGGCGAATCCGCCGGTGATGGCCCCGCTCGCGGCAATAGCCGATGCGACACGCTCGGACAGCAACGCATCGAGTTCGTCGCTGTGCCGGTACGTCTGCATCGTGGGCGTGATCGCCCCTTCCCCGGCCACGGCCGGATGACTGTAAATCTCGCCGACGCCTTCAGGCAGCCGCGCGAGCGCGGCGAGCAGCGCCGCCTCGTCCATGTTTCCCGTCTGCGACATGCCGACCACGTAATCGTTGTGCGCAATCCCTGCATTATCCAACTGCTTGCGCACGCGGGCCATCCAGGGCTTGATCCAGCGCGGCGCGCCGGGCTCGTACGGCAGGCGCATCGCCCGCAGCCCATATTCGCTGCCCACTTCGATGATCAGCGCGAGCACGGTCGGATGCAGATGAAAGTGCTTGTGCGTGTTCACGTGATCGAGCTTGAGGCCCGTGCGCGCGAACGCCTGGAATTGCGCGCGGATTTCCGCTTTCAGCTGACGGCGCACTTCCGGCACGAGGAAAAAGCGCAAGCCGTCGCGCACCATCCGGTCGCCGAGCCGGCCTTGCCGGTTGACGAGCGCCGGGATCAGATGGGTCGCGAGTATCGGCACGCCGTCGGCCAGCACGATATGCAAGCCCACCCGCAAGGTCGGATTGCGCTGCGCGCGGCGCACGGCATCGGCAGCGGCGGGCGCCGACACCATCAGGCTCGCCGCCGTCAGCACTCCGTTCTGATGCGCGCGCTCGACGGCTTCGTTGATCCGCGGATGCAGACCGAAGTCGTCGGCCGTCACGATCAGCGCGCGTCGCGGTTTGTGCGCCGCGCCCGGCGTCATGCCTCGTGAGCCCGCAGGAAGCGGAAGAACTCGACGCCTTCGCGCAGGCGCCGCTTCATCATCTCCCAGCTCATCAGCATCTCGCGCACGATCTCCCAGATCTTCGACGGCCGGAAATAGAACTCGCGATAGAACTGTTCGAGCTGGTGATAAATCTCTTCGCGCGACAGATGCGGATAGCCGATGGCCGCGAGCTGCACACCCTCCTTGCTCACCAGGTTGATCACCTTGTTCTCTTCGAGCCAGCCGTTTTCGACGGCCTGCCTGTAGAGCGTGGTGCCCGGATAAGGCGCGGCGAGCGACACCTGGATGGTGTGCGGATTGATTTCCTTCGCGTACTGGATGGTCTTGCCGATCGTCTCTTTCGTTTCGCCCGGCAGGCCGAGAATGAAGGTGCCGTGAATCTTGATGCCGAGCTTGCGGCAGTCTTCGGAGAAGCGCCGCGCGATATCCGTGCGCAGCCCCTTCTTGATGTTCAGCAGGATCTGGTCGTCGCCCGATTCATAACCGACGAGCAACAGGCGCAGACCGTTTTCCTTCATGATCTTCAGCGTCGAATAAGGCACGTTCGCCTTCGCGTTGCACGACCACGTGACGCCGAGCCTGCCGAGACCGCGCGCGATCTCCTCGACGCGCGGCTTGAAGTCGGTGAAGGTATCGTCGTCGAACATGATCTCCTTCACTTCAGGCATGTTGTCGCGAATCCATTTCACTTCTTCGAGCACGTTCTCCACTGAGCGCGTGCGATAGCGATGCCCGCCCACCGTCTGCGGCCACAGGCAGAACGTGCAGCGCGAACGGCAGCCGCGTCCCGTATAGATCGACACATACGGGTGCTTCAGATAGCCGATGAAATAGTTGTCGATCTTCAGATCGCGCTGGTAGACGGGCGCGACGAACGGCAGCTCGTCCATGTTCTCGAGGATCGGGCGCGCTTCGTTATGCTCGATCGAACCATCGGCGGCGCGATAGCTCAAGCCCTTGATCTGCGCAAACGGCAGACCTTCGGCGAGCTCCTTGCAGGTGAAGTCGAACTCCTCGCGGCAGACGAAATCGATCGCGTCGCTGGCCGTCAGCGAGTTGTGCGGATCGACGGCGACCTTTGCGCCGACCATGCCGATCAGCACGTTCGGCGCGCGCGCTTTCAACTGCTCGGCGAACAGCGCATCCGTCGGGAACGACGGCGTGCTCGTGTGAATGACGACGAGTTCATACTCCTGCGCGATCGCCAGCGACGCTTCGACGGACAGGCCATCGGCGGGCGCATCGAGCACGCGGCTGCCCGGCACGAGCGCGGCCGGCTGCGCGAGCCATGTCGGATACCAGAACGAGCGGATTTCGCGCTTCGCCTGATAGCGCGACCCGGCGCCGCCATCGAATCCGTCGTACGACGGGGCCTGCAAAAATAGCGTCTTCTTCATCTTCGTTTTCCACGAGTTTCAATTGAGCCGAATACGGGGGGCCGAATACGGAGCCGATCGCGCAGCCGATTGCGCATGACTGCATCGGCAGCGCGTTCAACGGCCGTCGGATACTTCGAGTGCCTTGACGGGCTCGGTCCGGAATACCGTCGCGGGAAGGTCCGCGTCCTCGACGGGCATGCGCACGCCGCGCCACACCACCGTCGAGCCGAACGACCCCGCCATCCACTGCGCGAACAGCAATGCATCGCGCACGGGAATCAGCGCGAGATCGCGCCAGAACATACTCCGCTCACCGCTCATCATCGCATGCAGCACGACGCGCGCCGATACGCCCACCACCGTCGCGGCGGCGAGCGCGGCCCACGCCTGCGGATGCGCAAACGCGCCGTGCGGCGCACGGCCGCCGCCATGCAGTTCGAACGCGAGCCACGCGCCGCACAGCATCCACGGCAGCGTGATCGTCACGAACAGGAACGTGAAGCCCGCGCGGTTCACCGAGCGGATCGTGCGCAGCCAGCGCGTTTCGCGATCCCACAAGGCCGGCAAGGTGCTTTCCGTGACATCCGTTTCGACGATCACGGGCGACAGCACCGTGCGCAAGCCGAGTTCGCGCACGTGCTCGGCGAGCCAGTAGTCATCGGCGAGCGTGTTGCGCAGCGTCTCAAAGCCGCCGATGCGCTCGAGCGTCTCGCGCCTCAACGCGAGCGTCGCGCCAAAGCCGAAGCGCGTCGAGCCGAGCGCGTGCGCGACGCGCACCGACGGCACAAACCATTCGTTGATGAACTGTGCGCCCACGCGCGACCAGAATCCGGCAATGCCCTTCGCGCGGTAAAGGCAGGTGACGATGCCGACCTGCGGATCGACGAGGGGCGCGCAGACACGCTGCAGATAGTCGGCTTCGACGGCGATGTCGCTGTCTGCGAGCACGAACGTGTCGTAGCGCGCCGACTGCGCGAGATTGATCAGATTGCTCACCTTCAGATTGGTCCCGTGAACGCGCGGATCGATCACGAGTGAAATACGGCAGCGCGGATACGCGGCCTGCAGACGGCGCACGATCGCGACGGCGGGATCGTCCGCGCGCGACACGCCGCAAACCAGTTCGAAGCATGGATGCATCTGCTCGCAGAATGTTGCGAGATTTTCGAAGAGCCTGGGCTCTGCGCCGCACAACGGCTTGAGCACGCTCACGCGCGTGGGCGCGCGGCGCCGTTCGCGCGCGGCGGCATACGCGCGCGAGACCAGTGAGGCGATCACCGCGACCACGGCATAACACGCCGCAATCAGCGCCAAGGCGGTCGGTAGCCAGTAGATGTGGTATAGCGAGTCCTGCATCATTCAATTGCTCCGGCCAAAAACTTCAGAAGCTGGCGCCTGTGCGACGCCGCAACCCTGTGCACACGTGGGGCGACATTCGTCGAGGCGCTGTCACCATCCCGTCCGGTTGACGGGAACGTACGGCATGCCGGTGAAATGCAGATGAAGGATGACCAGGCTGCGCGCCGGACACATTGCAGACACACATACGCCGTCGCCTTGCCCGACGAAATGCGCATGGCGCCGCCGCATCGCCGCGCGAAACGCAATGCCTGCCGCATGGCGCGTCACCAGAATGGCAGCCAGCAACAAGGTGAACGTAAGCATCCGGAATGACATCGTCTCGAACAGCGTCTCCGGAAAATCGCAAAAGAAAAGCAGGCTCATGACCGCGAGGTCGATAACCGTCGCGGCAAGGCAAGCGGTGACGAGATGCGCGCGGATCATTTCAACAGTGGTCTGGTTCATCACACAGCAGCCCTACATGGCGCGCACCGGCTCGCTGCGCTTACTTCGAAAGTGTGAAGCCTGCGTGACGGTGCGACGGATTCGAGCGTGCCCGACGTCTGCGGACACGGCATGCCGATGGTAGCGAGCCGATTCTGAAGAAAGTATTAAGCCCTTTTGCAGCGTGCGCGTTTCGTGCGGCTTGCATTACATTGCGCACAGCTTACGGAAGCATCCGTTGCAACACGTCGTCCTTGCGCACGAGGTGATGAAAGAGCGCGCCGCCCACATGCAGTACGACGAGCGCAAGCAGCACCCATGCGAGCCAGCCGTGCACGTCGCCGAGCGCGTGGCCCGTCGGCGAACCGGACTGCGTCAGATCGGGATAACGCACGGCGCCGAAGAGCTTCACCGCCCAGCCGCGCGACGATGCGTTCGCCCAGCCCGCAAGCGGCACCGCGACCAGCAACGCATACAGCAGCGCGTGCGTCGCGCGCGAGACGAACGCCAGCGACGGCGGCAACGCCGCGGGTTGCGGCGCATGCGTCGCGCGCCATACGATGCGGCACAGCACGGCGGCGACAATGGCCGCGCCGACGCCGAGGTGCCATGCGATCAGGCCGTCGGGCAAGGTATTGCGATGCACTTCGGGCATCGTCCAGCCGATCACGAACTGCGCGGCGACCAGCAGCGCGACCAGCCAGTGCAAAAGGCGTGCGATGCCGTCATAGGCGGGGCGTCGTATGGAGGTATCAACGTTCATATTGGTTCTCGTCGGGATGAAGCGGCGCACAACGCTCGCGCACATACGGGCAGGCCGCGAAGCTGCGATCCTAAACAGCCGGATCTGAAGAAATGCTTAAGGTCCCGTACTGCCTTGATCCATACGTACATATGTCCCACACGCGCTAGACTGCTACCCATCGAGACACGCCCGCCATGCGGGCAGACAGACCTATCATGCGCATTCTCCTCGTTGAAGACGACGACCTGATCGGCAGCGGACTCGAAGTCGCGCTGCGTAACGCGGGGTTTACCGTGGACTGGGCACGCGACGGCCAGCATGCCGATCTAGCCCTCGCGACCACGCATTACCTGCTCGTCATCCTCGACCTCGGGTTGCCGAAGCTGTCCGGCATGGATCTGCTGAAAGCGCTGCGCGCGCGCGGCAACGACGTCCCCGTGCTGGTGCTGACCGCGAAGGACACGGCCGCCGACAAGGTGCGCGGCCTCGACGCAGGCGCCGACGATTACCTCGGCAAGCCCTTCGATCTCCCGGAACTCGTGTCGCGCTGCCGCGCGCTGATTCGCCGCTCGCAGGGGCGCAGCACCGATCTGATCGCATGGCGCGATCTGAGCGTCGACCCCGTTGCGCAGACGGTGTCGAAAGATGGCGCGCGCGTGCCGCTCACGGCACGCGAATGGGCCGTGCTGATCCACCTGCTGACGCACGCGGGCGTGCCGCAGCCGCGCTCGCGCATCGAGGAAAGCCTGTACGGCTGGCACGAGGAAGTCGAGAGCAATGCCGTCGAAGTGCATGTGTCGAACCTGCGCAAGAAGCTCGGCAGCGACGTAATCCGCACCGTGCGCGGCTTCGGCTACATCGTGGACAAGACATGACGCGCATGCGATCGACGTCGATCCGCCGCCGCCTGATGTGGTTGATTCTCGTCAGCGTCGGCGCGGTATGGGCGGTGATGTTCGCGTGGAGCTTCAGCAACGCGACGCGCGAGGTCGACGAATGGGATGACGCGCGCCTCGTTCAGCTCGCACATCTGCTCGTCGAGCTCGACGGCCACAATCTCACGCGGCTCGCCGCCACGGGCGTCGACGTGCGCAACGAGTACACGCGCGCGTCGCCCGCCGTCGACGACGACTCCGATGCAACGCCGCGCTATGCGCTTTTCGACGTGCGCGACGCGGCGGGCCGCGTGATCGCCGAAAGCCCCGGGCTCGCCGCGATGAACCGGCCCATCGAGCCGGGCGAGGCGGCCGAAGGCGTGCACCGGCTGACGGTCGGCGCACAGATGTGGCTCGCGTACGCATTGCGCGACAGCGCCACGGGCCGCACCGTGCGCGTGCTGGAGCCGGCCAACGTGCGCAGCGATCTGTCGACGGGCGTGGCGAGCCGCATCGCGCGGCCGATCGTCGTCGCCCTGCCCGTGCTCGCGCTGCTCGTGTGGTTCAGCGTCGGGCACAGCTTCAAGCCGCTGTCGGCGATCTCGAAGGCGGTGCGCGCACGCGATGGGCGCAATCTGGAGCCAATCCAGGTCAATCCCGCGCCCGCTGAAGTGAGGCCGCTCGTCGAAGCCATCAATCAGCTGCTCGCGCGCCTGCAACTGTCGATCATGCGCGAGCGCGCGTTCACGGCCGATGCCGCGCACGAACTGAAGACGCCCCTTGCCGCGATCAAGGTCCAGGCGCAGGTCGCGCTCGCCGCGCAGGACAACGCGCAGCAGCGACAGGCGATGCAGCGCGTCGTGCAGGGCGTGGACCGCAGCGCGCATCTCGCCGAGCAACTGCTGCTGCTCGCGCGGCTCGACGAGCGCGAGACGATCACGACGTCAGCCGTCAGGCTGCACGAGGTCGCGAACGAAGCCGTAGCGTTTCGCGCGCCGCACGCGGAAGAAAAATCGATGGCCGTCATGCTGGCGGGCGACCGCGACGCCGAAGTCTACGCGGACCGCGCGCTCGCGCGCACGCTGATCGACAACCTGCTCGACAACGCGATCAAGTACGGCGATGTCGGCGGCCGCGTGCATATCAGCGTGCTGGCCGATGCGCAGACCGTGTCGGTGACGGTCTCCGACAACGGCCCAGGCGTCTCCGACGAAGAACGCGCGCGCCTCACCGACCGCTTCTTTCGTGGCTCGACGGCATCGGCGAGCGGCAACGGCAGCGGTCTGGGGCTGTCGATCGTCGCGCGCATCGCCGCGCACTTCAATGCGCAGATTCATATCGGCTCGGGCATCGGACGGCGCGGGCTTGCCGTGCAGATTGCGTTTCCGCGCGTGCCGGCCATGGGATCGGGCGAGGCGGCGCGGTGATGCGGACATGCGCTGGTGCGTGAGCGTCATCGCGCTTTGCACGACGCACTGCATCTTCATTTCGAGCACGGATGGCAAACATTCCAGATCAGCTTCGAAGGGAAAAAGCTGCTGATCTACGGATTCCGTTAGCGGACAGCGAAGGTTCGATAAGAGACGCGACGATGATGCGGGCCCGTGGCGTCCTCATGCGGGGTGATGATTCGCGAATGGCTCGACAGGCCGCGCGCGCGACGCGACGTCGCGTGTTTGCGATGCTGCTAGCGTCAGGGAAAGAGCGGCAGCGACATCGGCACATCGACGCGGACGGCTTTCCTGCGCCCAGGCTGCGCGGTGCGGGGCTTGCGCTGGCGAAGCGGCGCGCTTGCGTGCTCAAGGCCCCGGCAGACGCGAACCAGCGCGGATGAAAACGCGGCGGGTTGCGCCATCAACGATGGCAGAGATGCCTCCAGTTCGATGAGCAGGGCCGGCAAGGTCTGCGCCGGGGAATGCATGGTCTTCCGTGGTCGGTTTGTCATGGACGCCTCTCTGGAACGCTGCGGCACTGTATCACAGCGCGGCGACACGCCAGCCGAACCCGGCCGGCCATGCGCTCGCGCGCACGGCGGCAACGCGATAGATACGACGCCTGCTCCCACATCGGGCAATGCATGTCATCCGTAGGCAATGAATCGCGCGGTGGCGTGTGCGCATCAAAACCGCAATTCATGGCCTTGATGCACGACCGCAATGCACCGCCGCGACGCGAAGCCGCGACGTCACGCGTGCGCGTCGTCCGCCTCCGCGAGCATCGTGCCGCGGCACGTTGCCGATCCGCAGCGGCAGGTGTATTGCCGGCGCGTTTCTTCATCTTGCGGATCTTCGACGGACAGGCCGTAGGAGATAAACAACTCCTCGCCGCGCTGGATATCGACAGTGGCTTCGATAAAGACGCGCCCATCGATTTCGACCGCCTCGCAGTTCGCGTTGCACGCATGATTGATCCAGCGTGCGCTATTGCCGCCGACGCTGCCGTCGATCACGCGCCCATCCGACAGGCCGAACACGAACGTGTGCCCATACTCGCCGCTGCGCTGGATGCGTCGGGCGGCGCGCCGCCATGACGTGACTTCGCCTTTGTATTCGATGATGCGTTCGCCCGCCGTAAGCGCGCACAACGCAAACACACCTTTACCGTGAATCGGCGACCGCCTGACTGTTAAACGACGCATGGATGGCTTTCGAAGAGGAATCACCGTTCAGTATAGGGCGCGAAAAATATGCGCTGTTATCGATGTGCATATGTTCGTCCTCTGCCCCTCTCACGTGCAGCGAATCTGTAACACACGCAGGTTGCCAACGCGGTTGCGATAACGGCCGCTCAGGAACGGGATCAGAAACAGGATCAAGAACAGGTTCGGAAACAGGCTTAGAAACAGGCTCAGAAGCAGGCTTAGAAGCCGGCCGCGTCGCGCTTCACGACCGCGAAGCTGATGGGCACCGCGCCGCGCGCGCTCGCGCTGCGCGGCTCGTATCCGCCGCGCGCGGATGCCGCGGGCTGCATGTCGCGCGAAAGCCGCGCATACAGATCGGGCCGTCTCGCACCCAGCCAGCGATGGCCGGGGCTCGTGGCGATCAACGCCGGGTCCAGGTCCGCGACAACCATGTCGCCGCCGCGCACGCCTTGCGCGACGATGTGCCCGCACGGATCGACGATCGCGGCGGCAGCATCCTCGCTTTCGTGCTCACCGCGCCGCGCGCCATCGCAATAGACGACGAACATGCCATTGTCGAGCGCGCGCGCCGGCAACATGCGGCGCATCCACACGTCGCCTGCCGCATCCGTTGCGCCCGACGGCGCATGCGGCGCAACCAGCAGCCCCGCGCCGAGCAGCGCCGCCATCCGCGCGTTCTCGACCAGATAGTTGTCGCCGCCGACCAGCACCGCGAGCCGCCATCCCCGGCGCGTGTCGAACACCGTGAAGCGATCGCCGCACGCGATATGCCGCTGGCCGTCCGTTTGCAGCTTGCGATGCACGTGACGCTCGCCGCCTGGCAGATACATCGCATAGCTGCTGTGCAACGCGCCGTTCGCGCCACGCTCGATCAACCCCACGCCCGCCGCCACGCCCGTGCGCTCGACGGCATCGGCGACGGCCGCCAGCAGAGGACTGTCGACACTCGTGGCGAGCGCGCTCAAGTGCGCGCGCCGCGCCTTGCGCAGCCCGGACGAAACAGGCTCTTCGATGCCGCCCGTCAGGCACGCCTCTGGAAACACCGCGAGCGCCACGCCGTCGAGGGCCGCATGTTCGAGCCTGGCGACGACGTGCTCGACGTTGTGTTCAATCGCGCCGCGTTGCGCCGCGAAGGGAATCGAAGCGACACGCAGCGTCGCAGTGGGCAACGAGGACATGGACATGACGGGCCTGGGATCTGCATTGAAGGAACGCCTCCATTGGACCGCTCACGATTACATAAGTAAAATGAATAATTCGGTCGATACGATAACCCCTACAAATGGAAATCCGGTTGCTGCGCGCATTCCTGACAGTCGCCAGTCTGCGCCATTTCGGCCGCGCCGCCGAAGCGCTGCACTTGAGCCAACCCGCGTTGAGCAAGCAGGTTCTCGCGCTCGAAGAGAGCCTCGGTGGACGGCTCTTCGAACGTGGCCGCCACGGCGCGGAGCTGACGACGTTCGGCGCGGCGTTCCTGCCCGATGCCGAAACGCTCGTGCGCGATGCCGACGATGTGCTCGCCCGCGCACGCGAGTCCAGCAGCGGCCGGCGCGGCCATCTGCGCATCGGGCTCGGTCTGTCGACGCTCACGCTCGCGCCATCTTTGATCGCCGCGTACCGCAAGCAGCATCCGAACATCGGCGTGACGTTGAACGACCTGTCGTCGGCGGAGCAGACGCGGCGACTGTTCGCGGGCAAGCTCGAGGCCGGCTTTCTGCGCCTGCCCGCCGACGCGGGCCTGTCGGCGTTCCCCGTCATCGACGAGTCGCTTGCGCTCGCCGTGCCGCAGCACGCGAAGTGGAAACGCCTGCCCGCGAAGCTCGACGAGCTCAACGATCTCGGTTTCATCGGGCTCGCGCGCAGCCGCGGGCCGGGGCTTGCCGGCGTGATCGACGCGTGGTGCGCCGAGCGCGGCTTCGCGCCGCGCGTGATCCAGCAGACGGACGATATCCAGTCGGTGCTGGCCGCCGTGGCGGCGGGCGTGGGCGCGGCGTTTCTGCCGTCGCGCGCGCAATACCTGTTGCGAGACGCGCGCGTGTTCCGGCTGAAAGATGCGTCCGCGCAATGGCGCGTCGGTCTCGCGTGGCAAACGCAGCGTGACGATCCCGTTGTCGCGCGCTTCGTCGAGTACGTGCGCGGCGCGACCAGGCACGCCGCGTAGCGTAGGCGTGCGGGTCGCGGCCGCCTAGAGCGTGAGGCGCGCTTCGAGGCCGCCGCCCTCGCGATTGCGCAGCGTGAGCGTGGCGCTCATCGATTGCGCGAGCTGCTTCGCGATGGCGAGCCCGAGTCCCGTGCCGCCCGTCTCGCGATTGCGCGACGTCTCGACACGGTAAAACGGCTGGAACACGGCATCTAGCTGGTCGTGCGGAATGCCCGGGCCGCGATCGAGCACGGCAATGGACAGTCGTTGCGCGCGCGTCGCATCCACATTCACCGCGACCGTCACTGCGTCGCCGCCCGAGTACTTCAGCGCGTTGTCGATCAGGTTGCCGAGAATGCGGCGCAGCGCCTGCGGCCGCGTCGTCACTGTCGCGCCGACTCGCCCTGTCAGCGACACGGGGTCGCCCGCATCCGCATAGTCGCTGACGATGCTCTCCAGCAGCGCGTCGGGATCGACGCGGCAGGGTTTTTCATCGGCGCCGTGCAGCGTGCGCGCATACGCGACGCCTTCGCGCACGAGCAGCTCCATCTCCTTCAGATCCTTTTGCAGACGCGCGCGCTCCGTTTCGTCGTCGAGCAGATCGGCGCGCAGGCGCATCCGCGTGATGGGGGTTTGCAGATCGTGCGAAATTGCCGCGAGTATCTGCAGACGCTCGCGCATGTAGATGCCGATACGCGCCTGCATCGAGTTGAATGCCTTCGACGCGCGCGCGACTTCCTCGGGGCCGTCTTCCGGCAGCGCAGCGGGCGCGAGGTCCGGCCCGAGCGTATCCGCGGCGCGCGCGAGACGCTCGAGCGGCCGCGTCGCGAGGCGCACGGCGACCCATGCGCAACCCGCGAGCAGCGCCAGTTGCGCGGCCAGCACGAGCGGCAGCCACGGCGACAGCGGAATGCCGTGCATCGGATGCATGTCGATGGTGAGCGGCGTTCCGTCGCTCAACGTCAAGTGCACTTCCAGATGTTCGCTGCCGCCTGGCACTGAGTTGGCCGTCACGTTGTAGCGCGCGCCGACATCCTTCGCGATCGTCGCGCCGATTTGCTGCGACAGCTTCGCGTCGGGCGGCATGCCGCTCGTGCCCGGACCGAGCACGAAACGGTAGCTGCGCCGCGCGAGCTTCGGCAGCCATTCGACACGCTCGGCGGGCGTCAGCCGATCCAGCAGCGCCACCGAGCTCGTCACTTCCTGGCCGATATAGCCGACCATCACGTGCATCGTGGCTTCGTTGCGCTCGGTCATCGTCAGCCAGAACGACAGCGTCTGCGCGGCGAGCAGCCCCGCAACGAAGATCAGCGATAGCCGCATGAAGAGCGTGCGCGGCGGCCACAGGCTGCGCAGCCGATCATGCAATTGACCTCGCAGTTGACCTCGCGATTGACCTCGCGATTGACCCGATACTTGCGTCATCCGTTGCCGTCCTCGGCTGTGACGAGCGACGAGAACACGTAGCCCTCGTTGCGCAGCGTCTTGATGTAGCGCGGCTCGCGCGCGTCGTCGCGCAGGCGCTGGCGCACGCGGCTAACGAGCAGATCGATCGAGCGGTCGAACGGCTCCGTCTGCCGGCCTTGCGTCAGCGTCAGCAACTGATCGCGCGTGAGCACGCGCTGCGCATGATCGACGAACACGCGCAGCAGCCGGTACTCTGCGCCGCTCAACGCGACCATCGTGCCGTCGCTATCGATCAGATTGCGGCCGATCGTATCGAGCCGCCAGTCGCCGAAGCGCAGGTAGTGCGACGTGGCCGCCTGCTCGTTGCCGGGCGGCATCATGCGCGCGCGGCGCAGGATTGCGCGGATGCGCGCGAGCAGCTCGCGCACGGCGAAGGGTTTCGCGAGATAGTCGTCGGCGCCCATCTCCAGGCCGACGACGCGGTCGGTCTCTTCGCTCAGCGCGGTCAGCATGAGGATCGGGATGGTCTGGAACTCGCCCGCGCGCAGTTCGCGGCACAGGTCGAGGCCGCTTTCGCCCTGCAGCATCAGGTCGAGCACGATCAGGTCCGGCCGGTCGCCCGCGAGCGCGGTGCGCATCTGACGGCCGCCGGAGGCGAGCGTCACGCGCACGCCATTCTTGCCGAGATACGTGCCGACCAGTTCGCGGATGTCACGGTCGTCGTCGACGATCAGAACGTGGTCTGGGTTTTCCACACGGGGCTCCTTCCGATTTTTTGTCTGCGACGCGATGAGGTTGGTGTTTGGCGCTGCGCTGGCATCCGCGATTGCGGTTTGCTCTTTTGCCGCTGTCGCTGGCATCCGCGATTGCGATTTGCTCTTTTGCCGCTGTCGCTGGCATCCGCGATTGCGGTTTGTTCTTGCCGCTGTCGCTGGCATCCGCGATGCGGGTTGTGTTTTGCCGCTTTCGCTGGCATCCGCGATGCGCCTCGCGGCGCAGGCGTCGCCCCTGTGCGGGGCGGCACCTACTTTC
>NZ_JAGIPX010000066.1 GCF_017814945.1 Paraburkholderia sp. LEh10
CTTTGCCTACTTTCTTTGCCGCGGCAAAGAAAGTAGGTGCCGCCCCGCACAGGGGCGACGCCCGCGCCGCGAGGCGCGTCGCGGATGCCCGCGCAGGGGCAAGGCGAACCGCATCACGGACGCCAGCGAGAGCGGCAAATAACGAACCGCATCGCGAATGCGCGTGCAGGCAAAATTCAACGAAACCAAATCAAACCTGAACCAACCCGGCAGACAACAACCCGCGTCGCAGACAACAACCCGCGTCGCAGACAACAACCCACAACAACCCACAACAACACTCACTCCCGCTGCGCGCCATTCTCACTTCCATCGCCGATCCGATTAATCGTCCCTTGCGCCACGGCGACAAGCCGTTCCTTATCCCCATCGGTGACAAACACATTGCACTGACACGTCGCCTGCTGCCGTCCAACGTACACCACTTCCGCCCGCGCCATCAGCACCCCTGTCACCGCTGGCCGCAGATAGTTGATCTTGTACTCCCCCGTGACAACCCGCGGCCCCAACGCCAGCGCGCCCGCAAACGTCAGCGCACTGTCGGCGAGATAGCTGATCACACCACCATGCACGTACCCATGCTGCTGCCGCAATTCGTCGCGGATCGGCAGACACAGTGTCAGTTCGTTCGCGCCGACGTACATCAATTCGGTGCCGAGCAGCACGCTGAACGGCTGCGCGTGCAGTGCGGCCCGCGCCCGGTCGAGTAGATCAGTCATCATCGTTCCTTCGGGCATGGCCCGCATCGGGATGTCCCCACTCTAGGAAGCATGAATGCAGCGCGTCAAGGTAATTTGAAAAGATTGCGCGTCAATTATTGTGGGAAACGACGTAAGTGGCCGCGTAAGTCGTCGAAATGCGCACGTGCCGGGAATTTTGCCGACGAACACTCAAGGCGTCGTCCGACATTGCCGTAAACCCGGATGCAATCCCGTCCCTCTCAGCAATTCAGGTGTCTCGATGTTCAGCAAGATCAAGGTCGCATCCGGCCTGCTATGTGTTCTGGCCGCTTTCTGTATTTTTCAGCTGTTGACGGAGGGACTCGGCTTCTGGTCCATGACGCGCACGCATGACGACGTCAACGACCTGGCGAACGTCGCGCTGCATCAGGTGGATGCTGTCAACGAGACGACGCAGCATCTGATGGACGCGCGCATCAACCTGTCGCGCGCCGGCACGCGGATGGTGCGCGGCGGCGCGGAGCCGACCGATATCGTCCAGCACGCACGCGAGCAGCTCGCCGCCGCAGACCGCTCGTTCACCGCGTTCATGAACGCACCCAAGCTCAACGACGAAAACAACGCGCGCGCCGCCGCGCTGAACGAGAAGTATCAGAAGCTGCATACGGCGCTCGGAGAACTCGCGCAATATCTCGATGGCGGCAACATCCAGGCGTTTCTCGATCAGCCGACGCAAGGCATGCAGGACGCCTACCTGACCGAACTGCGCAACTTCACGCAATTCGGCGACGCGACGGGCCGCGCATCGATGGAGTCGATCGATGCGCGTCAAACGCTGTTTCGCACAGTCGGCCTCCTGATTCTCGCGCTGTTGCTGGCGGGCACGGCGGGCGTGTACGTGGCGCTCAGGCGCGGCGTCGTCGGGCCGCTCGAAGAAGTGGGCCGCCATTTCGAGCGCATCGCGCAAGGCCGCCTGAACCAGCCGATCGCCGAACGCGGCACGAACGAAATCGGCCGGCTGTTCTCGGGCCTCGCCGTCATGCAGGCAAGCGTCGCGGGCACCGTGAAGACGGTGCGCGAGGCGGCCGACTCGATCCATATCGGCGCGGATGAAATCGCGACGGGCAACGCCGATCTGTCGGCGCGCACGGAAAACCAGGCGGCGTCGCTCGAAGAGACGGCGTCGAGCATGGAAGAGCTGACGGCGACCGTGCGTCAGAATGCCGACCACGCGCGTGAAGCAAACGCGCTGGCCGAGACGGCGCTCAATGCGACTTCGCACGGCAGCGACGTCGTCAATCAGGTCGTCACGAAGATGCACGGCATCGCGCAAAGCTCGGACCGCATCGCGGAAATCATCACGGTGATCGACGCAATCGCGTTCCAGACCAACATTCTCGCGCTGAACGCGGCCGTCGAGGCGGCGCGCGCGGGTGAACAGGGCCGTGGCTTCGCCGTCGTCGCAGGCGAAGTGCGCGGTCTCGCGCAGCGCAGCGCGCAGTCGGCGAAGGAGATCAAGGAGTTGATCAGCGAGTCGGTGGCGGAAATCCAGGGCGGCTCGGCGCTGGTGGAGCGCGCGGGTGAAGCAATGCGCAACGTGTCCGATTCGATTTCGCGCGTCACGCAGATGATGGCCGAGATCAGCGCGTCGTCGCACGAGCAGAGCACGGGCATCGAGCAGGTGAATCAGGCCGTCGCGCAGATGGATCAGATGACGCAGCAGAACGCGGCGCTCGTCGAGGAAGCGGCGGCGGCGGCTTCTTCGCTGCATCAGCAGACGCGTCAGTTGAAGGAGGCGGTGTCGGCGTTCGAGATCTCCGATGCCGTGCTTGGCTTGCAGCGCGCGCGCATGACGACGCCGCATGTGTTCAGCGAGCCGGTGACGGCCTGATCAGCGGCGTCAAGGACCCATCGCCAATGAAAAAGCCCGCGAAGCGACAAGCTTCGCGGGCTTTTTTGTTCCCCGTCCGGTTTGCCCGCGTGTCGCTAAACGACGGGCAACGCAGCGTAAGCGGTTGCGAGATGGTAAGGCGTCGTCGAGGGCATGTCTTCGCGCGAGACCTCGCCCGCGAGCGTCTTGCATTCGACCCAGCCCTGCGCATGCAGAAAGCGCGGCCGGAAGCGTTCGATCTGCTGCGGCAGCAGCGCGCGCATGGCGGGATCGTCGTGGACCGCAATGGCGCGCAGATATTCCGTCTGCGCCCAGATGCGCTGCGTCGAGTCCATGATGCCGCCCGCTTCGTCGAGCGCGGCATGCACGCCGCCCGTCGCCGCGTCGACGCCACGTTCATGTGCGAACCTGAACGCGCGCCCCAGCGCATCGTGCAGGCCGCAAGCCGCGAGCACATCGCCTGCCTGCTGCGCGAGCCAGAACCATTCGAACTGATGTCCCGGCTCGAGCCGGTTGTCCGCGCTGCCGACGGGCAGTTCGGCGATGCAGCCGCTCGGCTGATGCACGAAGGCGCCCGCAATCGCGTTGCCGAGCCTGCCGAGCACCGTGTCGAACGCGGCGTCTTGCGTCGCAGTGCGCGCCGCAAGCCACGCTTCCGTCAGATGCATCAGCGGGTTTTGCAGCGGCATGCCGCCTGTCGTCGTGAAGTCGGCGGCGAGGGCGGCGTGCAGCAGGCCGTTATCGGCGGCAAAGCGGTCTTCGATCAGCGACGACGCGCGATTCACGACCTCCAGCGCATCGCGGTTGCCCGAGCGCGCGCCGTACTCGGCACACGCGAACACGACAAACGCATGGGTGTAGAGATCCTTGGTCGTATCGAGCGGCACGCCTTGTGCGTCCACGCTATAAAACCATCCACCGCGACTGCTGTCCTGAAAGACATCGGTCAGCGATTCGAACAGCCGTTGCGCATGCTCCAGTTCGCCCGCCTGCGCGAACACGAACAACTGGCGGGCGCACGCCATCGCGCGATAGCGGGCGCCTGGCAACGGCGTGCGGCCATCGGCGGCGACGGCCTCGAACGGCAGTCCGAGCGCCGCATTGAAACCCGGCCCCCGCCAGATCGGCAGGATGACGCGCGCGAAGTGGTCGCGCAGCGCGGCTGTGAGTTCAGGCGTGGAGGCGGTTGCGTTCATGGTCTGGTCGAAAGATGGCGATTGGTTGCATGCCGGGCGCATCAGGGAGGGCACGCGCCGGAGGCTCAGCATAACAAACCCCGCGCGGCGGTCATCCGTTAATCGGGCGGGCGCGTGCGGGGACGGTCAGACGGGTCGCGGCATTCGGGTTCGCGGATGTGCTGGGCGGCGAACATGTCGTGCTCGACCTGTCGTGGAGCGCTGCGCAGGCGCTGTCGGGCATTGGCTTTCTCGGCGCAGGCTCGATCGTGCTGCGCGGCCAGACCATCCGCGGGCTGACGACGGCCGCGAGCCTCTCGTCCGTCGCTGCAATCGGGCTCGCTGTTGGCGGCGGATTGTACATGGCGTCGATTGCCGCGACGTCGATCATTCCGATCATCCTGCGGGCATCAGGCCCATCGAGAAGCGCTTTATCACCGTCGAGCAGCGTCGTCAGCTCATGCTGCCGGTCGCTTTGCATGAGACAATGCGGGCTCTAAAAAAACACTGACGGCATGTTGTAGCGGTGCCCGGCGCCCTGACAGCAATGATCTTGCATCGGACGGGAGCAGGCGCTAAAGCGCCAACTCGCGTCGACCGCAGCTTCGTGCATGGGACGGGAGCAGGCGCTAAAGCGCCGATTCCCGTCGACCGCAGCTTCGTGCATGGGACGGGAGTAGGCGCTAAAGCGCCAACTCCCGTCGACAGGCGACGAACGCTGCCTTCCCGCTTTTTCTTCATGGCAGATTCCGAAGATTCCACGATTTCCAGCCCAGCGCGCGCCCGTTCCCAGAAGCGGCGTCCATCGGCCGTTTCTCCCGAAACGGAAAACAAGCTGGCGCGCGCCGCGCGCTCGGCGCAGCGTCTCGCGCAACTGAGCGACGTCGCGCGTGACAACAGCACGCTCGACCTCTTTCCCGAGGACACCACGCGCGCCGAGCAGCAGGCGATGAACATCGACGTGCGGCAAGGCACGCTGCAAGGCTTTGAATTGCCCGATGTCGTGCTGGCCGCAGTCGGCGCGACGGATGGGGCAGGCTTCGCGGCGGGTTCGCCGGCCGCGACGGAAGGCAAAGGCGCGACGCGAGGGGCGCGCGGCGCGTCGGCGTCCAAAGCGGACGCGACGGGCGACGATCCGCATGCCGGACAAATGGTGATCGAGACGGAAGCGCGTGCGCCGGAACGCGTCATCGAGGGAGGCGGCGCGGCCGTCGTGCAAACGTCGGCTGGTTCGCTCGATAGTGACGTTTCGGCGGCGAAAGCGACGAAAGAGGCTAGCGAGTCCAACGATACAAACGCGGCGAGCAACGCGAACGCGTCGCCGCCGCAAGCCGCTTCGCTGGCTGCCGCGAGCGTCGTGCGCAGCGTGGCCGCGCTGCGTCAGGCGACGTCGGCCGCGCCCGATGCGGGCGATCCGCAAAATGGCAAACGGTCGGCGGCCAGCATTGCTTGGCAGCGTGCCGCTGCAGGCTCGCTGTCGAAGCCAGCGCACCAAGCGGACGCGGCGCAATCGTCTCCGGATGCGCCGGTGCACGCGAACACCGCAAACGCAACGGGACGGGACGCGCAGCCGGCGCCTGCGGCGTCGTACTTCACGCCATCGCAGACGCATGCGCCGCGCGCCACGCCCGACCTGGATCACGCCCGCGCGACGGCATTCGCCGATACCGTCGATGCGTTGTATGGCGTGATTGCCGACCAGCGCCGCGCCGCAGGCGACCATTCCCGGCGCATGAAATGGATGCTGACGATCGTCGTATGCGCGCTGCTGATGACGATTGCGATCGGCATCGCGCAGACGCTGCTGCTGTTCCGTCTTGCACACCAATCGACCGCTCACGAGCAACGCATCGAGCAAATGATGCTGAACCAGCAGGCCACGCTGGCGACCCTGCTCGACACCGATTCATCGACGATCAGCCTTCCCGTCAGCGCGCAGGTTTCCACGCCGGCGGCGGCATCCGCTGCCGTTCCCGCAACGAAGCCCGCCGACGCGCACGTCGCCCACTCTCAGCACGCGCAGCGGCGCAAGTCAGCGCATCCTCACTAAGCAATCCGACGCGGTCGCGCCTCGTTGCGCGACCCGTGAACCCTGTCCGCCTCCGCATTCGCACGCGCAATCTCAGCGGCAGACTTTTTCAAAAACGCATCTGACGGTCCAGCCCGGCGCTGTGGCGGCAAGCGCGCCGCGCTGTCGCATGCGCGCGTCGCGCCGTGAAAAAGGGGCCGGGGCTGGAAGCCGCGCTAATCCGACATGTTGCGCCGCAATAGTCGCCTGAACCCAATGTGTCGAACGACGGGCTGCGAATATTTGCTGCACTGCACTAGCTTTTCTCTAGGGAAAACCCGTATAATTCCCCTTAAGGGAAAACCCTGAATTGCCAACCAACCCGGGAGTCGCCATGAACTATCTTTTCGCGCTGTTCCAAAAGGTTAGCGACCTCTTCGCGTCGCCTCACTTGCCTCTGGATTCGGATTATTCGTACGAAGCACGTCATCGCGAAGCGGAGCGTGTTCGCAAGTCGCAAGCAACCATGTTCGGCATCCGTCTGACCGACTGATCGGCAGGACATCCAACATAAGACGTTGCATAGCGCATCTCGCCGCCATCCAGAAGCGGCGAATCTCAAAAGCCCGGCCCAGCAGCCGGGCTTTTTTATTACCGCACCCACGGCGGTTCGCCATCGCGAATCGCGGCCGCAATCCGACCCGTATTATTTCGCGGGATAAATGGATGTAACGGTCGCTCACGGCACGAGGGCCGCTTCGGATAGCAGCATGCTTATGGCCTCGTGAAAACACGGTGCATCAGCGGGAATCCCGGGCTCCGCGTCCCAGAACTATGAAATGCGCGCTTACAAGTCCTCACGTTTCCGAAGGGTAGAGGCCGCTAAAGTGGGTCTCAAGCGAACGGCGCGAGTCACATACCGATGTCGATTCAGTCGTCGCTCGCAACGAACCTCGATAGGGAAAATAGTCATGAAGACCTTGAACATCACATCGCGCTCGCTCATCGCCGCGTTGCTCGCTGGCGGCGCTTTATTCGGCGCCAGCAGTGCGTTCGCGCAGTCCGTTCCCGTGCACATGCCGCCGACCGTCCACGCGCAGCCGTACATGCTCCCGGTGGGCGTGCAGATCAACATCGGCTGGCACGGCGACCGCTACTGGGACGGCCACCGCTACTGGGCGCACGACGAGTGGATGCGTCATCACCCGCACGACCGCGACCCGTACCACGATCGCGATCACCGCCCGCCGCCGCCGCGTTACTACTGATGCATTGACGGCGCGTTATCCGGCATCCGTAGCGATGTCGTGAAGGCGAAGACAAGGCCGGCCGCTCGTAAGAGCGGCCGGCCTTGTTGCATACGGCGTCGGAATAGCGCGTGCTGCGCTATTCTTGTGGGCTTGATCGGCGAAAGGGTCTCATACGAAGCCCACGCGATTCCCACGCGAAGCCCCCATGATCGCGCCGATCCGCAAACGGTAACGGGCGCCGCCGCCGCGCATCACGAACAACATTGAGAGCGACATGTCGGAAGTCTATTTCTACGATCCCGCCGCAGGCCACGGCCTTCCTTATGATCCGTTCAAGGCGATCGTCGCGCCGCGTCTGATCGGTTGGGTATCGACGCGCTCATCCAGCGGACAACTGAATCTCGCGCCGTACAGCTACTTCGGCGCGTTTGCGACGTTTCCGTCGATCATTGGTTTTTGCAGCGAAGGCCGCAAGGACAGCATCCGCAATACCGAGGAGACGCGCGAGTTCGTCTGGAATCTCGCGACGCGCCCGCTCGCCGAGCAGATGAACCGCACGTCGGCGCCCGTCGCGCCCGACGTCGACGAGTTTCGGCTGTCGGGTCTCACGCCCGTCGCGGGGCGCAACGTGTCGGTGCCGCGTGTCGGCGAGTCGCCTGCGGCGCTCGAATGCAAGCTGCTGCAGATCGTGCGGTTGCACGACCTGAGCGGCAAGCCGATGGACAACTGGCTCGCGCTCGGCCAGGTTGTCGGCGTACATATCCAGAAGGCGTATCTGAAAGACGGCCTCTTCGACACGCACGCCGCGCAGCCGATCATGCGCGCGGGCTATAGCGCCGACTACGCGCAGATCGGCGACATGTTCGAGATGATTCGGCCAACGTCCTGACGATCACGACTGCCACGCTCACTCGGCAGCGGCCTCGTCGGAGGACAGGTCCACATCGGCGGCTTCGGCGGCCGAGGGCGTCGTGCCTGCCGGCGTTGCCGCGCTTGACGCCGCAGCGGGCGCGAGCGTCAACGACGTCCGCGCCCCCGGCGCGCTGACGGGCACCGCACGCGGCTCGTTGTCGTGAATGACGGCGCGAATGCGCGGATAAATCTGCCGCTCCCAGCGCTGCCCGTTGAACACGCCGTAATGTCCGACGCCCGTCTGCACGTGATGCGTCTTCAGATAGGGCCGCAGCCTGTCGCACAGATCCTGCGCGGCGAGCGTCTGTCCGACCGCGCAGATATCGTCGCGCTCGCCTTCCACCGTCAGCAGCGCGGTGCGCCGTATCTTCGAGGGCTCGACGCGCCGTCCCTTCACTTCCAGTTCATGCAGCGGCAGCGCATGCCGCTGAAACACGGTATCGACGGTCTCCAGATAGAAGTCCGCCGTCAGGTCCATCGTCGCGAAGTATTCTTCATAGAAGACGCGGATCGCGTCGGCCTTTTCCGGGTCACCCTTCGATTGCTCGCGATACATCGTTTCGAACGACTCCAGATGCCGTTCGAGATTCATCGACATGAACGCGTTCAGTTGCACGAAGCCTGGATAGACGCGCCGGAACGCGCCCCGAAAGCCAACCGGCACCGCGCTGATCAGGTTTTGTTCGAACCACTCGATCGGCCTGCTCCTGGCGAGTTCGTTCACGCGGGTCGGATTCACACGTGTGTCGATCGGGCCTGCCATCAGCGTCATGCTCGCGGGCTGCGCGGGGTCGTCGTCGGCCGCCATCAGCGCGACTGCGGCGAGCGCGGCGACGGTCGGCTGGCAAACAGCCAGCAGATGCGTGCCGTGGCCGATCGTTGCGGTGAAGTCGATCACGTGCTGCACGAACTCGTCGAAGCCGAAGCGTCCCGCCGATAGCGGCACGTCGCGCGGGTTGTGCCAGTCGGTGATATAGACGTCGTGCTCGGCGAGCATCGTGCGAACCGTGCCGCGCAGCAGCGTCGCAAAATGGCCCGACATCGGCGCGATGACGAGCACGCGCGGCTGCGGCACGTCGAACGATGCGTGCTTGCGGAAATGCAGCAGCGAACAGAAGGGCGTGGCCTGCACGACTTCTTCGAGCACATCGACTCGCTGTCCTTCGACATCGACGCAGCCGATGCCGAACGGCGGGCGCACATGCGTGAGGCCCGCGAGCGTCAACAGATCGGCCGACGCGCGCAGCGTCAGCCCGTCCGGCGTGCCGGCATAGTCCGGCCACGCATCGAGTGCGCCGCACATCAGCGACGCGCCATGCCGCAACGGCAGCATCAGATTGGCGAACGCCTGGTACGCCGGATAAGCGAACGGATTCATGGCTTTCGCACACAAGCAAAAGGAACTGAGCCCGATGAAAGGCAAGTCATATGCCAATCGGCGCAATGGCGGGGCCGAGCGATTGATGCGCGTGCATATGCATTGGCATGGCACTTGCGCCCTTTGCCTCAAGGTGCCTGGTTTGCCGCTATTTGGTGCGTGCGTGCCCGGCATCGTGCATCGCGGGCCGCCGGGAGCGGCGCGACATTCCGAAGGAGGGCGACATGGCTGACGACATGACGAAGACCACGCTGACGATCAGCAGCCGGAACTATTCTTCGTGGTCGCTGCGCGGCTGGCTGCTGGCGAAGTTCAGCGGACTGCCATTCGACGAAATCGTGATGCCCGTCGACGACCCTGCTGCGCGAGCCGAACTTCTGTTGCTGTCGCCTTCGATACTCGTGCCCTGTCTCGTGCACGACGGCGTCAAGGTGTGGGACACACTGGCGATCGCCGAATACCTGAACGAGGTGCGGCCCGACGCGGGGCTGTTGCCGAAAGAGCGCAAGGCGCGCGCGCATTGCCGCGCGATCTGCGGCGAAATGCACTCGGGTTTCAGCGCGTTGCGCTCGGCCTTGCCAATGAATCTGAAAGCGCATTTCCCCGGCTTCAAGGTATGGGCGCGCGCGCAGTCCGATATCGACCGTATCGTGACGATCTGGCGCGAGTGCCTCGAGCAGTACGGCGGGCCCTTTCTGTTTGGCGAGCGAAGCGCCGCGGATGCGATGTATGCGCCCGTCGTCACGCGATTCATGACCTATGACGTGCAACTCGATCGCGACATCGTCGAATATGGGCAGCGCATTCTCGCGATGCCTGAGATGCAGCAGTGGATCGCAGACGCGCACAAGGAGGTCGACGAAATCGACGAACTCGATGTCGAGTTCTAGGCGCGGCGCGCGCAACGCCGCGCCGCACTCACGCAATGCGCACGCGTGGCCGTCCGGCTTGAACACGCTGACCGCCTGCGCGAGCCTTGAAAGCGTGGTTGTTGTTCGAGTCATTGCGAAGAGCGCCATGTTCTGAGCAACAGCGCGTTCGTCACGACGCTTACGCTCGAAAACGCCATCGCTGCGCCCGCGATCATCGGGTTCAGCAATCCGAATGCGGCGAGGGGAATGCCGATCAGGTTATACACGAACGCCCAGAACAGGTTCTGCTGGATCTTGCGCCACGTGCGCCGCGAGATGTCGATCGCGTCGGCGACGAGCGCCGGGTCGCCGCGCATCAGCGTGATGCCCGCCGCGTGCATCGCGACGTCGGTGCCCGTCGCCATCGCGATGCCGATATCGGCGGCGGCGAGCGCGGGCGCGTCGTTGATGCCGTCGCCCGCCATTGCAACGACGCTCGACGTGCGGATCTTCAGGTCGTGCACGACGCGTGCCTTGTCGGACGGCAGGACTTGCGCATGGACTTCGTCGATGCCGAGCGCCGCCGCGACGCTTTTCGCGCTGCCTTCGTTATCGCCCGTTACGAGCGCGCTTTTCACGCCCATCTTCGACAGGCGCTCGACGGCGGCACGCGCGCCCGGCTTGAGCGTGTCGCCGAATGCGATCAGCGCAAGCGCTCGTGCCTGCGATTGTGGTTGCGGTAATGCTTGCGATTCCGCTGGCGCGCCGGCCTTGCCGCGCCCGATCAGCCACGAGACCGTGTTGCCTTGCGCTTCGAGTTCGCGCGCGCGTCCGGCAAGCTCGGGCGGCAGCGCGGCGTTCAGCTCGCCGAGCCAGCGGCTGCTGCCGATCGCGAACGTTTCGCCGTCGATATCCGCTTCCACGCCGCGTCCCGCGACGGCGCGCGCATCGGCGGCAGTGGGTATCGCGCGGCCGGCGCCCTGCGCTTCGAACGCCTTCACGACGGCTTTCGCGAGCGGGTGTCCGCTATGCCGCTGCACGGCTGCCGCGAGCGCGAGCGCGCGCTCGCGTTCGACGCCTTGCGCCGTGTCGAACGCCGTCACGGATGGCTGGCCGACTGTCAGCGTCCCCGTCTTGTCGAATGCGACCACGCCGACCTGATGCGCGATTTCGAGCGCCTGCGCGTCCTTGATCAGCACGCCATGGCGCGCGGCGACGCCCGTGCCCGCCATGATCGCCGTGGGCGTCGCGAGACCGAGTGCGCACGGGCAGGCGATCACCAGCACGGCGACGGCGTTGAGAATCGCCGTTTCGGCGTCGTGCCCGGTGACGAGCCAGCCGATCAGCGTGACGAGCGCAATCGCCAGAATCGCCGGCACGAAGATTTCGCTGACGCGGTCCACCAGCCGCTGGATGGGCGCTTTTTCCGCCTGCGCCGTCTCGACGAGCCGGATGATGCGCGCGAGCGTCGTTTCAGCGCCGATGGCCGTTGTCGTCACCGTGATGGCGCCTTCGCCGTTGATCGAGCCTGCCGTCACGCGGTCGTCGGGCTGCTTCGGCACCGGCAGGCTTTCGCCCGTGATCAGCGATTCATCGATGTGCGTGCGGCCTTGCAGCACCGTGCCGTCGACGGGCACGCGCTCGCCCGGCCGCACGGCGACCGTCATGCCGACGAGCACCTGCGCGAGCGGCACTTCGACCTCTTGCGTTCCCACGACGATGCGCGCGCGCTCCGGCCGCAGCGCATTGAGTGCGCGGATCGCGTCGGTGGTTTGCCGCTTCGCGCGCGCTTCGAGCCACTTGCCGAAGCGCACCAGCGTGATCACGACGGCCGACGCCTCGAAGTACAGATGCATCGTGTCGCCCGGATGCAGCGCCATCTGGTAGACGCTCACGCCATACGCCGCCGACGTGCCGAGCGCGACGAGCAGATCCATGTTGCCCGACCACGCGCGCACGGCTTTCCACGCGGCGCGGTAGAAGCGCGCGCCGAACACGAACTGGACGACGGTGGCGAGCGCGAGTTGCAGCATGGCGGGCAGCATCGCGCGAAGGCCGAGCGGCCCGGCGAACATCGGGACGAGGAGCGGCAGCGTCAGCAGCGCGCAGATGACGACCGCGCCCAGTTCGCGGCGCACGGCGTCGCGAGCGGCGGCGTCCTTATCCGCGGAAGCGGCGGCGGTGGCTGCATCGGCGGCGAGCGGCGTCGCCTGGTAGCCGGCTTTCGTGACAGCCGCGATCAGCTGATCGACGCCGACCGCGCCGTTGGTCGTGACCGTGGCTTTTTCGGTCGCCAGATTGACGGAGGCGGAAGTGACGCCGGGGATTCTCGCGAGCGTCTTTTCGACGCGCCCCGAGCACGCCGCGCACGTCATGCCGCCGATCGCGAGCTCGGCGGTCGCGGCCGTCGAGGCCGCGCCGTAAGCGGGCGGCGGCGCAACGTTGACGGGCTGCGCATCGTAGCCCGCCTTGCGGACGGCGCTGACGAGCGTATCGACGTCAACCGTGGCGTCGGCATCGACGCGGGCCTTTTCCGTCGCGAGATTCACCGATGCGCGCGCCACGCCCGGCACTTTCGCAAGCGCCTTCTCGACCCGCAGCGCGCACGACGCGCACGTCATGCCCTGGATGTCGAGTTCGGCGGATGTCGCCGGACGGGACGTCCCGGCGGCGCGTGGTGTAGCGAGATCGGTCATGGCTTGCAGACTCCAGTTGCGGCGCACAAGCGCTTCACTGAGCCAGTATTGACCTTCCCATGATGGGAAGGTCAAGAGACTTTCGGCACGGGCGCCGGTTAGATCCGCTCAGTCGAGCGCGGGCGGCGCTTCGAGAATCGCTTCGGCCACGGCGCGCTGCCCGTCGCTGCCGCGCTCGTCCAGCGCGGCCGCCGCGCCGCGCCGGTCGGCGGACGCCTTGTTCTGGCTCAGCTTCCATTTGCCAGTCAGCCTCGTCACCTCGATCTCGATGCCGACGATGTTGCCCAGCATCTGCGAGATGAAGTCGGCGGGCGCGTCGCCCATCTTCCACGGCACCGGCTCGCCCGCTTCCATCCTGCGCGTGAGCCGCGCGACGAGGCCGCGCACGAACGCTTCGTCGTCGCGCACGGCGATCGGTCCGTGCGCGTGCACGACCATATAGTTGTACGTCGGCACCTGGCGATGCGCCTCGTGCTTGCTTGGATACCACGTCGGCGAGATGTACGCTGTCGGTCCCTGAAAGATCACGAGCGCGTCCGGGCGTTCGGCCGCTTCCTGCCAGACGGGATTCGCCCGCGCGACGTGCGCCCGCAGCGTGCCGTGCGGACCTTTGCCCGCATCGAACTCGAACGGCAGATGGTTCGCGTCGAGCCCATCCGGGCCGACGGTCACGAGCGAGCCGAGCGGATAGTCGGCGATCAGCCGGTGGAGCACTTCCAGACGGTTCTCTTCGAAGTGGGCGGGGACGTACATGACTCGGCTCCGGGAGGAAGACGGCGGCTCTGACGACGCCAAACTTTTAAACGTACCTGAAAATTCGCTGGCGCGCTCATGTTCTCGCCTTATTGCTTGCCGACGCGGCGCGGATAAGTTAAAACCCGATCACAGAAAAGGGATGTCAGAATTTTTCGGCAAGTCCGGCGCGGGCGGGGGCTCGGCGGACCGCGCCTGTTCTGACACGAAAGTGACATCCAGGACCGCGGTTCATCGAATGATAAAAAATCACCGAGAACAATCTCCGTTTCAACTGGCCTGCGTGGCGTTAGCGGGCGTTGCATTCCTTGCCGGATGCTCGTCGACACCTATCGTGGCGTCCAAGCCTTCTGGATGGATCAAGGACGAAGTCGCCGACTCCTACGTTTTTGCCTATCCGCTCGTGCTGATGGGCGCCATGCGCGACGCAGCCGTCGGCACGGGCCCCGGCCAGGCGCCCGTCAACACGCTGCGCCACGCGACGGCGCTGCCGCCCGTCGGCGCGCATAATCCGCCGACGCCCGGCATCGATACGCTCGACTCGACCGCATGGCTCGATGTCGGCGACGAGCCGGTGATCGTCGCGCTGCCCGCGTCGACGGGCCGCTACATGGATGCGCGCGCGCTCGACATGTGGACCAACGTGATGTGGTCCACGGGCGCGCAGATCACGTCGCGCGCAGCGGGCATCAAGGCGCAGACGGTCGCGTTCGCGAAGCCCGACTGGAAGGGCGATTTGCCAAAAGGCGTCCAGCGTATCGACGCGCCCACGCGCAATATCTGGCTCGACGTGCGCATCCAGTCGAACGGCGCGCACGATCTGTCGGCGGTGCGCAAGTTGCAGCGTGGCATCCGCGTGGTGCCGCTGTCCGTCTACACGGGCGACGCGTCCGCGGCGTCCGTCGCGCCGCGCAGCATGCCGGGCGATGCGAGCGCGCCGGGCACGCCCGCCGAGCAGGTCGCCTCGCTCGATGCAAAAGGCTTCTTCGAGCGCGTCGCACAATTGCTGCCCGACAATCCGCCGTCGCCCGCCGATCCGCACGCGCTCAAGTTCCTCGCCGACCTCGGCGTGAAGCCCGACGAACCCGTCGCGCTGCCCGCATCGGCCAGCGATGCAATCGCGGGCGGTCTCGCGGACGGCCGCGTGCGCATCGCGACGCCGCCTGGCAACATGCTGACGGTCAATGGCTGGAGCTGGTTCGGCGATGGCGTCGGCAGCTATGGTCCCGACTATGCGTTGCGTGCGTATGCGGTTTATGTGCAGCCGGGCATCGGCACGAAGGAGGACGAAGAGCGCGCCAGCGTCTCGCTCGACAGCGACGGCCATGCGCTGAACGGCGCGAACCGCTATGTGCTGCACTTCGAGCCGAACCAGGTGCCGCCCGTGCGCGGCTTCTGGTCGGTCACCGCGTACACGAAGGACGGCGCGCTCGGCGACAGCGCGCCTGCGCGCGCGTCCGTCGGCGACAAGACGGGTGTGCGGCGCAATCGCGACGGTTCCATCGATGTGACCGTGTCGTCGGTGAAGCCGCGTAAGGCGGCGAACTGGCTGCCCGCGCCGCGCGGCGACGTGCAGCTCGTGCTGCGGCTGTATGCGCCGAAGCCTGAGGCCAGCGATGGCACCTGGCAGCCGCCTGCCGTCGTGCGGCAGTAGAGCGGCGACGTGTCCGCTGCATGACGCCGGCGACGGTGCGTGGGACGGGAGTAAGGCGCTGACGCGCCGGCTCTCGAACACGCTTGTATGCGTGCTCCTACCGCTTACACTTTCTAACGTTTATTTGCGTTCAACGGTCGTCATTCTCATGACATTTGATGGTTTGTCAAAAGTTCGCGACGTATACTTCGGGCAAGCTAAATCTTCGTCACAGCGGCGAGCTTTGCGCCGCATCACTCGCGACCGAGCATGGCAAGCCCCAACAAAGCAATTCTCGCTTCCTCCGTTCAGACCGTCCGCGAAGTCGCACAAGGACGCAGCGCAAGACGCATCGTCCTCATCCTGTTCGTCGTGCTGGCGGTGTTCGGCGTGCTCGGCTTTTTCGCCGCGCCGCCGCTGATCCGCCATATCGCCGAACAGCAGTTGAGTCAGCAACTTGACCGGCCGGCCAGCATCGGCCGCATCGCGCTCAATCCGTACACCCTCAATTTCGAAGCGGACCGCGTGCATATAGGCGAGCGCGGCGGCAAGGGCGACTTCGTCGATATCGAGCGGCTGATCGTGCGGGCCTCGTGGAGTTCGATTTTCCGGCTCGCGCCCGTCGTCGATGAAGTGAAGGTCGACTCGCCGAGGTTCACGATCGTCCGCTACGACGCGCAGCGCTTCAATTTCTCCGACCTCATCGAGAAGTTCGCAAAGCAGCCGTCCAGGCCGGACAGCAAGCCCGCGCAGTTCTCGATCTCGAACATCCGGCTGGAGAACGGCAAGGTCACCTTCGATGACCGGCTTCTCGGTGTCACGCATGTCGTCGATCAATGGCGGCTCGGCATTCCGTTCATCGCCACCTTGCCGTCGAAGACGGACATCTTCGTCGAACCGCTGCTGCGCGCGCGGATCGACGGCAGCCCGCTCGCCATCGACGGCCGCACGAAGCCGTTCGCGAAGTCGCGCGAATCGGAAGTGTCGCTGCGCTTCGAAGGGCTCGACGTGCCGAAGCTGCTGTCGTACTCACCGGCGAAGCTGCCCGTCACGGTCGAGGCGGGCAAGCTGTCGAGCGATCTGAAGATGCGCTTCGTGATGACGGACAACGCGCCATCGCTGCGCATCACGGGGACGACGGATCTCGCCGACATCGACGTGCTCGACGAGCACAAGGCGCCGTTTTTCGCCGCGCGGTCGCTGCATCTGGCGGCGGCGATGCTGGAGCCGTTGAAGAGCGTCTACCGCTTCGACGACATCCGCCTCGACGCGCCCACCGTGCACCTCGCGCGCGACAAGAGCGGCGTGCTGAGCGTGCAGCATACGTTCGCACCCGCGCCGGCTGCCGCCGCGAGCGCGCCCGCGGCAGCGTCAGCAACGGGCAGCGAAGCGAGGCCCGAAGCAGCGAAGGCTGCGCCGCCGCTCGATCTGTCGATCAGGCAATTCGCGCTGTCCAACGGCACGGTCAATGTGCAGGACGAGGCGGCGTCGCGGCACGTGTCAGCGGGGCTGAACAATCTTGCCGTGACGCTCGCGGACTTCTCGACGCTCGGCACGACGCCCGCGCGCTATACGCTGAACACGAACATCACGAATCAGCCGCAGAGCACGCTCGCCGTGACGGGCAACCTCGCGCTCGCCGCGAAAACCGCCGACGCGAAGATCGATCTGAAGTCGGCGCAACTGCCCGTCCTGCAGCCGTATCTCGACACGCTGACGGCGGCGAAGGTCGTCGATGGAACGCTCAGCGTGCAGACGAACCTGGCGGCGAACTGGTCGAAAGAACCCGTCGATCTGCAGATCGGCGCAAGCCAGATCAGTCTGCAATCGCTGAAACTGGCGGCCGCCGGGACGAAGCAGCCGGTCATCGCGATCGCGCAAGGCAAGACCAGCGTCAAGCACGTGGATTTGACGGCCCGCAAGGCGGAGATCGACGGCGTCGATCTGACGGGCTTGTCCGTCGATGCGCAGCGCCTGACAGACGGCAGAATCGATCTCGCCGCGCTCGCCGCTCCGCCGAGCGAAGCCGTGCACGAGCGCACCGTGATCCACGCGGCCAGGAAGGCGACGGAAGAAGGGCCTGCGTGGCGCTACAGCATCGGCGAACTGAATCTGAAAGACGCGTCGGCCACGTTCACCGACAACACGACCGCGCGTCCCGTCAAAGTCGTCGTGACGCCGCTGCAGCTGAAAGTGCAGAAGATCACGGAAGACCTGAGCCATGCGCTGCCCGTCTATCTGCAGGCGACGGTCAACGGCAAGGGCACGCTCGGCGTGAAAGGCGACATGACGGCGGCGCCGCTCAAGCTCGCCGTGAAGATCGACGCGAACCAGCTGGACGCCGCCGCGTTCGAGCCGTACTTCGGTAACACGTTGAATGCGACGGTCGCGAGCGCGCTGCTGAACGCGAGCGGCGACGTGACGATGGCGCAGGGCGAGAAGTCGAAGGGCGTGCGCGCGGCTTATCGCGGCAGCGCGGCGCTCGTCGATGTGCGGATGATCGACAAGGCGACGTCCGACCCGTTCGCGGGCTGGCGCTCGCTGGCGCTGACGGGCCTGAAGGCGAACTATGACGAGCACGGCACCGATGTCGATGCGGCCAAGGTCACGTTCACGAACTTCTATGGCCGCGTGCTGCTCGACGCGCAAGGCAAGCTGAATTTGAAAGACGTGATCGCGCATGAGTCGGGCGCGCCGCAGTCGCTGACGCGCGACAAGAGCGGCAAGGGCAGGGAGCCCGTGCCGCTCAGTCCGCCCGCGGCATCGGAAGCGCAGGCCGCTGCGCCCGCTTCCGCCGCTTCGGGCGCGAATGCCACGAACGCGACGGTGACGGCGGCGGCGCCGTCGCAAAGCCCGGTGCGCCTGCACTTTGGTCAGCTCGTGCTGCAAAACGGCCGCGTCAACTACACGGACAACTTCATCAAGCCGAATTACACGGCGAACCTGATCGCAATTCAGGGGACGGTGGGCGCGTTCGGCACCGACTCGAAGCAGCCCGCGCCCGTCGATGTATCGGCGAAGCTCGCCGCCAATGGGCCGATCACGATCCGTGGCACTGTGAACCCACTGATCGCGAAGCCGGCGCTCGATCTGACGGCGACGGCGCACGGCATCGAACTGACCAACCTGACGCCGTACTCGGCGAAGTACGCGGGCTATCCGATCAGGAAGGGCAAGCTCAATGTCGATCTGCACTATCAGCTGGCAAACGACCAGTTGACGGCGAACAACCATATCTTCATCGATCAGCTCACGTTCGGCGACCATGTCGACAACGACACGGCGACCAAACTGCCCGTGAAGCTTGCGATCTCGCTGCTGAAGAATTCTCGTGGCGAGATCGATGTGAATATTCCCGTCTCCGGTTCGCTGAACAATCCGGAGTTCAGCATCGGCGGGTTGATCTGGCATGCGGTGCTGAATCTGCTGCAAAAGGCAGTGACCGCGCCGTTCTCGCTGCTCGCGCATGCGTTCGGCGGCGGTGGCGAGGAACTGGGCTACGTCGAGTTCGACGCCGGTTCCGCCGTGCTGTCCGATACGGCGCAGAAGAAGCTCGACACCATCGTCAAGGCGCTCTCCGACAAGCCGTCGATCCGCATCGAAATCATCGGCCGCGTCGATCCCGCCGTCGATCAGCCGGCGCTGCGCACGGCCTATGTCGACCGGCTCGTGCGCCAGCAGAAGGTGAAGGACGTCGTGGGTAACGGCGCGAGCGTCGATCCGATGAAGGTCAAGGTCGATGACACGGAATACGACAAGTACCTGACAAAAGCCTACAAGGATGCCGACTTCAAGAAGCCGCGCAATATCGTCGGCCTGACAAAAACCTTGCCCGACGACGACATGAAGGCGGCGCTCGCCGAACATGCGCCCGTCACGGATGCGAGTTTGCGCGATCTGGCGCAGCAGCGGGCGCAGGCGGTGCAGCAGTACTTCGAGGGCAAGATCGACAGCAGCCGGGTGTTCATCGTGGCGCCGAAGCTCGATGCTTCGGGCATCAACGACAAGGGCGCGACGACGCGCGTCGATTTCGGCCTGAAGTAACGCACGTCTCGCTTCTTTCAGCGGCGTCGGCCATGTGCCGGCGCGGCGCTTTCACTTACGTTTGTGCACATCTTTGCCGGTTTCCGTGGCGCGCGGGTCAACAATCGTCAAGGATGACTGATCGAACCCCCATAGGGTCAACCCATCCGCGCGACGTTCGTTTAGGATGCCAACCTTTGTGCGGCCACGCTGCGGCATGCGGCTGGCTGGCTCGCCGATGCAATCCTTCACGTCCGTATGTCGATGAAAACTGTCAAACCGCGCCGACTGTTGGCGCAACGGCTGTGTATTGCCAGCGTCGTCACGGCATTGGCTGGCTGCGCAAGCGCGCCGTGGGACGCGCCGTTTGCCGATTCGTCCGCCGCGTCCCCGCCTGCGCTGATGGCGTCTGCGGCTGTCGCGGCGGGCTACTACCGCGTGAATCCCGGCGACACGCTTGCGACCGTTGCGCTTGCGTTCGGGCGTGAACCGTCGCAAGTCGCCAGATGGAACCGCCTTCCCGACGATTACCCCGTAAGCGTCGGCCAGGTGCTGCGCGTCGCGCCCTGGCCGGGCGGGGCGGCTGGCGTGTCCCCGTCCGGCGATGGCGGCGCGCCCGCCGTCGCCGCGAAACGGGCGCGCTTCGTGTGGCCGGCGGTTGGCCCCGTTAGCGCGCGCTCCGACGCTGGCCATTCGAAAGGCATAGAGATCGGCGGCGCTTCCGGCGAGACGATCGTCGCGGCCGACGGCGGACGCGTGATCTATGCGGGAACCGAGATCAAGGCATACGGCCTGCTCGTCATCATCAAGCACGACAAGCGCTTCGTGAGCGCATACGGCAATAACGCCAGGCTGCTCGTGAAGGAGGGCGAGGTCGTCAGACAGGGACAGCCGATCGCGCAAATGGGCGCTTCCGACAACGCCCACCCGTATCTGATCTTCGAAATGCGCGACGGCGGCAAGGCGGTCGATCCGCAGAACTATCTGCCGAAGCGTTCCGGCTAACCCCGTCACGTCACGATGCGCGCCGTTCGCTCGCATATGGCCGGGCGGCCACGACGCGCGAGCCCCGGCGCGCATCGCACGACGCTCATCCGAAGACCAACCATCGTTTGAAAAAGAAACCTCTGCTGCGGCGGCTCGGCGCTTCCGTCTCGTTTTTGTTGCTCGCGAGCGCGCTGCCGGCATCGGCGGGCGCCGCAAAGCACAAGCCAGCCGATCCGAAGCCGCGTCACCGCGCGAAGAACGGCCAGCACGGCGCGCGCATCGATCCCCACCGGGACCCGCATTGCGATTCGCATCATGAGACGCGGGCAAGTGCGCATGCCGATCCGACAAGCCGTGCGAACCGCGCCGCGCACGCCGCTCACGCGGCGAGCCCGCAAGGGCATGCGTCGCGCTTCCGGCAACTGGGGCTCGCGTCGTGGTACGGCGTGGGCTTTCATGGCCGCCGCACCGCGACCGGCGAGCATTTCGACATGTACGCGATGACGGCTGCGCACCGCACGTTGCCGCTCGGATCGTATGTGCGCGTGACGTCGCTGGCCAATTCGAAATCGGTGGTCGTGCGCATCAACGACCGCGGGCCGTTTGCGCGCGGACGCATCATCGACCTGTCGTATCTTGCCGCGACTGCGCTCGGCATCCATCGCGCGGGCGTGGCGAAGGTGGAGATCGAGCGCGTCGAGCAGCCGGAGGTGGAGCGCATCGCGCATCGGCGGATGCATTTGACGACAAATGGATGAGCGTGTGCCGCAAGCAGCCGCCGTTTTCGCCAGAGCATCGCGTCAGGCTGCCCGCGTCGGCGCGACGGGCGGCTTCAGAAGTGTCCTTTCGATCACGCGCGCGAGCGTGTCGAACGCCGGGCCGATGCGGTCGTTCGGCACGCACGCGTAGCCGAGCAGCAGACCGCGCCGCTCGGGCGTCTCGCTGTTGTAGTACGACGCGAGCGGCCGCACGATCACGCCTGCTTCGTATGAAGCCGCCGTCACTTCGCGATCGTTCGCGTGATCGGGCAGGCCGAGCACGAGATGCAGACCGGCCTCGTCGCCCATCACAGGCAGCGTATCGCCGAAACGCGCGGTGATCGCATCGATCAGGATCTGCCGGCGCTCGCCGTACAGCGCCCGCATGCGCCGCACGTGCGAGGTCAGATAGCCGTCCATGATGAACTCCGTCAGCACGGCCTGCTGCATCAGCTGTCCTTCGCGATACAGTTCGGCGACGCCGGTGCGAAACGTATCGACGAGATGTTCCGGCGCGATCATGTAGCCGATTCGCAAGCCCGGAAACAGCATCTTCCCCAGACTGCCGACATAGATCACCTGGCCCGCGTCGTCGAGCCCTTGCAGCGACGCGAGCGGCCGGCTGCCGTAGCGAAACTCGCTGTCGTAGTCGTCCTCGATGATCCACACGCCATGCTGGCGCGCGTATTCGAGCAGCGTGCGGCGGCGCGCGAGGCTCATCACCATGCCGAGCGGATACTGATGCGACGGCGTGACGAGCGCGAGGCGCGGCGGCGTCTGTAAATCCGATTCGCTCGGGTTCAGCCCTTCGTCGTCGACGGGCACGGGCACGAGCGTCAGCCCCGACGACTGCAGCACGCTGCGCGCGCCCCAATAGCACGGCTCCTCGACCCACGCGCGGTCGCCGACATCCGTGAGCAGCCGCACGGCGAGATCGATCGACTGATGAATGCCCGTCGTGATGATGATCTGGTCCGGCGTGCACTTCACGGAACGCGCAACCCGCAGATAGTCCGACAACGCGCGCCGCAGCGGACGATAGCCTCCGCCCGGCGAATAGGTCAGCAGATCGGGGTTCGCTTCTTTCCAGAGCTTCGCCTGCAGGCGGCTCCACGTGCGCGCCGGAAACTCGGCGACATCCGGCACGCCCGGCATGAATGCTCCCCATTGCTTCGCCGACACGCCCGCCTGACGGATCAGCCGCGCGCCGCGCATCGACAGCCCGCTGCGAGCGGAAGCCGCCGCTTGCGGCGCAGCAGCGCCCGCGACGAAGCCGACAGGGGGCCTGGAGCCACTTGCCGCCGATGGCTCCCTGCGCGCGTTGACGGCGGCCGTATCGGGCCGCGTATCGGCGACATAGGTGCCGCTGCCCGTCGTCGAGATCACATAGCCTTCGGCCGTCAGCTGGTCGTACACGTGCAGTACCGTGTTGCGCGCGATGCCGAGATCGCCGGCGAGCGTGCGCGAGCTGGGCAGCTTCGCGCCGGGCAATAGCTGGCCCGTCAGGATGGCCTGCTGCATCAACCCGAGCACCTGCCGGTAGACGGGTTCGGCGGCCGTCCGGCCAAGCCGCGCGGCGAGCCAGTCCGACAAAATGACCGTGTCCAAGTGGTTCTATCCGGAATTATGAAATGGTTCCCTATTGTAGAACCGTAACCGGCTATAGTGGATCACGCAATCGATGCAATTCTTCAAAACGGGTAGAACCAAATCTGCGTAGAAACCCGTAGATGGAACGGCAACAGCAACCCTCTCGCAGGGGACCGTAGGAGACGGACACGATGAAAACCGAAGATGTAATCGTCAGCTTCCGGGGTGTGCGCAAGACGTACGACGGCGAAACACTCGTCGTCAAGCAACTCGATCTGGATATCTATCAGGGCGAATTCCTGACGCTGCTCGGACCGTCCGGCTCCGGCAAGACGACCTGCCTGATGATGCTCGCGGGCTTCGAGTTTCCGACGGGCGGCGAGATCTGGCTCGATGGCCAGTTGCTCAACAACGTGCCGCCGCACAAGCGCAACATCGGCATGGTGTTTCAGAACTACGCGCTGTTCCCGCATCTGACCGTCGAACAGAACGTCGCGTATCCGCTGACGGTGCGCAAGCTGCCCGCCGACGAACGTGCGGACAAGGTCAACAACGCGCTGAAGATGGTGCGCATGGAGAGCTTTGCGAAGCGCTATCCCGCGCAACTGTCGGGCGGGCAGCAGCAGCGTATCGCGCTGGCTCGCGCACTCGTCTTCGAACCCAAGCTCGTGCTGATGGACGAGCCGCTCGGCGCGCTCGACAAGCAGTTGCGCGAGCACATGCAATACGAACTCAAGTCGCTGCACGAAAAGCTCGGCGTCACCTTCGTCTATGTGACGCACGACCAGGGCGAAGCGCTGACGATGTCCGATCGCGTCGCCGTGTTCGACAAGGGCATCGTGCAGCAGCTCGATACCGTCAATAGCCTCTACGAAGCGCCGTGCAACGAGTTCGTCGCGAACTTCATCGGCGACAGCAACCGGCTGCGCGGCACGATCGCGAATGTCGATGGCGATTACTGCGAGTTTCACCTGATCGACGGCACGCGGCTCGTCGGGCGCAATATCGGTGGCGCGGCGGCGGGCGCGCAAGGCGTCGCGTGCATCCGCCCCGAACGCATGAAGCTCGCGGCAGGCGCGTCGAGGCCGGGCGCAAATGCGCTCGCGGGCGAAGCGCGCGGCCTCATCTACTTCGGCGACCACGTGCGCATGCGCTGCGGTCTGCCGCAACAGGACGAGTGCTTCGTGAAGGTGCCGCTCGGCACGGAAGCCCTCAACGGCTTCGCGCCCGGCGCGCCCGTCGCGCTCGAGTTCGCGCCGGAACATCTGCGCGTGTTCGCGTGAGCGGCATCAGCAAAAAGCAGGCATCACAACAACCTCCACGTCGTAAGCAGCACAACCACAACATAGAGGAACCATCATGAAGAAGATCGTGCAATCGCGCTGTGCCGTGGCTGTCGGCGCTTTCGTCCTCGCGCTCGGCTCAGCGGGAATGACACAGGCGGCGAACGCGGCGGAACTGACGGTCGTGAACTTCGGCGGCGCGAACGGCGACGCGCAGAAGGCGGCCTTCAACCAGCCGTTCGAAACGCAAAGCGGCACGAAAGTGACGGCCGTCGAATACAACGGCGAGCAGGCCAAAGTGAAGGCGATGGTCGAAGCGAAGCATGTGAACTGGGACGTCGTCGAAGTCGAATCGGGCGACCTCGGACGCGGCTGCGACGAAGGCCTGTACGAGAAGCTCGACTGGTCAAAGCTCGGCAAGAAGTCGGATCTGATCCCCGAAGCGCCGCAAACGTGCGGCGTCGGCATCTTCGTGTGGTCGACGGCGATGGCGTACAACGCCGACAAGCTGAAGACGGCGCCCACGAGCTGGGCGGACTTCTGGGACACGAAGAAATTCCCGGGCAAGCGCGGCATGCGCAAGGGCGCGCGCTATAACCTGGAGTTCGCGCTGATGGCCGATGGCGTCCCGCCGAAGGACGTCTACAAGGTGCTCGCAACGAAGGAAGGCCAGGACCGCGCGTTCAAGAAGCTCGACGAACTGAAGCCGAATATCCAGTGGTGGGAAGCGGGCGCGCAGCCGCCGCAGTTCCTCGTCGCGGGCGACGTCGTGATGTCGACGGCTTATAACGGCCGCATCGATGCCGCGCAGAAGGAAGGCAAGAACCTGAAGGTCGTGTGGAACGGCAGCATCTACGACCTCGACTATTGGGCGATGCCGAAGGGCACGCCGAACAAGGCGCTCGCCGAGAAGTACATCGCGTACACGATCTCGTCGAAGCCGCAGCAGGACTACGCGAAGCACATCGCGTACGGCCCGGTGAACGAGTCGGCGATCAAGTCGCTCGACGCGAAGACGCTCGCCAATCTGCCGAACTCGCCGGCCAACGGCAAGAACGCAGTGCTGCAGAACCTGACGTTCTGGACCGATCACGGCGACGAACTGGAGCAGCGTTTCGCATCGTGGGCATCGAAGTAAGCGTGCCGCGAGGGACGCGACGCGGCTTCGTGTGACGCGGGCGGCATCGCAGGATCGCGGCATCGCAGAGGTGGCTCGTCAGGGGGCTGGGGAGGTGGTGGAGCGCTAACTTCGGTTGACCCCGGCGTGGGACCGGAGGTAGGCGTTGAAGCGCCGACTTCGGTCGACTCACCAGGGGTTGGAGTAGGCGCTGAAGCGCCAGCTTCGGCCGACCCCGGCGTGGGGCCGGAGTAGGCGCTAAAGCGCCAACTCCGGTCGACTCACCAGGGGGTTGGAGTAGGCGCTGAAGCGCCAACTCCAGCCAACCAAGGCGTGGGACCAGAGTAGGCGCTAAAGCGCCAACTCCGGTCGACTCACCAGGGGGTTGGAGTAGGCGCTGAAGCGCCAACTCCAACCGACCTGGCGTGGGACCAGAGTAGGCGCTAAAGCGCCAACTCTGGTCGACAGGAGAAACATGTGACAACTATCACCATCGCCGCCGACTCGGCCCCCGAGTCGACCAACAAACTTAAGCGCGAACTGAAGGCCGCGGAAGCGAAGAAGCGCGCAATGGCGCTGCTGCTGATCGCGCCGCTCGCAATCTTTCTGCTGATGATCTTCGTCGTGCCGATCGGCGCGCTATTGACGCGCGCCGTCCAGAACCCCGAGATCGCGAGCGCGCTGCCGCATACGGTGACGGCGTTGCGCGACTGGGACCGTAAGTCCGCGCCACCCGACGCCGCCTACACGGCGCTGGCCACCGACCTCACGGCGATCGCCGATGGCGAAGCGATGGGCGCATTGGCGCGCCGGCTGAACACGGAAATTCCGGGCTACCGTTCGCTCGTCGCGAAGACGGCGCGCGCGATGCCGCTCAACGATGACGCAGGCCAGGCATTGCCGCCCGCGCAGATCAGGGCGAAGCTCCTCGAACTCGACGAGCGCTGGGGCGACGCGAAATACTGGCAGGCGATCGCGAAGAACGGCAGCGCGTACTCGCCGTTCTATCTGCTCGCCGCGCTCGATCACAAGCAGGATGCGTTCGGCCACATCATCCCGACCGACCCCGACCAGCAGATCTATCTCGCCGTGTTCAGCCGCACGTTCGTGATCGGCTTCGCGGTGACGATGTTCGCGCTCTTGCTCGGCTATCCGCTCGCGTACTGGATTTCGACGCTGAACGAACGGCGCGCGAATCTCGTGATGATCCTCGTGCTGATTCCGTTCTGGACGTCGATTCTCGTGCGCGTCGCCGCGTGGATCGTGATTCTGCAAAGCGAAGGGCTCGTCAACAAGGCGCTGCTCGGCATGGGCGTGATTCACGACCCGCTCGCGTTGCTGTTCAACCGCACCGGCGTCTACATCTCGATGACGCATATCCTGCTGCCGTTCATGATCCTGCCGCTCTATAGCGTGATGAAGTCGATTCCGCCGAGCTACCAGCGCGCGGCGATTTCGCTCGGCTCGCATCCGTTCGCGGCGTTCTGGCGCGTGTACGTGCCGCAGACGTATCCGGGCGTCGGCGCGGGCGCGCTGCTCGTGTTCATCCTCGCGATCGGCTACTACATCACGCCGGCACTGCTCGGCGGGCCGAACGACCAGATGGTCAGCTACTACGTCGCGTACTTCACCAACGTGACGATCAACTGGGGCATGGCGTGTGCGCTCGGCGGCCTGCTGCTCGCGGCGACGCTCGTGCTGTATGTGATCTATGGACGCTTCACGCGTTCGCAAGTAAGCCTGGGTTGAGGAGCGCGCGATGAAACTGGCCAAACCGATGTTCGCGCCGCATACGTCGATGATCGAGCGCGTGTGGTACTTCACGCTGCGCGGGCTTGCCGTGCTGACGCTGCTGTATCTGATCCTGCCCGTGCTCGCGATCGTGCCGCTGTCGTTTTCGTCGAGCACGTTCCTCGTGTATCCGATTCCGGGCTGGTCGGTGCGCTGGTATCAGAACCTGATCGCCTCCGACGAATGGCGGATGGCCGCGAAGAACAGCTTCATCGTCGCGCCATCGGCGACGGTGCTCGCCACCGTGCTCGGCACGCTTGCGGCAATCGGCCTGACGAAGGCGAACTTCAAGGGCAAGGCGCTGCTGATGGCGATCCTCATTTCGCCGATGATCGTGCCCGTGGTGGTGGTCGGCGTCGGCATGTATCTGTTCTTTGCGCCGCTCGGGCTCGCCAACACGTATATCGGCCTCATCATGGCGCACGCGTCGCTGGGCGTGCCGTTCGTCGTGACGACGGTGGCGGCGACGTTGCAGGGCTTCAACTACAACCTCGTGCGCGCGAGCCTGTCGCTGGGCGCGAACCCCGTGAAGACATTCTTCAGCATCACGCTGCCGGTGATTGCGCCGGGCGTGATCTCGGGCGCGCTGTTCGCGTTCGCAACATCGTTCGATGAAGTGGTGGTCACGCTGTTTCTCGCGGGCGCGGATCAGACGACATTGCCGCGGCAGATGTTCACCGGCATCCGCGAAAACATCAGCCCGACGATTGCCGCGCTCGCGACGATTCTGATTGTGTTTTCGACCTGTCTGCTGCTCGCGCTGGAGTGGCTGCGCGGCAGGAATGCGGCGCGGGCGGTGGCGGTGTAAGCGCGCAGTTTGCCCGATTGAAAGTCCGGTTGCGGTGGAAGGGCCTCACGGTTTGTGAAAATCGTGGGGCCCTTTCTATTTGCGATCAGCGATCCGTGAGTCTTCTTCACAAACGTTGACAACCCAAGCCACGTACTGCTGTACAACTACCGCCGACCACACGTGTGGCGTCAAGCAGAGCGGGATCATCGCAACGACATGCTCTCGCCCGGATAACTCAAGGCACTAACCTGGGAAAACTATGGAACACGGAATCATTGCGTGGTTGATCATCGGCGGCGTCGCGGGCTGGCTCGCGAGCATGCTCGTGTCCGGTGGCGGCTTCGGCGTGATCGTCGATATTCTCGTCGGCATTGTGGGGGCGTTCATCGGCGGCTGGCTGTCGCGCGTATTGCATGTCTCGCTCGGCAACGGATGGATCGGCTCGATCATCACGGCGTTCATCGGAGCCGTCATTCTGCTGTTCGTGATCCGGCTTTTCCGGCGCCGATGACGTTTTTCGCATCACGCATACGCAAAAACGACAAACCCGGCATCGGCCGGGTTTGTCGTTTTTGCTCGTGCATTGCATGCGGCATTACTGCTTTCCCAACTGCTCGACCTCATCTGGCGGCATCCCACCCAGCGCCTGAAACAAAGCGGCCGTATCCGCGAGACGCTCGGCCTGCGCGCGCGTCCTGTCGAGCGCCGTCTGCAATGCCTGCCGCTGTGTATCGATCAGGCCGAACTGGCTGACACCGCCCGCAGCATATTGGCCCCGCGCGATCTTCACGCTCGCTTGCGCTTCACCGTCAGCTTCGTCGCGTGCCTGCAGTTCATGCGCGTCGTCATTCAACGCGTGCAGCGCATCGGCGACCTGTTGCAGCGCCTGCAGCACGGTCTGCCGGTACGACGCGAACGCCGCGTCATAGGCGGCCTGCGCAGCGCGCTTCTTCGCGTGCAACTCGCCGCCATGAAAAAGCGGCTGCGTCAGATTCAGTCCGATGTTCCAGATGTTCATGCCGTTGACGATATCCTCGACGCGCGTGCGCTGAGACCCCGCACCCGCTGACACCACGAACTGTGGATACAGGTTCGCGGTCGCGACGCCGACGTTCGCGCTCGCCCGATGCAGCAGCGCTTCGGATGCGCGAATGTCGGGGCGTTCGCGCGCGAGCGTCGACGGCAGCGTGACGGGCACGGTGTCGGGCAGATGCAGCGCATCGAGCGTGATAGCGCTGAACTCCGCTTTCGATGGCGGCGCGCCGAGCAGGATCGCAAGCTGATGGTCGGCCTGCGCGAGTTGCGCCGTCAGTGGCGGCAATTGCGCGCGTGTCTGCGCGAGCAGCGTGCGCTGCGTGCGCACGTCGAGTTGAGCGACACCGCCCGCGGCATAGCGTCCTTCGATGATCGTCAGTTGTTGTGCCTGTGCGTCGGCGCGTTGCTGCGTCAACGCAAGTTGCTGTTGCAGCGACGCACGCCGTATCGCCGTCGATACCACGTTGCCTGCGAGCGTCAGCCGCGCGGCGGCGAGTTCAAAACGCTGATAGTCCACTTGCGCGAGCAGCGCTTCAAGCGCGCGCCGGTTGCCGCCGAAAACATCGAGCACATACGACACGCTCACCGATGCATTGAACAGCGTGAACGGCCCCGTATTCGGCACATTCGGAATGCCGAAGGCCGTCGGATCGACCTTCTGGCGCGAGCCGGAGAGCTTCGCGTCGATCTCCGGAAACTGCGTCGCGCCCGCCTGCGCGACATAGTTTTCATGCGCCTCGGCGAGCTTTGCCCGTGCCTCGTCGAGCGTCGGGCTGTGTTGCAGCGCCGTGTCGACAAGACGGTTCAGCGCGTCGGAGCGAAACTGCATCCACCAATGCGGCAGCGCGCTGTCCGCGATGGCGAGCGTTTGTGTCGCGCCTGCCGCTTGCGTCGAATTGGGCAATGCTTCACGCGTGTACGTTTGCGCATCGGGTGCGGCGGGCGAGCGGAAGTCCGGGCCCACCGCGCAACCGCACAGCGCAAGCGCGGACAACAGCACATAGCGTTTCATCGTCGAGCCCTCCTAATCCAGCGTGCGCCGATAGAAGCGCACCGCAATCGCCATCACGATGACGGTGAAGATCGCGACGGGCCACACGGAAGGCCACAGGTCCACCCAGCCGTTGCCCTTCAAGAGAATGCCGCGCACCAGACGGTTGAAATACGTGAGCGGCAGCAGATTGCCGATCCATTGCGCCCAGACGGGCATGCCCGCAAACGGGAACATGAAGCCCGACAGCAGCAGGCTCGGCAGAAAGTAGAAGATCGTGAGCTGCATCGCCTGCAACTGGTTTTGTGCAATCGACGAAAGCGTGATGCCGACCGTCAGGTTCGCCGCGATGAACAGCAGCGCGGCGACATAGAGCGCGATCAGGCTGCCGACGAACGGCACATGAAACACATAGCGCGCGGCCGCGAGAATGATCGACGATTGCACGAGCCCGATCGCGATGTACGGCACGAGCTTGCCCGCGATCACCTCCAGCGGCAGCACGGGTGTCGCGAGCAGGTTTTCCATCGTGCCGCGCTCGCGTTCACGCGTCATCGCGAGGCCCGTCATCATCACCATCGTCAGCGTGAGGATCGTGCCCATCAGGCCCGGCACGACGTTGTATTGCGTGATGCCTTCAGGGTTGTACAGCTTGTGAATCAGCACGTCGAACGCGGCGGGCGCGCCGTTCAGACGCGCAAGCGGTCCCGTAATGTCCTTGTCCGCCACCGATTGCACGAGCCCCGGCAGCGCCGCAAGCGGCGCCTGGGTCGCGGTTGGATCGCTCGCGTCCGCTTCGACGAGCAGCGAGGGCCGCTCGCCGCGCAAGAGCCGCCGCGAAAAATCGGTGGGAATCGACACGACGAACGTCACATCGCCTCGCGCGAGCGCGCGGCGCGCCGCTTCGTCGTCGTGCAGCGTATCGACGATATCGAAGTAATCGGAGTTCTTCATCGCGGCGACGAAGCTGCGCGAAAACTGGCTCTGGTCACTAATGACGACAGCCGTGCGCAGATGCTTCGGGTCCGTGTTGATCGCGAAGCCGAATAGCGCCAGCTGAACGATCGGCAAGCCGACGATCATGCCGAACGTGATGCGGTCGCGACGCAACTGGATGAACTCCTTGAGCACGATGCCCCACCAGCGCGTCACGGAAAAAATTCGGTTCACGCTGCTTTCCCATAGTTGTCCGCCGAGCGGCTCATCATGTAGATGAACACGTCTTCGAGGCCGGTCTCGATCGGTTCGATCCGCACGGGCATGCCGGACGTCGTCTGTCTGATCGCCTTTTCGAGCGCTGCGTGATCGTGTCCGCTCACGTGCAGCGCGGAGCCGAACACGACGGTCTGATCGACGCCGGGCGTCTTGCGCAACTGCTCCGACAGCTCGGTCAGGCGTTCGCCGTGTATCGACCAGGTGGCGAGATCCTGTGAATCGATGACCTGTTGCGCGGTGCCTTGCGCAAGCAGCTTGCCGTACGCGATATACGCGAGCTTGTGGCAGCGCTCTGCTTCGTCCATGTAGTGCGTGCTGACCAGCACCGAGATGCCTTGCGCCGCGAGACGGTGCAGCTCTTCCCAGAAGTCGCGGCGCGCGGTGGGATCGACGCCTGCCGTGGGCTCGTCGAGCAGCAGCAGCTTCGGCTCGTGCAGCATGCATGCGGCGAGTGCGAGCCGCTGCTTCCAGCCACCCGACAGCGCGCCCGTCAACTGATCGGCGCGTGTCTTGAGCCCGAGATTCTCGAGCGCGCGGTCCACCTTCTCCTTGCGCTCGCGCATCTGATAGATGCGCGCGACGAAGTCGAGATTCTCGCGGATCGTCATGTCTTCCCAGAATGAGAAGCGCTGCGTCATATAGCCGACGTTGCGCTTGATCTGCGCACTTTCCCGCACGATGTCGTAGCCAAGGCAGGTGCCGCTGCCTGAGTCGGGCGTGAGCAGTCCGCACATCAGGCGGATCGAAGTCGTCTTGCCGCTGCCGTTGGGTCCGAGAAAGCCGAAGATCTCGCCGTGCGCGACCTGTAGCGTCACGTCGTTGACGACATGCTTGTCGCCGAAGTGCTTGTTCAGGTTGTGCACGTCGATCGCGGGCGTGCCGTTCAGTGAGCCATTTGGCGAGCCGTTCGGTGAGCCGTGCTGCATTCCGTTCTGCGCGCTCATTGCAACGTCACCGAAACAGGCTGGCCGGGATGCAGGCGCGGCGCATCGTCGGCAGATGGATGCGCTTCGACCATGAACACGAGCTTCGCGCGGCTCTCGTTGCTATAGATGACGGGCGGCGTGTATTCCACCGCATTCGACACGTACGTGATCTTTGCATTGACATCGGCGGCGCAGCCGTCGCAATGGATCGTCAGTGCGCGGCCGGGCGCGAGCGAGCCGACCACCGTCTCCGGCACGAAGAAGCGCACCTTGATGTTCTGCGGCGGCAACATCTGCACGACGGGGCTGCCCGCCTGCACCCATTCGCCGAGGCGATAAAGCGTGTCGTACACACGTCCTTTCGCGGGCGCATTCACGTGCTTCTGGTCGAGCTTCCATTGCGCTTGCGCGACGGCCGCCTGCGCCGCGTCGACCTGCGCGGCCTGTGCGAGCAGTTGCTGAGAACGGCCCGGCAGCCGCGCGACCTCGACCTCGTGCGTCAGCTCCCGCACTTGCGCATTGGCGGCGTCGGCGGCTGCGCGCGTATCGTCGAGCTGTCCCTTCGGAACGCCGCCGACGCGATACTGCGCTTCGTCGCGCGTCAATTGCAGCGCGGCCTTGCGTGCATTCGCGACGGCCTGTGCAAGCTGCGCCTTCGTCACGTCGATCTCGACCGGGCGCTTGCCCGTCTGGATATCGGCGAGCTGCGCACGGGCGGCGGCAAGCTGCTGCAGTGCCTGTTGCAGCGCTGCCGCTTCGTCGACGGATTCGAGCGCGAACACGGGCGCGTTGAGCGCGATCTCTTCGCCGCGCGCGACGTCGAGCTGTGTCAGCTTGCCGGATTGCGACGAGCCGAGATACACGAATTCACCTTCGACATAGCCTTGCCAGGTCTTGTCGTCGCGATGCGAGCAAGCGCCGAGCACGGCGCATGCAACGAGTGCGGCGATGAGCCGGAGATGGGAATGTTTCATCACCTGGACCTCGTGGATGTGCGGCGCGCGGTCTTGCGAGGGGCGCGGGGCGCCGTCGCGGGCGTTTTCATGCCGCCCAGCAGCAGCGCGGCGACGTGCCGTTTCAAGGTGTCGCGCTCGATCGGCGCAAAGCCGCGGATGCTTTGCCACAGCGTCGCTGCGGCCTGCGGCAGCATCACGAGCGCGATGATCGAGTTGAACATGAGCAGCGCATCGAGTTCGGGATTCACGTCGCCCGCCTGCTGCGCCTCTTTGATGCGCGCGCCGAAGCGCTTGATGTTGTCGAACGGAATGCGCGTGATCATACGGTCGCGCAGCATGCCGCCCTCATTGACGACCTCGCGCAGCCATAGCGGCGGCAGCCACGGCATGCGGCCCGTCACGTCGAACAGCCGCGTGACGAATTCGCCGACCATCACGAACGGATCGTCGTCCGAATCGCCGCCGGTAGCGCCCCAGACAAAGCCGACGGCGGGCGCGAGCCGCTCCTCGACGATCGCATCCAGCAGGGTCTCGCGATTCGTGAAGTAGTAGTGCACGAGCGCGGACGTGACGCCCGCCGCCGTGGCGATCTGCGCGACGGTGGTGGCCGCGATGCCGCGCTCGGAAAAGAGACGCGTGGCCGTATCGAGCAGATGCTCGCGCACGTCGAAGTTTTCGACTGCGGGACGCCGGCCGCGCGGTTTGGCCGGTTGACGTTTCGTGTTCATGGGATAGAAGCTTAATTGACGAGTTAGTTAAATTCAAGCGGGTTTACCTCAGGTGCGACGAGTTGCCCGCTGATCGCGGGCCGCACGCGTGTCGCAGCGAAGCGAGGTTTTCGCCTGCCTGATTTACTCGGGAATTGCCGCCGGCGGAATAACAGACTTCATCGAAAATATCGCAAAGAAAAATTTGGATTGCAGAACATTCCGCAGTCTGAATGTGGTTGTAATGATCTAGAATAATTGCCTTAAAGAGGCGTTTGGGTGATTAACCGGAAAATTGGCGTCGACCGCTGTTGCGGCGAATCAAAAAGAATATCTGGAGGAAGGCATTTGGCTTCTATATTAATCGTGGATGATCATCCGGCGTTTCGTCTGGTTATCAAAACTCACCTATTGCAATTGCTTGGAACTCAACAGGTATTGGAAGCCGACAACGGTCAGTCCGCAATGGAAATGGCGCGTCAATATACGCCGGATCTCACCATTCTCGATCTGGATATTCCGCGCATAAACGGCCTCGATGTACTTGCGCGCCTGAAAGCCGCGCATCCCGGCATGCGTGTGCTGATCCTGTCGAGCCACGACGCCGGTACGTTCATTTCTCGCGCGATGCGTGCGGGCGCACAAGGTTTCGTCAGCAAGTCGCAGGACGTGAAGGAAATCATGCGCAGCGTCGAAGCGGTGATGTCGGGCTATAGCGTGTTTCCCGTCGCGCCGTCAGCGAGCGGCGGTTCCGTCCAGCACGCCGCGCGCGACGGCAAGCTCGAGCGGCTGTCCGACAAGGAACTCGTGATCCTGCAGATGCTCGCCAAGGGCATGTCCAACAAGTCGATCGGCGATGCGCTCTTCATCAGCAACAAGACGGTCAGCAGTCACAAGACGCGTCTGATGAACAAGGTGGGTGTCGAGACGCTCGTCGAACTTGTCGATTTCGCGCGGCGCTATGGCATCGCCGCTGCCCAGCAGTGATGCCAGCGCGATGTGCAACGTATTCAATCACGCGACGAGCACAGGCGCGCTGCAGCAGAGAATCGACGCGCTCGCGATTGGCGATCGCGCTGTCGCCCGGGACGTGACGCGCGCGCTGATTGAAACGAACCGTGCAACGCTCCAGTACATGTGGGCGGCCCGTCATGCCGGGTTGTGGGGCGATCTGGGCCGGGCCGCTCATCGCCTCGCGGGTTCGCTGCGAATGCTCCGGTGCAATCGGGAAATCGCCCTGACCCTGCGGCTGGAGCGCGCCGCACTCGAGCGCGATGCGCGTCGCGTCGACGGACTACTGCCGATCGTGACGCAAGCCGTCGATCAGTTGAACGAGCAACTCGACCACCTGCTGGCCTGACGCGACGCGTGAAAAAGCCGCTGCGCTGTGCCTATCGTGGCGCGAGCGGCAATTAATACTTGCTTGCGACAAATCGGGCATTTTCTCCTGCATAGACGAATCGACGCCCTATACTGATGGTTAGCGCGGCCGGGCGGCCTTCCCCGGGTCCGCACAGACCAGCCGCGCCAACCGCACACGGTTCTCTGATCGTCTCCACCGTGTTTCGCGGTGTTCGGGCCCGCATTCTGCGGGCCTTTTCTATTGATCTTCAATCAGGCTCGGCTTATTGGCTGACTTTCCAGCGGGAACTGGCGCGGTCGAGTTCCACCATTTGCGCGTTCATCCGCGCAACGAGCCCACCGATCAAAGCATCGTCGAGAGGCGTCTGCGCGGCGCTTGCGCGTTGCAGCGCATGCATCAGGCCACGATTTCCGATTGCGATGAAATTCATCCAGCAGGGGTTGCTGTGAGACGGGCGCGTCTGAATCATCGCGGCGAGAGTATCCCTGTCGTGGTCGATGTCGTTGAACGCGCGATCGAACGGATGCGGGGGCTGCTTGGCCGCGCATGCTTCGACATGTCGGAAGCCCTGTGGCTCGAACCGTGCAACGCGATTCACACGTTCGGCATGCGTTTTCCGATCGACGTAGTGTTTATCGATGCCAGCGGCCGCGTGCTGACGATTCATCCCGATGTGGGGCGCGCGCGCATGCTGGTCTGCTGGCGAGCGCGGGCGGCGCTCGAAATGCGCGCGCATGCGGCGCAGGCGTGGCGGATCGCGGTCGGCGATTCACTGGCATGGGAGGCGGTGTCATGAAGCGCCGCGATGCAAGCAGGCGGCGGATCGCGGGGCAGGGGATGACGGAATTGCTGGTTGCGGCTCCGCTTCTATTGTTCTTCGGTTTCGTGACGGTGCAGCTCGTCTTGCTGTATCAGGCGAAGTCGACGCTCGATGTCGCCGTGCTCGAAGCCGCGCGCGAAGGGGCGGTGAATCACGGCTCGATGAACGCGATTCAAGCGGGTCTGGCGCGTGGTCTTACGCCGCTGTATGCGCGTCGCGCCGATGCGCCGGGTTTTCAGGCAGCGCTGCTCGCAGCCCGGCGCGCGGTCGCGTCGATCGAAATCGTCAGCCCGACGCCCGCGATGACGCGCGACTTCGCGCGGCCTCGCTTCTATCCCGACGAAGGCGCGACACACGATGAAATCCCCAACGACACGCTGATGTATCGCGACACGGTGCGTGGCCCGGAGTCCGGCGTGAACGTGCAGGACGCCAATCTGCTGAAGGTGCGCGTGCATTATTGCTTCGACATGGCGGTGCCCGTCGCGAACAAGGTGCTGTACTACGCGACGAATGTGATCGGCAACATCGCGGCGAACGGCGTGTTTTCGCGTGAGCCGGCGGATGCGAATGTCGATGTGTACGGTTCGCCGCGACGGCCTGACGCCGTGTGCAGCACCACGCTCGCCGATGGATTGCAGAGCGGACGGTGGCCGGTTGCGCTCGAATCGGAGGCGGTCGTGCGGATGCAGTCGCCGTTTCCGGCGGACGTGGCCAATGAGTTTCGCGTGATGACGGGGCGTTGATGCGTCGCGTGGTCGTATCCGCGATGCTGGCGTGCGCCGCAGGCGGCTGCGTTAGCGCGACGCGCGCGGCGGCGCGGGTCGAGACGGTGATCGGCGGATTGAAGAACGCTGAGGACGCTGGCGACAGCGAGCCGTTGGTCATCGACTTCGCCACGCCATTCGATGCTAAAGGCGCACGCTCAAGCGTTCTGGCATGGACGCCCCTCGTCGAGGAAGCGGCGCGGCGTTTCGGCGTCGATAGAGCGCTGCTGCTGGCCGTCATCGACGTCGAGTCGGGTGGCAATCCGTTTGCGATGTCGCCGAAGGGCGCGAGGGGTTTGATGCAGTTGATGCCGGCAACGGGTCTCCTGCAAGGCGCCGACGATCTGTTCGATCCTTACCAGAACGTCCGGGCGGGTGCGCGTTTGCTCGACACGTTGCTCGCGAAATACGGCGAAGTCTCGTTGGCGCTCGCTGCGTATAACGCGGGTGACGGCGCAGTGCGAAAGAACGGCGGCGCGATTCCGCTGTATGGTGAAACGCAGAACTATGTGCGGCGCGTGATGGAGCGCGTGGCCAGGTACCGTCGCTAGCGGGTGGACAAAAAAAAGCCCGGCAGAACCGGGCTCATAAAAGTCACTGCGTCCTCATCGAGAACGCAGCACCTGCAAAACTGCTTATGCCGCGAGCAGCGAGCGCAGCACGAACGGCAGGATACCGCCGTGCTTGTAGTAATCGACTTCGATGGGTGTATCGATACGCAGCAACACAGGCACGCGCTGGTCAGAACCGTCCTTGCGATGGATCACCAGCGTGACTTCCTGTTGCGGCTTGAAGTCGTCGCCGAGGCCTTCGATGTCGTACGTTTCTTCGCCCGTGATGTTCAGCGACTGCACGCTGTCCGAGCCCTTGAACTGCAGCGGCAGAACGCCCATGCCGACCAGGTTCGAACGGTGGATACGCTCGAAGCTGCGTGCGACCACAGCCTTCACGCCCAGCAGTTGCGTGCCCTTCGCTGCCCAGTCACGCGACGAGCCCGTGCCGTACTCTTCGCCCGCGAACACGATGGTCGGCGTGCCGGCGTCGATGTACTTCATGGCTGCGTCGTAGATCGACAGTTGTTCGCCGCTCGGCTGGTGAATCGTCAGGCCGCCTTCGACGCGCGTGCCGTCTGCCTTCGCCGGAATCATCAGGTTCTTGATGCGGACGTTTGCGAACGTGCCGCGCATCATCACGTCGTGGTTGCCGCGGCGCGAGCCGTAGCTGTTGAAGTCGGCCTTCTGCACGCCGTTTGCCTTCAGCCACTTGCCTGCGGGCGAATCTTCCTTGATCGAGCCTGCCGGCGAGATGTGGTCGGTCGTCACCGAGTCACCGAAGATGCCCAGTGCGCGTGCGCCCTTCACAGCGGCGATGCTCGAAGCCGGCTCCATCGCGAAGTCCGTGCCGAAGAACGGCGGCTCGGCGATGTACGTCGACTTCGGCCAGTCGTAGACCTGGCCTTCTTCGCCTTCGATCTTGCTCCACAGGTCGCCCTTCTTCGTGAGCTGCGAATAGTTCGTGCGGAATGCGTCGGCGTCCAGCGCGTACTTGAGCAGCGCGTTGACTTCTTCGCTCGACGGCCAGATGTCGCCGAGATAGATGTCGCGGCCGCCCTTGCCCTTGCCGACGGGTTCCGTCATCAGATCGCGCGTGATGGTGCCCGCGATCGCGTAAGCGACGACCAGCGGCGGCGATGCGAGGAAGTTCGCGCGGATGTTCGGGTGAATCCGCGCTTCGAAGTTGCGGTTGCCCGACAGCACGGCTGCCGCGACGATGTCGTTCTTCGTGATCGCTTCGTTCAGTTCCGGCGTCAGGTCGCCCGCGTTGCCGATACAGGTCGTGCAGCCATATGCAGCCAGCGTGAAGCCGAGTTTGTCGAGGTACGGCAGCAGGCCCGTCTTCGTCAGGTACTCGGTGACGATGCGCGATCCCGGCGCCAGCGATGTCTTGATGTGCGGCGCGACTTCCAGGCCGGCTTCGACAGCCTTCTTTGCCAGCAGGCCAGCCGCCAGCAGCACGCTCGGGTTCGACGTGTTCGTGCACGACGTGATCGCGGCGATCAGGATGTCGCCGTTCTTCACGTTGACGCCGTTGCTCGTCGTGTATTGCGTGTCGAGTTCAGCAGCCTTCTTGGCGAAGCCGTTTTCGTTGACGGGCTTCGAGAACAGGTCGGTGAACGTCGACTTGACGTTGGTGATCTCGATGCGGTCTTGCGGACGCTTCGGACCGGCCAGCGACGGCGCGACCGTGCCCAGGTCCAGCGTGACGACCTTCGTGTAATCGATGTCGCCTGCGTCGGGGATGCCGAACAGTTCCTGCGCCTTGAAGTAGTTTTCGAACGCCGAGATTTCGGCGTCCGTGCGGCCCGTGCCCTTGAAGTAGTCGATCGTCTTTTCGTCGACGGGGAAGAAGCCCATCGTCGCGCCGTATTCGGGCGCCATGTTGCCGATCGTCGCGCGGTCCGGCAGCGACAGCGAGCGCGTGCCTTCGCCGAAGAACTCGACGAACTTGCCGACCACCTTCTCCTTACGCAGCAGCTCGGTGATGGTCAGGACCAGGTCCGTCGCCGTCACGCCTTCGCGCAGCTTGCCCTTCAGGTGCACGCCGACGACGTCCGGCGTCAGGAAGTACACCGGCTGGCCGAGCATGCCTGCTTCCGCTTCGATGCCGCCCACGCCCCAGCCGACCACGCCGATGCCGTTGATCATCGTGGTGTGGCTGTCCGTGCCGACGAGCGTGTCCGGGTAGTACACGGAGTCGCCGTTGTCAGCCTTCTTGTGCACGCCGCGTGCGAGGTATTCGAGGTTCACCTGGTGAACGATGCCGACGCCCGGCGGCACGACCTTGAACGTGTCGAACGCCTGCATGCCCCACTTCATGAACTGGTAGCGCTCGTTGTTGCGCTGGAATTCCAGCTTCATGTTCAGGTCGAGCGCGTCCTTCTCGCGGAAGTGGTCGATCTGTACCGAGTGGTCGACGACGAGATCGACGGGCACCAGCGGCTCGATCGACTTCGGGTTCTTGCCGGCGCGCTGCGCAACGCCGCGCATGGCCGCGATGTCGGCAAGCAGCGGCACGCCCGTGAAGTCCTGCAGCACGACACGCGCGACGACGAACGGAATTTCGTCGACGCGAGAAGCCGTCGGCTTCCAGTTCGCGAGCTGTTCGATGTGTTCTTCTGAGATCTTCTTGCCATCGTAGTTACGCAGCACCGATTCCAGCACGAGGCGGATCGACACGGGGAGCCGCTCGATCTTGACGTTCAGTGCCTTACCAAGCTGCGGCAGCGAATAGAACTTGCCTTTGCCGGAACCGCTGTCGAATTCCTTGAGCGTTTTGTGGAGGTTGTGGGCCATGGTAGTTTTCCTGAGGTTTCGAGGAAATGACGTTGCTACGTTTCTGAACTAAATGACATACAGATCGACGTATTCATTGACCGGCATCGCTTCTAGCTTTGCCTGGTCCAGCGACACATCGAGGACCGCCTGTTGTTGCTTCGCCGGAAAGCGCCGCGCGAGGTTCGTCTTGAACTTCTCGACCAGCAGCGGGATGCCTTCGGCGCGGCGACGCTTGTGACCGATCGGATATTCGACGACCACCTCGTCGAACTTCGATCCGTCGGTGAACTCGACTGTCAGCGCATTCGCAATCGAGCGCTTGTCCGGGTCGTGATAATCCTTCGTGAATCGCGGGTCTTCCACGCAGTGCATCTTGTTGCGCAGCGCGTCGATGCGCGGGTCCTGCGCGACTGCGTCTTCATAGTCCGCTGCCGTCAGGCGCCCGAAAATGAGCGGCACCGCGATCATGTACTGGATGCAGTGATCGCGGTCGGCGGGATTGTTGAGCGGCCCTTTCTTGTCGATGATGCGAATCGCGGCTTCGTGCGTGCGAATCGTGACCTTCGCGATGTCTTCGACGCGTTTGCCGCTCGCGCTCAACTGCTGATGCAGCGTCATCGCCGCTTCAGCGGCTGTTTGCGCGTGGAATTCGGCGGGGAACGAGATCTTGAAGAGCACGTTCTCCATCACGTATGAACCGTACGGCCGCTCGAAGCTGAACGGCTGTCCCTTGAACAGCACGTCATAGAAGCCCCACGTCTTCGCAGTCAGCACCGACGGGTAGCCCATTTCGCCCGTCTTCGCGATCAGCGCGAGGCGCACCGCGCGCGACGTTGCGTCGCCTGCTGCCCAGGACTTGCGCGAGCCCGTGTTGGGCGCATGGCGGTAGGTGCGCAGCGCATGTCCATCGACAAACGCCTGCGAGACTGCGTTGATCAGCTCATCGCGCGTCAAGCCGATCATCTGGCCGACCACCGCTGTCGAAGCGAGCTTCACGAGCAGCACATGGTCGAGGCCGACCTTGTTGAACGAGTTTTCGAGCGCGATGCAGCCTTGAATTTCGTGCGCCTTGATCATGCCGATCAAAACGTCTTTCATGACCAGCGGCTTCTTGCCGTTGGCGATGGCGGTGCGCGAGAGCCAGTCGGCCGTCGCGAGAATGCCGCCGAGGTTGTCCGACGGATGGCCCCACTCTGCTGCGAGCCAGGTGTCGTTGAAGTCGAGCCAGCGGATCATCGCGCCGATGTTGAACGCGGCTTGCACAGGGTCCAGCTGGAACGGCGTGCCCGGCACCTTCGCGCCGTTCGGGACGATCGTGCCCGGCACGATCGGTCCCATCAGCTTGGTGCAGGCAGGGTAGGACAGGGCCTCGAGTCCGCAGCCGAGCGTGTCGATCAGACAGTTGCGCGCCGTCTCCAGCGCGAGATCGCTCTCGAGCCTGAAGTTCAGCACGTAGTCGACGATATCGACCAGCACTGTGTCCGGATCGGGCCGGACGTTGGAGACGGGTGCGGACATCGAGGCTTATCCTGTTCGGCCCGTGTTACTGGGCCTTGTTGATGGCGTTCGACTGCGTCGGCGCGGGTGCGCCAGCCGTCATCGCAGCCGTCTTGCACTCGTCAGCCAGACGCGAGCTGTCCTTGTCCGAGAACAGCATCGCCTTGCTCGGAATCACGACGAGGTCCATGCCGCTGGCTGCGTCGTGGAAGCGGTCTGCGCCCGTCGTCGTGGCTTCACGCGGCAGGTTGTAGTTCTTGTTGCCCCAGTGGACGGTGACGATCTGGTCGCGCTTCATGTCGCCCTTCATGTCGAACGACAGACCTTCGTTGCACGACCACTTTTCCGAACCTTCCGGCACGGCATCGACCTTCGCTTCCTTCTCCGGATTCGGCTTGCGCTTGATCAGGCGCTTGGGCTGCGGCGCCTTCGGCTTGGCATGCGTCGGCGAGGTCGACGATTGTGCGAATGCGCTGGGCGCCGTCACCAGCAGTGTCGAAGACAGAGCGCCAATAACGGTAGCGATCAGCAGTTTTTTCATGGGTGAGAACCTTTCTATCTAATTTCAATGTTTAAACAGTGCGCGATTGCGACTTCCGCAACCGCCGGGGTGCTGCACGCGCCCCGAAGCGCACAGCGGACGCTATTTTCTCCTATTTAGCGCCATGAATTTCAAATTCTCCGGACCCGTGTAATTCGCGCTCGGGCGGATGATCTTGTTGTCGATGCGCTGCTCGATGATATGCGCGGACCAGCCGGAGGTGCGCGAAATCACGAACAGCGGCGTGAACATCGCGGTCGGCACGCCCATCATGTGGTACGACACGG
>NZ_JAGIPX010000067.1 GCF_017814945.1 Paraburkholderia sp. LEh10
CCGGCGCGCGAGCGCGGTTCGATGGTGGTAATGGCGCGTGCCACCAGCCGCTCGGGGGAAACACAGGTCGAGCGTCTGATTCACAATCCTGCAGGCTATCACCACAACGTGATCCAGCGCTTGTACGTGGAGGTGATATGAACACGCTCACGCAAATGGTTGCTACCGCATTGTCCCTTGGGCTCATTCTTATCGATTCGACAGCGGCGCAGGAATCGAAGGTCATGCTGAAAGAAGGGTCTGGCAAAGACAAGGCGATGCAGTGTGCCGCCTGCCACAGCCTCGACTATATCCAGATGAACTCGCCTTTTCTGAACAAGGCCGGTTGGAGCGCATCAGTTGCCAAGATGATCAACGTATTCGGTGCCCCGATACCTAATGAAGACGCGGAGATCATCGTGAACTACCTCGTTCAGTACTACGGCAAGTCCACCGACAAGTAGTCCGCGATACCGACCACCAATCGGCACAGTCGCTGGCAGATGAGGGCGAGGAAAAGTCATTGCCCAATCGAGGGAATGGGGTCGGCTTCTGTCTCGATTGCATGGTTGTTCAACTGCGAGCGGCACCGATACTGTAGAGGAAGCTCGATTGGCTTCAAGAAGATGACCCAAATAACTTCCACTTTGGTCCGATTCAGACGTCAAAAGCCACTTTGTTCAACCGATCTGTGATTCAAATAACTTCCCGCGGCGATCGTGCATCCACCAATTCCGACCGACCTCACCTTGCTCAAGGGCGCGCTCAAGAGCATCCAGTTGGCCACGAACTCTGCGCACGCAGGTCAGGACTCGCTTCTTTTCTTCGGGAGAATGAGGCATCGTTGCATCGATTTATTGATACTGCTGGTAGCATATTTAAATACTCCACCCGACTATACCGACAATGAGTTGCTTCCTGAACGGGCGCACGCAAGCCGAAGGCGTCTGCCTCTCAGATCAGGCGTGAACTTCTAAGGCCGTACAATGCCTGCCCACTGGCCGTCTCGAGTAGCGCCCCTCCTTGGTTGTCCCGAGGACGCGACCAGTCGTTCGGCACCCACCACGGTCGGCTCGCTCTGCAACATTGTTGCAAGCCGCTTCTTGCACGGCTGAAGGATCACCGCCAGTAACGCGGGCGTGCTTCAGTTGCTTGCTCACAATCTCAGTCGTGCGGGGCATCCACCCAGTGAAACTGGAAGGACGTTCTTCGCGATGTCCACCCCGACCGTCAGATACTTCATTTCGGACCCTTCGGTTAGCCTGTTAAGACCTCGATATCTTCCCTCCAGGCACTTTCATGCAGTCGGACCGTGAGGGTCCGCCTCTTCCGCATCACCCACTGAGGGCGTTGATTCCATGTATTGTTCAGCGAGACTTCCTGCTTGCCGCTCTCTACAGGCCTACGACTCAGCAATCGAGAACCAGACGACCCCGTTTGCAACCGGAGACACATACCATCATCGACTTGCCGCTCTTTCGTTCGGCCTCGCTCAGGACACTGTCCCGATGATCGATTTCGCCTTCAAGGACGGTCATCTCGCAGGTGCCGCAAAATCCCTGTTGGCAGTTGAACGGAGCGTCGACACCGGCCGCAGCGAGTGCATCGAGTAGACGGGTGCCCGGTTCCACATGGATCGTTTTCCCACTCCGCGCAAGCTGAACGTCATAACCGGGCACGGCCTCGGCTTCGGGGCCGACGGGAGTGGCGGAAAATCGCTCAATATGGGCGTGGCGATAGCCATGTTTCGCGCATGCCTGCTCGAATGCGCTCAACATCGGTGATGGGCCGCAACAGTAGTAGCGCGTGTCGGCGCCGTGTCCAGCAATGAATGCGTCCAGATCTCGCGGACCGTGCTTTTCAGCATCGAAATGCAGTGTGAGCGGAATGCCAAGTGCCTGGATCGGGCGAAGCCACGCGGCATGTTTTCGTGAACGGCAGCAGTAAAGCATCTTGACGCGCTTGCCGAGTGACACGAGCCGCTGCGCCATGCTGTAGATCGCCGTGATACCGATGCCGCCTGCAATGAGGACGAACTGATCGCCGGTCTCATCCAGCGGAAAGTTGTTGCGTGGAGGCGTAATGGTCAGATGGTCTCCGACACGCAACTGTTCGTGAATGAATGCGGAGCCGCCCCGGCTTTCGCGCGCGCGTAGCACGCCGAGCACGTAGCGTTGGACGTCATCCGATGAATTCACGAGCGAGTAACTGCGCACGATCCCGTTAGGCAGATCCAGGCAGATGTGTGCGCCAGCATCGAACATTGGCAGGCTATCGGAATCAGCAGGACGCAGTTCAATGCTCAGCGTGTCACTTGCTTCGAGCGTCAGTTTGTCGACTACGACATTGAGGGTGGCGGGATACATATTTTCACTTTCAGATGCAGATACGATGTGCGATGTAGCCATAAAAATCGCGCAAGGTGCCCTCAAGGTCTTCCGGTGCGAGGGGGCCTGGTGCGTAAAAGCTGGAACTCAGGCCTATCTGCAGTCTCTCCAGCTTCACCTTGTCTTCGGCATTGAACGCATCGGCGAACGCGACATATTCTTTCAGGTTTTCCTCGCTCGGCGACTTCTCGTAACCGGCGATACCCCAGCGGATTGCCACACTGCCTGTGGACGCCGGCCGGAGGAGGAGGTAGATGGTCTGATGAGGCATATACGTGACGACCAGATTCGGAAAGACACTGAAAATAAGGCTATGCCGGCGCTCTGCTTCAGTCAGATCGGGGTGAAACGGTTCGCGCTGGGGTGATTCAGGCGTGTAGTGAGATCTATACGCCGAGAAGTAGCCGTTGCCAGTAACGTGCTCACTAAGCTCACTCGGCGAGCGCGGACGGAGTGTGGTTGGGTGCGTTGCGTTCAGGTGATAGCCTTCCATGAAATTCTCGGCAAGGCATTTCCAGTTGGTTTGCCACACTTCTTCGCGTGTGTAATAGAGTTCCTGTTCTTCGTGATGGTAATTGCGAACCAGCGGTTCAAGCGGTTCAAGGGATTGCTTCAGCGGCGCAGCGGTACCATCCAGATTGACAAAAATGAAGTTTTGCCAGACTGTCGTCGCAATAGTGGGCAACGCACACTTGGCCGCATCGAGCGCCTTGACCTCCTGCATGAGCGGTGCGCGCTTGAATTTTCCATCGAGGTCGTAGCTCCACGCGTGATATCCGCAGACGTGCGCGTGAGCATTGCCGTGACCGGTCGCGACAAGGTTGCCCCGATGCCTGCAAACATTCGAAAGAACGCGAACTTCTCCCTGCGAGGTACGCTGCACGAGAAGTGGTTCACCGATCATTTCCGTGGTGAAGTAATCGCCATTGTTGGGAATTTCGCCTACATGCCCCACGCATGCCCAGCCACTTCGAAAAACTCGATCCTTCTCCAGCCTGGCGAAGCTCTCCGAGGTGTAGAAGGCCCCCGGCATGGAAAAGACAGCACGTTCCCGAGTCGATACTAACGACGAAAGCGTGTTAAGTAACTCATCATCGTGTTGCGAATTGTTCGTTGTGACATTGGCGAATGTGGACATGAACTAGTCTCCTGGTCGCATCTCGGCCTTAGTTTGCCTTGTAGCGAGCTAATGGTGGACAAACGAACGTACTTGGGCATGATTCGCAAGACGGCCCATCAGCGGGCGCGAAAGCGCTGTGTCTCACTGGCCATCCGGTCCAGCGGCGTACCTCGCGATGCGCTCCATCATCGAATCGCAGCCGTGAAGCTGCTCGATCGTCACGTATTCGTCAGGTTTGTGCCCTTGATCCATGCTTCCCGGGCCGCAAACGACGGTCGGAATGCCGGCGTGCTCGAACAGTCCCCCTTCAGTTCCGAACGCGACCGTACCGAACTCTTCAGAGCCGCAAAGCATCGCCAGAATTCGAGCTGTCTCGCTGTCAGGTGGGGTCGCGAGTCCCGGATATTCGGATAGCGGTTCAAGAAGGATGTCTACATCGGATTGCACAGCGCGCATCCTCGGCAGCAATTCGGCTTGCGCGTATGCCTGCAAATCCTCGGCAACCTCGTTCGCGTCGAAGCCCGGCAGCGCGCGTACCTCGAAATCGAATTCGCATTCCGCCGGCACGATATTGAGCGCGCGACCGCCCTTAATGACACCCGTTTGCACGGTCGAATACGGCGGGTCGAAACGCTCGTCGTGATGCTCGGGTTGCGCCAGGCGCTCGCCGATTTCTTCCAGACGACTGATCAGGCGCGCCGCGTACTGAATGGCGTTGACACCGTAGGGCGCGTACGCGGAATGGCAAGGCGCGCCTATCACCTGACAGCGCATTGCGAGTTTGCCCTTATGGCCGAGCACCGGTTTCAATCCGGTCGGCTCCCCGATCAGACACAACAAAGGTTTGTGCGTCCGCTTTTCCAACTCCGCGAGCATCGGCCGCACGCCCTGGCATCCGACTTCTTCATCGAAAGAGAACGCGAGATGCACCGGGATCTGCGGTTCGCTCTCGACGAACAGCGGCACTGCGGCCAACACCGATGCGAGATAGCCCTTCATATCGGCTGTGCCACGTCCGTAGAGCCGCCCTTCCTTTTCGCTTAGCTTGAACGGATCGACGCTCCACGCTTGTCCGTCGACGGGCACGACATCCGTATGACCCGACAGCACGATGCCGCCACGATCGCGCGGCCCAATGGTCGCGAACAAGTTGGCCTTGGTGCGCTCCGCGTTGTAGAACAACTCGCACTCGACGTCGAGTTGCGCGAGGTAATCACGGATGAACTCGATCAGGTCCAGATTCGAATCGCGGCTGACCGTCGCGAAGCCGATCAGCCGTTCGAGCAGATCGCGGCTCGTCATCTCACTCATCACCCGGCACTCCGTAACTCGGCGCGGCGGTCGGGTTCAATGCACGGGTCACATAGTCCTGCATTTGCGGCCTGTACGCCTGCCAGAGACCGACCAGCTTGGCGATAGGATCGTCATCCGACCAGTCGACGCGCAGATCGACGAGCGGCCAGCTCTGCTCTCCCGCGATCTTCAGCGCCGCCGAATGCACCGGTCCCGCTTCGCCGCCCGCCCCAATCGCCGCATGCATCGCCGCGAGCAAACGATCTGCGAGATGACCCGGCGCATTCTCGAACGCGGGAATCATCGCGTCGATTACGTGAGTGCCCGCGAGCATGTTGCCCGCCGCGACGCATTGCTTGCCCGCGACCGCGTGATACGTGCCGAGCGCCTGCTTGCCGCTGAGGAACGCGGTGCGCCCCTGCGCATCGACCACTGTCACCTGCCGATACTCGCTCCATTCGCTCTCGCCCAGCGCGCGATCCAGCGCCGCGGAGGCACCGAGCTTCGCGCGCTCCATAAGGTCGAGAATCTGCGGACCGAGCGCGGGCAGCGTGACGTTCTGCGTCGCGACCACGCCGACTCCCGCGCGCACCCACGGACAACGTGCGCCCACCGCGATGCTCGATGAACTGATCGCGATGCCAAGCTGTCCGGTTTCTTCACAACGTCCGACGATCGAGAAAGTCATTTGCCCTCCCATTATGTCTTTTAGGCCTGAGCGGGTGTCCATCCATCGGGAATGACGGCTATCACGTCGATTTCCATCAGCCACTCAGGTTGACCCAGCGCGACGACGGTAAGCCCCGTCGAAATCGGAAACACGCCCTTCAGCCACTTGCCGACTTCGCGATACACCGGCTCGCGAAAGCGCACGTCGGTGAGATAAGTCGTCGTCTTGACGATGTGCGAGAGGTCGCTGCCGGCCTCTTCGAGCAACTGCTTGACGTTCTTCATCGCCTGCTCGGCCTGCGCGCGCGGATCACCCAGCCCGACGAGCTTGCCGTCGAAGTCCGTGCCGATCTGACCGCGCACATACACGGTATTGCCTGCGCGCACGGCCTGGCAAAGATCGTTGTCGAGCGATTGATTGGGGTACGTATCCTTCGTGTTGAACATGCGGATACGGGTATGCGTGGGTTGGCTCATCGAAGTACCTTGATGCTGATTAAGTTGGAAATCAGTTGACGCCCATCTCGCTCACCGTGTGAATGCGCGATGCGCCGGGCGCGCTCTCAACGCTTTCCACGCGCTTCTCTTCCACATGACGATGCGGCTCGTCGTAGTAAGCGTGGTACTTACGCTGTGTGGTGATGTGATCGGCGATGTGCTTCGCATCGTGCCACACGCCCCAGATGAACGAGGAGCCACGGCGCGACAGCCACGGCAAGCCGAGGAAATAGATGCCTGGCTCCTTCGCAACGCCGCGCTGATGTTTCGGCTTGCCCGTTTCGTCGAATGCATCGACTTGCAGCCAGGTGAAATCGACGGCATAGCCCGTCGCCCAGATGATCGACGCCACGCCTTCCTTCGCCAGATCAAGCTCATGAAAAGGATGCTTCATGCAGTCCGGATCAGCGGGAATGATGCGCGCTTCCGGTTCTTCGGGAAGATCGAGCCCGTTGCGTTCGACATAAGCGTCAGCAGCGTCGAGTAGCGACAGATAGTTCTCGTCGCCGCGACGAATGTTCTCGGCGAGATCGGCCTCGAACGTGACGACGGTATCGTCGAACGATTTCGTCAGGCCGACGAGCGTGATGCCCTGATGCGCGAGACGCCTGAAGTCGACCGTATGGCCGCCGCGCGCGCCACTCACCGCGATCGTCACGTGCTCGCGGCCGGGCTTCATCACTTCCGCGTCCCATTCGCCGAGCACGCCGAGCCACCAGCAGAAGTCGCGTCCACGATAGCCGCGCGGCGGACGATCGTGCGCGCCGACCGACAAATACACGCGCCGACCCGCTCGCTGCAATTCATCGGCGATCTGCACGCCCGACGATCCCGCGCCGACCACCAGCACACCGCCTTCGGGCAATTGCTGCGGATTGCGGTAGTCGGCGGAATGAATCTGCGTCAGCGCCATACTTTTCGGCGCGATCGGCGGAATGACGGGGCGCTGGAACGGCCCCGTCGCAACCACTACGCGGTTCGCTTCGATTGTTCCTTCGGACGTATCGACGGTGAAACCGGGCCGTCCGACATTGCGCACGACCTTCTTCACTTCGACGCCGGTGCGAATCGGTGCGTCGAACTTTTTTGCATAGGCGACAAAGTAGTCGGCGACCTGTTCCTTACCCGCAAAGCCATCAGGATTCACATCAGCGAATTCGAGATTCGGAAACCGGTCGTGCCATGCCGGTCCGTTGGCAACCAGCGAGTCCCACCGACCGGTGCGCCAGCGCTCGGCGATGCGATCGCGTTCGAGCACGATATGCGGGATGTCGAGCTTGGTCAGGTGTTCGCTCATGGCGACGCCTGCTTGCCCGGCACCCACAACGAGCGTGTCTGTTGCCTTTACTTCGACTGTCATGGTTGAGTCCTTCGAAGAAGCGGAGTTCGGTTGTTCCCGTCGGCAACGTGTAGCCTTCAGGCACGGTGTCGATCTTTCGGATAGCAATCTACGCCCGCTTTTAGAATCCGAAAAATATATTAAACAATTGCAGAGCATCGGATTCAGCTATGCAGTCATTTTTGATCACCTCACAATGCGATCCATCTGACCATGTCGACCCGGGAGCAAAACCCATGGAAAATCAGCCGCTGCGTTACTCGCTGCGTCAGTTGCGATACTTTGTAGTGACCGCGGAAGTACTGTCTTTTACGGCTGCTGCGAGACGCCTGCACATTTCCCAGCCGTCCATCTCGACCGCGCTGGCCGACCTTGAGATCTCGTTCGGCGTGCAGTTGTTCATCCGGCATCATGCAAGCGGCCTATCGCTGACTCAGGCGGGGCGCGATCTGCTCGGACAGGCGCGCAATCTACTGAAGATCGCCGAGGAATTCCAGATGACCGCCACCGAAATGGACGGCGGCATGACGGGATCGATCGCGCTCGGCTGTCTCGTCTCTCTGGCGCCGCCCCTGATGCCAGGATTGATCAGCCGTTTTACGAGCGAGCACGATGGAATCAGCTTTCGCACCACCGAGGCGCATCAGGATGAGCTATTGAACGGCCTGCACGACGGTTCGCTCGACATCGTGCTCACCTACAGTCTCGATCTGTCCGAGGACATCGCCTTTACGCCGCTACTCTCGTTGCCGCCGTACGCGATACTGCCTGCGACGCACAGATTGGCGCGCGCGCGAAAGGTGTCGTTACAGGATCTGATAGACGAGCCGTACGTGATGCTGGATCTGCCGCACAGCCGGGAGTACTTCGCCGCGCTCTTCGATGTCGTCGGGGCCCGGCCTGTTCCCGCTTTTCGTTCTTCGCAACCGGAAGTCGTGCGTGGGATGGTTGCGAACGGGCTGGGATACAGCATCCTGAACTTCCCGCTGAATTCGACGCAAACAGTCGACGGTAGCCAGTTCGTGATCAAGCATTTCAGGGACAACGTCAACGCGACGACGCTCGGAATCGCCCAATCGAAAACGATGAAGCCGCGGCAACTGGTGTCCCGATTCTCTGCCTTTAGCGAAAGCTATATACGCCGCCTGAGGCTCGACGCATAACCGGCAACCATAGCGGACGGGCTTCGCGCGCCCTGCATAGCTAAATCCTTCTTTTGGCATCCAAAAACAATATTTTGACTAGCATTTTGGCTTGGTAGATTAACCTTCATTCGAGGCGATGGAATCGCGGACCCCGTAGCGCGAACGCACTCTTTAGGAGAGTCTCATGGAGAACCCCACCAGGCAAACGGCAGTCCACGCTTTGGTCGACGAGCTTGTGGCAGGCTGCGAGCGACCATTCAGCGACGCGCGCTCGATGCCTCCTGGTGTGTACGTGTCGTCCGAGTTCCTGTCTCTCGAAGAGCAGGCGATCTTTGCGAAAGAGTGGCAATGCGTGGGTCGCGCGAGCGCGCTCAAGGCGCCTGGCGACTACCTGACCGCGAGCATCGCGGCTCAACCGATCGTCGTCGTGCGCGATGAGAGTATGGGGCTCTGCGCAATGTCGAATGTGTGCCTGCATCGGATGTCTGTTCTGCTCGAAGGTCGAGGGAACATACGGCGCATCATCTGTCCGTATCACGCCTGGAACTACGGACTCGACGGCGCGCTCAAGGGCGCGCCGCTGATGAACCAGCAGGCAGGTTTCTGCACGGAAAGCTACAAGCTGCCGACGATTCGCTGCGAGGAGTGGCAAGGCTGGATCTACGTGACACTCGATCAGGATGCCCGTCCGGTTCATCAGCAGCTCGCGCAACTGAGCGAGCTGATAGATGCGTACGCCATGACCGACTACATCGAGACCTTTTATGAAGAACACGTCTGGGATACCAACTGGAAGATACTCGCCGAGAATTTCATGGAAAGCTATCACCTACCGATGCTGCACCGGGCAACGGTCGGTCCGCATTCCAGACTCGAAGAGATGGAATGCCCGCCGGGTTATTCCGCGTTCAATTACCACTGGATCACGAAGGAAGCGTCGCTCCCCATCGGCAATGCCCATCCGGACAACCACCGCTTGACCGGACACTGGCGCAAGACCACCGCATTGCTCGCGATTTATCCGACGCATCTCGTCACTCTCACACCCGGTTACTTCTGGTATCTCGTGTTGCAGCCACGCGGCGTCGACAAGGTGCATATCCGCTTCGGCGGCGGGCTTGCACCCGACTTTATAGCCGATCCCGAGGCCAACGCGCATATGGCCACGCTCAAGGCATTGCTCGACGAAGTGAATGCGGAAGATAAGCGCGGCGTGGAAGCGGTGTTTCGCGGCGTTCATGCCCCGCTTGCAAAGCCGGGGCATCTGAGCCCCCTCGAACGCCCGAACTATGACTTCGCTCGTTACCTCGCGTCGAAGCTCACTGCGCGCTAATCGAAGCACTCTTGACAGGACGCTATCACGATGTCAAACCCATCCTTCATTTCGTTCTCAGGCGTAAGCAAGTCGTACGACGGCGCGAATTACGTCGTCGATGATTTGAACCTTGATGTGCGAAAGGGCGAGTTCCTGTCGCTACTTGGTCCGTCGGGCTCAGGCAAGACGACCACGCTCATGATGCTCGCCGGCTTCGAGTCGCCCACGCAAGGCGAGATACGTCTCGACGGCAGGCGCCTCGACGACAAGCCACCGCACCAGCGCGATATCGGCATGGTCTTTCAGAACTACGCGCTGTTTCCGCATCTCACGATTGCCGAGAACGTCGCGTTTCCTTTGTCCGTGCGACATGTGAGTCGCGCAGACCAGAAAGCGCGTGTGAAGCGCGCGCTGGAGATGATCGAGTTGCCGCATCTGGCGAACCGGCGTCCTGCGCAGCTCTCGGGCGGACAACAGCAGCGCGTCGCGCTTGCGCGCGCACTCGTGTTCGAACCAAGCGTTGTCCTTATGGACGAGCCACTCGGCGCGCTCGACAAGCGTCTGCGGGAAACCATGCAGTACGAGATCATGCGGCTGCATCGCGAGCTGTCGCTCACCATCGTCTACGTAACGCACGATCAGGCTGAAGCCCTGACCATGTCCGACCGGGTCGCGGTCTTTTCCGACGGCCGGATCCAGCAGGCCGCGACGCCCACCGAGCTCTATGAAAACGCCAGCAATGCCTTCGTCGCCAACTTCGTGGGCGAGAACAACGGCCTGCGGGGACGCGTGATGACGGTGCAGCACAACTGGGCGACATTGGCGCTCTCCGATGGCAGCATCATTCGCGGCCGATGCGAACAAGGGCTGAGCGAAGGAGACGAAGCGATGCTCGCGTTGCGCCCCGAGCGTGCGCATATCCCCAGTGCCGAGGGCACGCAGGCCGATGCGCAGAGCAATGTCGTGCGCGCCAGGGTGCAGGAACTTGTGTATTGCGGCGATCATCATCGGGTGCATCTGACGCTCGGCTCGCGCGACTCGCTCGTCGCGAAGGTTCCCAACACCCACCGCCACGCCTTGCCTTCGGCTGCCGACACCATCGAGGTGGCCTGGCGCCACGACGACTGCAAGATTCTCGCTGCGAGCGTGCCCCGCAGCGCGCCCGTAGTTCCTACCCCCGCATCGCCCTCACCTTCCATCATCTCGGCCGCAGCCGCAGGAGCCAACTGATATGCGCACTCACATCAAAGCACAATGCACGGCACTTGCCGTCCTCGCCTTCGCCGCGGCTTCGGCGCAGGCCGCGGAAACGCTCAACGTCGTCACCTTTGGCGGCGCCTATGAGGCCGCGGCGAAGAAAGCCTATTTCGAGCCGTTCACGCACGCGACGGGAGTCAACTTCTCGCTCGAATCGTATGACGGCGGTCTCGCGAAACTTTCAGCGATGGAGCAGGCGAAGAACACGACATGGGATCTCATGGATCTCGAGAGCAACGATGCCATCAGGGCATGTGACGAAGGGCTGCTCAAGAAGTTCGACAAGAAGAGTCTCGGCAATACGGGCGACTTCATTCCCGGATCCATCAGCGATTGCGCGGTCGCGAGCATGGTGTGGTCCACGGTCTACGCCTACGACGCGAGCAAGCTGAAGACTGCGCCGAGCACCATCAACGATTTCTTCGACTTACAGAAATTCCCTGGCAAGCGCGGGCTGCGCAAGTCACCGAAGGGGTCGATGGAATGGGCACTGATCGCCGACGGCGTCGATCCGAAAGACGTGTACAAGGTGCTCGTGACGCCAGCGGGTGTTGACCGCGCATTCAAGAAGCTCGACACGATCAAAAAGGACATCGTGTGGTGGGAGTCGGGCGCGCAAGCTCCGCAACTGCTCGCCGATGGCGCCGTCGTGATGACGCAGGCCTACAACGGCCGAATCGACGATGCTTCGAAGAAGGACAACAAGCCCTTTAAGATCGTCTGGGATGCGCAGGTATATGACTATGAATGGTGGGCCATCCCGACGGGAGCGAAGCACGCCGACGCGGCAGCGAAGTTCATCGTCTCCGCATCGCAGCCGAAAGCCTATGCCGACCTTTCGAAGTACATCGCCTATGCACCGCCGCGCAAGGATGCCATCCCGCTCGTCGACAAGCAGCGACTGGCCGATCTGCCGACCGCGCCGGATAACTTCAAGCGTGCGATCCAGATCAATCCGACCTTCTGGGCGGATAACGCTGACGCAATCAACAAGCGCTTCCAGGTTTGGCTGACGCAGTAACACTTCTATCGAAAGAGAGCCCGCTGTGACCGCGACTACCGATACACCCGTAACGGCCCATGCTCCGGCCCCGGGCTCTCCGACGAGAGCTGAAGGCCGCGTGTCCTATCAAAAGGCACAACGCCGTGCATCGCTTCGAGCGCTGATGCTGGCGCTTCCCCTGATCGTGTTTCTACTTTCGACCTTTATTGCGCCGATCGCGCTGTTGCTCGCCCACAGCGTACAGAACCGCGAAGTGCCCGACAGCATGCCAGCGCTTTCCCGCGCACTCGATGCCTGGGACGGCCAAGGCGTGCCTGATGAGCATACGTTCGCGCTGCTCGCATCCGGAATCAAGGACGCGCAGCAAAGCGGACAACTCGGCACCGTCGCGAAGCGCATGAACTTCGCGCAACCGGAATTCCGCAGCCTGCTGATGAAGACGGCACGCGGCATTCGCAGCGATACGCCACCCGCCTGGAAGCCGGCGCTGATCGAGATCGACGAACGCTGGAACTCGCCGGAAACCTGGCGCCTGTTGAAGCGCGCCGCCGCGTCGCCGACGCCCGACTATCTCTTGAATGCCGTAGACGCGAGAGTAACGCCGCAAGGTTCGATCGCTTCGTTGCCGGCGAACACCGCGGTCTATCGCGAGGCGTTCGTGCGCACGATCTCGATCAGCTTCACGGTGACCGTGCTCTGCTTGCTGCTGGGTTATCCAGTGGCCTGGTTGCTCGCGAATCTGCCCGATAAAAGCAGCAACCGGCTGATGCTGCTGGTCATCGTGCCGTTCTGGACCTCGCTGCTGGTGCGTACGACGGCGTGGTATGTGCTTCTGCAACCGGGCGGCGTCGTCAACAGCCTGCTGATGAGTCTCGGCATCGTGACACATCCGGTGCCGCTCGTTTTCAATCGCACGGGTGTATTGATCGGCATGACGCACGTGCTTTTGCCTTACATGATTCTCGCGATCTACTCGGTGATGAAGAGCGTCTCGCCCGTGTATCTGCGCGCGGCGAAGTCTCTGGGCGCTCATCCCTTCACGGCTTTCGTGAGGGTCTATATTCCCCAGACTTTGCCGGGGGTCGGGGCAGGATGCTTCCTGGTGTTTGTGCTGGCGCTCGGCTACTACATCACACCCGCGCTGCTCGGCGGCGCGGGCGACGAGATGATCAGCCAACTCATCGCGGATCAGACGAACACGCAGCTCAACTGGGGACTTGCGGGCGCGCTGTCGGCCTATCTCGTGATCTTTACGGCGGTCTTTTATTTCATCTTCAACCGCGTCGTTGGCATCGACCGTTTACGGTTCGGTTGAGGCACGTAGCCCAAGGGAACAATCATGCAAGACAAACGCAATACGGTACGGACGGAGCGCGTCGCATGCCGATGGGTGCGATTGCATTCCGCGCTCGTTCTGTTCTTTCTGGTTGCGCCGATTCTCGCGATCATTCCGCTATCGTTCAACTCCGGCTCGTATTTCTCATATCCACTGCAGGGGTTTTCGCTGCGCTGGTATGAACAAGCCCTCACGAGTGCGGACTGGCAACGTGCGCTGCTCAACAGTGTCGCCATTGGCGCAGCGTCCACGTTGATCGCAACCTGTCTCGGGACGCTGGCGGCGCTCGGCCTGTCGCGAACGCAGTTTCCACTACGCGCGATCGTCATGCCAATCATCATCTCCCCGATGGTCGTGCCGATCGTCGTGGTCGCCGCGGGCTTCTATCTCGTCTTCGCGCCACTGGGGCTCGTGAATTCCTACCCCGGTGTCGTCCTTGCGCATGCCGCGCTCGGCACGCCGTTTGTCGTCATCACCGTGAGCGCTTCGTTATTGTCTTTCGATCAGAGCCTGCTGCGCGCAGCGTCCGGGCTGGGCGCGCCACCGTGGGTCACGTTCAGGCGGGTCACGCTTCCGTTGATCACACCCGCGGTCGCGACGGGAAGCGTCTTCGCCTTCGCCACCTCCTTCGACGAAGTCATCGTGATTCTCTTCATTGGTGGCCCGGATCAAAAGACCGTTCCGCGGCAGATGTGGAGCGGCATCCGGGATTCCATCGATCCGTCGATTCTGGCCGTGGCGACCATGCTGATCGTATTCGCTGTGCTGCTTTTCGCAAGCATTAACTGGCTGCGTAACCGCGCGTCGGCTGCGAGTCAGGCGATGGTCTGATCCAACAAGGCATGCGCGCCCGCTCAAGCGTTGGACATCGATCGGAATTGCATCTCGGCGCATTTCATGAACAACGAAGCGGGCAGCGTAAATTGATCTCGTCTCAGCGTTTACCCCTTCCGCGCCGATGACGTGCGCGGGAGGTATTTCAACGGCCTGCCAGAGCTTCGGCCAGACCCTCGTCGATCTTCGAGAAGTCCATTGTCAGGCGTCTGCTATCGGGCGGAAATACACACCACGAGCCGTCGTCGTGCTTAAAGAAAACCAAGTCGAAGTTCCTTGATGAACCTCTTGCCTGGACGCACACATATCGCCACTGCTTGCGCCGTGTGTGGCTAAACCGCGTCACCCGCGCGCATGCAGCTAACTCGGCGCCTAGCCATTTTTCCACCAGGGATCTCAAGGAAGCGTCGCGAAAACTCATCGTACATCTCCATTTATCACCGTTGATACGCTCTTGACGCATTGGACGCGCCAACGCCCGGTCATTGAAGCCTCTAGCAAGGACGCGCTCTCCAGGGCGTTCCTCTCGCGAGTCCGTCCCCGCGCAGACGTGTGTCAACTCACGTTCGACTTTTCGTCGGCGCCTCGACTGCGCCGTCTGGCGGTCCGAATTGCGTGATCGAAGGTTTCATCTGTCGCGACGTGACGGTGGTCGACACTGACCAACCAGCTACCATCGGCAAAACACCACCGAATGCGTCGTTCCTCCACCAGGCAACCAAACCATCTCCAGATGTCCGCATCCTCGGCATTGGCCGCGTTCGCAGCGCTTTGCCGGATATGTTTTGCTAAATCCAACAATTCCTCCATCATTGAAAGGCGACTGGCTATCCCAGAGTTCAATAGTTTTCCATGCTCGGTATCGTGGACCGAAACGACGGTATACTCACCACATCCAACGCTCGGACTGAGCCCGAGCGGCAAGACAACACGTGGGAATCCGATGTCCGTTAGCGCTCGCACCTTCTTCTATATCCAGCAAGTCGAGCAATTGATTCGTCGTAGACTCGACGAATGTCTGCTGGCTATCGACATTACAGCCGGTCAATACATGGTCCTCAACCTGATTGCGCACCACGAGCCGATATCGTCGGCCGATCTGGCGCGCAAAACGATGATGACAGCGCAGTCGATGGGCGAGTTCATTCGGGCGCTTGAGGCTAAAAAACTCGTCGAACGGCAATCGACCCAGCTCAACAAGCGCACCATGCTGATTTCGTCGACCGCTGCTGGACGTAAGGTTCTCATCCGGTGCGAATCGAAAATCGACGAAGCCGAACGTGACTTCTTCAGTTGCCTCAGCGGTGAAGACTTGGCGAGCCTGCGCATCCTGATGAGCCGGGTACGCAGCGCACAACTCGGAAAGCTGGCCAAGGAGATTGACTCAACAACGCCTTCCATCTAACGATGCGCCAGATTGACGGTGTCCACGCGCAGCACTCCGTCGGTCCGTCTTCTGCCTTTCTAAACGGCGCCTATTTTTACGCATCCAACGTCAAAACAGGTGTCGTGCTGCGCGAGCAGCAGATGAGCATGCTTTTTCCGGCACTTCGAGATTCGGTGGACAACAGGCTGTCTCGATGATCCGGCGTCCCGCCGAGGACGCGCGTTTCGCAGAGACCGCAGGCCCCTTGCATGCAGCCAAACGGCACATCGATGCCATTTTCGAGCAGTACGTCGAGAACCGAGTGGTCAGGCGGAACTTCAAATGACTGACCTGATTTCGCCAACACAACCGTGAACTCCCGACTGACACCCTCTTGTTGCGCAGGCGCGAACCGCTCCAGATGTACCGTTTGCGCGGGCCGGCCCTCAGTTGCCGCCTCGAATGCGTCAAGCATCGACCGGGGGCCGCAGCAGTACACGTGTGCGTTGCTCGGCGTTTCGCGAAGCACGGCTGCCATATCCAATCGTTGCCCGCCAGGTTCGTTGTCGAAATAAGCGTGGAGTTCGCCATTAGGCGAAGCCTTAGAAAATCGTTCGATATCCGATAGATAGGCCGCGCGGCCGTGGTCACGCGCAGCGTAGTGCAGCACCCACGAGCGTCCCAATGTTTCGAGACGTTGCACCATAGACCAGAGCGGCGTAATACCAATGCCGCCAGCGATCAGTACACTCAGGTTCGCGTCCTCTACCAGCGGAAACAAATTGCGAGGCACGCCAATCTGCAAAATGTCCCCGACACGCAGCGTTTCGTGAATGTGCCGCGACCCGCCACGGCTGCTGGCGTCCTTTGCGACTGCTATTTCATAGCGTTTCGGCGTGCCGTCCCAGCGTACGACGGAGTAGCTGCGCGAGAGCTTCCCGTTCAGGGTGACATCGATATGCGACCCAGCGTCCGCGGCGGGCAAGTCGCGTCCGTCCAGCGCTTCCAGCACGACGCCAACGACGCTGTCCGCCAGCAAGGTCATCGATTTGACGCGGACATTGGTCAGCGGTAGTTCGCTCATAAAATATCTGATCCATTCATAGGGTAGACAAAATCATCGGCCCGGCGACTAGTGTGCAACCAGCTTCGCTGATTGCAGCCCGTTGCGCGTTTGGTCGGACCGCTCTGCTATCGCCAGGCTCGCGCGGTGCGCGGGACGCGAACCCCGCATGTTCGGCACGCAACATGCGGGGTTCGCGAACGCATATGGACCGCGTTATCAGATCCAGTCGTCGGGCATGGAAAGAAGGCTGTCGTTGCCGCATTCGATGCGACGACAAATAGCTTCGAGCAGCGGCAATTGTCTCTGCATCCACACCTTTGCCAATGCGAGCTTGGTCAAGCGTGTGGTCTCGTCGACGTATCGACATCTCGTGCCGTCGAGTACTACCGCGGCGATTTCACTCCAGGTCCAGCCGACGTACAAGATACCCATAGCGGTGAGAACGTCGTATGAAGCAGCGTCGGCATGACCGTAGTTCGCGAAGCCGTCTGAATTTAGCCATGCGATGGACTTGCTCAGGCGTTGCAGCCCATCGTCCAGCGGCACCGTATATGGCTTGAGTTCCACTTGATCGCAGTGACGTTCGATGAAATGGGAGACCGCTCGCGCAAAGTGTTTCCATGGGCGACCTTCGTGCGAGAACAGCTTGCGGTGTACAAGGTCAGTGGCCTGAATTCCGTTTGCGCCTTCGTAAAGCTGACCGACTCTGGCATTACGCACGAACTGTTCGATGCCGTAATCCTTGATGTAACCGTGTCCGCCGAGCACCTGCTGGCACGCGACTGCGGCATCGAAGCCGCGGTCGGTAAAGAATGCTTTCATCACGGGAGTCAGGACGTCGAGCATGTCGGCGGCTGCCTGTCGCTCCTCCGCGTCGGGTGCCGACTGGGCAATCGACTGCCACATCGCCGCTCGCATGGCGCCAGCGCGCGCGCCCTCGGCGAAAGAGCGCGCTTCGAGCAACAGCCGCCGCACGTCGGCATGCGCGATGATCGGGTCCGCCACTTTGACCGGGTCGCGCAGCTTCGGGCCGGCACGCCCCGAGCGCCGTTCGCGCGCATAATCCGCCGCGTTCTGCCGTGCAATTTCTGCGTAACCGACCCCGGACACGGCTGTACCCACGCGGGCGTAGTTCATCAGGTGGAACATCGGCGCCATGTTGGCCGCCGTGCCGCGGCCGCCCGTCTCGCCAATGCGCCACGCCACCGCACCTTCGAAATCGAGTGCACAGGTCGCGCTGCCCTCGATACCCATCTTGTGCTCGATGGAGCGTGCATAGACGCTGTTGCGCTTGCCCAGCTCGCCGGTGTGCGGATCGATGATCCGCTTGGGCACCATAAAGACATGCACCGACGAAAGGTCGGAAGGTACGCGTCCTTCCGCGTCGGGCACCTTGGCCAGCACGATGTGAACAATGTTGTCAGCCAGGTCGTGATCGCCACCGGATATGAAAATCTTGCGCCCGGTGATTCGCCACGTCCCGTCGGGCTGGCATGTTGCGCGTGTGGAGATCTGGCGCAGATCTGTGCCCGCCTGCGGTTCCGTCATGCACATCGTCGCCGTCCAGTCGCCGTCCGAGAGGCGCGGCACGACATGACGCCTGATCCATTCCGGCGCAAGCGCGGCCAGCATGCTGGCCGCCGGCGCACAAAAACTGCTGTACATCGAGAACGATTGGCCAGTCGATGCCCGCATCTCCGACATTGGCACCGACATGACGGGCGGCAGTCCGGCCCCGCCCAGCGCTTCGGCAAGGCTCAGTCGGTGCCAGCCCGCTTCGCGATACGCATCCCATGCGGCCTTGAAGCCGGTGGGCGTGCGAACCTGTCCATCGTGAAACTGGGCGCCCTGGGTGTCGCCGGGTTGATTAAGCGGATGCAGCACCTCCTCGTGAAATTGAGCGGCGGCTTCGAGGATGGCCGAAGTCAGATCGGGAGTGAGCTCGGCGAAGCCGGGCAACTGTTTGTGTTCCTCCACCCGCAGGAAGTCGTGAAGGATGAAGAGCCAGTCTTTGACCGGCGCGCGATAAGTCGGCATGGTTAGCGTGATGTTCTGACGTTGGAGATGCGTTCCGAAGCCTCGGCGAGCTGCACAAGCAGCTCCGCCGGCCGGAACAGGTCGCCATGGCGAGCGCGAAGCGCGGCGAGTTTCGTAACGACGGATTGCAGTTCGAGCATGTCGGCGTAGTACATGGGGCCGCCTTTCCAGTCCGGCCACCCATAGCCGAGCTGCCAGATGAGATCGATGTCGCTGGCACGCTCGACGATGCCTTCGGCGAGCAGTTTTGCGCCCTCGTTGATCATCAGCAGGATCAGGCGGTCGTGAACTTCTTCGTCCGAAAGCGCACGTCGCTCCATGCCCTCGACGCGCGAAGCTTCCTCGATCAACGCCGTCACCTCCGGGTCAACGAGCGGCCGCCGCTTTCCAGGCTCATAGCGGTAATAGCCGCGCCCGGCGCGCTGCCCGGTACGGCCGCGCGCATGCAACTGCTCGATGAGCCAGTCTTTCTGCCCTGCCCGCTGGCGCGCGCGGAAAGTCAGTTCGATACCGCCCGCCATGTCCTGCAGCTCGAACGTTCCCATTGGCAGGCCGAGCTTGCGCAGCACACGGTCGATCTGGTCAGGCAGCGCACCTTCGAGGAGCAGACGGGCGGCCTGGCGCTCGCGGGCGATCATCATGCGATTACCCGCGAAACCGTCACACACACCAACCACGATCGCGACCTTGCCGATCGACGAGGCGAGATTCCGCGCGGCATCCAGTGTCTCAATCGATGTCGACGATGTGCGGACCACCTCGATGAGTCGCATCACATTCGCGGGATTGAAGAAATGAAGCCCGACGACGGAATGCGGACGTTGCGTCGCGGCCGCAATCAGGTTGATGTCGAGAGTGGACGTATTGGTCGCAAGCAACGCTTCGGGCGCCGCGTGTCGATCGATCTGCGCGAAGAGTTGCTGCTTGAGCGCCAGGTCTTCCCATACGGCTTCGATTACCACGTCGGCGCTTGCGATCTCCGCCATGTCCTGACCGCACGTCAAGCGCGCGAGCCGGGCGTCACGCTCGTGTGAGGCAAGACGCTCGCGCTCTACATCGCGCCCGTACGAGTCGCGGACCCGCTCCATCGCGACGGCAAGCGACGCTTCCGACTGGTCGATCAGGTGCACCGAAAGGCCACCGGCCAACACGGCCATTGCAATGCCGACGCCCATGTTGCCGGCGCCGATCACCACGGCGCGACGGAACACACGCTCGCTGCGTAGCGCCTGCGCTTTCAGCTCCGCGCGTGCCGCTTGCGAATACGCCCTCGCAGCCTCGGCGCGAGGTGTGGTGAAGGCGGGCACGTGCTGCCCGTCGTGCGTCGGCACGAAATGCAGCGTCACCGGGTCGCCTATGTTCAGCGAGTTGACGTCCGCGTCGAGGATCACGGAATTCAGACGCAGCCCTTCTTCCGTTTCGATAATGGCCGGCGCCGTCGGCCGGGGGCTACGATCGACGATCGAATACGAATAGATCGTGCCGCGCCCCGACAAACGCCGCCACGACAATTCCCGGCTGCCGCAAAACGGGCAATGCATTCTCGGGTAGTAGTGCAGCGTATCGCAGGCACTGCAATGCTTCGCTTGAAGGACTCCTGAGCGAGCCGCCTCCCAGAAAGGTTCGTCGCCGGGAAACACTACGGGTGCCGGAGGAAATCCCCGATTCGGTTTCATGTGCTTTACTCCGCTTGCAGAATTAAGGTGCCCGCCGCGTGCGTGCCAGCCAGATTGCCGCCCGTGCCGTGCGCCAGCACGAACTCGCGGCGCGCCACCTGAACGGCCGGATGCGCTTCGCCTCGGCATTGCCGCACGGCTTCGAGGATCTTCGTCATTCCGCCTTTGTTGCCCGGGTGGTTGTTGCACAAGCCGCCGCCATCCGTGTTGAACGGCAGGCGGCCCTCGCCTGCGATCAGGTTGCCGTCGGCGACGAACCACCCGCCCTTCCCCTTGGCGCAGAACCCGAGATCTTCGAGCTGCACGATCACCGTAATCGTGAAGCTGTCGTACAACGACGCATAGCCGATGTCCGCCGGGCTGATGCCAGCCTCGGCAAACGCGCCCGCTCCGGAACGTGCGCCGGCCGAGGTCAGCAGATCGATACGTCCGCCATCGGGGTGTTTCACCGCCGTGCCTGTCCCGATGACCTTGACCTTGGGGCGCGCCAGTCGCTTCGCGATTTCCGGGCGCGTGACGACCACCGCGCCACCGCCGTCCGTCACGACACAACAATCGAGACGGTGCAGCGGATCGGCGACGAGCGGCGAGTCGAGCACATCCCGCACCGACACGACTTCACGGTGGACGGCGTTCGGGTTGTGCTGAGCATGATGCGAGGCCGCGACGCGGACCCAGGCGAGTTGCTCAGGCGTCGTGCCGAACTCATGCATATGACGCCGCGCCACCATCGCGTACCCATACATCGGATGCGGCGGCACTGCGGCCTGGAACGGCAGGTTCGGCATCGTTTCGCGATCGACTCCCGCGAGTTTCGTGCCCGCTCCCGCCGCGAGCGGACGATCTGCCATCGTGATCAGCGCCACATTGCAATGCCCGGCCGCGATTGCCTCCACGGCGTGCGCGACGTGCAACAGGTAGGCCGAGCCGCCCGATTCCGTGGTGTCGACATGACGCAGATTGCGCAGGCCGATGTATTCGGCCATCGTGAGCGCTCCGAGCCCGGGCGCGTCGGCGCCGCAAAAATAGCCGTCGACGTCGTCAGGCGACAATCCAGCGTCTTCGAGTGCGCCGAGTGCGACGTCCGCATGCATCTGGGCGGTCGACAGGCCCTCGGCCCGGCGAACAGGATGTTCGTAGATCCCCGCTATATATGCGGCGCCTTGAATACTCATGGTGAAGGGTCCCTCCGTGGTTGGCGCGCGACATCGAGCCAGTGCGGGAACCGGCGTATTCGCGCTTTGAGGTGCGATACATCTGCTATAGTAAGGCTACCTTATATCACGCGTCGCGAAGGAATTCCAAAAAATGCGGCAATAGGGTTTGTACTATGTGGATTAAGCTCCGAAATCTATATAAGGTACCCTTACTACATGACCTGGTCGTGCTGTTGCTCGATCTCTGAGATGCTTTCTTGAACATGATTGCCCAGTTCCCATTCATCAATCTCCCCTTCTTCGAGCGCAACCTCGAGGTCGTCGAGCGAGACGACGGCGCAGTCCTTATGCGCAGCAAGGTGCCGCTCGGTCCAGTCGAGCCGCATCTGCCGGCCGTGCTGAGGCGTCGTGCGCTGGAACGTCCCGAGCGGCCATGGCTGAAACAGCGCTGCCCGCAAACCGGCGACTGGCGCACGCTCAGCTACGGCGAGGCCGCCCGCCAGGTCGACGCAGCGACCCAATGGTTGCTCTCACAACGTCTCGACGGACGCAGCGTGATGGTGCTGAGCGGCAACACGCTGGAACACGCGGTCATCGAACTCGCCGCCATGCAGGCGCACATTCCCTATGTGCCCGTGACCCCCGCCTATTCGCTGCTGAGCACCGATTTCGCCAAGCTCAAGGCGATGGTCGCCTTGATCAAGCCCGCAGTGATCTTCGTGCAGAGCGCGAGCCAGTTCCGCGCGGCGCTGCAGGCCGTCGATTCGCGTGACGCGCGCGTCATTTACGTCGACGATCCGGCGGATGACATCGACGCCACGGCGTGGCACGCGGTTCTCGCCACGCCAGTGGGCCCGCAGGTGCAGGCGTCGATCGACACCATTACGCACGATACGGTCGCCAAGTACCTCTTCACATCGGGCTCGACGGGCGAGCCCAAGGCCGTGCCCGTCACGCAGCGCATGCTTTGCGTATCGATGGCCATGCACGCGCAGACTGTGGGCCATGATCCCGTCGCTCCGGAATCCGTGCTGCTCGAATGGCTGCCGTGGAGTCACGTGGCCGGCGGCACAGCGATCTTCAACAGCATCCTGCACGATGGCGGGACGATGTACATCGACGACGGACGCCCCGTGCCCGGCGAGTTCGCGAAGACGCTGCGCAACCTCAAGGAGGTTTCGCCGACCCGCTTCAGCAGCGTGCCCGCAGGCTACGCGATGCTTGCGGATGCGCTGGAAGCGGACGAGACGCTCGGTCAGCAGTTTTTCCGGCGCCTGCGCCGCCTTACGTCGTCCGGCGCCAAGCTACCCGACAGTCTCTACGAACGTCTGCAAATCCAGGCCGTTCGCCACCTTGGGCACCGCATTCCGTTCGTGGCCAGCTATGGCTCGACCGAGACGTGCGCCGCCACCACAGTGGTGCATTGGCCCACGGAACAAGCCGGGTTGGTTGGCCTTCCGCAGCCTGGCGTCGAACTGAAGCTGGTGCCGCTCGACGAAGAACGCTATGAAATCCGCGCGCGTGCCGCCTCTGTCATGACGGGCTATTTGCAACAACCGGAGCTGACGCGCCTCGCCTTCGACGACGAAGGTTATTACCGTCTGGGCGATGCCGTGACCTTCGTGGATCGGACAAAGCCCGAGGAAGGGCTCGCCTTTGCCGGTCGCGTCGCTGAAGAATTCAAACTTCAGTCGGGCATCTTCGTGCGTGTCGGCACACTGCGCGTCGAGGTGATCAGCAGCACCGCCCCGCTGCTGCGCGACGTGGTCGTCGCGGGCGCCGATCTGCCTTATGTGGCGCTTCTCGCATGGCCGAACCCGGACGCATGTCAGGAACGTTTCGGCTTGGGCGACGCGCAGGCGCTTTGCTGCCACGCGCCATTTCACGACGCGCTGCGCGAAGCGCTGCTGCGCCACAACGGACGTCACACCGGTAGCAGCATGCGCATACGCCGTGTGATGCTGTTGAGCGAACCGCCGTCGAGCGATGGCGGTGAGATCACCGACAAGGGTTATATCAACCAGCGGGCCGTGCTCGCGCGGCGGGCGAGCGCAGTCGCGGCGCTATACGCGGACAAACCCGACGCTAACGTCGTGACAATCGAAGCGTAGTGTCCTGAAGAGATTTTTTAAAACAAAGATCCATGACCACCGATATTTCCAACGCAGTCGAGCGGCTGATCGAGATCCAACGCGAAGATGAGATCGCGCTCGTCAAACTGAATCGTGCTGACAAGCGCAACGCCATTAACGACGCGCTACTTGCAGAACTCGCCTCCGTGTTCTCCGATGGACTGGAGGGCGCGCGTGCCGTCATTCTCCATGGCGAGGGCGAGCACTTCTGCGCAGGCCTCGACCTTTTCGAGCTCATGAGCAAGCGCAGCCCCGATGTGCTCGCAGGCATGCGTCGCTCGCGGGCATGGCACCGTACCTTCGACCTGATCCAGTATGGTGAGCTTCCCGTCATCAGCGTTCTGAAGGGCGGCGTGATCGGCGGCGGCTTCGAGCTTGCCGCGGCGACGCACGTTCGCGTCGTCGAACGATCGGCGTTCTTTCAGTTGCCCGAAGGCCAGCGCGGCATTTTCCTCGGCGGCAGCGGCTCCGTGCGGATTCCGCGGCTCATCGGCGCCTCACGAGTAACCGAAATGATGCTCACGGGCAGCGTGCTCAATGTGAACGACGCGCACCAGATCGGGCTTGCGCACTATGTCGTCGACGATGGTGCCGGCCTTGCAAAGGCGCGCGAGCTGGCGCAGCGCATCGCCGGCAACGCGGCGGCCACCAACTACGCAATCATCAACGGCATCAACCGGATCTCGGAGATGCCAGTCGGCGAGGGACTGTTCGCCGAAACCATGATCACGGCGATGACCCGGTCCGCCAACACGGATGCGGCAAAACGGATTGCCGAATTCTTCGACGGCCGCCGCAACCAGTCTGCCCCCTCGGCAACCTGACGAACTTTACTCTTCTGGATATCTGGTTAAGCGAGCCACGTTATAAGGACACCGAAATGCTATCTAAAGAAGACAACGAGCTACTGACACGCGTCAGCAATGGCGCGCCGATGGGGCAGATGCTCAAGCAAAACTGGTGGATTCCGGCGGCCTTGTCGGACAAGCTGGAAGCCGACGGCAAACCAATGCGAGTGCAACTGTTCGGAGAGCAATACGTCGCCTTTCGTGCAACCAATGGCAAGGTCGGATTCTTCGATGAAGCCTGCCCGCATCGGCGCGCTTCGCTCGCGTTGGGGCGCAACGAAGACAACGCACTGCGCTGCATTTTTCACGGCTGGAAGTTCAACGTCGACGGCGTGACGGTGGCTGTGCCGACACAGCCGAACAATGAAGCGGAGTACTGCAAGCACGTACCGCTCAAGCACTATCCGGTGCGTGAGGAGGGCGGCATTGTCTGGGTGTGGCTGGGCGAAGGCGACACGCCACCGAAATTCCCTGAGCTGCCGCTCGTCGGTCTGCCGCGCGAAAACTTCGTCGTATTCCGGCAGAAGGTCAACTCCAACTGGCTGCAGGGCGTGGAGACCACGATGGACTCCGCCCATCTCGGCGTGCTTCACCAGAGCTGGCTCGTGGGCTTCGGCGACATCGAATTCTCGTCGGAAAACATGGCGCCCGTGTATCACATTGCGCAAAAGCCATTCGGCTTCCGCTATGCGGCCGTACGTGGGCTCAAGGACGGGCGAGCGTACGTTCGCACGAACTCGTTCGTCATGCCGTGGTTCGGCATTGTTTCGCCCAATCAGTCCGACATCCAGGGCGGCAGCATCTTCTTCTCGGTGCCAATCGACGACGAGAACATCTACTACTGGCAGATCACCTATCGGGTCAACGAGAAGCTGGTGCCCAACAAGACGCACGCGTATGAGGACCCCGATTCGTGGCCGCCTTTGCCGCCAGGTCCGCCCGAGGACAACTGGGGGCAGGATCGCGAGGCCATGAAGCAAGGACACTTTACCGGCTTTACGCAGATGCTGGGCACGGAGGACTTCGCCGTCATGGTCAGCATGGGTCCGATCGTGGATCGATCGAAGGAATATCTCGGTGCCGGGGACGGTGCGATTCTGGCAGTGAGGCGCTGTCTTTTGAAGGCTGTGCGCGAATTCATGAACAAATCCGTGCCGACGCTCGCACGCCATGAAGAGATCGACTATCTCAGCACTGGCCCGATTTCGGGCGTATTCAACAACGAAGCTGAGTGGCGCGCACTGCTATGAAAAACGATCTCATACAACGCCTGAAGCGGCTTGATACATGCGCTGTCTCAGATGCGCTCGATCGTCTGGGCATTGCCGGACAAGTCACGACCAATTTGCCGCGGCGAGCCTCGAATCTGAAGATTGCCGGCACGGCCGTGACCTGCCGGCTCGTGCGCGCAGGCGAAGCGGTGCGCCGCGACACGCCTGTCCGCCACCTCGGCACCACGGCAATCGAACTCGCCAACTCCGGCGACATCATCGTTGTCGAACAGCGCACCGGCATCGACGCAGGCTGCTGGGGCGGCATCCTTTCGCTCGCGGCGTCTCTCAAGGGTATCGCGGGTGTCGTGGCGGATGGCCCCGTGCGTGACATTGAGGAAGCACGCGAATACAACCTGCCGGTGTTCTGCAGTGCCCTCACGGCACGAACCGCTCGCGGACGGGTCGAGGAAGACTCGGTCAACGCGCCAGTCTGCGTGGGCGGTGTGGTCGTGCAGGCCGGCGATCTAGTCATCGCCGACAGCAGCGCGGTTGTGTTCCTGCCTGCGGCCAGGGCGGCCGAGATCATTGCAGTGGCGGAGCAGATCGCCGCGCGGGAAGCGGCCATGACAAAGGACCTGCTGGCGGGGCGCGCCGTCACCGAGGTAATGGGCAAAGACTACGAGCACATGCTCGTCGGCGACGCAATACAAGGATGAATCATGAGTGACACTAATGTACAGCGCGCCAGCAAGCTGGATACGGCGACGCTGAGCGATGCACTCGATCGATGCGGGATCAACGGCCAGTGCCATCGCATCAAACCCAGTTCCCCCGATTTTCGCATGGCCGGCCGCGCGTGGACGCTTCGCTACGGCCCGGCAGGCAAACCGGCGGGCACCGTTGGCGACTATATCGATACGGTGCCGGACGACGCCGTCATCGTCCTCGATAACGGCGGCCGCGATGATGCGACAGTGTGGGGTGACATTCTGACGGAAGTCGCCCATCGGCGCGGACTCGCGGGCACGCTCATCGACGGCGTCAATCGTGACGTCGCGCTCTGCCGCGAGCTCGGCTATCCCGTGTATAGCCGCGGCAACTACATGCGTACCGGCAAGGACCGCGTGCAAGTCGAAGCGACTCAGGTTCCCGTCAATATCGGCGGCGCGCGTGTCGCGCCTGGCGATCTCGTGCGCGGCGACGCGGATGGCGTCGTCGTGATTCCGCGAGAACACGAGGCGCGCGTGCTCGACGTGGCCGAGAGCATCGAAGCCGCGGAAAACGCCATTCGTGCGGCTGTACGCGCGGGCATGAGCCTGCGCGACGCAAGAGACGCGCATCGCTACCATCAACTGCAAACGCGCGAGGAATCATGAGCGCATCCTTCATCTGCGCGCCGGGACAATTCCCGACCGTCCGCACATCGATCGAGCGTCCGGAAGCACACCTCGTCGCACAGGCATCGGGAATGCCGTCGTCGACGCTGCACGAGGCGCTCGGGCGCATCGGCGCGCTCCCTTCTTCGATCAAACCGGTCGCGCCCGCCATGCGGATCTGCGGACCCGCCGTCGTCGTGCACGCGCCGGGTGGCGACAATCTGTGGCTGCATCGCGCGCTCTACATTGCCGAGCCGGGCGACGTCCTCGTCGTTCACGTGAGCGGCAAGCCTGACTTCGGGTACTGGGGAGAGATCATGTCCACCGCCGCCTGCGAACGTGAGCTCGGCGGACTCGTCATCGACGGCTGCGTGCGCGACGCGGATCAGCTCGAAGCGCTCGGTTTCCCGGTGTTTTCGACCGGACTCAGCATTCGCGGCACCGGCAAGGACCAGGGGGCGCGCGGCTGGATCAACCATCCGGTGCGACTTGGCGACGTCGTGGTCAAGCCGGGCGATCTGATCGTCGGCGACCGCGATGGCGTCGTGGCCGTCCCGCGCGAACGAGTTCAGGAAGCGGTGTCCAGTTCCGCCGCGCGCGAAGCCAAAGAGATCACAGTGATGCAGCGCCTGCGCTCGGGCGAGCGCACGCTGGAGCTCTACAACTTCTGAAGCCGGACCGCGCGGTCGGCTCTACGTGGGAAATCTGATATGGCCTGCATCACCCTTGGCATCGGCACTTCGCACAGTCCGATCCTGAATTTGCCCGGCGACAACTGGCAGCGGCGCGCTGAAGACGATCTGCGCAGCCGGGCGCTCTACATGCTGGACGGCCGCAAGCTCACTTATGACGAACTCGTCATGGAGCGCGGTACGCCGTACGCAGAAGAGAGCGATCCATTCGACTTTCCCCGGCTCGCTGGCGAAGCCGAAGCCGCCCTGGACCGCATCGAAGCCTATTTGCACGCTGCACGCCCCGACGTCGTCCTCGTCATCGGTGACGATCAGGATGAACTCTTCGGCTATGACAACCTGCCCGCCATCTCCGTCTATCGCGGCGAGGAGATTGTCATGAAAGAAACGGAGTTGCCTCACCCAAAGCTGACGTGGAGCGACAAGACGTTCTGGGCAGGCTACGCGATGGATCTGCCTCGCCGCTTCCCCGGCGCGCCGAAGCTCGCCGACGATCTGATTCGCGGGCTCATCGCTCGCGGTGTCGACGTCGCGACCAGCAACGATGTGCCTGACCCGCAACGCCGTGCGTTTGGTCATGCCTATGGTTTCGTCTATCAACGGCTCATGAAGAACCTTCAGGTTCCGATGTTGCCCGTGCTCCTCAACACATACTTTCCGCCGAACAACCCGACCTCGGCCCGTTGCCATTACATCGGCGGTTGTATCGCCGAGGCGTTGGCCGCGTCCCCTATCGATGCAAAAGTGGCGATCGTCGCCTCGGGCGGATTGAGCCACTTCCTCTGCGAAGCGGCGTTCGACCAAAAGATCATCGACGCCATTAAGAACCGCGACAAAGACACGTTAACGAGTATTCCGCAGGAATCGCTCTGCTCGGGATCGTCCGAAATTCGCAACTGGATCGCAATGGCCGGCGCCCTCGGAGAACTCGATTGCGTGTACGACCAATACATCCCGGTCTATCGCACTCCGGCAGGCACCGGGATCGGCCTCGGGTTCGCGGTCTGGCAGTGACTGCCGCGACAAATGAACCGCAATCCACCTGACAACACTATTCTCCATACGACACAGTCATGATCATCGATTGCCACGGCCACGTCAGCGCTCCCGCCGAACTCTGGGTCTACAAAGCCAATCTGCTTTCGCACTTGGGCGCACACGGACGCCGTATGCCCGAAGTAAGCGACGAGCAGATCGTCCAGGCGATGAATCGCCGGGAAATGGGCCCATGCGGCCATGTGGAAGCGCTCGACCGTGTCGGCACAGACATGCAGATGCTCTCGCCCCGCCCTTTCCAGATGATGCACAGTGCCAAGCCGGGCAAGCTTGTGCACTGGTTCACGGAAGAGACCAACAACATCATCGCGCGGACCATTGCACTGATCCCCGGCAGATTCGTGCCCGTGGCCGGGTTGCCGCAGGTGGCGGGCGAGCCGATTGTTCACGCGCTGCCGGAGCTGGAGCGCTGCGTAAAGATGGGGTTTCGCGGCGTGCTCTTCAACCCGGACCCGTACGAGAACACAGGCACCGAAGCGCCGCCGCTCGGTGATCGCTATTGGTATCCGCTTTACGAAAAGCTCTGCGATCTCGACATTCCAATGCATATTCACGCCACGGGCTCGCATTCGGAACGCTCTCCCTATACGCTGCACTTCGTCAATGAAGAATCGATCGCCGTCTACGGACTCGTGCATTCGAACGTCTTCAACGACTTCCCGTCACTGAAAGTGATCTGCTCGCACGGCGGCGGCTCGATTCCATATCAGATCGGGCGCTTCCAGTCGAGCGCAGGCCGTCGCGGCATCAATTTCCTCGATGGGATGCGCAATCTCTACTACGACACGGTGCTTTATTCCGAAGAGGCGCTGCGCCTCCTCATTAAAACCGTAGGCGCCGATCGCTGCCTCTTCGGCTCGGAGTGCCCTGGCGTCGGCTCCACGGTCGATAAAACCACCGGGCGCGCACTCGATGACATCCGTCCCACCATTGCAGGGTTCGACTGGCTCAGCGAGAACGACAAGCAACTGATCTTCGAGGACAACGCACGCAAGGTATTCGGCCTCGCGTGCTGATGAACCGCCGAAGTCAGGGCGCCCAGCAACACCGCGCCCGCCCAAAGGCCAGTGACATCCTCTCCGCGGTTTTTGAACTGGCCTTTCATGGCAGCCCCCGCTTCCAGGCAAGCCGTCTTTTGCTTTGCATAGCCCTATAAAATAGATCTACATCGGAGACACGTTTGAAAACCACGCTACTCAATACCAGGTTGCGCCGGAGCGCAGCATTGGCATCCTTCGCCGTCCTGCTCGCGGGCGCCTCGACTGCGCACGCGCAGAATTCAGTTTCACTCTATGGCATTCTTTCCACGGGCGTCGCCTGGGTAAGCAACGTGGGTGGGCACTCGGCCGTCCAGATGATTCCAGGCACCATGCAGAATAACCGTTGGGGCTTGCGCGGCGCTGAGGATCTGGGAGGCGGTCTCAACGCTATCTTCGTGCTCGAAAACGGCTTCGACAGTACCAACGGCAAATTCCAGCAGGGTGGGCGTATGTTCGGACGCCAAGCCTACGTCGGTCTTAGCGGCAACTCGTGGGGTACGGTGACGCTCGGGCGCCAGTACGACATCCCCTTCGATTATCTCGACCGTTTCGAAGCGTCGGTTGCAGCGCTGGGCTTTGCAACACATATCGGCGATAACGACAATGTGTTCGGCAGCTACCGCTATAACAATTCGATCAAGTACCAGTCGCCAACGGTGAACGGCCTGCGCGGCTCGGTGATGTACGCGATGAGCAATGCGCCCGGCCAGTGGGGTTTGAATCGCTCGGTTAGCGCCGGCGCTGCCTACGAAAACGGGCCGTTCAAGCTGGCGATAGCCGGATTGAACACCAGTTACCCAGGCCCAACGTCGAACCCGAACGGCGCGGTCACTGACGATTACGTCGGGCCGCCGTTCCTGTTGTTCCATACCAGCCCGATTAACAAGAATGCGGGCGTGCGCCGTCAGCGTGAATTCGGCGGCGCCGCGCAGTACAACTTCGGCGCCGTGCGCGTGAACGGAATGATCACGGACGTCCGGTACGATTATCTCGACAACACGTCGCTGCATCTGGACAACTTCGATGTCAACGCTTCGTACTCTGTCAGGCCTGATATCGCTCTGGGCGCGGCTTATGTCTACACGAAGGGCCAATATGGCGGCGGAATCAATACTGCTCCGCACTGGAACATGGGGCAGCTCAGCTTGAACTATCTGTTCTCGAAGCGTACGAACGTCTACGTTTTTGCCAATTATCAGCGTGCCACCAACGCGACGGCCGTCACCTATCTGCTCGCGCCCTCAAGCGGTGCGAATCAGACGGTGGTCGTGGCGGGAATTCGTCACCTCTTTTAGAGCCCTTTGTCGTATCGCGCCTGACTTCACCAACTGAAGGACGACGGCCCGTACTCCGCCGATGAACCGCCGAACGGAGGCGTCGAAGTCGCGAAGCACAGCCCTCCCCCAATGAATTGCCGATGCTCTGGAGCACACCATGTTGCCCCGTAATCTCGCCGAAACCACTGCCGACCCGCACGTGAACTCATGTGCGGCCGTTTCCAGACCCTACGCAATCTGGGTGCTGTCGCTCACGACATTGATCTACGCGTTCAGCTTCATGGATCGCGTGTTGATGTCGATCGCCGCACCTGCGTTGAAAGCGGAAATGCACCTGACCGACGGCCAGCTTGGCTTGTTGATCGGCCTGGCGTTCGCGCTGTTCTATACCATCCTCGGCATTCCGATCGCGCGGCTCGCCGAGCGTTTCAGTCGGGTGATGATCATATCCGTCACCATCGTCCTCTGGTCGTTGATGACAATCGGATGCGGAACCGCGACGAACTATGCGCAGCTGTTCGCCTTCCGCGCCGGCGTGGGCATCGGCGAGGCCGGCTCTGCACCGGCAGCCTATTCTCTTCTTGCCGACTATTTTTCAAACAAGCGGCGCTCATTGATATTCGCACTCTATGCCGGCGGCGTGCCGATCGGTGTATTGATGGCATCGTTCATCGGCGCACCGCTCATCAAGAACTACGGTTGGCAGCACGCGTTTTTCTACGTCGGAATCCCGGGGGTACTGCTCGGCCTGCTCGCGTTCCTGACGATCAAGGAACCGGCACGTGGCGCTGCCGGCTCGACCGCGAGCGGCGACAGCGTCCCGCGACTCACCGAGGTAATCCGGAGAATGGTGAGCAACGGCACATCACGCAACATGCTTTTTGCCGTCATGCTGGGCATGTTCGCCATGTCCGCGATCTTCCTCTTTCTGCCCGTCTATTTCGTACGCGTCTACGGCATGAATTTCGGTCAGGCCGGTCTTGCCTTCGGAATCATCGGCGGAGTGGGCGGTCTCACGGGCAACATCCTGAGCGGCTATCTCTCAGACAGGCTCGGAAAACGCAACGCCGCCTGGCATGGTTATGTTCCCGCGCTTGGATGTATCGCAGCGGCACTGCTGTCGGGCATCGCATTCATGCAGCCCGTTGCTGCCGCAGGCGTGGCGCTTCTGGTCGGCTTCGCCGTTGGCATGAACTTCTGGAACGGACCGGCCTTTTCGGTGATCCTCTCGCTGCTGGAGCCGCGTATGCGCGCCACGGCGTCCGCGTTGACGCTCTCCGCCATGGCACTGGTCGGACAAGGTCTCGGCCCCGGCTATCTCGGCTTTCTCAGCGATTTCTTCGCGAAACGCATCTTCGATCGGCCTGATTTCTCGCAGCTCTGCGTGATCGCGAAGCACGGCGCATCGGCAGGTGCCCATACGCAGGGCGACGTGCCCGCGAACATCACCGCGCTGTGTGCTTCCGCGAGTGCCACGGGCCTCAAGTATGCGCTGCTGAGCGTCGTTCCGATCCTGCTCTGGGCCGCCGTTCACTACTGGTTGGCGGGCAGCAAATACGCCAGGCTCAAGGCCGCTGAACGGCAATACAGTCTGCGGTCCAGCCAGAGCGCATGATTTCCAGCCGCCCGACATGACCACCGGCAGCCACACTCATGTCAGGCGGCACCAGGCAAGCACTAGCGCTTCTTCTTATTACTTTCGACAGCCATGAAAATTGCGCGCTTTAATGAAGGACAACTCGGTATCGTCGTCGACGATCGCTACATCGTCGATGTTACGACTACCGTCGGTGAAGATATGGCCATGTGGCCGCCCATTGGCGCTACGCGTCTTATTGCGGACTTTGGGCGACTGAAGCCGGTCATCGAGGCCGCGCTGAAACAGCTTCCACGTGTGCCGATCAAGGATGTGAAGCTACTCACGCCGGTGCCATGGCCGAACAAGGTCATCGCCTTTCCGGTGAACTATCACGACCATGGTCGGGAAATGCAGGCCAGTTATCGGGCCACGCATCAGGGATTTTTCCTGAAACCGAACTCGTCGCTATCCGGCGCCGACGAACCCGTCGTCCTGCCGAACGTACCCACTCGCGAGGTCCATCACGAGTCTGAGCTTGCGATTGTCATCGGCAAGCAGGGTCGTGACATTGCGCGCGACGACTGGCAGCAGTACGTGTTCGGCTACGCCTGTTTGCTCGACATGGTCGTGCGCGGACGAGAGGAACGCGTATTTCGCAAGGCTTACGACACCTTCTGCCCCGTTGGCCCATGGATCGTCACGGCCGATGAAGTCGGCGACCCGGCCAATCTGGAAATGAAGCTGTGGGTCAACGACGAGCTCAAGCAACACGCCAACACACGCGACCTGGTGCTCGACATTCCCGGCATGATCGAGATGGCGTCTGCGGTAATGACGTTGTATCCCGGAGACATCGTGGCCACGGGGACGCCAGCGGGCGTCGGGAAAGTCAGCGATGGCGACAAGGTGCGAATCCGGATCGAGCGAGTCGGCGAAATGACCGTCGACATCGTGACGGGCACCGGTGGCGCAACCGAAGTGTTCGCGCAGCCCTACACTCCCGACATCATCAAACAAAAATGAACGAACTCACTGACCTCGACGAACTTTACGCCGCAATAGACGGCCTCCACATGGAGGGCGGATGGCATCGCAAGGCGCCTGCACTGTGGAGCGAACCGCGCGAGAACTTCTTGCCTACGCTCTGGCGTTATGCCGAAGTAAAGCCGATTCTCGAACGTGCCGGCGATCTGGTCGATCACCGAATGGCGGATCGTCGCAACCTGACGCTAAGGAACCCCGTGGAAGGGAACCTGTATGCGACAGTGCGCACGCTCGTCGGCGCTTATCAGTCGATCAGGCCGGGCGAAGTCGCGGACGCTCACCGGCATACGCCCAATGCGCTGCGGATCATTCTCGAAGGGCACGGCAGCTATACGGTGGTCGATGGCGTGCGGGTCGAAATGCGGCCCGGGGACGTTCTCCTGACGCCAGGCTGGTGCTGGCATTCGCATGCGAATGCCGGTCCGGACGACTGCTTCTGGGTGGACGTACTGGACGTGCCGCTCGTCCACCTGCTCGAGCCGATGTTCTTCGAGCGCCATCCCCATAAATTGGAGCAGGACGTCGTGACCGTCGCGGAGTCGCCGATCGCGTTCAGGTGGGAGGCGTCGCTCGCAGCGCTCGACAAGGCCGCGGCGCCCGCGAACGGCATGGCGCAGCGCGAGATCGAACTGGGTGCGCCGGCGATGAAGAGCACGGCGATCCACGTCCAACGCATCGGAGCGGGATTCGTGTCGCAACGATACCGCACCACTGCCAATGCGATCTTCACCGTTGTCGAAGGCCGTGGTACGACGCGCTGCGGCGACAAGGAAATGCAGTGGGAAAAAGGCGACATGTTCGCCATGCCGGCATGGCGCACTTATCAGCACAAGGTAGACGGCGACACGCATCTCGTACGTGTCAGTGACGAGCCGATCATGCGCGCCCTGGGCGTTTTGCGCGACGAAGTCGAACCCGCCGTCTAGCCACGTAATACGAGGGAAAATTCATGCGTATCTTGATAGCAGGTGGTGGAATCGGGGGCCTTGCCGCAGCAGTCGCGTTGCTGCAGCGAGGGATCGACGTCGACGTCTACGAACGGGCACCCGAGTTGCGGGAAGTCGGCGCGGGTATCCAGATCAGTCCGAACGGAAATGCAGTGCTCGACTCGCTCGGCGTGTTCGAGCAGTTGAGGTCCCTCTCCTGCGATCCGGCGCGCAAGGAGTTTCGACTCTGGAACACGGGCAAGCCCTGGCCCATGTTCAGCCTCGGCAAGTCCGTGATCGAGCGCTATGGTTATCCTTACCTGACCGTTTACCGGCCGGATCTGCATCAGACGCTGGCCGATCGCGTACGCGCGCTGAAGGCCGATGCGATTCATCTCGACAGCGTGGTGACCGGTTGCGAGCAAAACGACAGCAGCGCGACCTTGATCCTGCAAAACGGCCAGCGCGTCCCGGGGGACGCGTTGATCGGCGCCGACGGTGTGCGTTCGGTCGTCCGCAACGCATTGTGGCCCGATACCGACGCGGCGTTCTCCGGCATGGTGACGTGGCGGGCGTTGATCCCGATGACGAGTTTGCCCGAGCATATGCGCGAATCCGTCGGGTCGACGTGGATCGGACCGGGCGGCCATGCAGTCAATTACCCGCTGCATCGTGCCGAAATCATGAATTTCGCTGCCACGATCGAAGGCAAACGCTGGACCGCTCAAGCGAGCTTCGAACAAGGCACCGTCGAAGAATGCCTCGACGATTTCAAAGGTTGGCACGAGGACGTGCAAACCATGATCAAGCTGGCGCCGAATCTGCTGAAGTGGGGGCTGATGAAACGCGAGCCGATCCCGCAATGGACACAGTCGCGCATTTCGCTGCTCGGCGATGCCGCACACGTGACGTTGCCGTTCCTCGCCCAGGGTGCAGTCCACGCCATCGAGGATGGCATGGTACTGGCGCGTTGCCTCGCGGGTGCGGAGCCGTTAGACATTCCGGCGGCGCTGTTGCGTTACGAACATGCACGAATCGAACGCACAAGCCGGATGGTGCGTGGCGCGACGGACAACACCGAGCGCTTCCACAGTCCAGAACTCGCGACTGAAGCTTCGGCGGCCCAATACCTGGAACGGGAATGGAGTGCCGCGCCGATAGCCGAGCGCTACGACTGGCTCTATTCGTACAACGCTAATACCGTCGGGATCTAGTTAGGACCCTCATCAGCAGCAATCTACTGACGGCGTCAGCGTGCTCGATCTGACCAACGTGCTGGCCGGCCCGTTCGCCGGCTATCAGCTCGCATTGCTCGGCGCTGACGTCATCAAGGTCGAGACACCGGACACCGGCGACCTCGCACGCCAGCTCGGCGCGGACACCGCGCTGAACCGGCGCGGGATGGGTACGTCCTTTCTCGCGCAGAATGCCGACGCTCGCCCCGCAGTTGCACGATTCTCCATTCGGTTTGCTAAAGCTGCCGCTTACTAACAAGCACACTTACCGAAACACGTTCACCGCATCGACTAGACGCGTCGCCTGCTGCTTCAGGCTTGCAGACGCCGCCGTGTTTTGCTCGACGAGCGCCGCGTTCTGCTGTGTAACGTTGTCGAGATGTGCCACTGCCCGATCCACTTGCGCGACACCCATGCTCTGCTCCGCCGTCGAAGAGCTGATTTTGGCGATCAGATCCGACACCCGCTTCACCTGGGCAACGATGTCCTCCATCGTCTTACCTGCATCGGCGACGAGTCGCGCACCCGATTCCACTCGTTCAACGCTCGCGCCAATAAGCGTCTTGATTTCGTTCGCCGCGTTCCCACTACGCTGCGCCAACGCCCGCACCTCGCCCGCGACGACGGCGAAGCCGCGCCCCTCATCGCCCGCACGCGCCGCCTCGACGGCCGCATTAAGCGCCAGGATGTTGGTCTGGAATGCGATCCCGTCGATCATGCTGATGATGTCCGAGATTTTGCGCGAGCTTTCGGTGATGTCGTTCATTGTGTTGACGACCTCGCTCACTGCCTGCCCGCCACGCTCGGCCGCGTCGCTTGCCAACATCGAAAGCTGGCTCGCCAACACCGCCGCCTCAGCGTTACTCGACACGGTAGCGGTCATCTGCGCCATCGACGCTGCAGTCTCCTGCACGCTCGTGGCTGCCTGCTCGGTGCGCACGCTCAGGTCGCTGTTGCCTTGCGCAATGTCGCTGCTCGCACGTTGCACGTTAAGTACCTGCTCGCTGACATCGTCGACGAGCCATCTGAACATCATGCCAAGCTGGTTGATCGCACGCAGCGTCATGCCGATCTCGTCGACCCGGTTCATCCGCATTCGGCTGCGGTTCTCACCCGTCGCGACGGCCAGTGCCTGGTTGCGTAGCTGCTTCATTGGGCCGGCGATTTGTGTATCGAGCCAGACTACAGCCGCCGCCGTGAGCGCACAGGTCATGCCGGTGAACACTCCGAGCCCGCCGCCTGTGAGGCCACAAGTCCACCCAGCACCGATCACGAGCGGCGTCAGCACGAGTAGTGCTGCGTGAAGCCGCCACCGCACCGACATCGTCTGCAACAACGACGTAAAGCCAAACAGCCCCTTGCGAACCACCATCCCCTTGTGAAAATGCCTCTTGCCTGCGCTGCCTTCGCGAAACACACGGTACAATTTCTCGGCCGCAGCAATCTCGTCGCGCGACGGCTTCGTACGCACCGAGAGAAAGCCCCGCGCCTCACCATCGCGCACCACGGACACAGCGTTCGCGTGTACCCAGTAGTGGTCGCCATTCTTGTGCCGAGTCTTCACAAGCGCGGTCCACGGTTCCCCTGTCTTGAGTGTCGCCCACATATCGGCGAACACCTCCTTCGGCATGTCCGGATGGCTGACGATACTGAGCGGCTGCCCCTCGATTTCCTCGCTTGAAAATCCGCTAACCTGAATGAATGCTGCATTCGCGTATTTGACATAACCGTTCGCGTCGGTTGTCGACATCAACGTTGCGTCGTCGGGAATCTCGAATTCGCGTTGCGTTAAGGATTGGTTGTTGAGCACGACGCAAGGCTCCGTCGGGGCGCACGCGGCGCCCGGTTAAGGTTTAAAGAGTATGGCCGACCCGTACCAAAGAGCGAAAGATACTGGTCAATGATCTTGGCCCGCCGCATGACCTGCTCGGACGCAACTCTCGCCGCGAAAGCCGCCTGTCAACGTATCGATATCTAGAAGATTCTGGACTGAGTATCGCATCAGTGATTCAGAGCAGCTTCTGAACACACTGTCCTGTCGTAGGTGAAAACCATGCATTTGATGGATCAGAGCCAGCCATCTCGCCCAATACTTGGCATCGTTGGTTTTCTATCCAGTGCGCAAAGATGGTGGGCAAGATCTCCGATGCTCGTCATTACAGATACAAATTAACCCGTCACCCTACCCCTTGTGACACAAAGTTCTCTCAGCGCCTCGGCACGGTGGCTAGGCCAAGATGGGATCTGATCGCACCAACCGTCCAAATTTCTGGAATGTGCGTGCAAGAAACTCCGACACTGCAACGTCGACAGTGCGTTTAAGTCCTGTCACTATCCGTCAAAGTCGAAAAACCTATTCAGCCACGTCGCGTTCTTAAATAACTTCGATCGAATTCGGCGATGTCGGTCCAGACCTGCTACTTCGCATCCCTAATTGGCTAGCTGGCCAACAAACTTATCTTAAAGCATCAGTCATAAAAGCAGCATTTACCAATAGGTTAAGGAGATACCGTTAATGAAAAAGGTTTGCACGATCGCATTTTTGTCGGCCACGGCGATCACTTCCCACGCACAGACAAGCGTAACAATGTATGGTCGAATCAATGCCGATATCGAATACATTCAAGGACTTCCAAGCAGCGCAGGAGGTACGTCACGCTGGAAAATGGGCAGCGCCAATGCGGCAAACAGCTACTGGGGCATACGAGGTAGCGAAGATATCGGCAGCGGTATCAAGATCGCCTTCCGATTGGAATCAGACTTCAATACACAGAATGGCGGATTGACGTTTCCAACACAGATCTTTAGTCGCTGGGCGACGATAGGCGCATCCAACCCGCAGTGGGGCACGTTGCTTGCGGGGCGTCAGTTCGCGATTCCAAACAACGTTTGGGACTTTGACCCGTTTAAGCAAACCGTATGGTCGTCCGCTTCACTGGTACATGGGCGAAACTGGCCCTTCACGAACAACAGCATCTCTTACCAATCCCCAAACATTGCGGGGTTTGACGTCTACGGTCAATACTCTCTATCGAATGCGACCAGTTGGAACGGAAACGGAACCACCTCGCAAGGGCGAGGTGACGGAATTCAGCTGACTTATACTTCGGCTCTGTTTCAGGTTCGTGGTATCTACGATGAGATTCGCAACCCGCAGAACGGCGCACTCGACGATGTCTATCAGTTTTCCCGTGAATATTTTATTGGAGCGAATGTCTTCCTCGGAAGTGTGAAACTGTCCGCGGCCTATCAGACCTCGCACGCGAGTCAGGTCGTTCCGGCTGCGCCGACTGTTACCCGCCTGGGTTGGGCCGGACTTACATGGCAGGCAACATCTGCAGCCCAACTCCAAGCAGCGGTGTATCACGTGAATGCGAATGCAGGTAGCGGAAATGCCACATTGTATGCACTTGGAGGTACCTACAACCTGTCCAAACGCACCTCCTTCTACACGGAATTTGCTACGGCGAGGAATAGCAGCAGTGGGACGTTTGGACTTGAGGCACTTCCTGTCGGAAATCCCGATGCTCCACTGCCTGGGCACAGTCAGTCAGGTTTCTTCGCTGGTATCACGCACTACTTCTGATCTTGCCGTCTGACCCGAACTACGTTCCGGTCAACGGTCGCGATGGCGACCGCGAATGGTCGCGCTCGCTGTCGCAGCCGCAGGGCAAACGGTCGCCCCTGCTGGAGGCAGCGACGGCGAGCCCACTTCTAGTGGTGCCTTCGCGCCCCGGAGTGACAAGTGGCACTGTGTGGCGAGCAAATGCTCACGCACCACACCTCTGGACGGTGCATGAACGTCGCGCCAGGCATTCGTCGCGGAACTTGCCGTTGAACGATTCGATGTACGCATTCTGCGTCGGCTTGCCGGCTTGAATCAACTTCAGGGTGACGCCGCTCGCATACGCCCATTGGTCGAGCGCGAGGCTCGTGAACTCGGGGCCCCTGGTCTGTCGCACCGCCTCCGGATAGCCGCGGAAGTGGGCTCCGTTTCAGTGCTCTTCAATTCATAAAAAAAGGGAGCAACATTGCTCCCCAATACGACATCCGGTAAGCCGCTCGCTGTAACCCCCCCCCCCCGGTGTCGACTCCTACGTCGTACTTGCGGGAACGCTTACCGCACCAATTCACCCGCGAAAGCCTGCTGGATGATTGATCGAATATCCGCCTCCCCAACTTCACGGGGATTGGCGATCGCTCCGCGCATCGCAAGTTGAACCGCCTCCTCGATGCCGTCCTTCGAGAAGCCGACATCTTTCAACGAAGCCGGTGCCCCGAGGCTAGTCGAAAATGCCGCCATGCCGGCCCACAGCGTTTGATTAGGGAACAGATCCGTCAGCGATTTCAACACCGGTGTGTGATCGAAGTTGAACGCTATAGAGTACGGAAGCACAATGGTATGTACCTCTGCATGAGGCAATCCAAACGATCCCCCTAACACATGGCATATCCGGTGATGCAATCCCATACCGACCTGAGAGAGCACTTCTCCACAGAGCCATGAACCCGTGAATGCGTCGATTGTCCAAGCTTCTTTGTTATCTCTCTTTCGCAGACCAGCAATCATCTTCCGGATGCCCGTTTCAGCCAGGGAAACCGTTAGCGGATTTGCCTCCGGCGCATACATAGCTTCAACAGCATGCGCGACTGCGTTAATCCCACTACATACGGCGACTGAATCAGGCAAAGTGTTAAGCAAAGATGGATCGTAGATCACTGTCCGCGGAAGAACAGCGTTGTCGAACACCCCTCGCTTGAACCCATCGGAACTGATACCGAAGTTTGGAGTTACCTCGGAACCAGAGAAATTGGTTGGAATCGCAAGAATCGATACACCAATTTTATGGCTGATAGCTTTGGCTGTATCAAGAGAAGAACCTCCCCCGAACGCTATGATTCCATCAGCCCGGATTTCCTCGGCGAACCGGATACCCTTTTCAACGACATGCTCCGGAACATGTGGAACAACTTCGGTAAATGTGTACAGGGAAATTCCCGGCATGCTACGTACGATGAGCCCCTGAAGCAGAGTCTCATTCCCTGGAGTAGTCACCAACAAAATCCGTTCAAATCCGAGTGCAGCCAGCTCGGTTGTCAGTACGTCCGAAATCGGCCGCCCGAACACCACCCGATGACTCCGTTGTTCGAGAACAAAGCTGCCCGACGGCCTTACAAGTCGCTCTTCCATATGCCTATCTCTTTGATCAGGTTTAAATCGTCCACTTCACTTGAGGACATACATCCATCGCCTCCTACCCATCGATATCACTCAGCAGGCAATAATCCATTTCGCTGAGAACTCACCTTGCGGGGTATATCGCAGTAGAGCTTACGGCCATATAGGCAGGAGAATGTCGCTTCCATGTATAAAACAGAACCGGTTTCCAAAGTATCGCATCAGCAAAAGTCGTCTGAAAGAAAAAGTGTGTTCAATCTTTTGGACGCATCGTCCCAATAAACTTCCCGCACGTGTCATCACTGTTCCGGTACCATGAGCATGCTAAACAACCTTCCTCTGAACCGCTCGGCGCTCTCTTGGATTTTATGAAGTCCCTGACCAAGTGCTTCTATAAGTCTAAACTGAATATCATAGACATCAATCTTCTGGAGACGGAAATGGCAGCTGAAAATTCTCATTACAAGATGACCAAAGAAGAGAAAAAAGAAATCGTTATGCAATACATGAGGGGTGTCGATCAAGGATTGGACATCAGTCATCTCTTCGCAGAACATGCTGAAGTCTGCTTTCCCAAATGGGGTATCGCTGCGGGTCGCGACGAAATCATGCAGATGTTCACCGATATTGGAACAATCCTCGGCTCCCTTAAGGAAGATGTTCAAAACACAGTCGGCGACGCCGACCTGATGACGTATGTATCGCCAAGTGAAATCAATGAGACGAAAC
>NZ_JAGIPX010000068.1 GCF_017814945.1 Paraburkholderia sp. LEh10
CGCCTTCGTGACCATGCCGGAAATCTCGCGCACCCCGAAACCGACGTTGCCCCGGCCCGTGTCGCCCGGCAGGCCGGGAATGAATGTGCCCCTGCCCGGAAGGTCAATCGAGATCGTGACGGGCGTACCGACAATGCTGTCCAGTTCAAGCGTGGTGCGGTCCGGATATGACGGCAGTTCGATATCCGTCCTGCAAAGCACGACGTAGCGGTACGGCCTGCCGATCTTTTCGCGTCCCGCCAGGCTGATGGGGACCAGCACGGGCCGGGTATCCTCACCCTCGGCCCGCATGTCGGTGTAGGGCGGCGTCCAGCGCGGCAGCGCGGGTCCGGCAATCTCCAGCGCGCGCGGGCGCCTTGTAGACATCGGAGCTGTAGCGTGAATGGTTTTTCATGCTGTGTCTCTCATGCCTGCTTCCATCTTTTATCAGTAATGCTAATGAATAGATGCCAACCTGAGCTCACACCGAGGCCATCGCGCACTTGACCGGAAAACCGGGCCATGCACGATCAGAAAAGTATGAAAACTGAAGCGGACGCGCAAAACAATGCTGCGGGCATAAAAGGCGGCCGGTATTTGGCCATGTTCGGCAACGTACGAGGCGCAGAGAACGAAGCCGCCTTCATGAACGTGCTGAAGGTGATCGAAATGCGCGGCCGCACGTTGAGCGAACGCGCGTTCAAGAACCAGGCGAACATGGTTCAAAGGGCGATTTCGGCCATGCGCGGGCGAGTCGGCGCGGACGAGTGACGCAACCTGATTTCGACGGGTGGCACGGCTGCCAGATTGAGGGCGACGACGCGTTGTTCACCAGTTTGATCCGCTGGTGCAAATGATGGGCGGCGACAAGGTGGGCACGGTGCCGTCGGCCGCGTATGGCTCGCTTTATCCGGGGCGCACCACGAAGTGGGCCGCGATTAGCCTTGAAAAGTACGGCCTTATTGGCGACATGTCCGGCACCCGCGCCTGTGATTGGCTGGCCCATATGACGTGGCGTTCTCGTCCGGGGTGCACCATCGGGTACGCGAAGTCACGGTATGAATTTAAGCGCAAGAAACAGCGCACCCGTAATCAGCATCTGCGCTGCGATCAAATGAACCTTGGGGGTCTCCACTGCACGACCTAAATCGGAAGTCGTTACCTCAATGGTGGGCACAAGTAAGTCGCGCAGCGCGCTTGCCAACGCTTCCGCTTGCCGCGCTTCCATACCCGCCTCGGAAAGGCGACGAGTGATTCTTTGCGTGTCGATCCTTCCCCATGTCGACCCCACCCCAACGGTTCTAGTACGTTCTGCAAGCCAAACGCAGTCGAATCGCTGTAGGGGTAAGCCGCCGATAAAAATAAAAAAGCCCGTGAAATCACGGGCTTGTATTCGGTCCTGGCGGAGAGAGGGGGATTCGAACCCCCGATAGGCTATTAACCTATACACGCTTTCCAGGCGTGCGACTTAAACCACTCATCCATCTCTCCGGCGGGACGCGCATTATAGCAGAGTCTCGCGCGGTTGCCACCTCCATTGGATGGAGAACGCAGTCAGGGATGCCGGATATAGTCCACCAGCGCGCGCGTGTACGCATCCGGCTTCCGATCCACGAGACTCACGAGCACCGTCACCGCAAACCCCGCCGGCACGCCGAACACGCCCGAGCTGATCGACTCGATGCCGAACCAGCGCGGCCCGACAAAGCCCGTCAATTGCGTAAAGAACGGGTACGTCGACACGATGTAGTAGATGCACACACCCAGCCCGGCGAGCATCCCCGCCACCGCGCCCAGCCGCGTCGTGCGCTTCCAGAACACGCCGAGCACGAGCACAGGGAACAGACTCGACGCCGCCAGAGAGAACGCCGCGCCCACCAGAAACAGAATATTCCCCGTATTCAGCGAGGCCACATACGACGCGAACAACGCCACCCCAAGCAGCAGAATCTTCGAGATCGTCACCCGCTTCTGACTCGACGCCTCAGGATCGACCATGTGGTAGTACACATCATGCGAGAGCGCGTTGGCGATCGTCAGCAACAGTCCATCGGCCGTCGACAGCGCGGCCGCGAGCGCCCCCGCCGCGATCAGCCCCGACATCACGTACGGCAGCCCCGCGATCTCCGGCGCGGCCAGCACCACCATATCCGGCTGCATCTGGATCTCGCTCCAGCGCACGATGCCATCGCCGTTCACATCGGCGATACTGAGCAGGTACGGCTCGATGCGCCGCCACTGCATCACCCACTGCGGCAGTTCGGAAAAACGATGCCCAACGAGATTCGACAGGATCTCGTACTTGATCAACACCGCGAGCACGGGCACCGTGAGATAGAACAGCGCGACGAAGAACAGCGTCCAGCCGACCGAGCGCCGCGCCGACGCCACGGACGTCGTCGTGTTATAGCGCGTCAGGATATGCGGCAAGCTCGCCGTTCCCAACGAAAGACACAGCAGCAGCGACAGAAAATTGCGCTTGTGCAGCCGCCGCTCGTCCTCGCTCGCAGCGGGATACGGCTCGTGCATCGGCACGGGCGCGGCCGCGCGCTGCATCATTTCATCGCGCTGCTGCGCCCACACGATCTGCGCCGTCGCCGCGTCGCGCGGCAGGCGCGAGATACGCCGCTCGAGATCGGCGATCTCGCGCAACGGTCCATTGTGCCGCCGCAAATCGTCGAGCTGCTCGGTGAGACGGCCCCTCTCGTCGATATACGACTGCGGCAGCCGGTCGATCTGCGTCTGGATCAACGCCGCGCGCATCCGGTAATCGTCGCGCACCGCCTGCTCCGATGGCGACTCGCGCGCGCCGCGCTCGAGCGACTCGACGCGCTCCATCAGGCGTCCATAGTCGAATTGCGGCACCCAGCCGAGGCCGTCCTTGTGCGCAATCATCGACACGGGAATCAGAAACGCCGCAATGAGGATGATGTACTGCGCGACCTGCGTCCACGTCACCGCCCGCATGCCGCCGAGAAACGAGCATACGAGAATGCCGGCGAGTCCACAGAAAATACCGATCGCGAAGTCGACGCCGATGAAGCGCGTCGCGATCAGCCCAACGCCCTGAATCTGCGCGACGAGATAGACGAACGAGCAGAGAATCGCCGACAGCGCGGCCAGTCCGCGCACCGCATTGCTCGAAAAACGCGTGCCGAGAAAATCGGGAATCGTGTAGCGCGCAAGCTTGCGCACATACGGCGCTAGCAGAAACGCAACGAGACAGTAGCCGCCCGTCCAGCCCATCGTGTACGCGAGGCCGTCGTACCCCGTCGCGTAGAGCGAGCCCGCAAGACCAATGAACGAAGCCGCCGACAGCCAGTCCGCCGCCGTCGCCATGCCGTTGAACGCGGACGGCACGCGCCGCCCCGCCACGTAGTATTCGACGAGATCGGAAGTCCGCGACAGCAGGCCGATCACGGCATACACGGCAATCGGCACGAACAGGAACACATAGCCGATCCACATGCCGGGACCGTTCGCGGCCTCGATCCGCCAAAGCAGATAGATGAACGCAAAAAAGCCCAGCGTGTAGAGCGAATATGAACGGATCAGCCGATGCGCGAGCTTCATCGGTCGGCGGCGCACCCGGCCAGATCGTCCTGCGCGCTGGCTTCGAGCGCGCGTTGCAGCACCGCGTCGGCGCGCTGCATCAGGACGATATAGATGACGATCAGCATCAGGTACACGAGGATCGCGCCCTGTGCGCCCATGTAGAACGGCAGGCTGAAGCCCGCGAAACGCACGGGCGCGAGGCTGCGCGCGACGAGCGGCACGATGAACGAGACGAAGAAGCCGATCAGCATCAACGCCACGATCAACACGATGTTGAAGCGCCAGTAGCGGGCGTGCGCGCGCGCCATCGCCTCAGTCACGGGCGGCGGCTCGGGCAACGGATTGATGTTGTGACGCGAGGTGCGGTGTGGCGCGGCCATGCGCCTGTTTATCAAAAACGTGTTGCATCGGCAATCGGGGTTGTCCGCGCAACGGTTCGCACGGCACTTCGAAACGAGTGGAGAACCATCAATGAAAACGGCGCATCCTCATTGGATGCGCCGCTTGTGTCTTCAAGACCTCACGCCGCCGGGCAGCCCTCAGCGCGACTCGCCCAACTGGTCGAGAATCGCGGGATTCTCCAGCGTGGACACGTCTTGCGTGATCTCTTCGCCCTTCGCAAGCGAACGCAACAGACGCCGCATGATCTTGCCCGAACGCGTCTTCGGCAGGTTGTCGCCGAAGCGGATGTCCTTCGGCTTCGCAATCGGGCCGATTTCCTTGCCGACCCAGTTGCGCAATTCCGCCGCGATCTTCGCTGCTTCTTCGCCTTCGGGACACCCACGCTTCAATACGACGAACGCGCACACCGCCTCGCCCGTCGTCTGGTCGGGACGGCCCACCACGGCCGCTTCAGCGACGAGCGGATTCGCCACCAGCGCCGACTCGATCTCCATCGTGCCCAGGCGGTGACCCGACACGTTCAGCACGTCGTCGATACGGCCCATGATCGTGAAGTAGCCGGTGTCCTTGTCGCGCACCGAGCCGTCGCCCGCGAGGTACAGCTTGCCGCCGAGTTCTTCGGGGAAGTAGCTCTTCTTGAAGCGCTCGGGGTCACCCCAGATCGTGCGGATCATCGACGGCCACGGACGCTTGACGACGAGAATGCCGCCCTGCCCGTTCGGCACGTCCTGGCCGGTTTCATCGACGATCGCGGCCATGATGCCCGGCAGCGGCAGCGTGCACGAGCCCGGCACGAGCGGCGTCGCGCCCGGCAGCGGCGTGATCATGTGGCCGCCCGTTTCCGTCTGCCACCATGTATCGACGATCGGGCAGCGCGAGCCGCCGACGTTCTCGTAGTACCACATCCACGCTTCCGGGTTGATCGGCTCGCCGACCGTGCCGATGATGCGCAGCGACGACAGGTCGTAGCTCTTCGGATGCACCTTCGCGTCGGCTTCCGATGCCTTGATCAGCGAGCGGATCGCCGTCGGCGCGGTATAGAACACGCTGACCTTGTGCTTCTGGATCATCTCCCAGAAGCGGCCCGCGTTCGGGTAAGTCGGCACGCCTTCGAACACGACCTGCGTGCCGCCGAGCGCGAGCGGGCCATAAGTGATGTAGCTGTGGCCCGTCACCCAGCCGATATCGGCCGTGCACCAGAAGACATCCGTGGGCTTCCAGTCGAAGGTCCACTTCATCGTCTGCGCGGCCCACAGCAGATAGCCGCCCGTGCTGTGCTGCACGCCCTTCGGCTTGCCCGTCGAACCCGACGTGTAGAGGATGAAGAGGGGATGCTCGGCGCCGACCCACTCGGGCGGGCACTCGTCCGATTCGCTTGCGGCGAGCTCGTGCATCCACAGGTCGCGACTGTCGTCCCAGCCGATCTTGCCGCCCGTGCGCTTATGGACGATCACGCTCCTGACCGCCTCGCAGCCGCCCATCGCGAGCGCTTCGTCGGCGATGTTCTTGAGCGGCAGCGCCTTGCCGCCGCGCATCTGTTCGTCGGATGTAATCAGCGCGACGGCGCCGACGTCGACGAGACGCTCATTCAATGACTTCGACGAGAAGCCGCCGAACACGACGGAATGCGTTGCGCCGATCCGCGCGCAAGCCTGCATCGCGACGACGCCTTCGATCGACATCGGCATATAGATGACGACGCGGTCGCCCTTTTTGATGCCGCGTTTCTTCAGCGCATTCGCGAAGCGCGACACGCGCTGCAGCAGGTCGTTGTATGTGACGTTGGTGACGGTGCCGTCGTCGGCTTCGAAGATGATCGCGACGCGCTCGCCATTGCCCGCCTCGACGTGCCTGTCGATGCTGTTGTACGACGCATTCAGCTCGCCGTCGTCGAACCATTTGTAGAACGGCGCATCCGTTTCGTCGAGCACCTTCGTAAAGGGCTTTTTCCAGCTGAGCGTCTCGCGCGCCAGCCTGCCCCAGAACCCTTCATAATCGCGCTCCGCTTCTGCGGCGAGCGCTTTGTACGCGTCCATGCCAGACACTGCTGCCTGCGCCGTCATTTCGGCGGAAGGCGGAAACACGCGGCGTTCTTGAAGAACCGATTCAATCGCAGACATCGACTACCCCTTGGTGAAGATGAAACGTCAATCCTTGCCGGCGCTCGCGATGCATGCCGGCCTCAAGCCGGCGCAACCCGTCGCTCCATGTCGTCCTGGCGGCACCGCGCATCATGCTGGCTCGCGGCGTGTCTCCCACCCTCGCGCCCGTCCGCATCGGCGGGCACGTAGCGATTCGGCGAATGGCAGATGCGGCACTGCAACATCGCGTGGGCCGCATGCCTGTCATTAGCTTCGATCAGTTCCCACGATAAGCGTTGCAACTTACCGCGCACTTACGCACGGGCCGACCGTCCGGTCGGCAAACCACCAGGCTCGACGGCTCATGGCGCGCCGCGTAGCAAACAGGATGCAATCCTCGCACCTGCCCGCTCGCTTTGCGCCGCTGTTAGCGCCCTTTTACAATGCTAACTGAACTCGCCGTATGGATTCCAGCTTGAACCGCTACTCACTGTTTCTCGTCGCCGCGATGCTGCTCGTCGGCAGCAATGTCGGCATCGGCAAGTCGATCGTCGCGTTCGTTCCCGTTCCCCTGTTCGCCCTGCTGCGCTTCGTGATCGCGATGGCGGTGCTGTGGCCGCTGTTGCGCATGGGCAAGCTGCGCCGCGTGAAGGCGGGCGAATGGCTCAATCTGTTCATGCAGGCGCTGTTCGGCACATTCGGGTTTACGCTGCTGATGCTTAATGGCGTGCACCGGACGAGCGCCGTCGCGGCGGGTGTCATCACGAGCACGATTCCCGCCGTGGTCGCGCTGTTCTCGTGGATCTTTCTCAAGGAGAAACCGGATGGCCGCGCGCTCGCATCGATCGCGCTCGCGATCGCAGGGATAGTCGTCATCAATCTCGCGCATGCGGATCAGGCAGCGGGCGCGGCAAGCGGGAGCTCGTTCGCGGGCAACCTGATGGTGCTCGGCGCCGTGTGCTGCGAGTCGCTCTACGTGATCCTGTCGCGCCGTCTCACGCAGACGCTCGCGCCCATCGACATCTGCGCGTACACACATCTGTTCGGTCTTTTGTTGATGCTTCCCCTCGGCGTATCCGCGCTCCTTGCCTTCGACTATGCGAGCGTCCCTGTCAGCATCTGGGCGCTCGTGCTCTGGTACGGCCTGTCGGCCAGCATCTTCTCGTTCTGGTTGTGGATGAAGGGTATCCGGCACGTGCCAGGCAGCCTCGCGGGCGTGTTCAGCGCGGTGCTGCCCGTGGCGGCCGCCGTCTACGGCATCGTGTTCCTCGGTGAGCGGCCGACGCTCGCGCATGGCGTCGCGCTCGCATGCGTTATCGCGGGCATCACGCTCGCCAGCCTGAAGGTCAGACGTGTGCCGCCCGTTGCGTCGTAGCGTCGGCTTTCGCATGGCGCGCGGCACCGTCTCCAGCGCGCCGCGTCGTGCGTTGTCGGGCCGACCTGCCCGCCTCGACACGGCTGTCACGGATCACGCTGTACAATAACGCGCCCAACGCGCTCCGCCGGCCCGACGCACCGCCGTGCCGCGTCGTACGTTGCGTCGGTTGTCCGCTTTGCGTGTGATCGGCCCCGTCGCTGCGAGCGCGCCCGTGCCCGCTGTCATCCACCACGAAGCGCCAACATTTCGCCGAATACCCATGACTGCACCGCGCCCCGACTTCCCCCGCCCGCCGCGCCGCATGCGCCTTCTGCCCTCCGTGATCTTCATGAGCCGGTGGCTGCAAGTGCCGCTCTACCTGGGCCTGATCGCAGCGCAAGCCGTGTACGTCGTGCTGTTTCTCAAGGAAGTGTGGCACCTCGTCTCCCACTCGATGACGCTCGACGAAGTGAGCATCATGCTCGTCGTGCTCGGCCTGATCGACGTGGTGATGATCTCGAACCTGCTGATCATGGTGATCGTCGGCGGGTACGAAACGTTTGTCTCGCGGCTCGGTGTGGAAGGCCATCCCGACGAGCCCGAATGGCTCGACCATGTGAACGCGGGCGTGCTGAAGGTGAAGCTGTCGATGGCGCTCATCAGCATTTCGTCGATTCATCTGCTGAAGACCTTCATCGATCCGGACCAGCACACGACGCATGCCGTGATGTGGCAGGTGATCATCCATGTCGCGTTCCTCGTGTCCGCGCTGGTGATGGCCTTCGTCGACCGCCTGACGACACACACGCATCCCGAGCATTTTCACGAGCCCGCAGCGCGGCATGTGAAGCAACCGATTTCCACCTCCCCTGAAGGCGCATGACCGACCACGTCCTGACGCGATCGCGATAACCAGCGCCTCACTACCTCACCAGTGCCCCACTGAGCCTAGCCATGACCGTCATCAAACAGGAAGATCTGATCCAGAGTATTGCGGACTCGCTGCAGTACATCAGCTATTACCATCCGCTCGACTACATCGAGGCGCTCGGCCGCGCGTACGAGCTCGAAGAGAGCCCGGCTGCGAAAGACGCCATCGCGCAGATTCTCACGAATAGCCGTATGTGCGCCGAAGGCAAGCGCCCGATCTGCCAGGACACGGGCATCGTCACGGTGTTCGTGAAGGTCGGCATGGACGTGCGTTGGGACGGCGCGACGATGAGCGTCACCGACATGATCAACGAAGGCGTGCGCCGCGGTTATCTGAACCCCGACAACGTGCTGCGCGCGTCGATCGTGAATCCGCCCGAAGGCGCGCGCAAGAACACGAAGGACAACACGCCCGCCGTGATCCACTACGAGATCGTGCCGGGCGACAAGGTCGACGTGCAGGTCGCCGCGAAAGGCGGCGGCTCGGAGAACAAGTCGAAGTTCGCGATGCTCAACCCGTCGGATTCGATCGTCGACTGGGTGCTGAAGACCGTGCCGACGATGGGCGCGGGCTGGTGTCCGCCCGGCATGCTCGGCATCGGCATCGGCGGCACGGCTGAGAAGGCGATGGTGATGGCGAAGGAATCGCTGATGGACCCGATCGACATTCAGGACATCATTGCGCGCGGCCCGCAGGACTGGATCGAGGAACTGCGCGTCGAGCTGCACGAGAAGGTCAACGCGCTCGGCATCGGCGCGCAGGGTCTCGGCGGCCTGTCGACCGTGCTCGACGTGAAGATCATGGCGGCACCGACGCACGCGGCCTCGAAGCCGATCGCGATCATCCCGAACTGCGCGGCCACGCGCCATGCGCACTTCACGCTCGACGGCTCGGGCGTCGCGAAGCTCGAAGCGCCGTCGCTCGACGCATGGCCGAAGGTCACGTGGGCGCCCAACACGGAGACGAGCCAGCGCATCGATCTGAACACGCTGACGCCAGAAGAAGTCGCATCGTGGAAGCCGGGCCAGACACTGCTCCTGTCGGGCAAGATGCTCACGGGCCGCGACGCCGCGCACAAGCGCATCGCCGACATGCTCGCGAAGGGCGAGAAGCTGCCCGTCGATTTCACGAACCGCGTGATCTATTACGTCGGCCCCGTCGACCCGGTCCGCGACGAAGCCGTCGGCCCGGCAGGCCCGACCACGGCCACGCGGATGGACAAGTTCACGGAAACCATGCTCGCGCAAACGGGGTTGATCTCGATGATCGGCAAGGCCGAGCGCGGCCCCGTCGCAATCGAGGCGATCAAGAAGCACAAGGCCGCATATCTGATGGCCGTGGGCGGCGCGGCATACCTGGTGTCGAAGGCGATCCGCAGCGCGAAGGTGCTCGCATTCGAAGACCTCGGCATGGAAGCGATCTACGAATTCGACGTGCAGGACATGCCCGTGACGGTCGCCGTCGATTCGAACGGCACGTCGGTTCATCAGACGGGTCCGAAGGAATGGCAAGCGAAGATCGGCAAGATCCCCGTCGCCACTGCTTAAAATTTTTCTTTGTTGCACGCAAGCCGGGACGTTATAGTCCCGGCTTTTTTATTGTTCACGCAAAATACAAATTAAGTTGCGTTAATGATTCTCAGCAACCGCTTTCGTCCTTGGCTTTTGAAGTTATGGCGTTTATTGTTGTTGGAAACCAAAGTACCAACGAGGAAAGATCATGCAAGGCGACAAAAAGGTCATCGAATATCTGAACGCCCAGTTGAAAAACGAACTGACCGCGATCAATCAATACTTCCTGCATGCGCGGATGTACAAGCATTGGGGTCTCGACAAGCTTGGCAAGCATGAGTACGACGAGTCGATCGGCGAAATGAAACACGCCGACCTGCTGATCGAGCGCACCTTCATGCTCGATGGGCTGCCTAATCTGCAAGATCTGCACAAGCTGCTGATCGGCGAGGAAACCAAGGAAATCCTCGAATGCGATCTGAAGCTCGAACAGATCTCGCAAACCACCTGCAAAGAGGCGATTGCGTATTGCGAGTCGGTGCGCGATTTCATCTCGCGCGAAATCTTCACGACGATTCTCGACGACACCGAAGAGCATATCGACTGGCTCGAAACGCAGATCGACCTGATCGACAAGGTGGGCATCCAGAACTACCAGCAATCGGCGATGGGCTCGCCGGAATAAGACAACGCGACGCAAATCGCGTCTCGCCTCCTGCTACACTTCTGCGGTCCCGATCCGCGCAACGTTTCTCGACAGAGCTGCGCGGATTTTCCTATATGGCTTCCGCTGAAACCATGACCGCTTCGTCCCCCGCCTCCGCTGCGCTCTCTTCGTTGCCGCCCATCGCCTCGCTCGATCCGCGCGCGCCTGTCGGGATTTTCGATTCAGGTCTCGGCGGTTTGTCGGTGCTGCGCGCGGTGCGCACGCTATTGCCGAACGAAGCGCTCATCTATGTCGCCGATTCGTTGTACGCCCCGTATGGCGAGCGCGACGACGACTTCATCGCCGACCGCACGCTCGCCATCGGCGAGTGGCTCGTGGCGCAGGGCGCGAAGGCGCTGGTGGTCGCGTGCAACACGGCGACGGCGCAGTCGATCGCGCTGGTGCGCGAGAAGCTGCCGATCCAGCTGATCGGCGTCGAGCCGGGCGTGAAGCCGGCCGCGCAGCAATCGAAATCGCGTGTGGCAGGCGTGCTCGCGACGCGCGTGACGTTGCGCAGCGCCCGCTTCCAGGATTTGCTGGCGCGGCACGGCAGCGACTGCCGGTTTCTGGGCCAGCCCGGACACGGACTCGTGGAAGCCGTGGAGCGCTGCGACATCGGCTCCCCCGAATTGCGCGCGCTGCTTGAAAGCTACGTTCAACCCATGCTCGACGCGGGCGCCGATACGCTCGTGCTCGGCTGCACGCACTATCCGTTTCTCGATGCCGCGATCCGCGAGATCGCCGGCGACCGCCTCACGCTGATCGACACGAGCGTCGCGATCGCCCGCCAGCTGGAGCGCGTGCTCGACCAACAAGGGCTGCGCTCGCCCCCGCGCGATGCCGCGCCGCAGCCGCGCTTCTGTTCGACGAGCGACGGCGCGCACCTGAAGCAGCTGGCAGCGACCTTGCTCGGCGTCGATGCGCCTGTGGAGCGCGTGCACATTCCGTCGCGCCGCACCGCCGCGCCCGATTCCCACGCCGCCTGAGCGCCGGCAACGCGCACGCCATTAGGGACGAAACCCTTCTAACAAGCTGGTTTTGTTACAAAAATTTGCCGTCAACGCTTGCCAAACGGATCAAACAAAATGATAATAATTCGCATTAACGTTAGCTATCGGTAGCCGTCATGATCGTCTGCGTGTGCAAGTCCGTATCCGACCGGAAAATTCGTGCGTCGATTGCCGAAGGCATCGACACCTTCGACGAACTTCAGTTCGAACTGGGCGTCGCGATGTGTTGCGGCAAATGCGAAGCATCCGTGCGGGAAGTGATGGCGCAAAGCGGCGTCTGCGCCAGCCGCTGTGGCGTTGAGCATCACACGCAAGCCGTGCCGCTTACTTTCTACGAACGCAAGGCAGCCTGAAGCCGGGTTCTCCTGCTTCGACACGTGTTACCGTAGAGCTTCACCCTGCGCGCTCGCATCGCGCCCTTCAGTTTTCCTTTGCCGTCAGCAAGCCAGTCGGACACCAGCCAGCGACGCCATTCTTCGAGGAGTTCGAGATGGAATTGCTGATCGGTTTCCTGACCACCCTTTGCATTTCGCTGCTGATATTTCGAACATGATGCTGTTTTGCTTGACGTGCTGCATCGTCGGCGCGCCGCCACGTTAACATGCAGGCCACGCCTACTCTTCCAGCCGGCTTCGCGCCGGACGCTTCCGCCCGAATCGGTCCGCGTATCGCCACGGCGACGGGCATCGTCATCGGTCTTCATGTCGTTGCGCTGGTTGTCGCGTTCGCCGTGCGCGACGTGACGCCTGTGCGGCCCATCGAATCGCGCACGATCACGGCGGAACTGATCAGTCCAGCGCCCGTCGCCGCGCCCGCTGCGATCCAGTCGACCCCGACGCCGCCTCCGCCGAAGCCAGTGCCCGTGCAGAAGGTTACGCCCAAGGTGCAACCGCGCCCGACGCCCAAGCCTGCGCCGACACCGATGCCCGTTGCGCCAGCACCGTCCCAGCATGAGATCGCGCCCGAGTCCGCGCCGCCGACACCGCCCGCCGCGCCCGCCCCCACCGCCCCCACGGCGGCCGCCGCGCCGGCAGCCGGCAAGCCGACGATGGCGCTGTCCGCGCCGAAGAACGTGTCGCATCTCGATTGCAGCATCGCGCAGCCCGACTATCCGGCGATGTCGCGCCGGCGCGGCGAGACAGGGACGGCAATGGTGCGCTTCGTCGTCGGCCTGACCGGGAAGATCGAGAACATCGAACTGAAAAAGAGCAGCGGCTACGAACGCCTCGATCAGGCCGCGCTCGAAGCGATGCGCTCCAGCTCATGCAAGCCATACCTCGAAAACGGCGAACCGATCCGGGCCGCGTACACCCAGCCGTTTGACTTCAGCCTGAACAACTGATCAAAAACAGATTTCAAGAAGAAGGGAATTGCCATGCAGAACTACGGTATCGCCCACGTTTGGGCACAAGGGGATTTCGTCACGCGCGGTATCGCGGTGGCGCTGCTGATCATGTCGGTGTTGTCCTGGAGCGTGATCGTCATCAAGAGCTGGAATGTGGTGCGCCTCAAGCGTCTGACGAAAAACGCCGAGCAGGCGTTCTGGCATTCGGACGATTTCAACGACGGCGTGAAGAAGCTCGGCCGCGACACGTCGTCGCCCGCTGAGAATCCGTTCCTCGCGCTCGCGCTGTCGGGCCAGGAGGCCGCCGATCATCATCACCAGACCCAGCCTCATCTGCACGACCGCATGGACGTGTCCGACTGGGTCACGCGCTGCCTGAAGGACACGATGGACGAGAGAATCGCGCGCATGCAAAGCGGCCTTGCGATTCTCGCGTCGATCGGCAGCACGGCGCCGTTCGTCGGCCTGTTCGGCACGGTCTGGGGCATCTATCACGCGTTGCTGACCATCGGCGCGACGGGCCAGTCGTCGATCGATCAGGTCGCCGGCCCCGTCGGCGAGGCGCTGATCATGACGGCGTTCGGCCTGTTCGTCGCCATTCCCGCCGTGCTCGGCTACAACGCCCTGACGCGCGCCAACAAGGCGATCGTCAGCAAGCTCAGCCGTTTTGCCCATGGTCTTCATGCGTTCTTCGTCACAGGCGCGCGCCTGTCATCGACGAAACGCGGAGACGGTCTTCGGCTCGCGACCCGTGCCAACTAAATAACGAGGCATAGCGATGGCAATGAGCCCTTTCGCCGGCGACGATGACGACGGCCTCATGAACGAAATCAACATGACGCCCCTCGTCGACGTCATGTTGGTTCTCCTGATCGTGTTCATGGTGACGATCCCCGTGATCCGCCATGCCGTGAAGATCGACCTGCCCCACGCGAGCAGCCAGAAGGAAGACACGAAGCCCGTGCAGGTCACGGTGTCGATCGATGCGGACGGCAACGTGCTGTGGGACAAGCAGAAGATCTCCGACGAAGCGCTGCAGGCGAAAATCGCCGCCGCCGCGCAGCAGAACCCGCAGCCGGAACTGCACCTGAGCGCCGACCGCAAGGTCGCGTACGAGAAGGTGGCGCAAGTGATGTCGGCGGCGCAGGCAGGCGGCCTGACGAAGATTGGCTTCGTCACCGAACCGAAGGCGCACTGAACGCGCCGCTCCCGTTGCGCACGTAAAAGCACAAAGAAAAGCCCTGTTTTTCAAGGCACAAAGTAAAAGGCCTTCATCAACGGATGAAGGCCTTTTTTCGTGCGCACTCGGCGCCTTCGGGCGGCGGGATCATTTTCCATCGCTTCTGCTCTGAATCTGATCACCGCATGCAACAGCCGTGGTCGACACGGACAGCGCTGTCAGCCCTATCAGGCTCACTATCAAAGCGGCCGTGATTTTTCGCATAGGACGCTCCTTAGCGAAGGGATTTCAATATAAGCCCGTGAGCGCGCGCATTCAAGCCTGCGGCCATTGAAAGTATCCATCGCTGCCGCGTTTGCATGGCATAAACGATATTTGACTTCGGCTTGCGCGCCTGCTGACAGCCGGCGCAGCGCGTCAGATCGCTTCGGCTTTCAGGCGCAGCGGCTTCGATTCGCGCTCCGGACAGTCCTGCTGGATATGCTTGCCGGTGTCGGGATCGAGCATTTCGACGAGGTAATCGACGAAGGTGCGCACGGCGGGCACCATCCCCTGCCGCGACAGGAACACGGCGTACAGTTGCGGCGACGGCAGCGTCCAGCCCGGCATCACGGGCGACAGGCGGCCGCTGCGCAGCGCGGCGCCATACATCATCTCCGGCAGCGCCGCGATACCGACGCCCGCGAGCGCGGCTTCCGTAATCATCATCAGATCGGCTGTCACGAGGCGCGGTTCGTGCTCATGCGCGTGACGCGTGCCGTCGGGCGCGATCAGATTGAACACGTGGCGGCCGTCGCTCGTCGGCGTATCGAGGGTCTCGAAGCGTTCCAGATCGGCTGGCTCGAGCGGGGGCGCATTCTGGCTCAGCAGGCTCGGCGCGCCGACCAGCATCTGCTGCGTGCGCCACAGCGGCCGCACGACGATATTCGCGCTCTCGGGCGGCTCGGAACGCACGCGCAGCGCGACGTCGATCGAATCCTCGAACAGATCGACGACGCGATTCGTCACGCGAATCACGACGCGCACTTCCGGATAACGGTGCATGAACTCCGGCAGGATCTGCGACATGATGGTCTGCGAAATCGTCACGGGGACGCTCACGCGCACCGTGCCGCGCGGCGACGAGCGCAACTGCTGCACAACATTGACGGCCGCCTGCGCTTCGGACAGCATCGCCTGACAGTGCTGGTAGAACAGTTGCCCCGCTTCCGTGAGCGCGAGCTTGCGCGTCGAGCGCTGCAAGAGCCGTACGCCCAGCGACGCTTCAAGCTCCGTCAGCCGGCGCGACAGGCGCGACTTCGAAATGCCGAGCACGCGTTCGGCGGCGGAAAACCCGCCATGTTCGACAACCTGCGAAAAATACATCAGGTCGTTCAGGTTATGCGAATCGATCTTCATGTCATCGTTTCACTGGCAGAACAATCCATTGCGACAGGTGGCCTGTTACGGCCAAAAACGGTCCATATAATAGCCTCATGTTTCAGAAATAACGCTATTCCCCATTTTTTGAGGTGACTTTGATGAGCGCGACCCGCACGATCGAACGCACGTATCCGTCCGTACGCACGGTTGAAGGCGGCGGCTTTGTCGTCCACCGTCCGTTTCCGACACGCATGCTGATGGACTTCGACCCGTTTCTGCTACTCGACGAAATGGGCCCTGTCGACTATGCGCCGGGCGAGGCGAAGGGCGCGCCCGACCATCCACATCGCGGCTTCGAAACGGTGACCTATGTGCTCGAAGGCCAGTTCGGCCACAAGGATTCGGCGGGACATTCGGGCACGCTGCGCACGGGCGACGTCCAATGGATGACGGCCGGTTCGGGCGTCGTGCACAGTGAAATGCCCGATCCGTCGTTCGTCGCGACGGGCGGCCGCGTGCACGGCCTGCAACTGTGGGTGAACCTGCCCAGGCGCGACAAGATGATCGCGCCGCGCTATCAGGAGATGCCGTCGGCGGGCATTCCCGTCGCGACCTCGGGCGATGGCAAGGTGCGCGTCAAGGTGATCGCTGGCGAAGCGCTCGGCGTGAAAGCGGCGATCGAGACGCGCACGCCCATCCTGTATCAGCATTTCACGCTGCAGCCTGGGGCGCGGATCGTGCATCCCGTCCCGCGCGACTATCGCGTGTTCGCTTACGGGTTGTCGGGCAAGGGCCTCTATAGCGACGAGCGGCTGGAAATCGGCCCGCAGCAGATGATCGTGTTCGACAACGACGGCGACACCGTGACCATCGCCGCCGGCGATGAACCCGTCGACGTGCTGTTGTTCGGCGGCGTGCCGCTGAACGAGCCGGTCGTGCGCTACGGCCCGTTCGTGATGAACACGGAAGACGAGATCCGCCAGGCCGTCATCGACTATCAGGCGGGCCGCATGGGACAGATCGCGCACTAAACCGCCATACGGTTTTTCGCGAGCCGCCGCTCAGCCGCGAATCGAAGCAAATTCGTTCACAATAGCAATTCGACCCGCGCGCCGCATGACGCGCCGCGCGGCACAACCCGTCCCGCACAGGAGCGCGCATGGCAGACACGAAGGTCACCGCACATATTGGCTCGACGAACTATCAGGTGCTGTTCGACGACGGCGCGCATACATGGCTTGCCGACGAACCCGAGTCGCTCGGCGGCGCCGACCGCGGCCCGACGCCGAACTCGCTGCTGCTGTCGAGCCTCGGCGCATGCACGTCGATTACGCTGAAAATGTACGCGCAGCGTAAGGGGTGGCCGCTCGAGGAAGTGCACGTGACGCTGTCGATGCAAAAAGAAGGCGATGGTACGGCGATTGACCGCCAGATCGTGCTCACGGGGAATCTGACGGACGAGCAGCAGGAACGACTCCTGCAAATTGCCAATTCGTGCCCCGTGCACAAGATCCTGACCAATCCGATCTCGATCCGTACGGGCCTGACCGTTGCTTAACCGTATGAACCTGGGCTTTTAAAGGAAGCTGTCGTCTTGAACTTCGAACATCTGATCCAGATCAACGACCCGCTGAACCCGCTCGTCGAAGCGCTGACGCGCGAACAGCTCTGGGAAGGGCTCGTGCTGCGCGCCGAACAGCCGCAGCTATTCGTGATCGGGCTCGACAGTTGCGCGATCCTGTCGCGCACCGAAAGCACGATGGAGCGCGAGTTGCACTATGGTCAGGCGACCGTGCGCGATCACGTCACGCTCACGCCGCAAGAAAGCGTGCGCTACGACATCCTTGCGACGGCCGAGTACGTCGGCGGCTCGCTGACGATGACCATCGAGCAGCCCGACGAACTGCAGCTTTTTCTACGCTTCGAGTACAAAACGAGCCTGCCCTCCGCCGACGACAATGGCGATCCCGACGCACACCAGACCGAGGAGATCGTCAAATCGGCGTATCGCGAGTCGGATATCGACACGGTCCGGTTGATCCGCCAGTACGTCAGCACGCGCAATACGCCTGACCAGTTGCACTAGGCGCCGGGCGCCGCCGGGGACGCTCCGCGCGGCGCCGCCCCTTGCCTATCGAAACGTCTCATCGATTGATTTCCCGGTCTTGTAAATAGGAATAGTTATCATTTAGAATCAATCCAACGAATCGACGAACACCAACGGCAAGCATGACGAACATGACGCGCTCTTCCACGCTAAGCCTGCGCCGCCCTGCGGCCGCGGCCTTGACGACCAGCCGCCCGGCCAAATCCGTGACGTCGGCGCCTGCGGAACGCCCGTCAAGTACGGGCAGCAACGCCGCCCAGACGGCCGAGCCGTCCGGTCGCGCGTTACGCAGCGACGCGCTGCTGCAGGGACGCAGCCATGTGAGCATCGTGCACAACGGCGAGACGTATCAGTTGCGCGCGACGCGACTGGGCAAGCTGATTCTGACCAAGTAACGATTGCAGTAGTACCGGGTATTGTGGGGACCACCTCCCAGAGAGGTGTTGGGCTTTAGCCAGCCACGACGGCTTGCACGCGAGATCTAGACCCCTTCGTGCAGACACCAGGCCAGCCGTCGAAGCAAGCCAGGCCGCTTTTTTGGTTCTCAACACAGTGCGTGCGATCACTGATGAATCGCGCGACTCCTTTCGCGACAAGACGCAATTAAAGCCGTACGGATGACTGAATCCGTGCGGCTTTTCAGTTTCAGCCCCACGCGGTGCGAGCAAGAATCTCCACCGACCTGCGGTGAAACGATGTGCTTCAGGCCAGCTCCAGCGCGGCGATACCGGCGCGCGCGATCGCGCTGTCCTGCTCCGATTTCACGCCCGACACGCCGATCGAACCCACCGTCTCGCCTTCCACGACGATTGGCACACCGCCCTCGACCATCGCCGCGAGGGGTGCGCTCAGAAACGCCGTGCGGCCCTGCTTGATGATGTCTTCGTAGATCTTGGTTTCGCGGCGGCCCAGCGCGGCCGTGCGGCCCTTTGCGATCGACATCTCGACCGTGCTCGGCGCGGCGCCGTCCATCCGGTGCAGATGAAGCAGATGGCCGCCATCGTCGAGAATGGCGATGGTCACGGTCCAGTGATTCGCCGCCGCGTGCGCTTGCGCCGCGGCGGCCATCTTCCTGACGTCTTCTTCAGTCAGTGCGGGTTTGGTTCTCATGGGCGCCTCGCTCGAATACGCGGCGCGCCGCCGATCAGTGTGCCGGCCAGTACCAGAACATCAGCCACCATGCGCTATCGACGACGGCCAGTGCCGTCATGAACCATACCATCGTCAGCCCGCGTTGGAAAAGGTGGGCCGTGTAACGGCGCGTCACGAGCCACGCGAGCCACGCGCTCCAGGCGTTCGCGATCACGAGAATCGCGATGCGCACGTCCGGTGCCCAGTCGAGCGGCACATGTTCGGCCTTCAAGAGCGACAGCGTCGTCGCCGAGAGGCCGAGAAACACGCCCGTGCCCGCGACGGGAATCAGCGCCTGCGCGAGGTGATGCAGGCGCGTCGTATCGAAGCGGCCGAGCGTGCGCGTCGCGCCCGCCAGCAGCGCGAGCAGAGCCGTGCCGTAGACAGCGCCCGTCGCCAGGATATAGGCGATGATCATCGTGCCGTCGAGCCATGAGAACACGTCGTTCTGTTCCGGATAGTGCGTGAACAGGAACCACGGCGCATTGGTATCGAGCGGCCACATGATGTCGCGATCGACGAACCATGTCGCGAGCGACTGCTTGATGTCGATGAACCACGGCGAGCCCGTCCAGTGAAACGCGCCGATTGCGATGCCGAGCAGGCCGTAGAGAATCAACGCGGTGTCCCACGCGCTCGCTTGCTTGTCGCCGAGATCGACCACTTCCGTCGACGGCTTGCGCCACGTCAGCGCGATCGCGTCGCGGTGGCCGCTGCAACGGCCGCACATATGGCACGACGCCGCGCCCTTCATGTTGCGCAACGGCACCAGCGGCGCGCAGTTGATGGGGATCACGCGGTGGCCGTGCTCGCCTTGCTTGTACGAACGTCGCCACGCGTCTTCATCGACGTTGTAGTGAAACGGCGCGAGGCGCGCCAGAAGCGAAAAAACCCCGTTGACGGGGCACAGGTACTTGCACCAGACGCGCTTCTCTCGACCGTATAGCAATCCGACGATCACCGCGGCGAATGTCGATCCGCCTAGCACCAGCAGAACCGCTTTCGGATACTGGTAGACGCTGACCATCTGGCCGTAAATGGTCGTCAGTCCAAATGCGACGAATGGCCAGCCGCCCCAGCGCATCCAGCGCGGAATCGCCCAGCCTCGCCCGTATTTGCTCGCGAACTCCGCGAGCGCGCCTTCCGGACACAGCACGCCGCACCACACGCGTCCGAGCATCACCATCGACAGCAGCACGAACGGCCACCAGATGCCCCAGAAAACGAACTGCGCGGCGAGTGTCAGGTTGTTCCACAAATGCGCGGTATCGCCCGGCAGTTCAGTGAACGCGGGCACAAGGATCAGAAACGCGTAGACGGCAACCACCACCCACTGAATGCCGCGGATGACAGCGCCGTGGCGCTGCATCCAGTGACCGATTTCCGCAAGCCGGCTGCGGCGGTTCATCACTGCACTGCTCATGCCGTGCGTCCTGCTGCCTGTTGCGCGGGAGCGCGCTTCGAACGGCGGATCAGATACCACACGACGCCCCAGTACAACGCGTACGCAATCAGGTTCATCAGCGCCGGGTGTGCGCGATAGCCGGTGAGCGTCGAGACGAGCGACCCGAAGGTGCTCGAGTCGTCGAGAATCATCGATGTGTTCCACATGCGATCGACGATGGCCGGCAGGATTTCCTTGTCGATCAGCTTATCGACGCCCGTCTGGAAGAGGCCCGCGCCGAGGAACAGCAGCATGATCTCAGTGACGCGGAAGAACAGCCGCCACGAGAAGATCTTGCCCCCCAGTTGCAGCAGGTAAAACGTCACGAACGCGAGACCAAGGCCCACGACCACCGCGACGATCTGGCTCATGTCCACGTGGCCCGACTGGCCGAAGCCGAGGCCGTACAGGAAGATCACAGTCTCGCTGCCCTCGCGCGCGATCGCGAGCGCGACGAGCACGGCGATGCCCCACCAGTTCGCGCTCTGCGTGCTCTTCTTGAGCGACTGCTCCATGTCGCGCTTGAGCGTGCGCCCGTGCGACTTCATCCATATCACCATCTGCACGATCAGCACGCACGCGACCAGCACCATCGCGGTCTGGAAATAGTCTTGCGCGTCGCCCGACAACACCTCGGTAAAACCGACCAGCGCCGCGCCCAGAGCGATCGCGGCCAGCACGCCAGCCCCCACGCCCGCCCATAGATACGGCAGACCATGACGCGCCTGCTGGTCGCCGTTCTTCAGCCACGCGTACAGAATCCCGACGACGAGCAGCGCCTCGACGCTTTCCCGCCAAACGATGAACATTATCTGACCCATCGAAACCTCCAACCGCTTCACTGGACGCCGCGCGCCCGCATTTCGAACGACCGGTGCTGCCGCAACGTCACTTGGCGACGATCACGCCCTGCGCCTGCTGATGGAAGTCATCGAAAAACTTGTAGGTGCCGGGATCGAGCGGAGCGATCACGACGACGGATTCGGCGCCCGGCGCCAGAACCTTTTCCTTGCGCAACTCGACGCTCTCGAATTCCGCCGCGCCCTTACCCGTGTTCTTCACTTCGATACGGATGCGCTTGCCCGCAGGCACCTCGATACGCGCCGGATTCAAGTTGCCGTCCGTCATTTCCAGCTTGAACGTGACGGCATCGTCGGCGGCGTGCGCGAAGCCGATAAACGAGGCCGCCATCGCGAAAGCGGCAATCTTCTTGTTGACTCTCATGCACCCTTCCTGGAAATGCGGCACGTTCTCACGCGCCGCTCATTGCATTGGGGATCGCGATGCGATCGGCGACGATCAGTAACCGCCCTTCTTGCCGATGCCTGCGAACGTGAAGTCGTATTCGAGCGTGAATGGCTTGAACCACGGGCTGACTCCCGTTTCCTTGTCGACGTGACGGCCGAACGCCATGTGGCCGTTTTGCATCGGCGGTTCGACGATCAGCTTCAGGTGGTACTTGCCCGGCCCGGCGAGCTTGACGTTGTCGCCATAGTGCGGACCGTCGTCCGCGACCATCGGCATCAGGTCGCCCTTCTGGTCGTAGCTCGAACCCGGTTTCGACAATTCGTAGCGCACTTGCAGATAAGGCATCCAGTCGCCTTCTGCGAAACCAGTCGGATTTTTCTTGACTGCGTGAAGGTCGGCTTCCAGGTGGATATCGGAATCCGACGCCTTGCGCATCATGCCTTCCGGATCCATCGTGATTGGTTGCAGATACACAGCGCCGATTTCCATGCCGCCCTGAATCTGCTGCTTGCCGATCGGATATTCAGCGGCCGACGCCGATATGGCAGCAACGGCAGCGAGGGCGGCTACCCCGCCACTCAGGATTGACGAAACGCGCATCGAAACTCCTTTGATTTTTTTTGACTGAAGCAACAAAAAGCAGAATTCGGAAAGGCGCGTTGAAGAGGTCTCGCATGCGCGTGGTCTTCACGTCTTTCGCGAATCATTCGATACGCCGACGCAAGTGCGAAGAGAGTAACGAACGGTAATGCGAACCATTCTCAATACATGATTCAGTTTATCACTGTTCAACAGGAAGGACAAATGGGATAACGTCGAAAGCCTTGCTGCGAGAGGGTCTTACGGGGACCTTAAGCGTTGTTTTAAGAATCGTGCCACGACGGCCGGGTGATAATCGGACGCGGCGCGGCGGCAAAGCGCCGCGCGCCGCGTTCGCCGCGCGTCGATAAGACGCGCCTGTGCCTAATCCGTGCCCGTCAGATGATCGCCGACGTTTGCACCGAACACCCGCTCGCGCAGCAGGGCCAGTTGGTCGCGCACCTGAGCCGCCTTTTCGAATTCGAGATTTTTTGCGTGCTCCATCATCTGTTTCTCAAGCCGCTTGATCTCCTTCGCAATCTGCTTTTCGGACATGTCCTCAAACTTCGCGCGGACCTGCTGTTCCTTCAATTCGGCGCGCGCTTCGTCGACGTTGTACACGCCGTCGATAATGTCCTTGATCCGCTTCACCACACCGCGCGGCACGATGCCCATTTGCTCGTTGAACGCGATCTGCTTGGCGCGCCGCCGCTCGGTTTCGTCGATCGCGCGCTTCATCGAATCCGTGATCTTGTCCGCGTAGAGAATCGCCTTGCCGTTCACGTTACGCGCGGCGCGGCCGATCGTCTGAATCAGCGAGCGCTCGGCGCGCAGGAAGCCTTCCTTGTCAGCGTCGAGAATCGCGACCAGCGACACTTCCGGAATATCGAGGCCTTCGCGCAGCAAGTTGATCCCGACCAGCACGTCGAATGTGCCCAGGCGCAGATCGCGAATGATTTCCACGCGCTCGACGGTATCGATGTCGCTATGCAGATAGCGCACTTTTACGCCATGGTCGGCGAGGAATTCCGTCAACTGCTCGGCCATGCGCTTGGTCAGCACGGTGACGAGCACGCGGTCGCCGGCGGCGACCCGCTCGTTGATCTCGGCCAGCACGTCGTCGACCTGCGTGCGCGCGGGCCGCACGTTGATTTCAGGATCGACGAGACCCGTCGGACGCACGACCTGCTCGGCCACCTGCCCCGATGTCTTTTGTTCGTAGTCGGCGGGCGTCGCCGACACGAACACGACCTGGCGCATCTTGCGCTCGAACTCGTTGAACTTGAGCGGCCGGTTGTCGAGCGCGGACGGCAGCCGGAAACCGTAGTCGACGAGATTCTCCTTGCGCGCGCGGTCGCCGTTGTACATGCCGTTCAACTGGCCGATCAGCACGTGCGATTCGTCGAGGAACATGACGGCATCGGTCGGCAGATAGTCGACGAGCGTCGGCGGCGGCTCGCCGGGTGCCGCGCCCGAAAAGTGCCGCGAGTAGTTCTCGATGCCCTTGCAAAAGCCCAGTTCCTGCAGCATTTCCAGATCGAAACGCGTGCGCTGTTCGAGCCGTTGCGCTTCGACGAGCTTGCCGTCGTTGTAGAAGAATTCGAGCCGGTCACGCAGTTCGGCCTTGATCGTCTCAACTGCGCGCATCACCGTCTCACGCGGCGTCACGTAATGCGACGACGGGTACACGGTGAAACGCGGAATCTTCTGACGCACGCGGCCCGTCAGCGGATCGAAAAGCTGAAGCGTATCGATTTCGTCGTCGAACAATTCGACACGCACTGCCATTTCCGCGTGTTCGGCCGGAAAGATATCGATCGTGTCGCCGCGAACTCGGAACGAGCCGCGCTGGAAATCAGCTTCGTTACGGTTGTACTGCATCGCGATCAGACGCGCGATGACGTCGCGCTGCCCAATCTTGTCGCCTGTACGCAGCGTCAGAATCATCTGGTGGTATTCCGACGGATTGCCGATACCGTAGATCGCCGACACGGTCGCGACGATCACGACATCGCGCCGCTCCATCAGACTCTTCGTGGCCGACAAACGCATCTGCTCGATGTGTTCGTTAATCGACGAGTCCTTTTCGATGAACAGGTCGCGCTGCGGCACGTACGCTTCCGGCTGGTAATAGTCGTAGTACGACACGAAGTACTCGACGGCGTTGCGCGGAAAGAACTCGCGAAACTCGGCGTACAACTGCGCAGCGAGCGTCTTGTTCGGCGCAAAGACAATGGCGGGACGCCCCAGACGCGCGATCGTGTTCGCCATCGTGTACGTCTTGCCTGAGCCCGTGACGCCGAGCAGCGTCTGGAACGACAGACCATCACCGACGCCTTCGACCAGCGTATCGATCGCCGTCGGCTGGTCGCCCGCCGGCGGATACGGTTGATAGAGCCTGAACGGGGAGCCCTCGAACGTCACGAATTTGGATTCGTCGAGAGCGTCGTGGACTTCACTCAGATGATGTTCGGACATGGAAGCGGCACCTCGGCCGGGAGCAAACGACTATTCTAGCGTTTTGCGAACGGGCGGGCTGACGCCTCGCCGGCCGCCTGAGATGGCGGCGCAGCGCGCGCGCCATTGCGCCGCCCATCGCGCATCCGCAGCATAAAAATGTCGCCAGATCGCTGTTTTTACTGCAAATTAATCCGCGCACGGGCGCTGCCGATGCCAAAAAGCCCGGCGAGATTCGTTACAATGGCGTGTTCCGCGCCAGCGCGGCCGTCGGTCGATAGCGTCATCGGGTCCGAGCCACTCGTTCCCGCGGCAACTTCTGAACCCGACCGCCCCAAGGTGCATGCGGTCCCTGGCAGCATCCGAATTCGTCCTCTTTCCACTACAGCCGAATCATCATGTCTCTGTTCTCCGCCGTCGAACTTGCTCCCCGCGACCCGATTCTGGGCCTGAACGAAGCTTTTAACGCCGATGCGCGCGCTACCAAGGTCAATCTGGGCGTTGGCGTGTACACCAACGAAGAAGGCAAGATTCCTCTGCTGCGCGCCGTCCGCGAGGCAGAAAAGGCACGCGTCGAAGCGGCGCTGCCGCGCGGCTATCTGCCCATCGAAGGCATCGCCGTGTATGACGCCGCAGTGCAAAAGCTGCTGCTCGGCAATGACTCGCCGCTGATCGCCGCGGGCCGCGTCGTGACGGCGCAGGCGCTCGGCGGGACGGGCGCGCTGAAGATCGGTGCGGATTTCCTGAAGCGCGTAAACCCGGCTTCGAAAGTCGCGATCAGCGATCCGAGCTGGGAAAACCATCGTGCCCTCTTCGAAGGCGCGGGCTTTGAAGTCGTGTCGTATCCGTACTACGACGCGAAGACGAACGGCGTGAACTTCGAGGGCATGCTGTCGGCGCTCAACAGCTACGCTCCTGGCACGATCGTCGTGCTGCACGCATGTTGTCACAACCCCACGGGCGTCGATCTGACCGTCGACCAATGGAAGCAGGTGGTCGAGGTCGTGAAGGCACGCGAACTGGTGCCGTTCCTCGACATCGCATACCAGGGCTTCGGCGACGGCATCGACGCCGACGCTGCCGCTGTGCGTCTTTTCGCGCAATCGGAACTGAATGTGTTCGTGTCGTCGTCGTTCTCGAAGTCGTTCTCCCTGTACGGTGAACGCGTCGGCGCGCTGTCGATCGTCACGGGCAGCAAGGACGAAGCGGCACGCGTGCTGTCGCAACTCAAGCGCGTGATCCGCACGAACTATTCGAACCCGCCGACGCATGGCGGCGCTGTCGTCGCAGCCGTGCTCGCTTCGCCGGACCTGCGCGCAACGTGGGAGACGGAACTGGGCGAAATGCGCGACCGCATCCGCGCAATGCGCAACGGTCTCGTCGAGCGCCTGAAGGCAGCGGGCGTGGACCGCGACTTCAGCTTCGTCAACGCGCAACGCGGCATGTTCTCGTACTCGGGCCTGACGGCTGCGCAAGTGGACCGCCTGCGCGAAGAGTTCGGCATCTACGCCGTGAGCACGGGCCGTATCTGCGTGGCCGCGTTGAACACGCGCAATCTTGACGTCGTGGCTAACGCGGTTGCGACTGTCCTGAAGTAATTGCCTGTCAGACGGCGCGAGGCGTCGTCTCATGCAGCTTCAAATTCAAAGGGCGCTCGGTTTGAGCGCCCTTTTTTCATGCAATCACGTTCTCATCACACCCCGCACGTGACGGCCGTGTCCGCGATGCGGATCAATGCCCGCTCGCTGGCAAGATGCGATCAACGCAGATCGCGATGGATGTCGTGCGTGACGAAGCTCGCATCGTTGTCCGGCATGTCGAGCCAGCCCGGTTGCGCAAGCGAGTTGCGGATGTCTTCCAGACCGCTTTCCCAGTGTTGAAGCATCGTCGACAAGCCGAACTGGTAGTCCTTGTAGTGCCCTTCGTATTCCTTGTCGCTGTAGATCAGGTGAATGATGTTGTAGCGCTTCGAGCATGCGAGTTCTTCGGCGAGCTTGCACCACGGGTCGTCGCGATGCTCCGGCGACACGCGCTCAAGCACTTCGCGCAGCACATGCCGGAAGCGCTGCGAGTGCTGCATCATGTCGGTGACCAGACGCGTCCGGCTCGAATACTGAATGTCCTTGACGCGCCCTTGCACATCCGTGATGTTGTCCGGCACGGGACCAAGCGCGCTCCACAAGTCCACCTGAAACGCAAGCGTGTCGCGGCGCGGACTGGTCTGCACCACCTGATAGAGCGGCGTGTTCGACATCAGTCCGCCGTCCCAGTAGAACTCCCCATCGATCTCGACCGCCCCGAACCCCGGTGGCAACGCGCCGGATGCCATGAAATGCTCAGGTCTCAGCGTCGTATGCGTGTTGTCGAAATACGCAAAGTTGCCGGTGTGCACATTGACGGCGCCGACCGACACGCGCATCTCTTTCGCATTAATTCGGTCGAAATCGCATAGACGCTCGAGCGTCGTTTTGAGCGGCGCGGTGTCGTAGTAGCTCGCGTTTTGCGGCAGAACCGACACAGCGGGCAGCGGCGGCGGAAAGCGCGGCGTAAAAAAACCCTTTTGCCCATCGACGAGCGCCCCGACCGCCTGCATAGCCGTGAATGCCTTGCGCACCGTGTCGTTCGAATTGAAGAGCGCCTGTTCGATCGCGGGCGGCACGGGCGGACCGTAGGCCGGTTGACAGATCGTCTCCCAGAACTCGTGCAGCTTGTCGACACGATGTTCTGGGGCGTTGCCCGCAATGATCGCCGTGTTCAGTGCGCCAATCGAAATGCCCGCCAGCCAGTTCGGCAGGATGCCTGCTTCGTCGAGGCCCTGATACACACCTGCCTGATACGCACCGAGCGCGCCGCCGCCCTGCAGCATCAGCGCGACCGTTTCGTACTGCGGGATTGCCACGTGATGACTGGCGCGAACGCCGGACACTGCGCCCGCGTGCTCGCCATCTGCTGCACCGGCCTCGCCGGCGCGTGCCCGCTTCACATTTTGTGAATCGCGTTGCGCCATCATCACCCTCCTTGTTTATTGCATAACCCAGCCGTGGCTCACGATGAACGATTGGCCCGTCAATGCGGCCGTCGGGAACGAAGACAGGAACAGCACCGTTTGCGCGACATCTTCGACGGTGGTGAACACGCCGTCCACCGTGCCGCCCAGCATCACGCGCTTGACGACTTCCTCCTCGCTAATGCCCAGTTCCTTGGCCTGCTCGGGAATCTGCTTGTCGACGAGCGGCGTACGGACGAAACCCGGACATACGACATGCGAACGCACATTATGTTTCGCGCCTTCCTTCGCGAGAACGCGCGCGAGGCCGAGCAGCCCATGCTTGGCCGTCACATACGCCGACTTCAATGGTGACGCTTCATGCGAGTGAACGGAACCCATGTAAATGACGATGCCGCCGCGATCGTCCTTGTACATGTGCTTGAGCGCCGCTTTCGTCGTGAGGAACGCGCCGTCGACGTGAATCGCCTGCATCTTCTTCCAGTCCGAGAACGAGTAGTTTTCGATCGGATTAACGATCTGAATGCCGGCGTTGGAAATCAGGATATCCACTGACCCAAATTCGGCCGCCACCTTGTCGATACCCTGGTTGACGGCGTCTTCGTTCGTTACGTCCATCGCGACGCCCAGCGCCTTGCCGCCCGCCGCCTTGATCTCTTCGGCGACGGCGTTTGCGCCGTCCTGGTTCAGGTCCGCGATCGCGACGGCCGCGCCCGCCGCCGACAGCGTCAAGGCGATCTGCTTGCCGATGCCGCTCGCAGCGCCCGTGACGACGGCGACCTTGCCTTTCAGACTCTCATTCGATGACGACATCCAGAACCTCCATACAGTTGATTGAGCGATGACAACATGGCACGCACGCAACGTAAAGCTGGCTGAATGGCATATGCCGTTCGGTCGATTGTTGCACTGCGGCCGACTCCGCTATTGTGCATGAAGCGACCCGAACGAAGCACATAAAGGCACGTCTTCTGGAATCGGATTAATGTGTGGGGTTCCGGCAACGACACTTACTCAAGGAGATCTGAATGAACTACCGACGTCTCGGCCGTTCGGGCCTGCAAGTCAGCGAGCTGTCCATCGGCTCATGGGTGACTTACGGCAATCAGGTGGACCGGCGCGCCGCTCGGGAATCGTTGGCGGCCGCGCGCGACGTGGGTGTGAACTTCTTCGACAACGCCGAAGTCTATGCGGGCGGCAAGTCCGAGCAGATCATGGGCGACGCGCTGAAGGAACTGAACTGGCCGCGCGTGAGCTACATCGTCTCGACCAAGTTCTTCTGGGGGCTCAACGAAGCGCCTAATCAATATCACACGCTCAATCGCAAGTATCTGCTGAATGCAATCGACCACTCGCTCAAGCGTCTGCAGCTGGATTACGTCGATCTCGTGTTCTGTCATCGTCCGGACCCGTACACGCCAATCGAGGAAACCGTGTGGGCAATGAGCGACATGATCATGCGCGGCAAGGCGCTCTACTGGGGCACATCCGAATGGAGCGCCGACGACATTCGCGCGGCCTATGAGATCGCCGAGCGGCATCATCTGCATAAGCCCGTCATGGAGCAGCCGCAATACAACCTGTTTCATCGCAAGCGCGTCGAGCAGGAATATCGCCGGCTGTACGAAGACATCGGCCTTGGCCTCACAACCTGGAGTCCGCTCGCTTCCGGCTTGCTGACTGGCAAGTACCGCAACGGCGTGCCCTCCGGCAGCCGCGCCGAATTGCAGGGCTACGACTGGCTGCGCAAGGAAGTCACCGACTCAGGCAAGAACAACGTCGTCGGCAAGCTGGGCGAACTCGCGGACGAACTCCGCTGCACCGTGGGACAACTGGCGCTGGCGTGGGTCCTCAAAAATCCGGACGTCAGTACGGTCATCACAGGCGCGTCGCGCGTCGAACAGATCGGGGAAAACATGAAGGCTCAGGACGTGGCCGAGCAAATCACGCCGGAGATCAAGGAACAGATCGAAGCGATTGTCGGTGACATTTACGATTAAGTCATCGAGCCCCGGCGCGCGTCGCAGGTCAGGTGCATGCGTTGCGCGCGGCAATGGGCATTCGAGGTCTGCGTGGCTCGCTCGCGTACAATATGCTCCCCGCTGCGCAGCCTAATGCCGGGAGCCACGCTTTGCGAGGTTCCAGTGTTGCATCGTTACGCACGACCGCCGCCTAACCCACCTCTCCTTTCGCGCTTTCATCGCCATGCTCAGTTACCGCCACGCTTTTCACGCAGGCAATCACGCCGATGTCCTGAAACACGCCGTCGTCGTGCAATTGCTGCGCTACCTCGGACAGAAGGACAAGGCGTACTGGTATATCGATACGCACGCCGGCGCGGGCGTCTATTCGCTGAAGGAAGGCTACGCGACCAAGACCGCGGAGTTCGAAACGGGTATCGCGAAGCTGTGGAATCGCAAGGACTTGCCGCCCGTGCTTGCGGAATATGTCGATGAAGTGTCCGCACTGAACGCCGACGGTGAATTGCGCTTTTACCCCGGCTCGCCGTATCTCGCATGGCGGCTGATGCGCGAGCAGGATCGCATGCGCCTGTTCGAACTGCACAGCACCGAAATCGATGTGCTTCGCCACAACTTCCGCGACGCCGGCCGGCGTGCAATGCTGTTTGCGGGCGACGGCTTCGACGGGATCAAGGCGCTATTGCCGCCGGCGCCGCGTCGGGCGCTCGTTCTCATCGATCCATCGTATGAAGACAAGCGCGACTATGCGCGCACGCTCACTTGTGTCGAAGAAAGCCTGAAGCGGTTCGCGACAGGAACCTATGCAATCTGGTATCCACAGGTCGCGCGGCCTGAGTCGCAGCGCTTTCCCGAGCAGTTGAAACGTCTGCAGGACAGGAACTGGCTGCACGTTTCGCTGACGGTCAGCAATCCGCCAAGTGACGGCTTCGGACTTTTCGGCAGCGGCATGTTCATTCTGAACCCGCCCTACACGCTGCCGAAAATGATGAAGGAAACGCTGCCGTGGCTCGTCGACACGCTTGGCCAGGACAAGGCCGCGCAGTTCAAGGTCGAATATCGCGGCGACTGAAATCAAGCGAGACGCTTGCGTTCGGCACGCGAGACGGGCGGCGCACGTCTGCATAACATCGAGCCGTCGCCGCCCTTTCGCCCCGTCATGGGCTTTACTTGATCTGCTCGCCTGCCTTGAGCGCAAAGTCGTTCGTGTAAGTCGCTTTCAGATCGATCTTCGATGCGTCGAGCCGAGTGTCGAACGAAGCCAGCGCACGCAGCGCGGTGGGGGGCCCATCGGCAGGCATCAGGCCGTCCGGCGAATAGGCGTCGCGGACGTTGTGAAAAGCATCGACATACAACGCCTTGTCGTTGAGCAGATAAGCCGCAGGCACCATCTTCACGATGTCTGTATCGCTCGCCGTCTGAAGCCAGCGATCCGCGCGCACAATCGCGTTTGCCAGAGCCTGTGTCGTCTTCGGATTTTTCTGTATAAAGCTGTCCGATGCGTAGAGCGTCGCCGCTGGCATCGGCCCGCCGAACACGTCCTGCGTGCCCTTCACGGTGCGGGTGTCGATCAGGACCTTGATGTCACCCGAACGTTGCAGCTTCGTTATCATCGGATCGACGTTCGACACCGCATCGACCTGCCCATTGCTCACGGCGGAAATCACCGTCGCGCCGCTGCCGACGCCGATCACCGAGATGTCGCTGCGCTGCACCCCCGCCTTGCGCAGCGCGACCGTCAGCACGAGATCCGTCGATGAACCCGGTGCGCTCACGCCGACCTTCGCGCCTTTGAAATCGGCCAGCGTCTTGAGCGTGGCGGCTTTGTCTTTCGTCACCGCCACGGCGATCTGCGGCGCGCGGCCCATCAGCACGAATGCGCGGTAGTGCTGGCCTTTCGCCTGCATGAAGATCGTGTGCTCGTACGCGCCCGCGCCGACGTCCGCACTTCCGCCGACCACGGCCTCCAATGCCTTCGATCCGCCCGCGAAATCTTCGAGCGTCACGTCGAGACCTTCGTCCTTGAAAAAGCCCAGTTGATGGGCGGCCAGCACGGGCAGGTAGTAAAGACCGGGCAAGCCGCCGACGGCCATCGTGAGCGCCGGTTTCTCGGGCGTTTCCTTAGCGATTGCAGGGTATATCGCAAGTGCCAGCAGCGCCGCGCACACACTCGCCGCTCGGCGGAACCAGAGGTCGGGCATTCGTCGTCTCCTGTGTTCGAATTGTTCGTCTCGCTGCCCGGGACACGGGAACCGCGCCCCGCGAGCGATGATCGCGCAACGATTGTCGTCTGATGAACTGCAGCGCGCCATGCGCCGAAACCCGTATGGCGAAATGGCGTCGTGCGCGGGATGAATGGCGCGGTCCCGGCGCCATTCGAATGAATTGATGCAAACGGGCGCGGTCTCCGACCGTGCCGACGCGCGGCCCGCCCAGCCGGTTTATTGCGAGCGCGGCACGGGCAGTGGGCGAGGCGTTGGCGGCGGATAGGGCGCGGGCCCCGCGCCGGGCAACTGGATATACGGCGCGACGATATACGGAGCCGATCCGTTGGCCGGCAATTCCTCGGGCGCCGCGATCGGCTGCGCCTCGACGATGCGGCTGTGGGAAAGCGGCGCCGTTTGCAGCACAATCCCGCCCTGTGCGTCGCTGATGCCGCCTTGGGTATCGAGCACCAACGGCTGGCGGTTCGTCGACGTTGCGGCAAACGCTGCCGATGCCGCCCCCATCAGCACGACGGTTGCCACGGACCGCAGCAGGTGAATCGAGTGGTCTGAAAACATGAGCGCCCCGGATGATTGATTGTAGAAATGCCGGTTATCGCGAAAAACGTCTTACCTTACCGCGACGACGGCGTTCAGGCTAGTCGTCGGGCAGCGTGGCGCAGGCTGCGGGCTCCAGATGTGACAAAGCCCCGCATGGCGGGGCTTGGTGTCGCTACACGCATTCGCGGCAATCTGGATGCCGCGTCGGCCGGGGCGATGAACTTACAGCGAGTAGCCGGTGGTTTCGAGCGCGCGGATGCGCTGTTCGAGCTGGACGATATCCGACGACGCCGCAAGGTAAGCCTCGCGGCGGCTACGTTCAGCCGTTTCAAACCAGTGGCTCAGCTTTTCGACCAGAAACGCAAACATGATGAACTCCAAGGATCAAGTATGAATCCCCGGCGGATTGGACATCAGGGATTTCCCGTAAAGGGTTAACCCGAATTATAGCGTTCCGGCGCAACCTTGCCAGTGAATTGCCCGAATGAGGTGCATTCCGTTTTGGAATGGTGCAAGCTATGCCATGATATAACCGCTGATTTTCGGTGATTTTTTTTCGAGTTAGCCGGAAACTCGCACTGCGTCATCGGTGTTTACGCACCAAATAAGTGCGCACGCCGCGCTTTCGTCACAACGTAGCGTCAGTGTTTCTCAATTGCTGTGACAATGCGGCACAGCGTCGGAATCGGCAGCCGCCAAGCTTTCGATGATCGGGCAATCCGGACGGTCGTCGCCGTGGCAATGGTCGGCGAGATGCGCCAATGTGTCGCGCATCTCCGTCAGCTCGGCGATGCGGCGGTTCAGTTCGGCCACATGCTCCAGCGCGATAGATTTGACTTCCGCGCTCGCGCGCGACCGGTCCTGCCACAGCGCCAGCAGCTTACGGATATCCTCCACCAGAAAACCCAGCCGCCGCGCTTGCCGGATAAAGCGCAGCGAATGAACTTCCTGTGTGCCGTAAACCCGGTAACCCGCCGACGTGCGCTGCTTCGCCGCGAGCAATCCGACGCTCTCGTAGTAGCGGATCATTTTCGCCGTCACGCCCGATGCCCGGGCCGCCTCACCAATATTCATCGCTCGTTCCCCACTCTGCGCGCACGATATGCTGCACGATTCTTGACCTTCCCACAGTGGGAAGGTCAATCATGTAGTTGCCGGTCGACAGGCATAATTCAACCGTTGCAGGACTTACCAGCTAGAGGAAGAGCTATGAGCATCGAATTAAAGGTGGATGGCATGAGTTGCCAGCATTGCGTCGCGGCTGTTACACGGGCCATCCAGGACCACGACGCGGCCGCGCAGGTTCAGGTCGATCTGTCCGCGGGCAAGGTCGTCGTTCAGTCGGGCGCGTCCGCCGATACGCTCAAGGCCGCCATCGACGAGGCGGGCTATACGGTAGTCGCCGTCGACGGCAACTGATCGATGCCGCAACGCCTGTTCAAGGTTGCCGTTATCGGTTCTTCGGGCTTGCTGGGTCGCGCGATCGTCGGCGAACTCGCGCAGCAGCGTGACTGGCAGTTCGTGCAGACCGCATTCAGCCGGTCCAGCCCGCAAAGCGTCAGGCTCGACATTCGCGATGCGCAAGCCGTCACGCAGTTCGTTGACCGCGAGTGTCCCGACGCCATCGTGATCGCAGCGGCCGAGCGGCGCCCGGACGTGTGCGAGCACGACCCGGCGCTTGCGCGCGCGCTGAACGTGGATGCCGTGCGCGCGATCGCGTCGGCGGCGCAGCGTCACGGCGCGTGGGTACTGTCCATTTCCACCGACTATGTGTTCGACGGCAAGCAGCCGCCTTATCGTCACGACTCGGCGCCCTCGCCGCTCAACGCGTATGGCTGGAGCAAGCTCGATGGCGAGCGGGCGCTCGCTGAATCGACGGATCTTGGCTGCGTGCTGCGCTTGCCGCTGCTGTTTGGGCCGATCACCGACTGGCGGGAATCGGCGGTGACGAGCCTCGTGCCCGCGATTGCCGCGTCGGCGCGCACGGCGCCTGAAGCGAAAGCCGCGGTGATGGACGCGTGGGCGATCCGCTATCCGACGTATACGCCCGATGTGTCCGTCGTCGTGCGCCAGTTGCTGGAACGACACGCGCGCGGCGAATCTGTGTGCGGCACGGTGCAATGGTCCGGCGATGAACCGATGACGAAGCACGAAATCGCGCGACGTCTCGCCAGCGCGTTGCAAATCGACGCGCAACTGACGCCGCAGCACACGCCGGCGGACGCGACACCGCGTCCGCACGATTGCCATCTCGACTCGGCGCGGCTCGAAGCGCTCGGCATCGGCCGGCGCACGCCGTTCGATACGGCGATCCAGGAAGTGCTCGCGCAATTTCCGTGGCGCGGGTAACCCCGCATAACGCGCGGTAAGAATCAGTGGAAGTCGCGGCTCGTCGATTGCAAGCCGCCCAGCAGATGCGACATATCGACGAGCCGTTGCGCGACCAGGTGCCGCACTTCGCCTTCGCATTGCCAGGTGCCGTAGACGGCGAGCAGCGAGGCGCCGAGCGCTTCCCGCCGCTGCTTCTCCAGCAGGCTCGGCCAGATGATCACATTGACGTTGCCCGTTTCGTCCTCGATCGTGACGAACAACACGCCCTTCGCGGTGCCCGGCCGCTGCCGCACGGTGACGATGCCGCAACCGCGCGCAAGCCGTCCGTTGCGATAGTTGCGCAGCGTCGACGCGGGCATCAGGCGCTGCTCCAGCAGCACGGGCCGCAGCAGTTCCAGCGGATGACGGCCGAGCGTCAGCCCGACTGACCGGTAATCCGCGACGATGTCCTGCGCCTCCGATGGCGCGCCCAGTTCGGGCGTATCGTCCTGAATGGCCGTGCCCGACAGCATGTCCCTGTCGGGCACGGCCGCCACCGAATGCCACAATGCCTCACGCCGGTTGCCCGCCAGCGACGACAACGCATTCGCGTCAGCGAGCACATGCAGATCGCGCCGGTCGAGTTGCGCGCGGCGCGCGAGATCGTGAACGCTTCCGAACGGCCGCACGGCGCGTGAATTCTCGATCCGCTCCGCCGCGCCATCCTTCATGCCGCGCAGAAGCGACAGGCCGAGACGGACCGCGGGACGCGCATGGCCCTTCACCCCTTCGAGCGCCGAGTCCCAGCCGCTCACCGTCACATCGACGGGCAATACCTGCACGCCGTGGCGCCGCGCGTCCTGCACGAGTTGCGACGGCGTGTAAAAGCCCATTGGCTGGCTGTTGAGCATCGCGGCGAGGAACGCCTCGGGCTCGTGACATTTCAGCCAACTGCTCGCGTACACCAGCAGTGCGAAACTCGCCGCGTGGCTCTCCGGAAAGCCATATTCACCGAAGCCCTTGATCTGTTCGAAGATGGCTTCGGCAAAGCTCTGGTCGTAGCCGCGCGCCTGCATCCCGTTGACGATGCGATCGTAGTATTTTTCGAGGCCGCCCTTGCGCTTCCACGCAGCCATCGCGCGACGCAACTGGTCGGCTTCGCCCGGCGTGAAGCCCGCCGCGAGAATCGCGACCTGCATCACCTGCTCCTGGAAGATCGGCACGCCCAGCGTGCGACCCAAAGCGGCCTTCAATGCGTCGCTGGGATAAGTGACGGGCTCGAAGCCCTGCCGACGCCGCAAATAAGGATGCACCGCCCCGCCCTGAATCGGCCCCGGCCGCACGATCGCCACTTCGATCACGAGATCGTAGAACTTGCGCGGCCGCAGACGCGGCAGCATGCTCATCTGCGCGCGCGATTCGATCTGGAACACGCCAACCGTATCGGCGTTGGAGATCATGTCGTAAGTTGCTTCGTCTTCGGGCGGAATGTCCTGCATCTCGAAGCGCTCGCCGCGCCGGTCCGACACGAGATCCAGTGTGCGCCGGATCGCCGACAGCATGCCGAGCGCGAGCACATCAACCTTCAGCAGGCCGAGCGATTCGAGATCGTCCTTGTCCCATTCGATCACCGAGCGATCGGCCATCGCCGCATTCTCGACGGGCACGAGCCGCGTGAGCTTGCCGCGGCTGATCACAAAGCCACCCGAATGCTGCGACAGATGGCGCGGAAAGTTGAGCAGTTGCGACGCGAGACGCGCCCACGCCTGGATCAGCGGCTTGTCGGGATCGAGCCCCGACTCTTTGAAACGCTTGAGCAGATCGTGACTCGTATCGAACCAGTGATGCGACTTCGCGACGGCATCGACGATCTGCGGATCGACGCCAAGCGCCTTGCCCGTTTCGCGTAACGCGCCGCGCGGCCGATACGTCGACACGGCCGCCGCGATCGCCGCGCGGTCGCGCCCGTACTTGCGATAGATGTACTGAATCACTTCCTCGCGCCGCTGATGCTCGAAGTCGACGTCGATATCGGGCGGCTCGCCGCGCTCCTTCGAAATGAAACGCTCGAACAGCATGTTGCCGCGCGCCGGGTCCACCTCCGTCACGCCGAGGCAGTAGCACACCGCGGAATTGGCCGCCGACCCGCGCCCCTGACACAGAATGTGCTGGCTGCGCGCATAACGCACGATGTCGTAGACGGTCAGAAAGTACGGCTCGTAGCCGAGGTCCGCGATCAGCGCAAGCTCGTGCTCGATCTGCTCCTGCACATTGAACGGAATGCCCGACGGAAAACGATGCTGCGCACCGATGTAGGTCTCCTGCCGCAGATACGCAGTCGGTGTGAAGCCTGCAGGCACGAGTTCGTCCGGATATTCGTAGCGAAGTTCGTCGAGTGAAAAGGTACAGCGCGACAGCACACTGATTGTCTCGCGCAGCGTGTGATCGGGATACAGGTTCGCGATGCGCAGGCGCGAACGCAGATGCTGTTCGGCATTCGGCGCGAGTTCATAGCCGCACTCGTGCACCGGCCTGCCGACGCGGATCGCCGTCATCGTGTCCTGTAGCGGCTTGCGCGAGCGCACGTGCATCACGACCTGGCCCAATGCGACGACGGGCACGCTCTGTTTGTTGGCGACATATTCGACTGAGCCGCGATGAATGTCGTCCATCGCGCGCTGATGCAGCACGAGCCCGACCCACGCGCGATCGGGGAACGTCTCGTCGAGCCATTCGATCTGCGCTTCGAGCACCTCTTCGTTCGCGGGGAAGTCGGGCACGAGGATCGCGAGGCAATCGGGCATGCCGCGCAGATGCGCGTTCTCGCGATCGGGCCGCGACAGGTCGTGCGGCGTCAGGCGATACTCGCCCTTGGGCGCGCGCGTGCGCGCGAGCGTAATCAGTTCGGACAGGTTGCCGTAGCCTTCGCGATTCTGCGCGAGCAGAATCAGGCCGAACGCGGGCGTGCCGTCGGCATTGCGCAACCGCAAGTACGAACCGATGACGAGCGGCAAACCGACCTCTTTCGCAGCGACATGCGCGCGCACGACGCCCGCGAGCGAGCATTCGTCGGTGACTGCAAGCCCCGAATAACCGAGCTGGAACGCGCGCTCGGCAAGTTCCTCCGCATGCGACGCGCCATGCAGAAACGTGAAGTTCGAAAAGCAGAACAGCTCGGCGTAGGCCGGCAACGTATTGAACGTCGTATCCATCGCGCGTCATCCGAACAGGCCATGCAGGAACCAGCGTGGCTCCTCTTCGGCATCGCGGCTGCTGACGCGCTCGCGATAAATCCAGTAGCAAGTGCGGTCTTCGCCCTGCGCAACGAAGTAGTCACGCGTGACGAGTGCACCGTCGAACCAGCCTGCTTCGATACGCTCGCCCGGCGACACCATCTTCAGCGGCGAACCGTAAAACGGCCGGTGCTGGCGCATCAGCAGGCGCACGGGCGTCGCCAGCATCCACGTCGGACGCGGCAAGCCCTTGGGTAGCTGCATCCTCTTTTCCGAGTGGTTCACGCTCACCCAGCGGTTCGCGATCTCGGGCCGATAGTCCGCCGTCGGCGCGGGGCGCAATACATTTTCCTCACCATTGCGCGCGATCAGCAGTTCGATCAGCCTCGCCCGATCGGCGGGCGAACCGCCCGGCTGGGGAAAAAGCTGATCCGTGGCAGGCTCGGCAGCATCCACTTTCGATGCATCGAGCCGCAGCGCGATGATGGGCGCATCCAACGTGACGCGATGAAGCCGTTCCTTCACGAGACGCAGCAGATGGTCCTCGCGCCAGGTGGCCTCGCTCAAGGCGATGTCCATCGACGTTGGGGAAATTGCTTCGCGGCCGCGCTCGTGTTCGAGCGACAGCGTGATCGCCGTCACCGCGAGCTGCTTCGCACACAGCCAGCCGCACAACTGCACGATCAGACGATGCGCGGCGAACACGGCGCCGTCCGCATGTTCCAGACGATCGGGTAGTTCGAGACGCGCGCTGAATGTGGGCGGCAGTTCGAGCCAGTCGAACAGTTCCGGCGCCGTACCGAATGCACGGTCGAGCGAATCCAGCAAATGCTCGCCGCAACGGCGCTGCAAACCGGCGCGTGGCAGACGGCGCACATCGGCAATCGATTCGCAGCCCAGGCCGCCGAACCAGTCGGCAAACGGACGGATCTCCCGCACGGCGAGCATCGGCAATGGCGCGAGCACGCGTTCGAGTGATGCAAGTTGCAGCACGCGCCGGTTGCCGTGTTTCGCCAGAAGCCATGCGCCCTGCCCGGTCGGCGCGGCGCTGATGCGTGCCGTCAGGCCGAGCGCATCGAGAATCGCCTTCGCCTGACGGCACAGCGACAGCAGCCCACCAAAAAGCCGCAAGCTCGCGCCGACTTCGACGAGTACCGTCGCTTCGTCGAGCAACGCGACATCGGGCGAAAACTTCATCAATGCCACGCCGACCTCACGTTGCGCCACGCTTTCGCGTGCGATGTCGCGCTCGTACAGGGCCGTTTCCGGCGACAGTGTCAGCACGCCACCGCGCTTCATGCCGAGCCGCACGCCGGCGGCACGGGCCGCGCCGTCGGCGATCGCGACCTTGTCTTTCTCCAGCACCGCGCTGCCGTGCTCAGGCTCAGGCGACCACTTCGGTCGAAAGACCTCGAGCGACAACTTCGGCAGATGGACGGCGAGAAAGACGCGCATGACGGGAAAGCAAAACAGGAGTGGGTTGAAGAGAAATCGACAGAGGCTCGGCGCGTGTTGGGCCTCGTCGTTTCACAATGTCGACCATCAGGCCGTCAGCCGAGGGCCGCAAGGCCAGCCGCAGTAGCGCCGGCGAAGAGTCCTGCGCCGATGCGAGCGGCCGGACCATGATGAAGAGCGTCTCGGATGACTGCGCGGCCAGATGCAGGCGGCGCAGCGACGACGCCTGCGCGTGCTGCGCCCACAAGATCAGCGCGCCGTAACTGCCGGTGCGCAGAATCTGTTCGGCGGACCAGAAGGCATCGGCGCTTTTGGGAGCTTTGATTTGCAGCAGCTTATCGAGTGAAAGCCCGATGTAATTGAGCCCCAGACCGTCTGGGATATGCGGCGGCTGCACCAACGCGATGGAGCGTTCGCCCAGCGAACTCAGTGCAGGCCGCAACAGGCGCATTTCACCGACGCCCGGCACCTGAACCAGCAAATCGACAAGCGCGCCGATTGGCCAGCCACCGCCGGGCAACTCGATCGATAGCGCGGGATAGCCCGTGTCGAGCGTGCACCGCCCTCCGCGCGCGAGCTGCGAGGCTCGCCATAGCGAGGGGTGGATTTCTTCGGCACGAGTAGCTGTGACTGACATTGGCGTAGGAAAATACCTGTATATATGTACAGTATCCTACACGGAAATGATGAAAGGAATCGCGCCCTTTTGTAAGCGCCCGGGGAAGGCACGGTCGAGAGGTAGCGACAGCGTTCAGGCAGTGACGGTGTGGGATTTCCAGCGATGCGGCAGCAACTGAGCGATGTCGTCGGCTCGATGGGTGGGCAAGCGATTCAGTACATCTTTGAGGTAGACGTACGGATCATGGCCGTTGAGTTGCGCTGACCGAATCAGGCTCATGATCGCGGCTGCACGTTGCCCCGCACGTAAAGAGCCCGCGAAGAGCCAGTTCGCCCTTCCCAGGGCAAGCTCGTGCTCATTCTGCCCATATCGGGCAGGAAATTGAAGTCCATTATCGTTGGCATCCGCTATATGGTCGC
>NZ_JAGIPX010000069.1 GCF_017814945.1 Paraburkholderia sp. LEh10
CATGCACCAACCCCGCCCTCAAAAGCGGGGTTGCTGCGTTTACGGCGCCGGAAAGAGTCCTGCACCCGGTTTCCAGCCTCCTTCACAGAGCGGCCACACGGATGAACGATCAAACACGCGAATGATCGCGTCTGTGCGCTGCCTTTGGCAGAACTCGATCCGAGCGAATGGGACCGTACCATTGCGGCGCGCTGCCAATCAAGGCACCTCCGCAATCTTTTCGTGTTTCCGAACTTCCGCAGTTGGTTAAAAGCCGGATTTTGGCCAAACAGGCCGATCGCATCACCCATCAGATGAAGCGGTAGCTCGCCCTGCGGGCATCTCACCGCATACCTATCCAAGGCATGGTCCCTACGCCAGATTGATCGCCCCTCAAAACAGAGAGATTCCAGAAATCTTGCCCTAATGGCCAGAAACGAGCACGAAATGTCCCGGAATCGTCGCGGCTAAAGTGCCAGTGTAAATCCGCAAAAACGTAGACTGTGTTCATCGGCGGTCAAGAGATCGCTGATCCTGGCGGGCACAGGGACCTGGTGGCAAGAGTCGCGAGGTTTTGCACAAGTTGACGCGGAGTGGATGGCAGTGGACGTTGCCTCTTTTCGCAGCTGGATTTTGTCTTCGTGTACCTGTGGAAGCGTTGGCGTGGCCAAGGCGGCAACAGGTGCTGCCCTGGTCGAATTTGGGCAGATACCGGGCGCGAGCCCGACTGAGGACAGAGTCATCATGATGATGCGGAATCGGAAGACCTCCTTCCTGTTTGGAGGCAATGCTCCTTACGTCGAAGAGCAATACGAGACATATCTTGCGGACCCGACGACGGTGTCGGAGGACTGGCGCGGCTATTTTGACGCGTTGCAAGGCCTGCCGGCTGTTGACGGATCGGTCGCCGGTGACGTCGCTCACGGACCGGTCGTGTCCCGTTTTGTCGAACTGGGCAGGCAGGCACGGACGGGAGGGCGCTCGGAGAGCGATGTATTGGGTTTCGCGCGGAAGCAGGTCGCTGTACAGGCCTTGATTTCAGCCTATCGTATGGTTGGTACTCGCAATGCGCATCTGGATCCGCTGCGCTGGACCGCGCCCGTGCCAGTGCCCGAGCTTAACCCGAGCTACTACGACTTGTCGCACGCGGACATGAGCACGAAGTTCAGCATGTCGGGCGCTTACTTTTCGGAGCAGGATGCGACGCTCGGCGAGCTGCTGCAGGCGCTGAAAGAAACGTATTGCGGGACACTCGGCGCCGAGTTTATGCATCTTGCCGACCCGGATCAGCGTAATTGGTGGGCAATGCGCCTCGAGTCCGCGCGTTCAAAAGCTACGCTTGATAAAGGCGACAAGCTTCACATTCTCGAACGGCTGACTGCTGCCGAAGGACTCGAAAAGTACCTGCATGCCCGCTATGTCGGTCAGAAGCGGTTTTCGCTAGAGGGCGGAGAATCGCTCATCGTCCTACTGGATGAGCTGGTTGCGTACGGTGCCACGAAGGGGGTGAAGAGCTCGATTCTCGGCATGGCCCACCGTGGGCGTCTGAACGTTCTCGTCAATATTGTCGGGAAACCGCCGGCTGCGTTGTTCGACGAATTTGAGGGAAAGACCGCGAATCTACTCCCGGCGGGCGATGTGAAGTATCACAAGGGCTTTACGGGCTCGCTGCCGACGGCGACGGGGCCCGCAGAAGTCACGCTGGCGTTCAACCCGTCGCACCTTGAAGTCGTCAATCCTGTTGTTCAAGGCATCGCTCGCGCGCGCGCCGAAGTGTTGGGGCTAGGTGCGAGCGCAGTCCTGCCGGTCGAGATCCATGGAGACGCTGCGATTTCGGGGCAGGGCATTGTCATGGAGACGATGAATCTTTCGAATACCAGAGGCTACGGAACGGGCGGCACGATACATGTGGTTTTGAACAACCAGGTCGGCTTCACGACTTCCGATCCGAGAGATGTCCGGTCGTCGTTCTATTGCACTGACATTGCCAAGATGATCGAGGCCCCGGTCCTGCACGTGAACGGTGACGATCCTGAGGCTGTCGTTGCCGCAACGCGCCTCGCAATCGATTTCCGCTCGACTTTCAAGAAGAGCGTCGTAATCGAACTGGTTTGCTTCCGCCGTCATGGCCACCAGGAGCAAGATACGCCGAACATCACGCAGCCTTTGATGTATCGCTCGATTGCGGGCCATCCTGGTGTCCGTACGCTCTATGCAAGACGGCTGGTGGATCAGCAGATTCTGACGACGGAAGACGTGGAGAAGTACTTTCACGACTACCGTGATCGACTTGACGCCGCGCAAACCGTCGAAGAGAAGAAGCCAGCCGATTCAAAGAATGAGGAAGTGAACTGGCCGCAACTGCTCGATGGAAACGTCGGCCGCATCTACTACGCGCCGCCGTTACCAGACCTCATTCAAAAGCTCGCACTGAAGATCACCCGTATTCCCGAACAGTACTCGCTGCATCCGCTCGTTGGACGAGTGATGTCTGCCCGTCGCGAGATGGCGGAAGGCAAGCGTCCGTTCGACTGGGGTATGGCCGAGCATCTGGCGTTTGCCTCCCTGCTATCTGCCGGTATCGATGTGCGCTTGAGCGGGCAGGACAGTGAACGCGGTACGTTTAGCCATCGTCACGCGGTACTTCACGATCAGAATCGCTCCCTTCGGGGCGAGGGCATGTACGTCCCCTTGCACCATGTATCGGATGACCAGGGACGATTTTCGGTCACCAATTCGGTTCTGTCGGAGGCTGCTGTTCTAGCCTTCGAGTACGGATACTCGGTTGTTCGACAAAACGCACTCGTATTGTGGGAAGCGCAGTTCGGCGACTTCGCGAACGGGGCGCAGGTTGTCATCGATAACTTTCTGTCTGCTGGCGCCGCAAAATGGGGGCAACGTAGTGGGGTGACGATGCTGCTTCCGCATGGCCAGGAAGGAGAGGGGCCGGAACACGCGTCTGCGCGCCTCGAGCGCTACCTGCAACTATGTGCCCAGGACAATATGCGGGTCTGTCAGCCCACGACGCCTGGCCAGATTTTCCACCTGCTGCGGATGCAGGCCATGCTGCACGATCGCGTTCCCCTCATTGTGATGACGCCAAAGTCGCTTCTGCGTCACCCGGAGGCTGTCAGCAGCCTCGATGATCTTGCCAAGGGCCGCTTTAACGAAATTCTTGCCGATTCAACATCGGAAGAGGCAGCGTCGAGGGTCGATCGGGTCATCCTGTGTTCGGGTAAGGTCTACTTCGAACTTCTGGAGCGTCGGCATAAAGCCCAAAAAGACAATGTCGCGTTGATTCGCATTGAGCAGTTGTATCCCTTTCCCGCGAAGCAGATCAGCCTGGAACTGGAGCGTTACCCGAATCTGAAGCGTGTCGTCTGGTGTCAGGAAGAGTCGAAAAATCAGGGTTCGTGGAGCTTCGTCATGGAACGGCTGCTGGAAATCGTGAAGGCACCCGCAACGCTGCACTATATCGGACCTGAGGCAACGGCATCGACCGCACCAGGTTACCGGTCGATGCACGTCGCGCGTCAGGAAAAGTTTCTGTCCGCGGCGATTGACGAGTAAGGAGCACGGCGCGACCATTGCCGCAGTGCGCGCTATGCGCGGGATGTCGAACAGCGAGCTAAAAGCCGGGTTATCGTTTGCGCCGCTGACTCATGAGCTTCACGATATTGGTCGTCGGCCCGCTGGTCGTAAGGCTGGAGATGTCGTCAAGGTGAACCCAGCGACACTTGGCAATCTCGTTGCCCGGGCGAGCTTTGGCGCGATTCGAAATTTCACAGGTAAACACGTGATGGTGCTTCTGCTTGCCACGGAAGTCGAAGAGGTGTTTGGCCGACTTCCCGGATAGTCGAGTTTCTTCTTTGAGTTCTCGAAGTGCGGCGTCAGAGCCTTGCTCGCCATTCTTGAGAATCCCGCCTGGCAAAGCCCACTTTGATTGACTACGTGCGACCAGGAGAATTCGCTTACCTCTGCGGCATATCACGGTGGCGCGCTTCTTCAATCCGAACTCCCACTAGTGTTCTAGATATTTTCGAGGCGCACTCGATGCGCCAGCGTATCGGACACTGCTTGACGTAGCTAAGCATCGTAATACAGAACTGCCGACACGAGGCAATATCGTGAGCGAGTGCGGGTGTGCGCGCCACACGTCGAAAGCCACTTCATTAAAACGTCACGAAAATCGCGACGCTTGAAGATGAGTATGGTAAGGTCTGGACGGAACATTTATTGTCCGACTTGAGGCCGCAATGGATATGGATGGTGACTGGCCCTTGCCGCAACTCAACACTCTCTTCAAATTCGACCGGCGACCGTCCGGTTCATCACTTTCAAAAACGAGTTCGATCGCCAGTACCTTTTCGTCACTTGCGACGCCGGTGGTGGCGGAAGCAGTACAAAGGGCTAGAGAGCTATCCACGAAGAGCGATGTAGAGGGGTTTCATCAGCTTCGAGTCGCTTTCAGAAAGCTTCGTGCTTTGTACTGGGCGTATTCCCCGTACCTCGGAGCGGAGGCGACCGCGCAAGCCACTGGAGAATTCAAGCGTCTTGCTGCGGTGGCAGGCGAGACGCGTGATTGGGACATCGCAGGCGATCTCCTGAAAGCCGCCCAAGAGTCGGGCGCATCGATCGACGCGCTCATGGTTGCGGCACGCGAGAAACGTGCGCAGGCGGTGTTGCACAGCCAGACGATGATCAAAAGCGATGATGTCGAGGCGTTCTTGAACGATGTCTTGCTTCGCGCGCAAACCACGCTGCAGTCGCGTTGCGACGATCTTCCCATTCGAGCGTTCGCCGAGAAGCGTGTCCGATTGGCGCAGCGTGCACTTCAAAAGCGAAGCAGGCGCGTAGCACGCGGCGAAATCGCCCAAGAGGAAGATCTTCACGATGTTCGAAAGGCGGGCAAAAAGCTCAGGTACCTGCTTGAGTTTTTTCAACCGGTTATCAAGGGCGGGCACGGTCGCACCATTAAGGAGTTGACATCCGTGCAGAACGAGTTGGGACAGTTCAATGACATTGCAGCAAGCGAGACCCTGATTCGTAGCACGTCATTCAACGATGTCACGCCCGAGGTCCTGCAGCAATCGCTGCAATGGCTAGCAGAACAGAAGTGCCGAAGAATACGTGCAGCATCTCAGCGGGTCCGAGCTATCGCCAGGTGAGATGGCGCGATCTCAAGGGCTCAAGAAAGAGGTGTCGCCAAAGCAAAAGCTCACCGCGGCGCCATCACACGGAGCACCGGACGCCCGTCGACGTTCTTCAACGGGAAGTAGACATGATGTGTCGACGGATCGACGCCGACCACATGTGCGTTAGGGCCGATGCGGCCATCCCCGCTCTTTGATACGGTCGAGTCACCGACGGCGAACATCGACACGATGCCTGCTTCACCCGCGACGTAAAGCGTACCCGAAGCGGGGTCGAATGCGAGCACGTCGGGATCTTCGCCGACGTCAAACGACTGAACGACATGTCTCGTGAGCAGGCTCAACTCCAGAAGCCTGGCGTTGTCTTCGCAGGCGATAAACGCCACATGGAGTTGCGCAACGATATACAGGCCGTGGTTGCCCTTTGCGCCTGGCAGATCGATCCGTGCGACGACCGCGTCGTTCACAGGATCTATTTCGACGAGTTGTCTTTGCGACTGCGCGTTGACGAAGATATGGCGCGAAGCGGCGTCGTATTGGGTGTTGCCGATGGTGCCGCCGAGTTCGATCGTGTTGGTGCGACGATTGGACTGTGTGTCGATCACCGTTTCCGTCCCGCCCGTCTCGTCTGACACGTAGAGCTTTCGGGCGTCTGGCGCGTAGGCCATCCCATCCGGATAGACGCCTCCAGGCACGCGCGCGGTGATTTTCAGCGTGGCTTCGTCAATCGCGACGACTTCATTCGTGCCTGTTGCTGACGCGTAGACACGCGACAGTTCGGGCACGACGAGTACCCCATGTACCGCCGCGATGTTGCCGACGCGGGCGACGACGCGCAATGTCCGTGTATCGAAGACGATGACCTCGCTGTCGCCCAGGTGTGCGATAAACAGCAGATGCCTGTCCGGGTCGAAACTTTCATAGTCGAGCCTGGACGCGCGGCCCGGTAGCGGGATGTCGGCGACGTGCGTCAATGGCAGTTCCGCGGCTGCGGGCTTGCCGCCAGCATTTGAGTTCCGTTGGAAGGCGAGTGCTGCAATGGCGGCGATCACAAGCATGACGAAAGCCATCGCAATGTGCCGATGGTTGATGCGAACGCGATGGTTCATGACGAACCCCCGTCGGGCTTTACGTGACGGAATGCGGCGAGCAGCGAAAGGTCGTAAGCAATCTTCAGCGTGCCGCATGCAACGAGAGGGGCGCCGAGCCACCCCACGCTCAGCAATGCCCCGGAAAGAGTGGGCGCGAGCGCGGCCGCGAGACTTCGTGGCACGGCAGTAAAGCTCGCGGCAGCGGGACGCTCCCCGGGCGTGACGACGGACATCACATAGGCGCTGCGGGTGGGCACGTCCATCTGCGAGAGCGCGCTGCGCACGAGGAGCAGCGTCATGGTCAGCGCGACCGACGGCGAAAACGCTGCCGCAATCAGGCAGAGGCTCGACGGGATATGCGTGAACACCATTGTGTTGAGCAGGCCAATGCGGCGCGATAACGGTGCGGCAGCCAGTTGGGAACCCGCGCTGAGCAGCCCGGCCCAGAAAAAGAACTGGCCGGCAGCGCCAAGCGACAGTCCAAACCGCTGGATCAGCCACAAGGTCAGCAGCGAATTGACGAGAAGTCCACCTGCAAAGGCGTCGACGCTGAACAGCAGCGCAAGGCGCGTGACGATCCCGCGTGAGGGCCCAAGCGGCACGTGTGGCGCGCCCGCTTTCGAATGGCGCGCCGGAAGACGCCGGTATAGAACCCAGACAACGAATCCCGTCGCCGAATAGGCGATGAACATTGCACGCAACGCCGTGAGTGAGGGGATCGCCGCATGGGCAGAGATCCAGTCGGGCAGTCCGGCCGCAAGTGCGCCGAGTGCGGCGGACAGCGCGCCCACGAGGCTATAGCGCGCAAACAGCGCGGTACGTGCGTCACCCGTTGCCGATTCCGCGAGCCTCGCATGTTCGAGCGGAAGGAACACGCTGACATCGCCCGAACTCGGGTTCAGCGTGCCGACGAACGCAACAATGAGCAGTGGCCAGAGTGATGATAGTCCGGCGAATGCCAGACCCGTGGCCATCATCAATGCTGCTGCGAAGCGCAACAGACCGCGCGGCGCAAAGCGATTGCCGACGAGACCCACTAGCACTGTCGCGAAGGCTGACCCGAACAGGGTCGTCGTGCTGATGAGTCCGACAGCCAGTTGTCCAAAGCCAAGCGCGAGCAGATAGGCGGGTAGCAGCACCGCGATAAAGCCATCGCACATGCCGCGTAACCCACGCGCAACAAGCAGGATCAGGGCGCCGCGTTCGACGCCTTTGGGGAGCAGCAACGCAGACAGGCGTGGCCTGCCTGTTCCGTCAGCCTTGCGTCCGGGTATGCGCATTGTCTTTGCACCACGCGTGGAGCGCGTCATAAAGGAGCATGCCGTAACGCAACGGCTCGCGATCATCGGCAAACGTGCGGGACAGCCCAGTGGAAATCACGTAGAGGCCCGGCGACTCTGACGCGAGATAGGGGCGGCACGGCACTTCCTTTGGTCTTCAGCGCCCGCCAGAAGCGCATTCGGGCGTAGCGTTTTCCGTGGGCAGCGTGAGGACCAGCAATAACCAGGTAGTGAGCGCGTCCATGTGATAAAACTACATACGCGTTGCGATATCCACAAGGTGTTTTTGAGTCCGTCCGGGCACCGGCTGCGTCAAGACGACAGGCCCAGCTTCGAAAGCAATGCGGATCAGACGAGGCGGGAATGAAAAGCGAATGACGCTCGGTCAGTGACGACGTGCGAGTGTTCGAGAGCCTCCCAAAGCGCTGATTGGCCGGGAGGCATGCATCAGCATCAGCGGTTTGCTTCGCGCTCGCCGGAGGCTTCGATCAGATTCGGATGGCCGACACGTTGACGGCGCGGTTCTAATGCCCTGTGCAGCGCCACGCCGATTGCCGCGCCCATCAACTCTGCGATGACGAAGCCGGGTACGCTCGACGGCGCAATGCCTGCAAAGGTGTCGCTGAACATACGGCCGAACGCAGCGGCCGGATTCGCGAACGACGTCGATGCCGTGAACCAATATGCGGCGCCGATGTACGCAGCCACCATGATCGAAGCGCGTCCCGCTGGCGCCCGCAGGATGACCAGCAGAAGGCCGGCCGTGGCCACTGCTTCGGCAATCCATTGCCCGGGTCCCGTGCGGACCTTGCTGGAGATCTCGACGACAGGCAGGCCGAACATCGCGTGCGCGAGCCATGCGCCGAGCAGCGCGCCGGCCAGTTGCGCGGCGATGTATGGCAGCAGTTCATGTGCGGACAGCTCGCCACGCAGCGTCATGACGGCGCTGACGGCGGGATTGAAGTGCGCGCCGCTCATCGGCCCAAAGACCTCGATCAGCACATACAGTCCGCCTACCGTCGCCAGCGTGTTGGCTAGCAATGCGATAGCCACGTTGCCGCCTGCAAGTCGTTCAGCCATGATGCCCGAGCCGATGACGATCGACAGCAGCAGTGCCGTTCCACACAGCTCGGCGAGGAGCTTGTGCTTAAGTCCAATCACTGCCGTCACGATTCGGAAATGGCGGTAAGGGCCCGCTGGAGATCGTCGTTAGTCATGGTCTCCAGCGGTAGCGCGAGAAGCTGCAACATCCGATATCCGATCGCTTGACGGGTAAGTTCGAATGCATTCCGCTTGCCTTCGTCGCCGCCCAGTGCGGCAGATGGGTCCGGATAGCCCCAGTGAACCTTCACGGGACTGCCTGGCCAGTAGGGACACGTTTCGGCGGCGGCACTGTCGCAGACAGTAATGACGATACGCATGACAGGCGCACCATCACCGGCAAACTCGTCCCAGCTCTTGCTGCGGTAGCCGCTCACGTCGATACCCGCGCGCGTGAGCGCCTCGACGGCGAACGGGTTCAACTGGCCGCCCGGTGCGCTGCCCGCGCTGAACGCGCGCACGTTCTTGCCCAGCGTCACCGCCAGATGATTCAGCATGGCCTCGCCCAGCACGCTGCGCGCCGAGTTGTGTGTGCACAGGATCAATACATTGGTCGTCATGCGTTCTCCGTTGGATCGTGCGCGGGACTCAGCAGCACGGCGAAGACTTGACCGGCATGCCGGCCGGTTTTCCCGACGACGGCGCGCAGCATGCGGCAACCTCGGAAGCAGGCGCGCTCGTCTGCGTATTGCGCGATTCTCCGAACACGGGGATGTCGTTCAGCGTGTGATACGACTCCCATGCGATGCCCTGTGGATCAACCGTCCAATACTTGTTCGACCTTACATAGCAGCAGGCGGTCCCTGGCTGCGCGTCGACGGGCAGCGCGGCGCCTTCCAGCCGGCTGTGCATCTCGGCCAGTTCGGCTTCGTCTTCCACCTGGACGCCCAGATGGTCGAGGCCCGGCGTAGCGCCGCGCTGCGAGATCGCGAAATTGACGCGCGGGTCGTCGAGCATCCACTTCGCGTAGTCGTTCTTGACGACCGTCGGGTCGGCTGCAAACAGCGCCGAATAAAAGCGGATACTCGCCGCGAGATCCGTGACGGTGACGTGAACGTGAAAGCGCTTCATGACTGCTTCTCCGCGGAAGGTGAACATGCTGATGCCGGCGAGCAGGGGTTGCCGCCGCAGCAGTTCTCGGTGAGATAGGCGAGCAGGCCGTTCATTGTTTCGAAGTTCGCGCAGTAGTAGACGAAGCGGCCTTCCTGCCGGCTGGTGACGAGCTGCGCGTGCGCCAGCTCCTTCAGATGGAAGGAAAGGGACGACGGCGGGACGTCCAGCAGCGTGGCGATCTGGCCGGCGGGCATGCCCTCGGGCCCCGCTTGCACCAGCGCGCGAAAGACGGCGAGTCTGGATTCGTGGGCGAGCGCCGCCAGAGCGGCAATGGTCTGGTTCGTTTCCATGATTCGATAATAGTCGAAATGTCGAATGAGAGGCAAGTATCCGGCATTGAACTGTTCACAACTAAAGCTGCATTTACCCGCAATACAGCTATCTTGCAAATATTCGTCAGACGCGTAAAATGCATTTACCTGCCACACAGGTGACCCTAAGGCGTCCTCGATGAAACGCACGCTGATCAATCCGCACCAGCTTGGCCAGATCCTGCGCACCGCGCGCCGCGCAAAAGGGCTTTCGCAGGCCCAGGCCGCGTCGCGCGTGGGCTTGAGCCAGAGCCGGCTGTCGGCGATGGAGCTCGATCCCGGCTCCGTCACGTCGGAGCAACTCTTCGCACTGCTGGCAATGTACGGCCTTGAGCTGAGCGTGCAGACACGGCCGGCGAGCACGGCAACGCCGTCGCCGGAGGACTGGTAGACATGGGCCGCCCGTCGCACGCGCGCGCGCTATCCGTCTGGACCAACGGTCTGCGGGTCGGCACGTGGCGCATTCCGTCGCGCGGCGAGATGGAGCTTCAGTACGACCGCGACTGGATGACCTCACCCGTCGGCCGGCCATTGTCGCTGTCTTTGCCGTTCGGCATCGACGACGCGCCGTTGCGCGGCGAGCGCGTGCGCAACTACTTCGACAATCTGCTGCCCGACAGCGAGCCGATCCGGCGGCGTCTCGCCACCCGCTTCAAGACGGCCACCGCCGACGCCTTCGACCTGCTCGAAGCCATCGGTCGCGATTGCGTCGGCGCGGCGCAACTGCTCGCCGAAGACGCGCTGCCCGAAGGGTACGACCGTATCGACGGCACGCCGATGTCGGACGAAGACATCGAGCAGATGCTTGCGCGCACGGTCGCCTCCGGTGGTCCGGGCGCGGGCGGCGACGACGGCGACTTTCGTATCTCGATTGCCGGGGCGCAGGAGAAGACCGCGTTTCTGCGCCATGACGGGCAGTGGATGCGTCCGCATGGCGCGACGCCGACTACGCACATCTTCAAGCTGCCGCTCGGTCTCGTCGGCAACAAGAAGGCGGACTGGACCACTTCTGTCGAAAACGAATGGCTGTGTCTCGCGCTCGTCCGGGCGTTCGGTTTGCCGGTGCCGAATGCCGACGTTCTGACGTTCGGCGAACAGAAGGTGCTGGCCGTCGAGCGCTTCGACCGCCGGCTGCATCCATCGGGGCAATGGATCTTGCGGCTGCCGCAGGAGGACTTTTGCCAGGTGCTCGGCAAGCCGTCGCATCAGCGCTATGAAGCGGACGGCGGTCCCGGCATGACCGACATCGCGGCTGTGCTGCGCCAGTCCGAGCGGCCCGACGACGATCTCGCCACCTTCCTCACTGCGCAGATTCTGTTCTGGATGCTCGCCGCGCCGGACGGCCACGCGAAGAACTTCAGCATTCAGCTATTGCAGGGCGGGCGCTACGCGCTCACGCCGCTGTACGACATCATGTCGATCTGGCCCGTGGAAGGCGACGGCGGCAACCAGTGGTCGTGGCACAAGGCGAAGCTCGCGATGGCCGTTGCCGGCAAGAATCGCCACTACCTGATGAAGGACATTCAGCGTCGCAATTTCAATGCAATGGCCGCGCGCTGTTTCTATGGCCCCGACGCCGAGCCGCTGATCGGCAGGCTGATCGAACAGACGCCCGCCGCCATCGACAGCGTCGCCGCCACATTGCCCGCGGGCTTCCCTGCGCGCGTCGCGCAGCGTATCTTCGACGGTCTGCGCGCTTCTGCGCAGCGGCTTGCCGCGATGCCTCCGGGCGTCTGACCCCGGCGCGCCGCGCCATGCGGGGCGATCTCTACGCAGTGGCGCCAGACAGCCTTTCATCACAGGCATAGTGGTCGTACCAGTTTGTAGATCGCGGGAAAATGCTTGGGAACGAGCCGTGCCCGGCTTTTTTGAGGGAAACGGCGGTATCATGCGTGGAACGCGCAACGGGTCAGTCAAGTGGTCATACCAGTTATTTCAGGCACGCAAGGCACCGGCAAGGAGCCCGAGCGGAAGATTGCCGACGTCGTCGCCGAGCGCATCGAGCGTCTGATCGTCGATGGCGTGCTGAGGCCGGGGCAGGCGCTGCCATCCGAGCGGCGATTGACGGACAAGCTCGGCGTATCGCGAACCGCCTTGCGCGAAGGGCTCAAGTTGTTGCGTGCGCGCGGCATCATCGAAACGGCGCACGGCAAGGGTTCATTCGTTGTGAACCTGGCCGCGCAACCGCCGCAATCGCCGTTGATGCATCTGCTCGCGTCGCAACCGCGCACGCTCTACGATCTGTTCGAGGTGCGCGGCATGCTGGAAGCGGAATCGGCACGGCTCGCGGCATTGCGCGGCACGGCCGCCGACTACATGATGATCACGCGGCGCTACGAAGAAATGCTCGCCGCGCGCGACACCGAGACGGATCACGCGATGCACGCGCGGCTCGATCACGCGTTTCATCTCGCGATCTGCGAAGCGTCGCATAACCCCGTGCTGGTCCACACGCTAAGGTCGCTGACGGAATTACTGCTGAGTTCGGTGTTCGCGTCGGTGAACAATCTTTATCACCGGCAGCCGCATCGCAAGCGTATCGACCGGCAGCACGCGCGCCTCTACAACGCGGTGACGGGCAAGCTGCCCGAGCAGGCTTACAGAGCGGCCGCCGATCACATCAATGGCGTGCGCGAAAGCCTGCAGGAAATCGAGCAGGAAGAACAGCGGCTGGTGCGGGCCACGCTGAGGCTGGAAGGGTGGAAGTGAAAGTCGCGGACGTGAAGCGCGAGGCAATCGGAGGTGAAGGCAGCGTTCGAAAAATCGCCGATGGCTCGTTCACTTGTGTATCCAATGGCAAAATGAGCGCGACAGTGAGTGCTGTCTGTTCAGGGCTCTCCCGACAGGCGCCCAAATAAATTCAAAAGGCTCAGGACATGGACAATGGCACTGAGGGCGTTGTGCGCGTCAGGATCTCGCCGCGCAATGCGGTCGCCGAAACTGCCAAGGTTCTCTGGCATCTGCGCGCAATTCTGGCGATTCTATTGTTGATCTTCGTGATCCTGTCGATCGTGATGTACTACGCGGGAGGGGCCGTCAATACGGCCACGCGGACGCCGTCGTCGATGGGCGAAACGCTTTACTTCTGCGCGGTCACTGCGCTGACGATCGGCTATGGCGACGTCGTGCCGACTTCCGCGCTCGGCCGCATCGCCGCGGTAATGCTCGGGTTGCTTGGCGTGTTGATGACGGGTGTCATCACGGCCTCCGCCGTATATGGCATCCAGGCGGCTGCCCAACGAGCCGGCCTGCGGCCACACTGAACGCATCATGGACCTGAACCTGATCGGCCTGTTCGTCGAGATCGTCGATTCGCGCAGCCTCAGCGCGGCCGCGCGCAAGCTCGGCATGACCCGCGCGAACATCAGCCAGCGGCTCAAGCTGCTGGAACGCGAAACGGGCGCGCAATTGCTGCGCCGCTCGACGCGAAGTTTCGAGCTGACGCAAGCCGGGCACACGCTGTACGACTGTGGCCAGCGGATGCTCGAAGACCTGAGCACGGCTCGCGCATCGATTGACAGCCTCGGCCAGACCTTGAGCGGCCGCGTTCGCATCAGCGTGCCGACGGGGTTCGGCAGGATGTTCATCGGATCGAGGCTGCTCGAATTCGCGCGCATGTATCCCGGCATCACGCTCAATGTCACGTTCAACAACCGGATTGAAGATCTGATCGCCGCCGAAGTCGATGTCGCGTTGAGGATCACGGCGACGCCGCCGTTGGATTACGTGGCGCGCAATATCTGCTCGATCGACTGGAACCTGTATGCGGCTGCCGGCTATATGGAAAAGCACGGCCCCATCGACTGTCCCGAAGACCTCGAATCGCAGACGCTGGTTGCATCGCCATACCCTGGCCGGCGGGTCACGATGAAGCTCATGCACCGCGAAGACGAAGCCGACGTCCACATGATCACGATGCAGCCCGCGCTGCAATCGCAGGACTATCCGTTTCTCACGGACGCGGTGTGCCAGGGCATGGGTATCGGACTGTTGCCCGCCTATGTGCCGCACGCGCCGACGAGCTGCGCACTGCTGCGGATCCTGCCGCAATACCGTGTAGTCGGCATGCAGAACACGTTGTATATCGTGACGCTCCCCAATCGCTTTCCGTCGCCGGCGACGCAGGCTCTGATCGACTATCTGCGAGCCGAAATTCTGGCGCTCGCGCAAACCTGGTCCTGAGGCGCGTGTTCGTTCTTCCGCGCCGCGTCCGCTCGTCCCGATCCCATCTCGACCGTCTCTCCACGGGTGAAGCATTTCGCCCGGCAAGGCCTTGCCTCGTCGTCAGTGTCAATTTTTGATTAACAGTTCGTCAATTGCCACTTGGATTGTCAATGCAGCTTTTGCATTTAACAATCGGCGTACACAAACGCATGGAGACAACGGCAATGACTCCCGAATCGTCCGGAGACAGCGTCAAGCAAGCATTGCGCGACGGCATTCTCGTCCTGACCGTCGATAACCCGCCCGTCAACGCGCTCGGCGCGAGCGTGCGGCACGAACTGCGCGCCGCCATCGAAGCCGCCGGCCGCGATCGCGCCGTCGATGCCATATTGATCGTCGGCGCTGGGCGCAACTTCATCGGTGGCGCGGACATTCGCGAGTTCGGCAAGCTGCCGCAACTGCCGACGCTGCCCGATGTCTGCAACGCGATCGAAGCCAGCCGCAAGCCGGTCTTCGCGGCCATCCACGGCGCGGCGCTCGGCGGCGGCCTCGAGGTCGCGCTCGCGGCGCACTACCGCATCGCGCTCGGCAACGCAAAGCTCGGCTTGCCTGAGGTGACGCTGGGCCTGCTGCCCGGCGCGGGCGGCACGCAGCGCGCGCCGCGTCTCATCGGCGCGAAGGCCGCGCTGGATCTGATGTTGAGCGGCCGTCACGTCGGCGCGAAGGAAGCGCTCGCGCTGGGTCTCGTCGACAAGATCGGCGAAACCGTCGACGTGCTGGCCGAAGGCCTGGCTTTTGCGCAGGCGTTGCTGGCCGCGAGGGCTCCCGCACGCAAGACCCGCGACGCGGACGGACTGGCGGATCGCACGGCGAGCCGCGCCGCCATCGAAGCCGCGCGCGCCGAGACGTCGAAGAAATCACACGGGCTCTTCTCGCCGCTGAAGATCGTCGATGCGGTGCAGGCGGCGCTCGAACTGCCATTCGACGATGGCCTGCGCCACGAGCGGCAACTATTCCTGCAATGCCTCGACAGTCCGCAGCGCGCGGGTCTGATACACGCGTTCCTGGCCGAACGCGAGGTGGTGAAAGCGCCTGAAACGCGCAAGGCGAAACCGCGCACGATCGCGAGTGTCGGCGTGGTCGGCGGCGGCACGATGGGTGCGGGCATCGCGGTCGCCGTGCTCGACGCGGGCCTGCCCGTGACGATGATCGAACGTGACGAGGTCGCGCTCGCACGCGGCCGTGCCCATGTCGAAAAGGTCTACGACGGGCTGATCGCGAAGGGCCGCATGACACGGGAGGCAAAGGAGGCCACCCTCGCGCGCTGGAGCGGCAGCACCGCGTACGACGCACTCGGCCCGGTCGATCTCGTGATCGAAGCGGTATTCGAGGAAATGACCGTCAAGCATGCCGTGTTCGCCGAACTCGACCGCGTCTGCAAGCCGGGCGCCGTGCTCGCCACCAACACCTCATATCTCGACATCGACGCGCTTGCCGCAAGCATCTCGCGCCCCGGCGACGTGGTGGGCCTGCACTTCTTCTCCCCTGCGAACATCATGAAGCTGCTCGAAGTCGTGGTGCCCGCGCAGGTCAGCGCCGACGTGGTCGCCACTGCCTTCGATCTGGCGAAGAAGCTGCGCAAGGTGCCGGTGCGGGCGGGCGTATGCGACGGCTTCATCGGCAATCGAGTCCTCGCGATCTATCGCGCGGCCGCCGATCACATGATGGAAGACGGCGCGTCGCCATACCAGATCGATCGCGCGGTACGCGAGTTCGCCTTTCCGATGGGACCGTTCCAGGTGTCGGACCTCGCCGGCGGCGACATCGGCTGGGCCACGCGCAAGCGCCGCGCCGCGACGCGCGATCCGAAAGCGCGCTACGTGCAGATCGCCGACCGCATCTGCGAGCGCGGCTGGTTCGGCCAGAAGACGGGGCGCGGCTACTACCTGTACCCCGACGGCGCGCGCGCCGGCACGGCTGATCCGGAAGTCGAGGCCATCATCGATGCCGAGCGCGAGCGCGCGGGCATCACGCCACGCGCGTTCACGGATGACGAGATCATCCGCCGCTACATGGCGGCCATGATCAACGAAGGCGCAAACGTCGTGCACCAGGGCATCGCGCTGCGTCCGCTCGACGTGGACGTGACGTTCCTCTACGGCTATGGCTTCCCGCGCCATCGCGGCGGCCCGATGAAGTATGCCGACACCGTCGGCCTTGCGAAGGTGCTCGCCGACATCCGCGAGTTCGCGCAGGAAGACCCCGTCTTCTGGCAACCGTCGCCGCTCATCGTCGATCTCGTCGAGCGCGGCGCCACGCTGGCCAGCCTCAATCAGTCGGCCTGACTTTTTCAAGCTCCATACAACTTGCTCTTTCAGGATCAGCTCATGCGCGAAGCTGTCATTGTTTCCACCGCCCGCACGCCGATGACCAAGTCGCATCGCGGCGAATTCAACCTCACTCCCGGTCCCACGCTCGCGTCGTTCGCTGTGCGCGCCGCCGTGGAACGCTCCGGCGTCGACCCGGAACTGATCGAGGACGCGATCCTCGGCTGCGGCTATCCGGAAGGCACGACGGGCCGCAACATCGCACGGCAGACGGTGATCCGCGCGGGATTGCCGCTGTCGATCGCGGGCACGACGGTGACCCGCTTCTGCGCTTCCGGCCTGCAGGCCATCGCGATGGCGGCCGGGCGCATCGTCGTCGACGGCGCGCCGGCGATGATCGCGGGCGGCGTCGAAAGCATCTCCAGCATCCGTACGCGTGAAGACGGCGTGACGGGGCTCGACCCGTGGATCGTCGAGCACAAACCTTCCCTCTACATGACGATGATCGACACCGCCGACATCGTCGCGCAGCGCTACGGCATCAGCCGCGAAGCGCAAGACCAGTTCGCGCTGCAAAGCCAGCAAAGGACCGCGCAGGCGCAGCTTGCGGGCCGCTATGCCGACGAGATCGTGCCCGTCACGACCACGATGGCCGTCACCGACAAGGAGACGGGCGCCGTCAGTCAGCGCGAGGTGACAGTCTCGGCCGACACCTGCAATCGCCCCGGCACGACCTATGAGGCGCTTGCAAAGCTCGCTCCCGTCAAGGGGCCGGACAAGTACATCACGGCGGGCAACTCGTCGCAGTTCTCCGATGGCGCATCGGCCTGCGTGATGATGGAAGCGAAGGCCGCCGAGCGCGCGAACCTCACACCGCTTGGCGCATTTCGTGGCCTCGCGGTAGCAGGCTGCGAACCGGATGAGATGGGCATCGGTCCCGTGCTCGCCGTGCCGAAGCTGCTCGCGCGCCACGGGCTGACGGTGGGCGACATCGGCCTGTGGGAGCTCAACGAAGCGTTCGCATCGCAAGCGGTCTATTGCCAGCAGCGCCTCGGCATTCCGGCCGAGCGCCTCAACGTCGACGGCGGCGCGATTTCCATCGGCCATCCGTACGGCATGACGGGCTCGCGTCTCGCGGGACATGTCCTGATCGAAGGACGCCGGCGCGGCGTGAAGTACGCGGTTGTCACGATGTGCATTGCCGGCGGCATGGGTGCCGCTGGGCTGTTCGAAATCTACTGAGAGAAACGAAGTCATGGATCTGAACTTCACCCCCGAGGAGGAAGCCTTTCGCGAGCGCGTCGTGCGTTTCCTGAAGGAAAAACTGCCTGCGCGACTTTCCGACAAAGTTCGCGGCGGCTTGCGCCTCACGCGCGGCGACATGGCCGAATGGCACGCGATCCTGAACGAACAGGGCTGGCTCGCGAATCACTGGCCCGAGCAATATGGCGGCCCCGGCTGGAACGCCGTGCAGAAGTTCATCTTCGAGAACGAATGCGCGCTGGCGGGCGCGCCGCGCATCGTGCCGTTCGGCGTGAACATGCTGGGGCCCGTGCTCATCAAGTACGGCAACGAAGCGCAGAAGCGCTACTGGCTGCCGCGCATACTCGATGGCTCGGACTGGTGGTGCCAGGGCTATTCGGAGCCGGGTTCGGGTTCCGACCTCGCGTCCGTGAAGACGAGCGCGGTGCGCGGCATCGATGCGCAAGGCGAGCACTACATCGTCAACGGCCAGAAGACGTGGACCACGCTCGGCCAGCACGCGAACATGATCTTCTGCCTCGTGCGCACGGCAACCGATGTGCGCAAGCAGGAGGGCATCAGCTTCCTGCTCGTGGACATGAACTCGCCAGGCGTCGAAGTGCGTCCGATCATCACGCTCGAAGGCGAGCACGAAATCAACGAAGTGTTCTTCACGGATGTGCGCGTGCCGGCGGCGAATCTCGTCGGGGAAGAGAACAAGGGCTGGACGGTCGCGAAATATCTGTTGACCTACGAGCGCACGAACATCGCGGGCGTCGGGTTCTCCGTCGCGGCGTTGGAGCGTTTGCGCCGGGTCGCGGCGAAGGTGACGCGCAACGGCCGTCCGCTTGCCGACGATCCGTTCTTTGCGGCTCGCCTCGCACGCGTCGAAATCGACCTGGAAAACATGAAGACGACCAACCTGCGCGTGATCGCCGCAGTAGCGGGCGGCGGCGTGCCGGGTGCGGAAAGCTCGATGCTCAAGATTCGCGGCACCGAGATTCGCCAGGAGCTTTCGTCGCTGATGCGGCGCGCGATGGGCCCCTATGCGCAGCCGTTCATCGAGGAAGCGCTGCACGAGGGCCATGACGACGCGCCCATCGGTCCAGAGGAAGCTGCAAGCGCCGCCGCGCTCTACTTCAACAACCGCAAGCTGTCGATCTTCGGCGGCTCCAACGAAATCCAGAAGAACATCATCTCGAAGATGATCCTGGGACTGTAAGAGGATCGCGATGAATTTCCAGCATACAGAAGACCGCCGCATGCTGGCGGATACGCTGAACCGGTTCGTGAACGAGCAATACGGATTCGCGACGCGTGACGCGCTCGCGCGCAGCGACTCGGGCTTCAGCCGTGAACTGTGGGTCCGCTTTGCGGAACTGGGCGTCGTCGGCGCGCTTTTCGACGAGGCCGATGGCGGCTTCGGCGGAGCGGGCTTCGATATCGCCGTCGTCTTCGAGAGCCTCGGCCGTGGCCTCGTGGTCGAGCCGTTGCTGGGCGCGCTGGTGGTCGGACGCGCGCTGGCCCACGCAGGCAGCGATGCACAGAAGGCAATCATCGCGAGCCTGATCGAAGGTCACGTCGCAGCGGCGCTCGCTCACGACGAACCCGGCTCGCACTACGAAATGACGAGGGTGTCGACGCGCGCCGCGCGCGGCTCGAACGGTTGGGTGCTGACGGGGGCCAAGACCGTCGTCCAGCAGGGCGCCGAGGCCGACTATTTCCTAGTCTCGGCGCGTACGAGCGGTGCGGGCGACGCCGAGGACGGAATCTCGCTCTTCGTCGTCCCGCGCGAGACGCCGGGCCTCAGTGTGCGCGGCTATCGGAAGATCGATGGCGGACGGGCCGCTGAAATCAGCCTGAACGAAGTATGTGTCGCCGCCGATGCGTTGCTCGGCCAACAGGACGCGGGATTCGCGACGCTCGAATACAGCATCGGCGCCGGCGTGCTCGCGTTGTGCGCGGAGGCACTGGGCGCGATGGAGGTGGCGAAGGAGTACACGCTCGACTATCTGCGCACGCGCAAGCAGTTCGGTGTCGCGATCGGCAGCTTCCAGGCGCTGCAGCACCGCATGGCTGACCTGCTGCTGGAGATCGAGCAGGCTCGTTCGGCCGTCATCAATGCCGCCGCCGCGCTCGGCGCGGGCCGTGTTGCGCGCGAACGCGCGCTGTCAGCGGCGAAGTACACGATCGGACGCATCGGCGCCCGGGTCGCCGAGGAGTGCATCCAGATGCACGGCGGCATCGGCATGACGTGGGAGCTGCCGCTTGCGCACTATGCGAAGCGCCTTGTCATGATCGACCATCAGCTCGGCGACGAGGACCACCATCTCGATCGCTACATCGCCCTGGGCAGGAGCTAACGCGATGAACGAACCCATCCTTGCGCATCGCGACGGCGCGGTGCAGGTGCTGTCCTTCAACAACCCCACGGCGCGCAATGCGCTTACTGCCGAGGTGTACCAGGCTCTGCCGGCTGCGCTCGAAGCGGCGCAGAACGATCCTGAGGTCGGCGCGATCGTGCTGACGGGCGTGGGCAGCGCATTTTGCGCAGGCGGCGATCTGAACCGCCTTGCACAGCGCCGCGCAATGCCCCCGGCCGAGCGCCGCGCGGGCATCGAAAGCCTGCACGCGTTGATTCGCGCAATCGGCGACTGCGGCAAGCCCGTGATCGCGGCAGTCGAGGGCGCGGCGGCGGGCGCGGGACTGTCGATCGCACTGGCGTGCGACATGCTGGTCGCCGCGCGCAATGCGTCGTTCTCGGTCGCGTACGTGAAGGTCGGGCTGTCGCCCGACGGCGGCGCGACCGCGTTCCTGTCCGAGTTCGTCTCGCGTCAACTGCTGACCGAGTTGTGCATGACGGGCAAGCCTGTCACGGGAGAACGGATGCACGCGCTCGGTGTCGTGAATCGTCTCGTCGAGCAAGGCGGCGCGCTCGCGGAGGCCACCGCGATGGCGCAGGCGCTCGCAGCCGGTCCCGAGCGCGCGATCGCCCGGATCAAGAGTCTGTGCCGGCACGCCAATGAGAACTCCGTCGACGCGCAACTGGACCTCGAAGCCCGGTACATGACGGAGTCGCTGGGTGACGACGAGGCGGCCGAAGGCATTGCCGCCTTCTTCGGCAAACGGCCCGCTGATTTCTCCGCGTTGCGTCGCGTGGCGGACGTGAATTCGCACTAGACGTGCATCCCGTCACCCTCCCTTGTCTTTCCGGAACTGCCATGTCCAACCCGATTTCCTCATTGCCGCTCGCCGGCGTTCGCGTTCTCGATCTGTCCCGCGTGCTTGCCGGGCCCTGGTGCGCGATGGTGCTCGGCGATCTCGGCGCTGAAGTCATCAAGGTCGAGCATCCCAGGCGCGGCGACGACACGCGCGACTGGGGGATTCGCGTCGGCTCGACCGAAACGGCTTACTTCAACAGCGTCAACCGCAACAAGCGCTCGGTGTGCCTCGACCTGCAAACGGCCGAAGGACAGCGAATCGCCCGGGAGCTCGCGCAGCAGTGCGACGTCGTGATCCAGAACTTCAAGTTCGGTGGCGCGGAAAAGCTCGGCCTCGGCTACGACCGGCTCAAGGAAGGACGCGACGATCTGATCTACTGCTCGATCTCCGGCTACGACCGCCGCGGGCCGGAAGCGTCGCGTCCGGGTTACGACGTGGTCCTGCAGGGCGAAGCGGGGCTGATGGCGCTCAACGGAGAAGCCGATCAGCCGCCGCTCAAGTTCGGTGTGGCCGCTGTCGATCTGTTCACCGGGATGTACTCCGCCCAGGCTGTGCTCGCTGCGCTCTTCGAACGTCAGAAGACGGGCAAGGGGCGTCATGTCGAAATGGCGCTCTTCGATTGCGGACTGATGATCACCTCGTACTACGGGCTGGAGTCGATGCTCCTCGGCGAGGACCCGCCGCGCTACGGCAATGCGCATCCTTCCATCATGCCGTACGGCGTGTACGACGCCGAGGATGGGCCGCTCGTCGTCGCGGTGGGCAACAACCGCCAGTACGAGCGCTTCTGTCGCGAAGTGGTGGAGCGCCCTGATCTCGTCGACGACGACCGGTTCCGCACCAACCTCGCGCGCACGGCCAACCGCGATGTGCTCGCGCCCGAACTCCGGCGCGAGATCGGCAAGCGCAAGCGCCAGGTGCTGCTCGAACGTATGACCCAGGCGGGCATTCCCTGTGGCGAAGTGCTCGGTCTTCACGAGGCGCTCACGTCGAAGCGCGCGGCCGACGCCGGTCTTCTGACGACTTACGCGCATCCCGAGGCAGGCACCACGCACGTGCTCGCTCCGCCGTACCGCTTCGACGGCGCTCGCCTGCCTGTGCGAAACACGCCGCCTCAACTTGGGGAAGGCACGAACGATGTACTGCAGTCGATGCTTGGGCTTTCCGTGGAGCGACTCTCGCAACTGAAGGCTGAAGGCGTCGTTTGACGCTGGCTTGCGACCCGTCATTGCATCCAGCAATTGCATCTAGTGGAGCCGTTCAATGAGCCAGACCGCTTTTTCCAATGCCGTCACCGAGCTGTTCGGCATACGCCTGCCCATCGTCGCGGGCGGCCTGATGTGGCTCGCCGATGCGGACTATGTCGCCGCCGCGTCGCGCGCGGGCATCATCGGCTTCATCACCGCCGCGAGCTTTCCCGAGCCGCAGGCGCTGCGCGAGCAGATCCGCCGCTGCCGCGACCTGTGCGAAGGCGGCCCGTTCGGTGTCAACGTCTCGATGCTGCCGAAGCTCGTGCCCGGCGACAAGACGCGGGAAGTGTTCGAGCTGATCGTCGATGAAGGCGTGAAATTCGTCGAGACATCTGGACGCAATCCGGAGGAGTTCATGCCGCTGCTGAAACAGGCGGGCGTGAAGGTGCTCCACAAGGTGCCCGCCGTGCGGTTTGCAGTCAAGGCAGCCGCGATAGGCGTCGATGCCGTCGCGATCGTCGGCGCGGAATGCGGCGGACATCCGGGACTCGACATGGTGGGGTCGTTCGTCAATGCCGCGTGGGCCGAGAGCCATCTCGACATCCCTTACCTGATCGGCGGCGGCATCGGCCGCGGCTCGCAACTCGCCGCGGCGCTCGCGATGGGCGCATCCGGCGTGGTCGTGGGCACGCGCTTCGCCGTGGCCGAGGAAATCTGGGCCCATGCCGATTACAAGCGCCGGCTGGTGGAAGCCGGACCGACGGATACGGACCTGTGCATGCAGACCGTGCGCAACACCGTGCGGACGCTGCGTAACGACACCACGGCCGCCGTGAAGGAGATCGAGGCACAGAACCCGGAGGTGACCATTCAGGACCTGATGCCGATGGTGTCCGGCAAGATCGGCCGCAACGCCTATGTCACGGGTGACTGGTCGAAGGGGCTGCTCGCAGCGGGGCAGTCGCTCGCGTTCATCGACCGTATCGAACCGCTTGCGGACATCGTGCGCCGCTTCGAAAGCGACATGCGGCAGGCGGTGTCGCGGCTGGCCATCAGCTGACCGGGTTCACCGGCGCTGCATGGCCGTGCCGGCGCCGGCGTTCATTCAGCAAGCGCGAGGAGAAGTTCGAGCGCGTAAGCATGACATCGCGCCCAATCAAACGAGAGCTGCACCAAGCAGCCCACTAGCAGTCGCATCGAAACGCCGGGGGGCGTTTCCGGGTGTCGTTGCCGGGAACGCGCCTTCCGTCATCGAAGACTTCAGAACACAACAGGCAGGAGACAGTCCCATGCAGCAGGCCCACATCGATTCAATCAAGTCGAGCCCCGCGTACCGGCGGCTCATCGCATCACGTCGCCGCATCAGCTTCACGCTGACGGCGCTGATGATCGCCACCTACTACGGCTTTATCCTGTTCGTCGCCGTTGCGCCTCACTTGCTGGCCCGTCCGCTGTACGCGGGCGCGACGACGAGCGTCGGCATCATCGCGGGCGTCGGCATCATCGTGACCGCGATCGGGATGACGGGCTGGTACGTCCGCCACGCGAACCGCACGCTCGATCCGTCGATGAGCGCGCTTCTCGCCAACGCACGCAAAGGAGACTAAGCGATGAAACCCGTTCGCTCACTCGCCTGCGCGAGCTTTGCATCGATGGCTGCGCTCGCACACGCATCCGGCGTCGAAGGGCCGGTGCCGGATCATGTCGCGTTGAATCCCGTCGCGATCGGCATGTTCCTGCTGTTCGTGCTCGTCACGCTCGGCATTACGCGCTGGGCTTCGCGCAGGACGCGCACGACAAAGGACTTCTATAGCGCCGGCGGCGGCATCTCCGGCTTTCAGAACGGACTCGCGATCGCCGGGGACTATATGTCCGCGGCGTCGTTCCTGGGCCTCTCCGGCATGGTGTTCATGTTCGGATTCGATGGGCTGATCTATTCGATCGGCTTTCTGGTCGGCTGGCCGTTTGTGATGTTCCTGCTCGCCGAACCGTTACGCAATCTCGGCAAATTCACCTTTGTCGATGTCGTCGCCTATCGTTTCGAGCAGGCGCCCATTCGCCTCATGACGGCCAGCACGTCGCTCGTCGTCGTGATCTTTTATCTCGTCGTGCAGATGGTCGGCGCGGGCAAGCTGATCCAGTTGTTGTTCGGCTTGCAGTACTGGGTTGCGGAAGTGATCGTCGGCGCGTTGATGGTGATCTATGTGTTCTTCGGGGGCATGACGGCGACCACCTGGGTGCAGATCATCAAGGCCGTGCTGCTGCTGTGCGGTGCGACGTTCATGGCCGTGACCGCGCTCGCGCAATTCGGCTTTAGTCCCGAGGAGATGTTCCGGCGCGCCGTCGACGTTCATCCCGGCGCGCTCAGCATCATGGGCCCCGGCAAGCTGCTGAAGGACCCGTTCAATGCACTTTCGCTGGGTATCGCGCTGATGTTCGGCACGGCAGGGTTCCCGCATATCCTGATGCGCTTCTTCACGGTGCCGAGCGCGAAGGAAGCACGCAAGTCCGTGTTCGTCGCGACGGGATTCATCGGGTACTTCTATCTGCTGACTTTCATCATCGGCTTCTCAGCGATTGCCCTGCTCGCCCAGCATCCCGAGTTCTTCAAGATGACAGCCGGCGGCCATTTCAATCTCACGCACGACCTGCTCGGCGGCTCGAACATGGTCGCCGTCAAGCTGGCGCAGGCGGTGGGCGGCAACCTGTTCTACGGCTTCATCGCCGCCGTGACTTTCGCGACGATCCTCGCGGTGGTGGCGGGTCTCACGCTGTCGGGCGCGACCACCGTTTCGCACGATCTTTACGCCTGCTGGCTCGCTCGCGGCAACGCGAACGAAGCGCGCGAAATGCGCATGTCGCGCTATGCGACGCTGACGCTGAGCGTCGTCGCGATCGGGCTTGGGATCCTCTTCGAGCACGTCAATGTCGCGTTCCTCGTCGGTCTCGTCGCAGCCGTCGCGGCGAGTGCGAATTTTCCGGTGCTGGTGTCGTCGATTTTCTGGCGCGGCATGACGACACGCGGCGCTGTCGTGGGCGGCAGTCTGGGGCTGATTTCCTCGGTGCTGCTGACGCTGTTGTCGAAATCGGTGTGGGTCGACGTGCTGCATCAGGCACACGCGCCCGTGTTCCTCGACAACCCCGCGCTCGTGTCAGTGCCGCTCGCGTTTGCGGGCATCTGGGTCGGCTCGCTGCTGGATCGCAGCGCCCGTGCGCGGCGAGAGCGGGATGCGTTCGCGCTGCAGGAGTTCTATGGGCAGACGGGCACGCTGTCGATGAAGGCAGTCGATCATTGAAGGACGACGACAACCCGTGCTGTTGCGAACGTGGGCGACCTACGAAAAATTGCACGCGCCCAGATTGAATGGATGGAACCGCAAGCGCAGCAATGACGCGGCGGGCGCACAGGCCGAATGAGCGCTTTTGAACCGCAATGAAAACGCCTGCCGCGCTGAAACGCGCGTGCAGGCGTATTCATGTGTACCGGATCGCGCTACGCGGACAGATCCAACGCATTGGTCAGGTCGCCCATCGGCGCCTGGCCGCGCGCCTGCATCGCGGCATCGCGCGAGTGGAAACCGTCGAGAGGTTCGAGTTCGAATACGCGCGTGATCAGGCGCAGGATCGATGCACTGTCATATACGGTGTGATCGACATAGCCCTTCTTCGAGAACGGCGAGACCACCAGTGCGGGCACGCGGGTGCCCGGTCCCCAGCGGTCGCCCTTTGGCGGGGCGACGTGATCCCACCATCCGCCGTTCTCGTCGACGGTCACGATCACCACCATGTTTTGCCATTGCGGACTCGCACGCAATGCCTTTACCGCGTGAACGAGATGGCGATCGCCCGACGCGATATCCGCATAGCCGGCGTGCATGTTCAGATTGCCCTGCGGCTTGTAGAACGTGACGGCGGGCAGACGGCCCGCACGCGCATCCGCCAGAAAGCGATTGGTGCTCTCGTCGTCGCCGATGCCGCCGTCGCGCAGATGCTTTGCACGCGCGGCCGTGCCCGGTCCGAGGTTCGCGAAGTAGTTGAACGGCTGGTGGTGATACTGGAAGTTCGGAATCAGCGGCGTGCCGTCGTTGGTGTTCTTGCCGTGCATGTCGAGAGTCTGCTGGAACGCGCCCGCGTACCACGCCCACTCGATGCCGCGCTTGTTGAGCTTGTCGCCGATGTTTTCGTGCGTCTGCGGCGGCATGGCCATCGCGTTGCTTTCCTGCGTGAAGTCGACCACGCCGTCCGCGCCGACCTTGTAGATCGTGGGCGCGAAGGGCGGCATCATCGTGTTGACGGCATAGCTGACGGTGCGGCCGTCCTGCAATGTTTCAGGCGGCGTCAGCGCACTGGGACCGAACTTGGGAATGCCCTCCATCGCGCTCTTCGGCGACGTGGCGAGCGGTTTCAGAGTGGGATCGTCGGGGCGTCCGCTGACGGTCTCCGCGATCTGGAACCTGGCGATGCTCTGCGCCGGATTGGGGTACACGGGCGGCGTCGCGGCGATCAGGTACTGGTGATTCAGGAAAGAGCCGCCGAATGCGCCCTGGAAGAAGTTGTCGCACAGCACGAATTCGCTGGCGAGATCCCACAGCCGCAGGTCATAGCTGGTGTTCGCGTAGTGGCCCATCGTGAAGCCGCCCGAGTCCGCCCACGCAGCGAACATATCGTTCTTGCCGCCGTTGATCTGCATCTGGTTCTGATAGAACACGTGCCACAGATCGTGTGTGACGAGCGACAGCGGCAGATTCTCGCCGCTCGGCCCTTTGAGCGCGAACGGCGCGTTCGGCAGATTGGCCTGGTATTGCAGACCGGCCTTGTACGTGACGCCCTCGACGGTCTGGTCTTTCAGCAGCCAGCCGTTCGGCACGGTGGGCAGTTGCTGCAGCACGGTCGAGCCATCGCGGTCGCGCTGCAGGTACTCTTCCGGCTTCACGCTGGAGAGGGGACGCTCGACGCCCGGGAAGTTGCCAAAGAGATTGTTGAAGCTGCGATTTTCCGCGTAGATCACGACGACGGTCTTGACCTTCGAGCGCAGCGCGCCGTCGAACTGCGGTCCCGCCGCGGCGCCCGTCACGGCGGCGCCGCGCGAAGGCGGCAGCGCGCAGCCGGCCAGCCCGCCGCCCATCGCCACGGCGGCGACGCCGCCCAGGAAGTGGCGGCGGCTCGGGCGCTGCGGCGATTGCACAGCGTCGGATTCTTCATTCGTCGGGGGAGGAGCTGGCGGTTCGCGGCGTTTCATCTTATGTCCGAGGATGAGAGTGGTGATTGAACGGTGTTGCGCCGGGCATGGCATCGTCCCGTTCGGTCCGGGAGTGCTCGACAGGCGGCTGTCGGCGCATATCTTTGCGTACCTGTCGTGACATTTCCGTGACGCTGTCGTGTGGACCAGCAGGACTTAGCGGCACTGCGGATGCGCTGCCCGTTGCACGACCGGTCGCCATCGAAAGGCGCGTGAGCCGGTATCGCGCATCTTGCCACGTCGTGGGAAATCGTTGGGCTCTCTCGTTGAAGACTTCGGAGCGTGAGCTCGGGATAAGGGACGCGTTCTATACGCCGGGGATGAACGCAGCTTGAGCGATAAAAACGCAATGAGCGGTAAAACGCAACTACCGGGCTGCCCCGCACGCAACCTTCCAGCGCTTGCAGCGGCAACTTCCGCTTCGCACGAAGAAGCGCTCAACCATCCACGCGCGCGATGCGACCATGAGCGGGAGATCGCGCGCCGATGCGAAGTTGGCGCGGCTACTTCTTTTTCCCCGAGGACGCCTTCATGTCGATCACGTCTTGCGACCGCTTGCGCTTGCCAGGCACGACACCCAGACGCGGATCGCGGTCACGGGCGAGCGCGACCATCTGCTGCGCGAGCGTTTCGAATTCCGGATGGGCCTGCGAAACATAGGGCCACTTGCCGAGCACGGGATGGGGCGCAAGAGCCGGGTACTCGCGCAGCAGACGGGATTGCCGGTCATGAGACGTGCAGACGGCGAGCCCATTCCACGGCTCCTCGCCGCTCGCAACAGCGAGACACAGCAAGCCATCCAGATAGGCCGCCTGAAAATTGAAGAACCTTTCCAGCGAGTAACCGGGGTCGCGCTCGAGCGGCTCGAAAATCCACAGGAGCGGATTTTCGCGCTTTCGTTTGGGGTTCAGATCGATGGGCTTCATGACGATATCTTTGCGCGTATTGCCCCGATGATATAACTGGCCACACCAGGCGGCTCAGGCAACGGGTCGGCGCGTTGCGCGTTTTCGTCAGGTCCGACTCGATAAACAGGTATCGTATGGCCCTTGAAGCGCGGCTTGCGAGCGGCGCACCGCAGCGAGGCCATTGCGCAAGAATTCAACCAGACACGCCGCAAGGCATCAACGGAAAAGGAGCAGCAATGACAACGAAGATCGAAACGATAGGCATCGTCGGCGCGGGCACGATGGGCAACGGCATTGCCCAGGTGTCGGCTGTGGCGGGGCTCAAGGTCGTGCTCATCGACGTGACGGATGCCGCGCTCGAAAAGGGCGTCGCGACGCTGACCTCGAGTCTCGCGAAGCTCGTCGAGAAGGGCAAGATCGAAGCCGCCGCGTGCGATGCCGCCCTCACGCGCATCGAAACGTCCACCGACTATCAGCGCCTGTCCGGCGCGGATATCGTCGTCGAAGCCGCCACAGAAAACGCCGAACTGAAGATCCGCATCCTGCGGCAGATCGAATCCGTCGTCGGCGGCGAGGCAATCGTCGCGTCGAACACGTCGTCGATTTCGATCACGGCTTTGGCCGCGACGCTCGCGAAGCCCGAGCGCTTCATCGGCATGCACTTTTTCAACCCCGTGCCTTTGCTGCCGCTCGTCGAAGTGATCCGTGGCGTGCAGACCAGCGACGCAACGGCTGCGGGCGTGCGCGAATTGACCGAGCGTCTGGGCAAGACGCCCGTCAGCGTGAAGAACGCGCCGGGCTTCGTGGTCAACCGCATTCTCGTGCCGATGATCAACGAAGCGTTCTTCGTACTGGCGGAAGGCATCGCGACCGCGGAAGAGATCGACGCGGGCATGCGTCTCGGCGCGAATCATCCGATCGGCCCGCTCGCGCTGGCGGACCTCGTCGGGCTCGACGTGTGCCTGTCGGTGATGGACGTGTTCCTGAAGGACTTCGGCGATTCGAAATATCGCGCGTGTCCGCTATTGCGCGAGCTCGTCGCGGCGGGGCGGCTCGGCCGCAAGACGGGACACGGCGTCTATCGCTACGATCAGGCGCGGTAACGCGAGGTCACAACGGCCCGCTTACCCGAGTTCGAACGAAGTGACGCCGAAGAGCTGCGCGAGCGGAATGTCCGGCGCCTCTCTCGTGTACATGCGGGCCGTTTCGAACACGCTCGTCATGCCGTGGCGCTCCGCGAGCGCGATCGCGGCCGGGTTGAGTTCGGGCACGTCGAGCGCGACCGTTTCCGCAGGACAACGCGCGGCGAGCGCGGTGAACAGCGCTTGCGCGATCTGCGCGTCATCGGCGAACAGCGGGCCGATCTTGCGTCCTTCGCGGCATCGGCGCAGCACGCCATAGCCGCGGATTCTGCCGTCGCCGACCTTGGCGAGCGCCACGGCGTCGGGCTGATTGATCCACTCATTGAGAAAGCGCTCGCGCGGCGCGGGAAAGAACTGGCCGTCATAAGCGGCGATCTGGCCGAACGGCAACTGACGGGCATCGGCGAGGTCATCGACGCGCGCAGCGTCGCGCGTTCCGTCAACTGCGACGATGCCCTGAAAGCGTATGTTGCGGTATGCGAGCTTAAAACCCGATTTCCTGTAGTTGGGTTGCTGTGCGACCACGCCATCGAGACCGACGTTGCGCGTGCCCAGATAGGCGATGCCATGCTGCCAGAGGCGCAGCCCGAGTCCTTTGCCGCGAAATTCCGGCTTCACGATATACAGGCCGATGAAGCCGAAATGCTCGCCATACGCGACGGCTGAAATCGAGCCAACGGGTTCGCCGCGCCATTCGCCGATGAAGAACCCATCGGGATCGGTGGCGCGAAAGCAGCGGGCGTCGTTTATGCCCGGGTTCCAGCCTTCCTTCGCGGCCCATTCGATGGCCAGCTCCATGTCGTCGGCTGTCATCGTTCGTACGATGAAGTCGCGTGTCGTGTCCGTCGCTTCGTCCATGATTGCTCTCCGACGTGGTTCGAGGCCGTGTCCCGTGAAGATGTCGCCGCAGTGCTCGCGCAGTGCTCGCACTGGAACACCGCATTGAACGCATATGATGCGGCCAAAATCGCTTTCATGTGCTCTACATCGAAGGGCGATCTGCAACAGGCGGCCGGGACGGTGCGCAAGGCCTACGGCGACGGCAACTCAAAGGTCGGAAGGATGGGCCGGTGATGCCAGTGTGAAGCGACGGCAGGCACGGGCCCATTCGTTCGATGAACGGTCTCAATGATCGTGCCGCATGCACGCCGTCGCGGGTTGCTGCGCGGCCTTGCGGCTCAACAGCAGGGTAACGGCCGCCGATACGGCCAGCGTCGCGCCGACCACGTAGAGCCCTGCGGCATAGCCGCCCGTCACGTTCTTCAGCCAGCCGATCGCGAACGGCCCGACGAAGCCGCCCAGGTTGCCGACGGAATTGATCATCGCGATGCCCGCCGCCGCGCCCGCGCCTGACAGGAACATGCTCGGCATCGCCCACAGCGGCGCCTTCGCCGCGCTGATGCCGACGTTGACGACGACAAGGGCAAGCACGACCAGCAATGCCGTTCCTGCCTGACCGGCGAAGATGAAGCCGGCGCACGCCAGCGCGCAAGGGATGACCACGTGCCACGTGCGTTCTTCCGTCTTGTCGGAGTGTCTCGCCCACAGCACCATCGCGATCACCGCGACGACGCTCGGAATGCCCGTCAGCAACCCCGTTTGCAGTGCACTGAAGCCGAACTGCTTGACGATGAGCGGCGCCCACAGGCCGAGCGTGTACAGGCCCGCCGATGTGCCGAAGTAGATCAGTGCGAGCGCCAGCACGCGCGGATCGCGCAGCGCGCTCAACGCGCCCGCCGTATGGCCGGCGTGTCCCTTGCGCTCATCGGCTTCCGTCTTCAGCTTCGCGATCAGCCATTCGCGCTCGTCCGCTTCGAGCCAGTGCGCCTTCGACGGCGTATCGGTCATGAACTTCAGCACCACGTAGCCGAGCAGGACCGCGGGAATCGCCTCGATAATGTAGAGCATCTGCCAGTCGGCGAGGCCGAACATCGGCGGCAATTGCATGATCGCGCCGGAGATCGGCGAACCGATGGCCGTCGAGATCGGCGCGGCCGCCATGAACCACGCGGCGGCTGCCGCGCGCTGCTTCCCCGGAAACCAGAGGCTCAGATACAGGATGATGCCCGGAAAGAAGCCCGCTTCCGCCACGCCGAGCACGAAACGCAGCACGTAGAAGCTGGTCGGCCCTGTGACGAAGGCGGACGCCGCCGAAACGATGCCCCACGTCACCATCACGCGCGCGATCCACAGCCTTGCGCCGACGCGATGCAAGATGAGATTGGACGGCACCTCGAACAGGAAGTAGCCGATGAAGAACAGCCCGCCGCCCAGGCCGAATGCCGTCGGCGACAGTCCGATCGCCTTGTTCATCGTCATCGCGGCGAAGCCGACGTTCACGCGATCGTAGCGATGGACAAAAAAGTAGATACCAAATCGAAATCCAAGTCCTTGAAAAATAGGGAAGGCTTGCACTGCAAGGGCGAGAAAAGTCCGTACCGACCAGCTGGATCTTCGTCCACATGATGGACAAGCATGTGGATGAGCCTCTTTAAGAGGCGCAGGCCGTACTTTTGGCGAAGAGGTTTGAAGATTTTCGCGTTGAGGGTCAGCGGTGCGGTGCGGAGCTGGGCTGCAGCAGACGTGCGAGGGTCGCTTCAATGCGAGGTTTCAAACGGGAAGGTCTTATTCTCGCGCAATTGAGAAGATAGCTGCGAGTCAATCGAACGCTTCCAAAGTTTGGACGTTTCGCTACTGCTTCCAACCGCCGAATCTGGAAATCCTCAACTGACTCCTCGAGGCCCGCAAGAACCGTTCGGCAGGATTCCAGCTCTTCTTTGTACAATTGTTCCGTTAAACGTGGTAGTCCTGCTTCCGCTGCAATCCTGGTTTTGCTGGCTCGGGTCAATGGTGTATCCCACGAACGGATCCTTTTGTTCGCTTTCCGAAGCGCGACGCTCCATCGCCGGTCTCGGTCGCACCAATCGACGATTGAAGTTGCGTACGCCTCACCACAAACTTCTCCTGACTTTTTAAGCCATTTTTTGTCATAAGTGTTAAGGCGATAATAAAGGCGTCCGTCAAGCTTTGCTGCCAGACTATGACGATGAAGAGCGGTGGTTGCGAGAAGTTCCCTCCATTGCCTCCGCCATCCAAAAATTTCGCGTTTCGTAGGCTGCTTCTGAGAACATGATCTTTGTTTGGTTACCATATTAATCACGCTCGACAGCGGGATATTCATTTGAAGAGAGATAGCTTTTCTCGTCATTCCACTTCTTTTCATCTGCTGAGCAGTTGAACGCCATTCATGGCCGTATGAGACTGTCCGTGGATTCTCGGGAAGTGACGATCCCTTAAGGCAATTGACGTATCCGAATCTCATTCCGCAACCGCACGATGCCAGGAAACTTAGAGTTCCGTCGACCCTTCGGACTTCCTTGACCCGCTCAGCAAAATGATTGGGACCATGGGATGCGTACCGGTTAGGACAATACACCTGAAGGTTGCGAGTGAATTCAGTCCAAACCGGGCGGCGGCCGGGGTTGTTGGTTTTTGCACGTTTCTCCAAGAAATTTCGTAGCAGTATGTGTTGAAGTGGATGAGCAGATCTACCCCTACCTGTTATTGTTCTCCACGACCACGATACTCTGTTGTATTCATTTTCACGCAACAATCCTACTAGCTTCAGATATTCCTTTCCGTACATCTCTTCAATGCCGCTCAAAAGGCCTATCGTGTCGATGTAACCACCCCGATGGAGAAGACCTGCACGCTCGGCCTGAAAAGACCATTGGGTGCTGGTCATCGGTTTTAAGAACGCGAGTTCATTGGACAGAAGGTCGACCGATTCATGCATTACATGGAGTACGTCAGCGCGGAGCATCCAATCGGGAACAACGTCGGATCTGCAAGCAGCTTGCGATTTCATCGTCTGTGTCAAGGTTATCCATTGATTCGGAGCGAGGGGGCGAGTCGGGATCCGGGAATTGCACAACATTTCGATATGTTTAAGGCAAATGAAAACACCGGGTAGTTGGTGCGCTCGTCGCCAATAAGACTCCGGTCCGTCCGCAAGATCTTGCTCCGCACATTGACGACAAAATCTGAGAGAGCTTGGTCCCGGTACCGTCCCATTCCTTACGCAAAGCATCTTCAATAGCCCGGATATAGTTTCTCCCCTTGTGATAGCGGCGTATGCTGTTTGTATGCGTTCCGGATTCGCGTAGCTTGAGAAATACGGAAGTGACGTGTAGTTCTGTGCTATCTCCAACGGTGAAAGGCGCCAAGAGAGATCAGTTTGTCGCGCGAATTCGCCCAAACCGCAGATTAGTTCAGGTGATCGACGGCTGGAGCATCCGAATAATTGGTTCAGTATGAATGCTGGCGACTTCGTGAACGTTTGATCCAGATAGCGTGCGATTACGCTATATAGCAATTCATCTTCATAGGGGATGGGTAGGGCGATTGTCATGTTGGCCAGAGCAGTGACTTAGTCGTCTTCCGAAACGCTTATAAGATTCTTTACGACCGCAGCGACGTTGGGGGTGACATGTGATACCGAGATCCGCGAACGCGTAAGAAGCCGCCAGCGGGTCACATCAGTTCCAGTAGCTGACAAATCCCGTGCAGCTGCCCGTAGTCGGCGGATTCTGAATTGCTCAACGGACTCCTCTATATCGGCCAATGTCTGCAAACAAAGTGGCAGATTGCGATTCACCGTGGGGTGCAGCACTCTTAGTCTGGCTTCGGCAGCAATCGCGGTTCTGCTCGCGCGGACCAGCCGTGGCCCAGCTCGGCGCAATCTGGCAGCGGCACCTATCAACTCAGCGCTCCATTTCTTGTCGCGGTCGGCCCAGTTCGGTCTACTCCCCATAGAAGCGAGCTGTCGAGCCCGCGTGCATCGCTTCGTGGACTTTGTGAGCCAGCCACGGTCGTACTTATGTAAGCGGTAGTAAAGCTGTCCGTTGCGTTTGGCTGCGAGGTAGTGCCCCCCAGGAGAAATGGCGCTCAAGAGGTCGTCCCATTCCTCTCGCCACTTAAGGATCGTGGTCCGTTCCGGTTTCGGCTTCGGTGGACGAACGGGCTCATTGACCATCCGATAAGCGGTCTGCACGGGTATATTCATCTCGTGAGCGATCGCTTTGAACGACAATCCACTACATCTCAATCTTCTGGCCGCGTCATACCAGTCCTTACCGTATTTAACCACCTTCAAATCCGGCGGCTCGAAGGTTACGGCGGAGAAACCGGTAAAGGTGAAGTGCAGCCCGCAACTGCAATGCCCAACGCCTAAGCAGCGACCATCGCTTCGCTCGTGAGCCACAACCCGATCGACAACGTGGCCGGCACCATGCATAGCGTACATGTTTGGACATATGACGTGCTGCTTCTCCAACATTCGACCGGTGGCAGTGGGCCTGGAGCCCAACGAGGTCGAGGCCTGCTGAAGGAAGTATTCCAAGAGGATGTGTTGCAACGGGTGAAACAACACCCCTCTACGCCTCATCATCCTGGCTGGCCACGGATCAGCAATCCCGTGTGGTATCCGTGCTCCAATTGTATCGAGATAGTCGCTGCCGAACAGGTCCCTCATTCCACCGCAGATGGCCTCTGTTTCCAGGTATCCGCTTGGCCGGACAAAGCCAGCTTGTTGCGCTTGCGAAAACCAATACTCGGCCGTGCAGGGGAGTGACTCGAAGGGCGTGGCGATGGCTAGAAGATTGATTGACCTACGCGCCACCTCAAGTACGGTTGCCTTGTTTGCCAAACGGACCACATCGTCGCCATTCCCTGCCCAGGCATCGGAGACCTCAGCGGCTTGTAGCAAGCATCCGTGTGTTGCACAGGTGAAAACGCCCGGTAGCTGATGCGCTCTCCTCCAGTAAGGCCGGCGCCCATTGGCCAAGTCAGCTGAAACGCACCGGCGGCAAAACCGATATGACGGTGGACTCTTTATTGTTGATGAATTGATGCGAAGGATGATCGCCGGCGGCGGCGTTCCGTTTCCGGTGATGGAAACATAGGCTGCCGTGCGCCTCTCGTCGGTCGCGTAGGTAGCGAAATAGGGTAGGAGCGTTAGGCGTCGGGCGACCTCCAGCGCCGACAATCGCCACGTCTCCTGCGTCTGATGAGCCAACTCGCCGAGGCCGCAGACCAGCTCTTTTGTCGGATGGACATGTCGTCCAAACAGGATGGAAATAACTTTTGACGGTTCTTGGACACAGGTTTGCTCCATGTAGCGCGCGATGACGCTATAGAGCAACTCGTCGTCATAGGGAACTGACAATGCGACTGTCATTTGGCGTCACCTCCTTGGACCAATTGAGACCTGCCGCAGAGGGCCTCCGTTCTTCGGCGTTATGCCCTCTGAGCACTCGACAATGGCCTACCCTTCTCTGGCGTAATAAGCGCTCTTCCGGCTCACTCCACCAGACCCGCGCCGCGTAGGCGTTCGATCACCTCTTCTGAAGAAGCTGCCCCGCGGAGCATTTCCATCAGTGTCTCCTGCTGGGGCAGAGGAGTCTGGATCTGGGCAGGACTTGCATGTGGAATATCAACCTTGCGACATGCCGCAAGCGTCAACGGTAGGCCGGTTAGAGTAGGGTCATCACGCAGCGCCGCATTCACTGCTTTGTTGGCCTGTGACTGCGGAATCTTCATTGCCATAAGTTCAGAAACGGCACTCAGCTGCACATCCTTTCGTTGTCGACTGCGGGTCGCTTTTTCCACGGACGCATCGATTGAACATTGATTGACCTCGTCTTCCAAAACCGCCAGCGTTTCCACAAGCAGATCATCATACGTCTCGATGAGTGCGGGGTTTCGGCTTTTGAGGGCGTCAATCATCGGGATGACCGGGCCAAATCGGTTTTTTGCGACATCTTCCAGCAATGCAGCCGTGAGCTTTTCGCTACCATCGCGGATCGCTTCAATCTGGGCTAGCTGATACAGCCGAATCACCAGTGCGTGTATGCCTTGCGTGTGTTCATACAGCACGTCACGTAGCGTATTTGAGATGCGGCATGTATTACGAATCCATTGAAACTTGAAGAGTTGCTTCAGGAAGTCGTCCCATTCTGCGTTGAAAGCCATGTTTCTGAAGGTGATCGACCCGCGATCGCTGCAGCGTCTCGCGAGCCGGAACGATGATTCTTTGAACAGTTGCAGTGCTTTCGACGTCCCGGCGATCACGAGAGGGACGCCGACCACGTTGCTGAAGGTCACGAATACATCCATCAGCGGGTCACCATGCTTCCCCGCACCCATTGCAGCAAACTGAGATTCGTCGATGACGATAATACCGGTGTGATGATAGGCGGCGACAGCGGCCGCCTTGTTCATCAGCGTGTCGAGTCCCGCGGTTTTAGGGACTTCGTCGCTGTAACTGGTCCTCCCTAGTAGTTGATCAAATTCTTGGAGCATCCAGCGAAAGAGTTGCTTGCGGCTCCCATCTGGAGGGCAGTCTACCTTTAGCCAAACGACCTGAAGGTTGCAAATCCCGGAAAAGACCGGGCCTACTGGATGTCGTATGACCGGAGGAAAGAACGATAGGATGCGATTGAGAGAAGTGGTTTTACCAACCCCGGAGATGCCAAAAAGACCCACACCCGCTGCGTGTGAAGGTTTGAAGGGAACGATGGGAACGATTTTTCCATTCATGCTTTCAAAGTAGCGTTTCTGTACGTATTCCCGCAGATTGTCGCTGGGGTTTCGCCAAAAGTAGCCCTGCGTCACGTTGCAAAAAATTGAATCGATTAAAGGTGCGTGGCATCGCAACAATTCAATGTATTCGTTTAGCGTGCACACTCGAAGAATCCGAGCGTTGTCCGACGCCGATCGTTGATCCGGATTAAACTTAGGTGTGTTTCGAAATGCAGCTTGCACCGAGTCCACACTTAGATACGGGGGGAGGGCGCGAATCAGAGGGTTATCCACGCCAAGGTCCTCGTCACGAGCCACATATTGGGCGTCAACGATGGCGATCCGACGCCTTGGTAGTGAGATTGTCACATCCGAAGAAGAGAGTTTTTGAGCGGTTAACATTTTTGGCGAATCTCGTTGAGAGCTTTGAGGGCTTTGTCCAGTTTGCTATCGCGACGTCCAGAATGCGCTGAACTGCGACGAGGAGAAGACTCGCGCGTACTCTCGCGCTTTTGCGATGGGGTCCGAGCTTTCTCCGATGGTGTAGCCTTCGCGCGCTTTTCCGGCCCTATGGCAAGATCAGATTCCGGACCGGCGACGCCCATTTGTTCGGCGGCGCGTTCCAGAGCGTGGGCATTCCGTATCTCCGATACCTTGGACTTTGAAAGTCCCTTCATTGCCGCTATAGCGTTTTTGGCGCTTTCCGCGTGTTTGACAATGGTTTCGATGGCCTCATTGGCTTGAACCCTGATCAACAGATGGTCATCGAGTGAATCGGATATGTTGCCGCTGTTCATCTGCATTAGATGAACCCATTCCGCGAGTGACTTTCCGTCAAGCTGATAATTCTTGCTGGTAGTGCCGTATCGCGTGCATTTTTCAAAGCCGTCTTGCTCGCATAGCCAGATCATCCCGAGGTCACGTGGGTCATATGCCACGGAGACTCGCCACGTCTCTTTGCGTGCCCTTACATACCATCCGTTTTGTGCCGCAGTTGGGCAAGTGTAGAAATTCCCCTTGAATTCAATTCCTTTGTGAGTGATCGTTGCGGTATCTCGAGGGAGAACCCATCGACGGACTTCATCGATGGACTTATACTTCAAGACTCCAGACCGCTCTGCAATCCCATATTTCCATAACGCGATAGGGGTCGGGGCCATCGACTGGGCGATCATATCCGGTGGGGTTGGGAAGTCCTTAAGCGGGGCGGTGTTATGTTGGATAGATGCCCAGACCATGACTTGGGTGAATTCGTACAGTGTCAGTGCCGCATCGAGTCGATAGTCTCGTGCGCCTCGCTCATTGAAATCCTTCTCGACGTAGCCGGGGACGAAGACGGAATATTTCTTTTGAATCGTATGGAACCGCGTTTCGACAATAGCCTTGGCGTCAGGACGTCCTGACGCCGTGTTCTCAAGATCAACGAGAAGATTTTCGACAATCAGTTTTCCGGCGTCGATCTTCATCATTTCACCCTTATCACCGAGGAAGACCTTCGGTAGAAAGTGACTTGGCCATAGATCTTCGGTTATCGAAATGCCGAACTGCTCGCAGAAGGCAACCTTCGGAGCAACCACGTTGGTGATTAGAACCATGGCGGCAACCCAGGAGGGCGGTTCAAAGCCAACATATATTCCAACGATCAGGCGGCTGAAAACGTCAATTGCCAGATAGACGGTCGGTCTTCCCACTACCAGCGTTCTGTCGAACTGTGATACGAGATAGATGTCGGCCACCGTCGCGTCAAGGACGAACGCGTCACCAGGTCCAGTGACATGCTGATCGGCGCGTCCGTGAAACTCACGAGCAGTCAGTTCATATTTTTTCTTCCCGACTCGGGCGCGCCTGAGTTCCGCATACGGGCGTTCCTTGGCAATCAGGTATTTGAGCTGTGGAACTGTCGGTTGAAACCTGCGGTCGATTCCCGCCAGTGCCGCGGGGCCATCTGGCGTAACGACAACCCACATGTCGGCGATGAATCGCGCAATATAGTCCAGTGCGTCTTGATACGTTCGCTTATGCGGATCCTCCAGCAGCCAATCCGCTGCAATCCGCAGCAGGGTCTTTACTTCGGGTATCCCCGGTGCACCAGGATGTCCGTTTGCCGGTCGTCGACCGTTTTTTTTTGCTGGAACGTTTTGGGCTTGCCACTTCCCCCGCATCGGTCCATGTCGTCACGTAACGCCTCGCGCGTAAGGCCTCTTTGCCAGAAGCGTCGGAGGTAACGCGAAAGGGACTGGCGGGATGTGCCCGTTCGGTGTGCATGCTCCATCAGTATCTTGTTGCGATAGGTTGGATTCATGACCCGATAGGCAAGCGGCGGCGACACGAGCGGCTCCACGAGTTTCCAGAGCTTATCGAGCTTTTTCTGATTGTAGTTAGGGCGCGGCGTCCGTACGCAGGAGGACCATGGGTCGGCAAGGTCAATGACATATCTCGTCTCGTCCGGCTCATCCTCGGACAAGCGTCTTTGAATTTCGGACGTTTCTTTGGCGAATGGCCAAGAGTTTTGCTTGTCGTCGATGTTATACAACATCGTGTAGAAGCCGGCGCCGTTGGGTGTAATGATGCGGAAGCGCTTTCCGCTCTTTACCTCCCGTAGCAGGAGACCCGCCGCGAGAGTTTTGGGAAAGGAATCGTTTTTCATGATGTCACCTCGAACATGCTGAGCGGTTGACTCGTAAGTTCGCTGCTTGCGAGGTCGCCGCGAAATAGCCGGACGAAGAAGAGGAAGCGGAGTGCGGTAAGATGGCATCCGCTTTCGGCGCCCCACTTCAGATCGAACAAATGACAGGCCTTACCCGCGCGTTCGGGGTATGCGTCTCTGACGGCGGCAAGCACGTTCTTGACGCAACAAGCCTTAGGCTTCACGCCCTGCTGGAGCGAGGATTCATATTTGAATAGCCAGTGGAGGTTTAACGCATCTCGTTATACAGAAGTGGCGCAGTAGCAGACGTTTGTCCGAAAGCGCATTGCGCGATGCACCGGCGTGACGGG